>NZ_JBSKHP010000006.1:0-264161 GCF_057128625.1 Pseudomonas imperatae | reverse complement strand
AACGCTTGGAATATCGCAACGACCAGAAGCCATGGGCTAACTCACCAGCAACTTGAAAGTGTTTTTACACACTCTGGGCCGAAAGCAGTCAGCCCACGGTCGGCCGCTTCCGACCCAAAATAGCCCTTCATGAAGGGCAGGTTCTTGCACCGCGTACGAATTACCTAGGGCAGTTGGATTGGTACATCGATCAATCCACTTTCTTGCTCTCGGGCGGGTTGCTCGACTTTGTCGGCAGGGTTTCGCGGAACTCCTCCCAAGCTATGGTTTAACAAGAATGACTTAACGGTACCTGAAATTCAGCAAAACATATCCGATCATGGTGAATGTTAGACCGATCAATATGTACTCGACACGAGGCAGAAATATAGCTAAGCCACCTAAAGAAAAAACGATCACCGTGTTTTCAAGAATGTATTTCCTAATTTTAGGGGCGGCTATGAAGTAACCATATTGCTTACCTAAGAAAAATAAGACCATGCCGATGACTGACATCATTTGGAAATCATGTATCGCAATGTCGTTCAAGATTGCGTGCCTGATCAAATTGGCCAGTACGGCCAGCCCTAAGAACAGGAAAAGGTGCGAGTAGATTAAGGAGTGCCCACTCATGCTGCTTTCATTTTTGCTCAGCAGGTAAAAGCTATCAAAATAGATCCACCATATACTGCAAATCATGATAAATCCGGTGATTGCTGCCATTACATTATAAGGATTCCATTGAATGTCAGATAACCCTCCAGAAAGGCTGATCACTGACTCGCCCAACAAGATGAGGGTGAGTAAGCCTAATCGTTCAACCAAGTGTTCTGTATGCGCTGGCAATGGTTTTGTTTCGCTCCAGGAAAAAACAGGAAGCAGAATATCAAGAAAAATTCCAATGTAAGCTACGAGGTAACGCATGGGTGGGTCAAAAATAATGGATGAGAGACTGATAGCTGAGCTGACTAAAAGGGCGAAGCCAAGCCTGGAGGCGAATTCGCTACGGTCGTCGACAGTATTTATGGTCGAAATGTACATGATGCTGATGATGGCACGTATACCCACATAGCAGGTGATAACAAGCGGGTAGTACACCTCTAGTGTTTCGCCAATCCGTGCGGATAGCACAATGAGTAATAACATTATAAATAATGTTGAAAGACGGTGAAGGTTGCCGTCTGTATCAAACCTGTTGGAGTAAATAGTATGGCTTGACCAGATCCACCATAACGGAACAAAAAGCAGTAAGAAGCTCCATAATTGCTCACGTTCATAGTGCCCTTGATGAAGATGTCCGAGCGTATGCGTCACCTTTCCTATTGTAACGACAAAAATCAGGTCAAAAAACAACTCCAGCCATGTGGCGTGTCGATTTTTTTCATAATACTTCAAAGATTTCATTCGCTGCTGGCTCCGCGTACACCTCTTTAATGTAGAAGGGAACTAACGTTGGTTAGTCCTCAGCCCCGGTGTAGATGATGGCCGGCCGACGTCACTGTCTGGCATCACCCACTCACTAACGAAAGCTCAATCATCTGACTCATTGCGGTGAACTCTGGAACCCCTATACAGCAAGGTCCGTCAGTGTAAAGTGCTGGGATGCTATTCACGCGGCTTAATACGGCGCTATTAGGTCATTTAGTCGGCGCAGACCGCAGACCGCTGGCAGCGGCCCCCGGACCAGATCGTCTTTCGCTTCTTTTGCATCACCAAATGCTGAAGTATCCATTGCCTGAACCTTGATAGATGGGTGGTGGGGGCGTGCTTAGCGGGATACAACGTGCCCGGCGGGATAACTCAATCCACCATCAGGGGATTCACAAAAGAAACGAGGCCTTTATCTCCACCTGAACCTAAGTGTTTTCAGCAGCAAGAACGTAGAAATTTCGCATGAAGAAGCACGAGGAAATCCTCCGTGTCTTCGCGGTATTGGATTGAGGGCCAGGCATGTAACATAACGGCTGGATGCTCCCTGGCTCACGAGTGACTATAGTCGTATTTGGCACTTACCGTAGCCGTAGAACGAATTTTCGGCATCCGAGACCACCAGCAGTTCGCGCACTTATGTTGCTGCAGTTTTAGGCGGCTTTTTTCACTCGATGGTTTTTACGGTTGTTGCGCTACTAAAGTCGAGGGTGCTTCTGCTTTCAGGGGGACAATTGCTGCGCGTTACGACACCCAGAAATTGACCAGAGCCACGTCTCGAACAGGTGACGATCAGGTAAAACCCTGGGCCATGGTGAGGAAATTCGCGCACCTCTGCCTCGTACCTTTGATAGTGCGCTTCACGATGAACGTTCGGGCAGAGGGCGATCACATCGGCGGAATGGTCGTGGTCCGTTCACCGCCAAACGGCATCAATCTGACACTGCTTTTTATGTCACGTCTGAGCCTTTCTTCAGCGGGGCGCAGCTGCCTACAGTGCGCGACCGACGCACTAGTGGACAGTGATCGGCCGCCCGCTATTTCTGGCTCTCTGTAGACCGGACGACCTCGAGAGTCTTCAGGAACCACCATGAATACTCGTCCCGATTTTCACAGCAATACGTTCCCCGAGTCGCAACGTGACATTCTCGGCATGATCGCAAGCGACCAACATCTGGACGAAATACTTAGCGCTATCTGCCAGATGCAAAACGCCCAGAGCCCCGATACGTTCTGTTCCATTCTCCTCACTGACGCCGAGGGCAAGCACTTGCTGAGCGGCGCAGCGCCCGGCCTGCCGGCCAAGTACAGTGAGGCGATCCATGGAATGGCGATCGGTCCACGGGAAGGCACCTGCGGCACGGCAGCGTTCCGGCGCGAAATGGTGGTCACTGAAGACATCGCTCAAGATCCGAATTGGGAGCGTTTCCGCAGCCTGGCGCTTGGGCATAACTTGCATTCCTGCTGGTCTGTTCCTTTGCTCTCCCATGAAGGCAGCGTATTGGGCACATTTGCCCTGTATCAGAATCGCACCCATACGCCAGACGAATTACAGATTCAACAACTTGCCTGCGCCGCCCAACTGGCAGTCATCGCAATCCGCCATGAGCGTGACGGTCAGCGCCTGGAGGAGAGCGAGCAACGCTTTCGTTCACTGTTCACCTATAACCCCAACCCGGTGTTCGCGCTCGATCTGCTCGGCAACATCCAGAGTGTGAATCCCGCAGGCCTGAAGCTTAAGCCGCAGACTGCAACCCAGTTCATTGGCCATCACTTTTCCCGTCTGGTGCCTGAGGAAGACCTGATGCGGGTCAGTCAGCATTTTTCCGCAGCGCGAGCCGGAGCCCCTCAACGCTTCGAGGCACGGCTTCGAGACGAGAATGAAAAACTGTTGACCATGGACATTTCGAACCTGCCCATCATGGTCAACGGCGAGATCGTTGGTGTGTTTGGCATTGCCCGTGACATCAGCGATCAGAAGCATTTCGAGCGCCAGTTGAGTTTCAACGCCAGCCATGACCAATTGACCGGCTTGCTTAACCGTGTGTCGCTTGAAGACCAGCTTATTCTGGATTGTCACCTCAGTCGTCTGCGAAAGCGGCGGCTGGCGGTAATGTGCATTGATCTGGATGGATTCAAATCCATCAATGATTCCATCGGGCACTACTTTGGCGATCAGGTGCTGATCGAGGTAGCGCGACGCATGGCCGAGCAGGTTAGGCCCGCGGAGACGATCGTGCGCATGGGCGGTGACGAATTCATCGTTCTGCTGCCGGACCTGCTGCGTGATGAGGACGTCGTGCCAGTGGCCGAGCGATTGATGGCCAGCATTGCCAGACCCTACTGCATCCAGGGCATCGACCTGCACGTGAGCGCAAGTGTCGGTATCACCCTGAGCGATGGTCACCTTGAGCAGCCGATGCAGTTGATCCAACAGGCTGACATGGCCATGTACAAAGCCAAACAACAAGGGCGCAACAATTTTCAGTGGTACACCCGCGACCTGAATCAGCGCGTTTGCGAGCACGCCAGGCTGCGCAATGACCTGCAAAAGGCTATCGAGACTCAGTCGTTACAGCTGCATTATCAACCGCAGATCGACGCACGTACCGGGCGTGTGGTCGGGATCGAAGCGTTGCTGCGCTGGGAGCATCCGGAAAAGGGACTTATCCCCCCAGCGGTGTTTGTTCCGGTGGCCGAGGACAGTGGTCAGATCATCCCGCTTAGCCTTTGGGTGCTCGATACGGCCTGCGCTCAGTTGCGACAGCTGGACGAGCAGGGCAACGCGGGCATCTCGATGGCCGTCAATATTTCACCAATGCATTTTCAGCGTGGCCATTTCGTGCAGTATGTCCAGGCCACGCTGAAGAAACACGGTCTGCGAGGTGAACAACTGGAGCTGGAGATCACCGAGTCGCTGCTGTTGCATAACGCTGAACAGGCGATCGAGACGTTGCACCGACTCAAGACATTGGGGGTGCGCATTGCACTCGATGACTTCGGGACCGGTTTTTCCAGCCTCAGCTACCTCAAGCGTTTGCCGATCGACAAGATCAAGATCGACCGTTCGTTCATCCGGGAAATCGCTACCGATCATCACGATGCAGCGATCACCCAGGGCATTATTTCCATGGCCCACCACCTCAGCCTCATTGTGGTCGCCGAAGGCGTGGAAACGGCATCCCAAATGGAATTTCTGAAAGGCAGTCGCTGCGATATTTTTCAGGGTTATCACTTCGCCAGACCGATGCCGTTTGCCGCCCTCGAAGCGTTCCTGAGCCATCCAGAGTTTCATCGCTGACCGGCCGTTCAGTTGGTCTGCGTCTTGAACATCGGATGCTGAGGGAAAGGGCGCCGCTGTCGAGTAAATGGGCTGGATGCAGCTAATGACGGGTGACGAGGCAGTCCGGCGTCTGCTTCTGGCCGTTTGCTCTGCCGGCGGAATGACTCGACGCTATCTTCCATCCCCACGACGCTGGAGCTTGCTGGCAAGTCGGCAAATATCCCGTTGGGCTTACTGGAAAGCATGGCGCATGATGACCTGGTCATAACAAGAGGAGACACGTCATGGTCAACGTAGCGTTGTTCGTTCGTCTCGAAGCAAAACCCGGGAAAGAGAAAGAGGTTGAGAGCTTTTTAATGAGTGGTCTTGCAATCGTGGCGGAGGAGCCAGCCACCACGGCCTGGTTCGCCATCCGCTTGGGACCTTCCACCTTTGGCATCTTTGACGCCTTCCCGGATGAAGCAGGCCGACAGGCTCATCTTTCGGGCAAGGTCGCCGCCGCGCTTATGGCAAAGGCTGCCGAGCTGTTTGCCGAACCGCCGTCAATCGAGAAGGTTGACGTGCTTGCGGCTAAGCTGCCCGGCTAAGCAAGCCCGACAAGGCTCCAACCCGTCCCTGCCGCCTTTTTGCAGCCTCAGGGACGCGGCTGAGTCTGGACGTTACCGCGGGTCTCTTTTCGGCGGGCAGGTGCCTACAGCGACTATAGTCATTGGTGCGTCAGATCAAATCAGCCGTTGCGCTGCCAACCTGGCCTCAACCCCCATTCCGCGAAAGCACGGCGGATCACCTCGTGCTCGTAATGCGGCCATACTCTCGCAGCCGAAGACACTCAGGCTTGTCACGAGGCCTCTTCGCCATTCTGAACCCCTTGACGGTGGATGGAATTACCCCGCCGGGCGAGTCGTATCCGGCTGTACAGAACCCACCCCACCTATCAGGGCTCAAGCAATGAACACTTCAGCATTGGATGATGCAAAAGAAACGACCGACCGCCTGCTTCAAGGACCACTTCCAGCCGGCACTGTCGCCCCCGATTTCTCCCTGTACGCAACGCCCGATCAGCGGCTGTCCCTGCACGAGCTAAAGGGAAGTCCCGTAATATTGGCGTTCTACCCCGCTGACTGGAGCTCGGTGTGTGGCGACCAACTGACCTTGTACAATCAGGTGCTTCCCACCTTCAGAGAGTACGGCGCGACGCTGCTGGGTATTTCCGTCGACAGCGCATGGTGTCATCAGGCCTTCGTCAAAGATCGTGGGTTTCACTTCAGCCTGCTTGCCGATTTCGAGCCCAAAGGAGCGGTGGCGCGACAGTATGGCGTGTACGATTCCCACCTTGGAGTTTGTAAGCGTGCGTTGTTCGTGATTGACAAGGAGGGGGTGGTCGCCTGGAGCTACGTTTCACCGATGGCAATCAATCCTGGAGCGGACGGCATTCTGGATGCGCTGGATGCTCTGGCAGAGTCCCCACACAGCACGCCCGCCAAAAACCAGTAGGTGATCACATGGCCACTCTCAAAGTCCCGGTAACTGCAAACGACCATCGCCAGGGAAGGGCGGATGCCAAGGTCACACTGGTGGAATATGGCGACTACGAATGCCCCTATTGCGGTTTGGCGTACTGGGTCGTCAAGCAGCTGCAGCAGCATTTTGGCGAGGATCTGTTGCTTGTGTTTCGCAACTTTCCACTGACCACTGCTCACCCGCATGCGCTGGGCGCAGCTGTCACCGCTGAATATGCCGGGAGTCGAGGATTCTTCTGGGAGGCCCACGACGAGTTGTATGAAAATCAGGATCGATTGGGCGTGCCGCTGTATGGCGCCATCGCACTGAGACACGGCCTTTCCAGCGATGAACTCGTTGTTGCGATGCAAACCGATATCTATCTGCCCAAAATACAATCCGATTTCAATGGCGGCGTACGTAGCGGGGTAAACGGCACGCCTGCGTTCTACATCGACGGGCTTCGCTATGACGGGCCTCCCGAGGTCACCGAGATGAGTCAGGCGATTGAGCTTTCCTCAATGCGTGGACTCAATCGCTAGCTAGCGCCTGGGTTGATAGCTAACGACAGGCTGTTTATTCACACGAAATGTCTAGACGTCGTTCGTCGGTAATCAAGTAGCCGTGGCGCGCTGTCATGAGATCGCGACTATGTTGATCGGGTGGCATCGTTTCTCAAAGCTGCCATTCCCTCCCACGTCATCGTCTTCCCGACCAAGCTCAACGTATTGCTGGTCTCATGCCCCTGTTTCCTGAGCATCGTTCAGGGCACGTAGATCCATCTGTATGAGTCCGTGTTATCCATTTTTGGAGACAACTCATCATGGCTACTCTCTGTGAAATTTGTAACGCCAGACCGGCTGTCGCGCGAGTGACCGTGTCGCAAAATGGTCAGGCCAGAACAATGTCCATTTGCGACCACGACTACCGTCAACTTTTACGCCATCAAAGCATGTTGAACCCCTTCGACTCTTTGCTGGGCGGTGGCGTGTCTCGCTTTTTCGACAACATGGGCGGAGCAGCGGATCAGGGGGGTGATGACTTCAGGCTCTCTGCGCATGTGCCTCGCGAATCTGTCGATGCAACCGATGCATTCAGCTCCCAGACGCTGGAGATCCTGCAACGCGCTGGAGAGAAAGCCCATGAGTTCAACCGCAGCGAGCTCGATACTGAGCATCTGTTGTATGTGCTTGCCGATACCGACGTAGGCACAGCGTTGCTCAAGGAATTGAAGCTTTCTGCGGACGACATCAAAGGCTACATCGATCAACACGCTCAAAGGGGCGCAGCGCAGGCGCAGGCTCCGGTGGATCAGATGAGCATCTCGCCTCGACTGAAAAAAGCGTTCAATTTTGCGTTCCAGGCATCTCGTGATTTAGGGCACTCATATGTTGGCCCCGAGCATCTGTTGATCGGGCTTTCCTCGGTGCCCGAAAGCATTGCCGGAACGCTGCTCAAAAAATACGGCGTGACCCCTGAAGCCTTGCGGCAGAAGGTGGTCAAGGTGGTGGGTAAGGGGGCTGAGGACGGGAGAGTCGATACCCCCACGGGAACACCGACACTCGACAAGTTCGGTCGCGACCTGACGTCATTGGCTCGTGAGGGCAAGCTGGATCCCGTATTGGGCCGCGCGCAGGAAATCGAAAACACCATCGAGGTGCTGGCCCGCCGCAGGAAGAACAATCCGGTCCTGATCGGTGAACCCGGCGTCGGCAAGACAGCCATCGTCGAAGGGCTTGCCCAGCGCATAGTCAAGGGCGATGTCCCGGAAATTCTGCGTGGCAGACGGCTGGTTGAAGTCAATCTGAACTCAATGGTCGCGGGCTCCAAATACCGGGGCGAATTTGAGGAGCGCGCCAAGCAACTGCTCGATGAAGTCTCTGCGAAGACCTCGGAGCTGATTCTGTTCATCGACGAGCTGCATACGATCGTTGGCGCGGGGCAGGGAGGTGAAGAAGGCGGCCTGGACATTGCCAACGTATTGAAACCCGCACTGGCACGCGGGGAGCTCAGTCTGATCGGTGCGACGACGCTCAATGAGTATCAAAAGCACATCGAAAAAGATGCGGCGCTCGAAAGACGTTTTCAGCCCGTCCTGATATCCGAGCCCACCGTGGAACAGACCATCATTATCCTGCGTGGACTGCGCGACAAGCTTGAGGCGCACCATCAGGTGACGTTCGCCGACGAAGCATTCGTGGCAGCGGCGGAGCTGTCGGATCGTTACATTACCTCGCGCTTTCTGCCGGACAAGGCCATTGACCTGATCGACCAGGCTGCGGCCCGCGTGCGCATCAGCACCTCCTCAAGGCCCGCTGGCATTCAGGAGCTGGAAGCAGAAATCACCCAGCTCAAACGCGAACAGGACTATTCATCCTCGCGTAAACGCTTCGATGAATCCAAAGGCTTCGAAGAGCGCATCGGTCAAAAGCAAGCCCAATTGGGAGAGGAGACAGAAGCCTGGGAGCGCAAAACGGGTTCCGAAACCCTCGAGGTGACCCTTGAGTCGATTGCCGAAGTACTGTCCCGTCTGACCGGTATTCCGGTAACCGAACTCACCCAGGAAGAGCGTCAGAAGCTGCTGAATATGGAAGACACTTTGCGTGATCGGCTGGTCGGGCAGGAAGATGCTGTGCTTGCGGTCAGCGATGCGGTTCGTTTGTCTCGCGCCGGCCTTGGACAAGCCAACAGACCGATTGCCACGTTTCTCTTTCTTGGTCCAACCGGCGTAGGCAAAACCGAGTTGGCCAAGGCGTTGGCAGAGACGGTGTTTGGTGACGAGCAATCGATCATTCGCATCGATATGTCGGAGTACATGGAGCGTCATGCGGTTGCCCGGTTGATCGGTGCGCCACCCGGTTATGTCGGATACGACGAAGGCGGTCAGTTGACAGAGCGCGTCCGCCGCAAGCCCTACAGCGTGATTTTGCTCGACGAGATTGAGAAGGCGCATCCCGATGTGAGCAACGTATTGCTGCAGGTGTTCGATGATGGTCGTCTCACGGACGGCAAGGGACGAGTTGTGGACTTCAGCAATACGATCATCATCGCCACCAGCAATCTGGGCTCTCCCGTCATCATGCAGAATCTTGGGCGACCAGAAAATGAACGCCTTACGGATAAAGCGTTACGTGATGAATTGATGGGCGTCTTGAAAGGGCATTTTCGTCCCGAATTCCTGAACCGTATCGACGACATCATCGTGTTCCATGCCCTTACTCGGGACAACATCCGATCGATTGTGGGCATTCAGCTTGATCGGGTCATTAGAATCGCGGCTGCCCAGAACATCACGGTGAAAGTGGCTGACACCCTCATTGATCATCTGGCGGATGTTGGTTATCAGCCCGAGTTTGGCGCGCGAGAGTTGAAGCGTCAGATTCGCCAGACCCTCGAAACGCGGCTCGCAAAGGAAATGCTCGCTGGCAAGCTCCAGGCCGGCGACAGCGTTGAACTCGGTTACGACAAAGCCCGTGACGTAGTGCTCTTCAATAAGCTGGATGCGCCAAACGCCTCAGCAAACATGAGTCCGCCGGACCAGCCTGATGATCGCGTGTCTGTCGCAGGGACAGGGACTTAGCTCAACGCGCTCCCGTCATTGGGTAGTAGGACTGTTGATGACGTCGTGCAATGAAGCACTGGATCCCCAGATGCCTGGACGAGCCCGGCAGACGAAGCTGCGTTCTTGATGCAGGCTCAGGAGGTGCCTGGTCCTGAAGGTCCATTGATGGCACAGGGCGGCGAAATTGCGTTTGTGCCAATGCCAAGCGCTCAAACTCAGGGTCATCAGTACCGAAGTCAACGCCAGCATGACGGCTATCTTGGTGCTCTCCATGGCGCTGGAACAGGGCCAGCCTGGCAGGCTTCGCCTTCGGGTGAAAGCAACTCATGGTCACCCAGCCGTAGATCACATCGGCCGGGCGTGGCGCTGGTGGGTGTATCAGTCCGCTTCAGGACGCGGCTGTACTGCGAATTCCGGAACAATGTGAGTACCCAGCTCCTCAATGACTTCCTCAGCAGGGCGCTTTCCGTATTTGAGATTTAGGATAACGTGGTCCACCCCGATCTCCTCAAGCGACTCCAGCAAAAACCGCAGATGGTAGCGTCCCAGTTTGAACCCTAAATGAATGCGGGTGGGCGGCGTGGATGGAGTCTCGTCGAGGTCGATATAAAGCGACTGAGCGAAGGGCTTATAGACGGCGCCACATTGCTTCATGACCTCACGTCGCCAGTCTTCAACGATCAGCCGCTGCATGTTCGGTATGCGTGGATAGTTGATCCATCCGAGGCTTTCGCGCGCGATCCAGTCCAGCGACTGGCGACTGTTTCCAGTCACAAGCATTGGAATGGATTGGGTTGTGGGTTTAGGAATCAAGTCAGCGCCCTGCATCTCACCACCGCTCCAGCGGATGGGTTCGAAGCTGGTGCTGTGGGCTTTCCTAATAACCTCGTAGTGCTCCCGAAAGAGCTCTCCACGCCTTTCGGGATCGACGCCGAAAGCTAAAAACTCCACCGGACGATCGCCGGAAGCCACCCCCAGAATCAAGCGACCTGCACTCAGTTGATCGACGCTGGCAGATGCCTTGGCAGTGTGCAACGGATGGCGCAACGGTATGGCAATGGACGCAGTGCCAAGCGCAATCTCAGACGTATGCGCGGCCATGTAGCCCAGATAAACCCAAGGGTCGAACAGTTGACCAACATCGCCGAAACCGGGATCCCGAAGAGGCACATCACGAAACCAGAGCGCGCAGAAACCCAACGCCTCCGCTCGTTTGGCCAAAGCGACCTGGTTGAGCATGCTGGGCATGTCCCCATCGAAAGCCTCCAAAGGGAAAAACAATCCAAGGCTCAAATGCCCCTGAGTGAAGGTCCGGCTGAACCCTCGATGCTGCTGATAAGTAATGGTGCTCGGCCGATACATACTGATTTCCTCAATGGGAGAACGTGAACAGCGGCCTCATTTCCAGCGGGGCTGCGGCATCGGTCGCTGAGAACGACAGGTGGGGAGTGCTTAAAACGTTTACCCGTTGTGCGGTAAATGTTGGTCGGGCGGGACGTATTAAGGGGCCAGTGGCTGGCGATACACGCGGGCAGGTCCAGATCGCGGCGAACGGACAGTCAGAAGGGAATCTGATTGCCCCAGCCTTTGCCTCAACTGAGTAAAGGCGTGGGGTCATCAAACAAGCGTAGGCGGGTTTGCAATGAATCGCCATGCTGGTTGTGACGATGATTGATACGCGTCGATGAACCAGCCGCGATCGCTGGCGGCAATACTGGGGCAGGGGATTGAGCGGGTTGAACAGATCACGCTCGCAATCATCGAGCGCAACGATAAGATCTCCATTATCAGCAACTAGAACCCAGACCAGCTCACGTCAACAGCCTGGGTTCACTGTTGCCGAGGCGGTCGGGCAGACTCCGATGCGGGTAGCGCATCGAGAGCACTGGAAATGATTCGGCCGTACCCCCGAAACTCTGCTTCACTTAACTATCTGGCGCGCTGGATCAGCGGCTACAGGCGAGCCATGCCGACGGCTGAAACCACACGTGCTGGAGCAAAAACCTAATGAAGAATCCGGACCCCTCAGCGCCACTGCCTCCGAGATCGACGTTGAAAAGCCTTCGTGTCCAGTGGTCACTGATGAACGCCTATGAGCGATTCGAGCAGATCATCGTGCTGGCGCTTGGCGTGATGATCTCGTGCGTCATCGTCATTGCTTTGATCCAGCTCTATAGACGAGTGCTGCCGCTGGTGGTAGGCGGCGCGATTGATCCCTTGGATCACGGCGATTTCCAGTTACTGTTCGGTTCGATCTTCACTGTGTTGATCGCCTTGGAGTTCAAGCACTCCATCATTCGTCCCGCGTTCAGGCACGGCAGCATCGTACAGCTGCGAACAGTGATTCTTATCTCGCTCTTGGCTCTGAGTCGCAAATTCGTGATTCTTGATTCCGCTTCAACGCCCGCCGCCACTATCGCTGCATTGGGGTTTGCAACGCTGGTCTTGGGGATCATCTATTGGTTGTTCACAAAACGGGGTAGATGGCCGGAGGAATAGACGGCCCAGCCCTATTTCGTTGGGGATTACCACCATCCCCCGCCAAAAGACGCCGTCGGGGTTTGACGAGTTCGAATCGTTTAGACGTGGTTGCAATTAAACAGTAGAGAAAGCCCGACCATAGGGCATGACGAGTGTGCTGTCTTGAAACCATGGAGGATGCGAGGGCAACCGCCTGCCGGCGTAGCCTGCAACCGAGTCGCTGGCAGAAGGCTATCGACCTTGAAGGCCTGGGGATGCAATTGAAGATGCTTACGCTCATGGGACGTGCTCAGCAGCTCAACCGTTTTGCATCCATTGCGCCGACCTTCAGCATCAAGGATTGCATCCCTCTGATGCGCCTCTGAAATCGAGAAAAACCCGATCGCATTTGGCTATGTGCTCGAAGCTTCTGATTTGGTAGTCCAGGGAGCGCTATAGCCCATGTAGTAGGTAGGGGCATTACAGCATTGCTCAACCTGGGCTTCGTCTCCGGCGTAAGGGTGAGAAGTCGCATTCGTCACAGGGGATCCCTTTCCATCACTGTTAATCCTCTTCGTTGACTCTCATTGACGGCCAAGCAGAAGGCTTCTATATTTAAAACGCGAACAAGAATTCTAATACTGTATTTTTCTCGATGCTCTCGTTGCAGACGGGCGTCAACACAGTCATCGAATCCGCGTCGGCCGAGCTAGCCATCCAACTACAAGAAGAGGTTATTCCATGCGCTTTTCCGTGTTTCTCGTCGGCAGGTCCACTGCCGCCCAACAGGATCGCTCCGTCATCGAGTCCCTGGTCGAGCATGCTCGCCAGGCTGAGCGACTCGGCTTTGACGCGGTGTTCATGCCCGACCACCACTTCACCGGCTATGCGCCAATGTGCAGCGACCCGTTCGTGTTCGCCGCCTATCTGGCGGCCCAGCTCAAGCGCATTCACTTCGGCATGTCCGTCACCACCGTGCCCCTGCATCACCCGGTACGTTTCGCCGAGCGCGTCAACCTGCTCGACCAGCTGACCGAGGGTCGTCTGCTGGTGGGCATCGGCAGTGGCACCACGCCGGAGGAGATGATCGGCTTCGGCGTGAACTACAAGCAGGCCTCGGCCTTGCTGCAGGAGAACCTGGACCTGGTGCTCAGGCTGTGGGACAAGCAGGTCGAGGATGAGCCGATCTCGTTCGAGACGGGGCATTACAAGGGGGCGGTGGTGCAGCGCATCGTGCCGGCGCCGTTCCAGCGGCCGTTCCGGCGGATCATGCCGGTAGCCCTGCGTGAAAGCAGCATGCAGCGCGCCGCCGACAACGGCTGGCCGGCCTTCATCCCGGCGTTCACGCCACCCGTACCGGCCAGCGCCGACCCGTTTGCCGAGGTCACCCGGTACTTCAACCGCTACAAGGATGCACTGCTTGCCGCCGGGCACGACGCGCAAGTGATTGAGCACTGCCTGGGCTGGACCACCCACACCTACCAGTGCGTGCACCTGGCGCCCAGCGAAGCCCAGGCCGAGGATGAACTGATGCAGATCCAGGCCGCTTACAAACAGGCGATCGACCGCGAGTACGAATTCAACAAGCGCGCCGAACAGCTGTCTGGCGTCGAACTGCATCGCCACCCTGACTGCTTCAGCCCTGAATGGATCAAGACCTGGTGCCTGTACGGCACCCCGGAACGGGTGGCGGACGAACTCGAGAAGCACCGCCAACTGGGCATCGGCAACGTGCTGATGGGCTTCACCAACGGCCCGCTCACCGAGCAACGCATCCGCTACGCCGAGCAGTCCATGGGCTTGTTCGCCCGTGAAGTGCTGCCGCGCTTTCGCTGAACAGGGAGCCAGCCATGAATCAACCCATTCACTTGCACGAGCCTGAACGCCCCTTGATCGTCGGCATCGGCGGCACCACGCGGCCGGGTTCAAGCACCGAATTGGCGCTGCGCAACGCGCTTCAACACGCCCGCCAGCTGGGCGCCCGGACGTTGCTGTTCGGTGGCGAGGCATTGGCCAGCTTGCCTGCCTTCAATCCGCTGGCGGTAACCCGCACCCAGGCCGAACAGGCGTTCATCGAGGCCGTGCGCCAGGCCGACGGGGTGATCCTGGCCACGCCGGGCTATCACGGCGGCGTGTCGGGGCTGGTGAAGAACGCCATTGACCTGCTGGAGGACCTGCGCCAGGACAGCCGCGTCTACCTAGACGGCCGGGCGGTAGGGTGCATTGTCACGGCCGCGGGCTGGCAGGGCTGCAATACCACGTTGGGGGCGTTGCGCTCGATCGTCCACGCGCTGCGTGGTTGGCCGACGCCGCTGGGGGTAACGCTTAACACGGCGGGCGCGGCGTTGTTTGACGCCGATGGCCGCTGTGACCAGCAGACCGATGGCCTGCTGAAGGTGTTGGCCGAGCAGACCCTGGCCTTCGCCGTGCCCAAGGGCCTTGCACGGGAGCAGGCACGCCATGGCTAACCGTACCCTTGAATGGCGGGCTTTGGCGCGGCTGACCGCAGGGCGTGACATGTGGTCGACCCACCCCTTGCCGGACATCGACCTGCAGTCCGTGCGCTTTGCCGATGGCCCGATGGGGCTGACCGGCGGGCGCGTGGACGAGCGCGATATTGCCTTGCTCAGCCCCTGTGGCCTGGCCCTGGCGGCCAGTTGGGACCGTGCGCTGGTGGGGCAGGTGGGCGAAGTTATCGGCCAGGAGGCGTTGCGCACCGGTGTGCAAGGCCTGCTGGCGCCCAACCTGAACCTGATGCGCAGCCCCCTGGCAGGGCGTGCCTTCGAGCTTTTCGGCGAAGACCCACTGCTGATCGCTACCCTGGGCAGTGCCTGGGCCCGCGGCGTGCAGTCACAAGGCGTGGCGGCGGTGATCAAGCACCTGGTGTGCAACGACTCGGAGACCGAGCGCCGTAGCATGAACGTCGAGGTGGATGAGCAGACCTTGCGCGAGGTCTATTTCCGCCCCTTCGAACAGACCGCCCGGGATGGCGCCTGGGGCATGCTGACCGCCTACAACCGGGTCAACGGCAAGCAGTGCGCGGAGCAGGACCAGGTGATCGGCTGGCTCAAGCAGGGCCTGGGCTGGGACGGGCTGGTGATGTCGGACTGGTTTGGCACCCACCATGGCGTCACCAGCCTGAAGGCCGGCCTGGACCTGGAAATGCCCGGCCCGGCGCGCCATCTGGGCGAAGCCATGGCCGACGCGATCGCCGCAGGCGAGCTGCCGGCCAGCCAGGTGCAGGCGTCCAACCAGCGCCTGCGGCGCCTGGCGGCGCGGGTAGCCGACCATCTGCCCTATGATGCCAGCGATGCCGCGCAAGCGCAGCGGTTGCGGGTACTGGAGGAGGCGGCAGCGGCGGGCATGGTCCTGCTGCGCAACGACGGTGTGCTGCCGTTGCAGCCTGGCCTCCAGCAGCGGCTGGCCGTGATCGGGCCCAATGCCGCGCAACCGTGCTTCCAGGGCGGAACCTTCGCCAAGGTGGCGCTGACCCCGGATGCCATCATGCCGGCCGCCGCCATCCAGGCGCGCTTTGCCAGCGACCGCACCCGGGTCGAGTTCGCCGAGGGTATGGTCGCCGAGCACCGTATCACGCCGCTCACCCTGCTGGCACCTGTGACGCCCCAAGGCTTGCCGGGGCTTGAGGTGTGCATGCTCGATGCCGATGGCCGGCAGGTGCACCAGGAGACGCGCCACGCCTCGTCGCTGATCTGGTTCAAGGAAATGCCGGGGATCGGCGATTTGCTGGGATTGCAGGGCCACGCCATGCTCAGCGTGCGCACCCGCATCAGCATTCGCTGCACGGGCGTGCATCGCTTCTACCTGGGGGGCACCGGCAACGTCAGCCTGCTGCTCGATGGCCAGGCGCTGGCCGAGTTCGACGGCGTGGCCCTGGCGGGAGACATCATGGGCAAGCTGATGCAGGGCCCCCATCGCACGGTCGATGTCCCCTTGGAGGCGGGGCAGGTGGTCAACCTGGAATACCGCATGCGCATCGGCCAGAGCCTGGCCCATGGCCTGTGGATGGGCTGCCTGCCGCCTGCCAACGAGCAGCTGCTGGACGAGGCGGTGGCGCTTGCCCGCCGGGTCGATGCCGTGGTGCTGGTGGTGGGGGAGACGGCGGATGCAGGGCTGGAAAGCGTCGACCGCGACACCACTCGGCTCAGCGAAGGCCAACAGGCGCTGGTCCGCGCGGTGTGCGCGGCCAACCGGCGCACAGTGGTAGTGCTCAACGTCGCGCACCCGGTGGACACCGAGTGCCTGGCAGGCGCTGCGGCAGTGCTGCTGGCCTGGTACCCCGGGCAGGCCTTCGGAGCGGCGCTGGCGTCAGTGCTGGCGGGCGACCGCGAGCCGGGCGGGCGCCTGCCGGTCACCTTCGCCGCCAGCGAGCGGGATTACCCGGTGTGGTCGCTGGCCCCTGACGGCGACGGCAACCTGCACTATCAGGAGCGCTGGTGGGTGGGTTACCGGCACCTCCTGGCGCACGGCATTGCCCCCGCGTACGGCTTCGGCCATGGCCTGGGGTATGCCGACATTGGTTTCGAGCCGCCTGCGTTGACGGGGGCGAGCGTGGACGGGCTGCACGTGCAGGTGGTGGCACGCAACCGCTCGGCCAGGGCCGGCAAGGCGGTGCCGCAGTTGTACCTGCAGAGCCCCGTGCACGCCGACGAGCCCCTGCGCCTGGCGCTGGAAGGCTTCGCCGCGGTGACCGTGCCGGCCAACGGCAGCACGAACGCGGCCATGGAATTGCCCCGGCGTGCGTTCTGCCGTTGGAGCGTCGCGCACCAGGACTGGCAGGTGTGTCCAGGCCAGTACCAGCTGGTGCTCGGCGCCTCTGTCACGCAGCCGCTGTTCAGGCTGCCCTTGAGGGTAGACCCGCAAGGGCGCGTGACGTCGGGTGAGTGGGCGCTCGTGGTCGACGCAGGGATCAACGCGGTCGATGCCGCGCGTTTCGGATAAACGATTTCTGTTGCCTGGCGCGGCGTGGCTAACTTTCAGCGCTGCCAACCGGGTATTGCGTTTCAACAACAACAATCAGGCACCGGCCCCGTCGGTGCCACGCAGAGGAAACAGGTATGCACCCATCCGCTTGTATTGAATGGCTGTTCCAGGATGAACACGAAGATATCGCCGATCGGGTCAGGGCCGCGAAGTCCGCGGGCCTGGCCCATGTGGAGTTTCACCTGTGGCGCGACAAACCGATGGAGCGCGTGGCCCAGGCCCTGCGTGAAACCGGCGTGACCCTGACCGGCCTGTGTGTCGACCCGCGGCGCAGCCTGGTTGACCCGGCCCAGCACGAGGAATTCCTGGCCGCGCTGCGCGACAGCATCAAGGCCAGCCAGGCCGTTGGCTCAGCCCCGCTGATCATCGCCTCGGGGTTTCATCGCGAAGGCGTGGCCCGTGGCGAGCAGCGCGCCGCCGCCGTGCAGGCCCTGCGGCAGGCCGCGCGCCTGGCCGAGGCGGGCGGCGTGCAGTTGCTGCTCGAGCCACTCAATACCCGTGTCGACCACCCAGGCATGTTCCTGCACGACACCCGCGAAGCCCTGGACATCATTGACGAGGTGGACAGCCCGCACCTCAAGCTGCTGTTCGACGTTTACCATTCAGCGCTGATGGACGAGCACTTGGAGCAGGTGTTGGAGGGGCGTATGCATCGTGTCGGGCACGTGCAGATCGCCGACCTGCCGGGCCGCCATGAGCCAGGCAGCGGCGGCCTGGACTGGCCGGACGTACTGGGGCGCCTGCGCACCCTGGGCTACGACGGCGCCGTCGGGCTGGAATACAAGCCCACCATGGCCTCGCGCCAATCCCTGGCGTCGGTACGCCAGGCCACCGGTCTCTGACCCCTTATCAGGACGATTGCAATGCAACAGCAGATCAAACGTGGCGTCAGCCTCTACAGCTTCCAGAACGAAACCTTCCTGGGCAAGATGAACCTTGCCGACTGCATCCGCGAGTGTGCCGACATGGGCGCCAGGGGCATCGAGATCATTGGTGAGCAGACCTTCTGGGGCTGGCCGGAACAGGGTGTCAGCGACGCGGCTATCGCGCAGTGGCACCAGCTGATGGAACAGCACGGCACAATCCCTGTCAGCCACGACTTCATGCTCGACTACAAGCGCTACAAAAACCGTCCCATGCCATTTGCCGAACAGGTGCAGAGCGTGCGCAACGACCTGCAACTGGCGGCGCGGCTGGGCATGAAGTACGTGCGCTCGCTGGTGTCGGTCGACCCCGAAGTGCTGGTGGCCGCCGCGCCTTATGCCGAGGAGCTGGGCTTGAAAATTCTGATCGAGGTGCACGCCCCGTTGCATTTCGACCACCCATGGATCATCCGTCATGCCGAGGCCTACGAGCGCTCCGGCAGCGCGGCGCTGGGCTTCCTGCCGGACATGGGCATGTTCCTGGCCCGTTACCCGCGCGTGTGGAAAGAACGCTTCATCCGCAACGGTTGCCCGCAGGCGGCGGCGGATTTCATCGAGAAGTCCTACGAGGAGCGGCGCCTGAGCGAGTACGTGATTCTCGACGTGATGCAGCAGTGGGGGCCGGGCCCGCAGATGGCGATGGCGGAAACGCTGCGGCACAACGCGGCCTTCGAGCCGCGGCGGATGCTGGAGTTCATGCCGCGCATCCATAACATTCATGCCAAGTTCTACGAGATGACCGAGGAGTTGACGGAGTGGTCCATTCCCTACGATGAAATCTTCCGCGTGCTCAAGGCCGGTGGCTATGGCGGCTACGTCTGCTCCGAGTACGAAGGCAACCGCTGGATCGAAGACGCGGTCGAGGTCGACAGCGTGGCCCAGGTACGCCTGCAACAGCGCATGTTCTGCAAACTGCTGGGCGAAGACCTGCCCGCCACTCTGGCCGCCTGAGGAGAATCACCATGTTCGACCACCACATGATCTGCCAGGAAGGCTTCGAGAACGTCGTCGCCGGCGGCGAAGTCAGCGGCTTCCGCTTTCTCGCCCGCTTGCCCTATTACCGCGGCCTGGGCCTGTCGATGATCGAAGACATCGCCATTACCATCAACGGCCAGGCGGTGGAGCGTGGCGCCATTCGCTTTGCTGTGCGCGGCCGCAGCTGGACCCTGGAAGAGCTGGAGACCGTGTACGACGACCGCTGGAATTTTGGCGAAAAAGCCGAGCTGACCGTTGCCTGGCCAGGCGGATTGCCAGCGGGCCGGCACAGGATCAAGCTGGCCGAGAAGCTGCGTATTTCCTACCTGCCGTTCCTGCCCACCACCACCTGTGAAGCCGAGGTCACGCTCAGCGCGTGAAATCGCTGTTTGCCTGCCGGGCTTGTGCCCGGCAGGTTGCTGCCTTTCGTGTCCCTCTCCACAACAACAATCAAGGAGAAGATCGTGAGAAACACACCTCTGCACGCTGCCGGCCACCGGGCCGGCAGCGCCCAAGGCATCATCATGATAGTGACGGGCTTCCTGCCCATTCTCGCCATTGTCTCGCTGGCGCCGGCGGTGCCTACCCTGATCCAGCACTTTGCCGCGGTGGAGCATGCGCAGACGCTGGTGCCGCTGATGCTCACCGCGCCGGGGTTGGTGATCGCCCTGGTGGCGCCGTTCGCCGGTTGGCTGGCGGACCGGGTAGGGCGGCGGCCGCTGTTGCTGGCGGCAACCTTGCTGTACGGGCTGTGCGGTACGGCGCCGCTGTACCTGGACTCGCTGTGGGCAATCTTCGCAAGCCGCCTGGGCGTGGGGCTGGCCGAGGCGGTGGTGCTGACCCTGGCCAACACCATGCTGGTCAATTATTTCAACGTTCGCCAGCGGCGTTTCTGGCTGATGCTGCAGGGCTTCGTCGGACCGTTGCTGGCTGCCGGCGTCATTGCCAGCTCGGGCTACCTGACGGCCATGGCGTGGAACGGCGCGTTCTGGATCTACATGGTGGCGTTTCCCTTGCTGCTGGCCATGCTGGTCTGGCTGTTCGAGCCGCCCAAGGTCGAGCGTCATGACGATGAGCCGCTGATCGATGACGCCGCGTTCCCTTGGGTACGAATCGCGGTGATCTGTCTGACCACCTTCGCCACTGCCTTGATCTACTACGTCTACACCATCAACGCCGGCAACGCCTTCCAGGCAGTCAGTGGCGCCTCGCCGCAGCAGATTGGCCTGATGATGTCGGTGGCCAGCCTGTTCGTGCCCCTGGGGTCGCTGGTGTTCGGCTGGTGTTCCAGCCGGATCACACCGGAGCGGGTGCTGGGCGTAGTGCTGGCGCTGATCGGCTGCGGCATGTTGATCATGAGCGTGGCGAGGGGGCCGCTGATGATGGGGCTGGGGGCGACTGTCCAGCAGGTCGGGGCCGGCATGGCGGTGAGCGCGATGATTTTCTGGGTCGCTTCCCTGGTTGGCCCCGCTCATCGGGGGCGGGCGATGGGGGCGTGGTCCAGCGCGTTCTTTGCTGGCATGTTCCTGAGCCCGCTGGTGGTCAGCCTGTTGCGCGTGCACAACGAGGACAATCTCCTGGCGCCGTTCCTGGTGCTGGGAGCCGCGGCCCTGGTGGGCGCGGCGCTGTTGTTCGCCTACGCGCTGTCGGGGCATGGCCATGCGTTGCGCAAGGCCCCGGCATCCCGGCCAAGCCCCTTGGCTGAGTGAGCTCTGCGCCGGCCATCCTGGAGCCGATCATGGTCCGGGATGGCGCTGACTGTTGCGCAGCAGCCATGCCACCCCCGCCAGCACTCCCGCCAGATACAGCGCGCAGACCATGGCCATGGCCAGCGCGCTGCCCACCCCGCTCAGCAATCCCACGCAGGCGCCGGCAGACGATGCCGCTGCCATCTGCACTGCGCTCATCAGCGCGCTGGCGCTGCCGGCGTGGTGGGGGAAGGGTTGCAGGGCCATCTGCGTGGCATTGCCGCTGACCAGCCCGCCCGAGGTGGTCAGCAGGGTGATCGCGGCCAGCCAGGGCCAGGCCTGTCGCACATCGGCCCAGGCACACAAGGCAATCCCCATGCAGCCAAGGGTCGCTAGCCCGGCACCGGCCAACAGCAGCGTGCGCGGGTCCACATGCCGGGCGTTGAGCTTGCCGTTGGCCAGCGCGCCCACCATCAGGCCCAGCGAGCAGATCGCGAAGGTCAGGCCAAACGCCTGGGGACTGAGGCCCAGTTGATCGATGAACACCCCCGGGGACGCACTGACGTAGGCGAATATCGAACCGAACGATGCGCTGGTGACGGCGGTGCCCACCAGAAAGCGTGGTTCGCGCAGCACGCCCAGGTAGCCCTTGAGCAATGACGCCGGACGCAACTGGGCAAGGGGCGAGGCCAGGGTTTCCCGGTAGAGGCGTGCCACCAGCCACCAGATGACCGCACCATAGACGGCCAAGACCCCGTGCAGCAGCCGCCAGCCGCCCAGTTGCACCAGCAGTGAGCCAATACTGGGGGCCAGCAAGGGCGCGAGCATGCCCATGGCGGCCATGAACGAGAGCTTGCTGCGCGCCTCGCTGCCGCTGAAACAGTCGCGCACGATGGCCAGGATCACCGGCCGCCCGGCACCCCCACCCAGGCCCTGCAGCAGGCGCCAGCACAACAGCGCCTGCAGGCTGTCCGCCAGGGCGCAGCCAATGCCGGCCAGTGTGAACACGGCCAGTGAGAGCAACAGCACCGGGCGGCGTCCGAAGCGGTCGGAACAGGGGCCGGCCAGCAGTGGCGCGGCGGCGAAACCAGCCAGGAAGACGCTGAGCGACCACGCCATCTGCGCAGGGTCGATCGCCAACGCCTGCGCGGTCTCGGGATTGGCCGGCAGCGACATGTCGATCCCCAGCGCGCCCAGCGCGTTCAGCGCGGCCAGCAACACCAGGTAGGCGGGGGCTTGAGGGGCAAGCACCTTCATCGGCAGAATATCCTCTTTATGGAATAAGTATTCTTGTTCTATTTCTGCGGCGTGCCACCCCAATCAGGGATGGCTGGATCAGGCGGCGGGGTGGGTCAGGAACAGGACACACATACTTCCCAGGTCCTGCTTGAGGTTGTTCCAGTCACCTTCGCCTGCGGCGTCCGCAGCCGACCCCAGCCCCAGGAAACGTGCCAGGGTGGAATAGGTGATGCGGAAGCAGGAGTCGATGGCACGATCTGGGTCGGGGTTGGCGATGTCGCAACGTTGCTCGGCGATCAAACCGATAAAGCTGTCCGCCATGCGTGCATGGGAAAGTTTACCCGTGCGGGTAATCTCGGACGGGCCGCCTCCGTTCATGAACGGGCGCAGGATGGCGGCATGCCGGGCCAGGAACTCGGCCAGGCAGTCCACCAGTGCCGGCACCCGCTGCGACAAGGGCAGTTGCCGGGTAGTGATGGCATCGACCAAGCCCTGCCATTCGCTGTCCATCTGTTGCAGCGCGTCGGTAAACACGGCCTGCAGCAAGTCTTCCTTGCCTTTGAAACGGCCGTAGATCGAGCCGATCGAAACGCCGGACAGCTTGCTGACTTCGGCAAGGGTCAGTTCCACGTTCGCGCTTTGGCACAACAGCTGGCGAGCAGCGCCCAGCACCTTCTCCAGGGACTGGCGGGAACGATCTTGTTGCGGGGGACGGATATTGGGCATGTTCATGGTGTGCAAGCTTCGTTTTTTTCGCCAGACGCCGCAAGGAAAAACTTGACGGCAGGAAACAGCGCATCGAATATGCTGAACATAAAACCAGAATTCGCATTCTGTTTGCAAGCGATTAAGGCTGATGTACGCCATGCCCCCGGGTAAGGGTATGGCGGGCGCCAACCACAACAACAAGAAACTCGCGGATTGAGCGGAGGATTTGCTCATGCGTCTCAAAGGTCTTGATTTGAACCTGCTGGTGGTTCTGGACGTGCTGCTGCAGGAGTGCAACGTCTCGCGGGCAGCGCAAAGACTGGGGCTGGGGCAGTCCACGGTCAGCTCGTCCCTGGCCCGCCTGCGCGAGCATTTCATGGACGAGCTGCTGGTCAAGGGCACCTCGCAGATGCTGCCCACCGCCTTGAGCCAGGAGCTGCGGCCGCAGGTACGGCAGTGGTTGGCGCACATGGAAGGGCTATGGCAGCCGGAGCCGCCGTTCGACCCATCGCAGCACCAGGCCACGCTGCGCTTCGCCTGCAATGACGTCGCCGCCGCCCAGCTGGCGCCCCTGCTGGTGCAGATGCTGCATCAGCAGGCGCCAGGGGTACGCCTGCAACTGCTGGCCGCGCCGCGGTTGGCGGGCGCGGAACTGGAGGCCTGGCTGGTGCGTGAACAGGTCGACTGCCTAGTGGCCAGCCAGCCGGCCAGCCATGGCCAGCCGCTGCATGAAGACCTGTGGCTATGCATTGCTGCCCGTGGACGGCTGGAGCGGGGCCTGTGCCTGTCGACCTTCGACCAACTACCGCATATCAGGGTAGCGGGGCAGCATCTGGCCGGGGATGAAGGGCGGCACATCCAGGCCTGGGTGCCGGGGTATCTGGCCCTTGAGCCGTACGTGGCGGGTGGTGAAAGCCTGGCGTGCGTGCCGTCGGCGCTGGCCGTGGCGCTCTGCGAGGCGGCACCACTGGACAGCTGGCCATTGCCGTTCCAGACGGCCGCCTTCAGCCAGTACCTGTCGTGGCCCGCCGACCGTGCCCAGGTGCCCGTGCACGGCTGGTTCCGGGACTGCATCGTGGCCTGTGCCAAGCGCTTGCGTACGTCAGGAGCGTTGCCATGCGCAATCGGCCTGTAGACTTCAACCTGCTGGTGGTGCTGGATGCCCTGCTGCAGCATCGCAGCGTCAGCCGCGCCGCCGAGCAACTGTTCGTCGGCCAGCCGGCCATCAGCGCGGCATTGGCACGCTTGCGGCAGCACTTCGACGATCCGTTGCTGATCATGGAAGGGCGGCGCATGCGCCCCACGGAGCACGCGTTGGCGCTGCAGCCCAAGGTCCGCAACGCGGTGCAGCTGGCCACCGGAATTGCTGCCGCCCGCGGCGGGTTTGAGCCGCGCAGCACGCGCCAGTGCTTCACCCTGATGTGCTCGGACCTGGATGCCGGCTTCCTGGTGCCCCTGTTGTACCAGCGCCTGGCGCGGCTGGCACCCAACGCGCGCCTGCAGGTCATGACCCTGGGGCAGGCGGGCGCCGGTGGCGCGCAGGAGGCATTTGCCCGGCACGGCGCCGATGTGCTGCTGGTGCGCCAGGAACAGGCCGATCCGGCTTTCGCCCAGCAGCCGCTGCTGGATGCGCCAATGGCAACGCTGGTGTACCGGCGCCAGGCCAGCGAGCCGGGCTTCAGCGTCGACCTTGACGCTGAGTGCGAGATTCTGCCCTCGGCCCTGGCGTGCGCCAGCGACGGTTGGCGCACCGAACACTTGCTGGCGCTGCCTGGCCTGCTGCTGGCAAGCCCCTTGCGCGTGCGCTTGCCGGAGTTCGTCGCGCGGCGTTTCTGCCAGCGTCACCCGCAGCTGCGCATGCTGCATGTGCCGGCCCCCCAGGCGCGCTACCGGCAGGTGATGCAATGGCCGCACTACCGCGACAAGGAGCCCGCCCAGGTGTGGCTGCGCGAGCAGCTGCAGCTGTGCGCCGCCGTGCTCGTGCAGCCGCCCAATGGCGGGCAGGCGCACTCAGTGGTGCAGCTGCACCCACTGGCTGCCGAGGGCGTGGCTGCGCTGGATGGCCTCGATGGCCGCCAGGGTGCGCACCCCGTCGGCCAACCCCGGTAGCAGCGTCCTGTCGACGCTGGTGCCTGCGGCCCGCGCCCACCATTGCGTGGCGTAGTCGTCATACAGCTGCGCAAAGGCCTCGATGAAGCCTTCGGGGTGCCCGGCGGGTACACGCTGGCGGTAGGTAGCCCCGGCGCTCAGCCCGGCGCCGCCACGGCAGAGCGTGCGGGTCGGCTGGCCGTACTCGGTCACCTGCAGCTGTTCGGGGTGCTGCTGGTCGAAGCTGAGCGAGCCCCGGCTGCCGAACAGGCGCAGCCGCAAGGCGTTCTCCTGGCCCACCGCCACCTGGCATGCCCACAGGCCACCACGGGCGCCGTTGGCGAAGCGCAGCAGCACCTGGACGTGATCGTCCAGCTGGCGGCCAGGCACCAGCGTGGCGATGTCGGCGCATACCGCCTCGATCGGCACCGCGCCGACATATTCGGCCAGGTGCAGCGCGTGGCTGCCGATGTCGCCCAGGCCGCCGGCACTGCCAGCCTGGGCCGGGTCGTCACGCCAGCGCGCCTGGCGGCTGTCCGGGGCGTGGGTCAGCCACTGTTGGGCGTACTCCACCTGGACCACGCGCAGCTCGCCCAACGCGCCGCTTGCCACCAGGCGCCGGGCCTCGCGGATCATCGGGTAGGCGCTGTAGGGATGGGTGAGCACGAACAGTCGGTCGCTGCCGGCGAGCACCTCGTCCAGGGCACGGGCTTCCGCCACGGACCTGGCCAACGGTTTCTCGCAGATCACGTCGCAGCCGTTGGCAAGAAAGGCCTGGGCCACGGGCACATGCAGATGGTTGGGGGTGACGATCGCAACCGCATCGATGCCGTCCTCGCGTGCACCCTCGCGTTCGGCCATGGTTCGCCAGTCGGCATAGCTGCGCTCGGGCGCAATGAATAGCTGCCGGGCGCTGTCGGCCGCGCGCCGGGGGTCGCTCGACAGCGCTGCGGCCACCCATTCGAAACGGTCATCCAGCCGCGCGGCCATGCGGTGCACGGCGCCGATGAAGGCGCCGTCGCCACCGCCGACCATGCCCAGGCGCAGGCGTCGTGTGGGTTGATTCATGGTTGTTCCTCCAGGCCCAATAACGCGCGGACCGCAGTGCGGTCGAGTTGGCTGCCGGCAAAATCATCGAACGCTCGTGGTGCGACGCGGATGATGTGCTCGGTGATGAATCGTGCGCCCTCGCGGGCACCGTCCTGCGGGTGCTTCAGGCAGCATTCCCATTCCAGGGTGGCCCAGCCTGGGTAGTCGCAGGCGGCCAGGCGCGAGAAGATCGCGCCGAAGTCGACCTGCCCGTCGCCCAGGGAGCGGAAGCGCCCGGCGCGGTCCACCCAGTCACTGTAGCCGCCGTAGACGCCCTGGCTGGCGCTGGGGCGGAACTCGGCGTCCTTGACGTGAAACGCACCGATACGGCGATGGTAGCGGTCGATGAAGCCCAGGTAGTCCATTTGCTGCAACAGCATGTGGCTTGGGTCGTAGAGGATTTTCGCCCGTGGATGTTGCTCCACGCAGGCCAGGAAGCGCTCGAAGCTAACCCCGTCGTGCAGGTCCTCGCCGGGGTGCAGTTCGTAGCACAGGTCAACCCCTGCGTCGTCGAAGGCATCCAGAATTGGCCGCCAGCGTTGGGCCAGCGCATTGAACGCTTCCTCGACCAGGCCCGCGGGCCGCTGCGGCCAAGGGTACACGTAAGGCCAGGCCAGGGCGCCGGAGAACGTGACATGGGCTTGCAGGCCCAGGCGCCGGGAGGCGCGGGCGGCCAGCAGCAACTGTTCCTGCGCCCAGGCCTGGCGCTCGGCGGGGTGGCCGTGCAGGTGCGCGGGGGCGAAACTGTCGAACAGCCGGTCGTACGCCGGGTGTACCGCGACCAGTTGGCCCTGCAGGTGGGTGGACAATTCACTCACCTGCAGCCCGTGACGATCCAGGCGCGCGCGCAGGTCATCGGCGTACGCCTGGCTGGCGGCGAGTAGCCCAAGGTCCAGCAGGCGCGGGTCGCAGGGTAGTTGCAGGGCCTGGTAGCCAAGGCCTGCGGCCCATTCGGCGAGGTTGTCGAGGGTGTTGAAAGGCGCTTCGTCGCCAAGGAACTGGGCGACGAACAGCGCAGGGCCCTTGAGGGTGATCATGGTCGTGCCTCCTGGAGAATGCGCTGGCAGGTACGGGTCGCCAACGCTACGCTGGTGAGGGTCGGGTTGCACGCCGTGGGCGTGGGGATCACGCCGTTGCCGGCGACGAACAGGTTGGCGTGGCCCCAGACCTGGCCGTGGTCGTCGCACACGGACGTGCCATCGTCGCGGGCGCCCATGCGGGTGGTGCCCTGGTAGTGCAGCGAACTGCCCGGCGGCAGCATCAGGGGCTCGGCGGACAAGGGCGTGCCGATGGCGCGGCCAGCGGCGGCCAGCAGTGCGCTGGCGCGGTCGACCTGGGCGCGGTCGCGCTCGGTCAGGCCGTAGTCGATGCGCATTGCCGGCAAACCGAGGAAATCGGTCTGGGTGTCGCTGAAGTGCACGCGGTCCTGGGCGCGAATGTCCTGTTTGCAGCAGAACCAGCCCATGGCCACGATGTGCTCAACGCGAGCCTGCGCCTCGCCCGCCAGGGCCAGCGGGCTGGCTTCCATCTGCATGACCTGGCCGTGGAACGGGTGGTGCTCGCGGTCGTAGGGTACCCAGTAGACGCCCACGGTCGGTTCGCTGCCAGGCGCGTTGACGCCGGCGTGGTCGCTGGCAAGCTTCACCGCGTGCACCACCTGGGGCTGGTCATTGAGGTAGCGGCCCAGCGCTTCGGGGCGAATGCCCGAGGCCCAAAGCAGTTGCGGGGTACGCAGGGCGTCACCTGCGACGATGACCCAGCGTGCGCGGACCGGGTAGCTGCGCAGGCCGCGACGGTCCAGCAGGCGGGCGCCGACCACGCGCTGGTTATCCAGCTCCAGGCGCTGGCACAGCGTGTCGTGGCGCAGCTCGAAGCGTGGTTGCGGCCCTTCCAGCAAGGGGCCCAGTACCGTGTCGGCGCCGCTCCAGTGTTGTTTGCCTTCCACGTTGCGGCAGGCCAGGGGCATGCGCTGCACTGGGCGTGCCGCTGCCCCAGGGTGGCCGAACGCCTTGGCGACGCGCGCGTGCAGCGTCTCGCTGACCGGGGTGTCGGGGTAGGCGTCGGTGGTCACCCCCAGCAGTTGCCTGGCCAAAGCCAGGGCGCTGTGCATGTGTTGCGGGGCAATGAAATCGATGACTTCATCATCGGCTGGCGTGGGGCAGGCGCACGTCCAGTGGGCGCCCATGCCACCGACGTTGGTGGAGCAGGCCGCCGCGGGCAGGTCGCCCCAGGCCCGGCCGTGATTGGGTAAGTGGGTGCCCGCGCGCACCAGGTGTTCCAGGCGGTAGTCGCCGTGCACCGCTGCTGCTGCGCGCTCCGGCATGCCGGGCACGGGGTAGGGGAAGGGCGTGGGGCCTTGCGCTGCCTGCTGGGCAGCGGCGCGCTGACGCGCGTCATCGAGGTTGCGCAAGTGCTGGCCTGGGCGCTCGGTCAGGCGAGGGCCGGCATCGACCATCAGCACCCGCAGGTCGCTGCCCTGTACCAGCAGCCTCGCACAGGCCGCGCCAACGGGGCCGCTGCCGACGATGAGGATGTCCAGCTGTTCCATTTCGCTGTGCATTTATTTGAATTCTCCGCACGTGGATGAATAGGGCAGCTTCGATTATGCGCAGGTTTGCCGGTGCCACCGGCATGATTAATCTCGATCGGCCGCCATGGAAAAAAACGATAGTTTCCAAGGCATTGGCTATCACTGATGGCAATAGCGACGCGTCGACACAAACGATTTCTGCCCACCCTGAACGCCATGGCCTACTGCGGTGGCAAGTGCATGGCTTGCCCGTTCTGCGCTCATCAATAACAACAAGTTCAGGAGTTCCGACGTGCCTTCAATCTCTCCTTTCACCGCCTTGCGCACACCGTTTGCCGCCGTGCTGGGCACCGCGCTCAGCCTGGGCAGCGCGCTGGCGGCCACCCCCGACGAAGCCGCCACCGCCGTGAGTGAAATCGACCAGGTGGTCCCCAGCCACAGATGTGAATACTTCGACCAGTTCAACTCCCGCGCTACCGCAGTGATTCGCCCGCAGTCCACCTGCGAGTCGATTTTGGGGGACATGGGTGGCTTTCGCTCGGCGCTGGCCAACCACGGCTTTGGCCTGCAGTTGAGCTGGAACCCCACGGCGCTTTACGACCTCAAGGGGCAGAACCGCCGCCCCCAGGAGTACGGTGGGCAGAACTTCACCTGGAGCCAGAGCCTGGCCTTCAACCTTACCTATGACCTGGCGCGCATTGGCTTCAGCAAGGATGCGCAGTTGACCTTCACCCCGCAGTGGCAGACCTCCAACTACGAGGACGGCTACCCACGCCTGCACAACGTGGCGGTGCTGGCGGTGAACCAGCCGCTGTTCGACGGCCGGCTGGAGTTGCAGTACGGCTACTACCCGTTGATTCGCCAGTTCTATGGGATGGTCCTTGGCGGCAACTCGGCCTCCGCGGCCCTGGGGCCGACCAGCGTGGTGCCGGTGCAGGTGGGCGTCAGCCTCAATTCGCCCACGCCCGCGCTCGACATCACGGTGCGTGACAGCAGCAAGCGCTGGTACAACCACGTGTCCTTCAGCCGCAGCATGACCAACGAAGGCTTCTTGGAAGACGTGTACAAGAACCCGTACGGGCTGAAATTGCACGTGGACGGTGCCAACCCGATTGTGGTGGACGAATTCGGCTACAAGACCGAGTCCGGCCCGCAGACTCGCTCACAGTGGTTCCGCTTGGGGGTGATCTACAACACCTCTAACTACAGCTATTTCAAGCAGGATCGCAAGACCGATGACAACTACGCGGTGTACTTGGCCAACACCGTGCAATTGACCCAACCCTATGCCGGCACCCCCCAGGGCCTGTACCTGGACACCAAGGCCAACTGGGCACCCAAGGACCGTAACGCCTACAACGGCGACTTCCAGGTCACGCTGTTCGACATCGGGCTGTTTCCCGGCCGGCCCAGGGACATGACCTCGGTGGGCTTCACCAAGTCCTTCATCAGCAGCGACCTGCGCGAGGTGCTGCACGCCCAAGGCATGGACCCCGCTGACACCGTGACCGCCCTGCAGGTGTCCCATGCGTTTCGCGTGACCAAGGGCATCTACTGGATCAACGGCCTGACCTACCAGGACAATCCGACCCTGGTACCCAAGCGCGGCGATGCATTTCTACTGCAGACCACCATGTACTGGAATTTCTGATCAAGCTTCGCGGAGTCTCTATGTTTCGTTAGTCGCTTGATATCAGCGGGTGAGAAATACAACCGCGCGGCCATCTTCTTCCTGACCTGCGAGCACCTGCAGGCCCACGGATGCTGTCGTAGTGTTCGGCGAGCCAGTACTTGAAATAGCCGAGGGCGTCGCAGGCGAGGCTTGGCTCTCCGGAGGTGTTCAGCGCCTCGCCTGCGGGGCAGTCGCCGTGGATGGAGGATTGGTTGATAACGCCCAGGTCCGCGTGCACGAAGCAACCGCTGAGACGGCTGGTGGACATCTGCGTGTAGTGCTACTCCCGGCCGGGGAGGCCGACGTCTGCGGCTTTGGTCAGCTGAGGTGCTCTGCTTCTGGTGAGCATGTGCCTGCCTCGATTGATCTAGTTATTATTGTTAACTATCACCATACATTGAGGCGCTTTTGTGCGCAACGTGGATAGAAAGGTGCCTGCACAAACCCCTAGACAGGCAGAGGCTAAAAGCCACTCCGTGAGTCATGCGTATCTTCTCTCGTGCACTTCTTTCATGGTTCAGCGAGGGCCAATGTCTAGGAGGAGCGTTCTCCCCCACCTGATTGTGCCTGGGAACTACTCGCGTCTCCGCGGCTGTAAAGCGTTACAACAAACTCTCAGGTGCGCCAAAAAACATTTGGACTAGGCTCCAGCAAGAAGTTTTTAGCTGGGAAAATTTAAGCTATACCCACTTGTACCCCCAGTCGCAGCTTGTGGATCCGAAATCGGGAATGGCGATTTCTGACTGCAGGCTCGGGCGGCTCTGAGTAGTTTTCAGTGTACGCCACATTGGGATTGGAGGCAGAGGAGGTGGAGTTGCAAGCGGCACGCATGACATCGTTTTTCTAAAACCGAACCCATCGATTGCGAGACCAGTCGCAGGCCACTGGGTAAGCCGAGCGCAACGCCCGAGTCATGCTTGGAACACATCAGGCCCCCTTCGCGAGTAAGCGCCTATGAGTACACCGGCGTCGCCTGCCCGCCAAACATTACCGACCGCCACGCGTTGGATGGCGGTCACCGTCCGTCGAATGATGGAGTCGCAAGCTCGCGGTCACTTGAAGATAAAGTGGAGTCATGGAAGGGCTTCACTCCCTCCGCCTTGCAAGGTATTGCCAAGAGTGTTGAGCGGGTTGGTAGGTTTGTTGTAGGGTGTTTTCTTCCATGACGTCAACAAACGTTTTTGCCCTCGTTAAACCCCAGTTTGTTCCTTGGGTGATATTGTGCCCAAGGAGTGCCTCATTGTACTCCTCGTAAAGCCTGGTGCCGCAGAAGTCGTAAACTCCCCAGAAAACTTGGGTCACACCCGCTCGCGAGAGGCGAACTACAACGTCGATGCATTTGGCGCTGCCATATTCTTCTATGTGTGATATGTTAGGCAGTCGGCAGTCTGCCCATTGGTAATAAGCTGAACCACGCATGCGCATCAGTCGATCCTTTAGCTGGGAAGAGGATGTAAACCCGGGGCGGACTAAATAGCTTTACTATCAGGGTCTTGGATCTCCAAGAAGGGGTTTCCTGTGGCTCATGGCCACGGCGAGGCCCCGAGCCCGATCTACTCCATTGAGCAGGGCTTCGCTTAAGCTCTCGGCGCCGGAGCATTTTTCATACTCTTCTATAATCGCTTCACCCGTCTTATGGTACAGGCCGAGGAATACTTGAATGGCGCCCATTGGACTAAGCCGTACTTCGACATCGAACTCCATGCCGTTTGAAAGCTCTTCCGCATGACAGCGGCTATGTTGTTGAGAATCAATCCACTCCCAGTACTTCTCGCCGCGCTGTCTCACTTGGTGACTCCTTGGTATTGATTTCTGTAGCGTAGCTGAAGATTTTGAAAAATATTTTCTAACTTTGAATAAAGGTCTGGATTTCGATGCGTGGTCATTGAACCTATACGGTGGGTGTACAAGTATGCGAGTTGTACAACTATCTGATTGGGGATTTAATCAGGATCCAATTTGCCGCTTGCTAGTTCGTTTGCTTGGGGAGAGCTATTCGTTCGCGCCGCCCCCGTCCGCGCTAACCGCGTAAACTGTACTCGAATCGGGATAGCGTCGGTTTGATGCCAGCGAAGGAGCTTAGCTCCCTGGCTGGCTGAAAATCAGCAAAGGTTTTCACGATTGACTTGGTCTTAGCGCTCGACTTGATGTTGCGGAATCGCTGGCGAGAGTTTCACTTACAAGCGGTGATTTCATTTTGAGGGAACGGTGACTCGTCAGGCTGCAGCACAGTGATGCACACGAAGTGCACTGGGTCATCCTTCTCGAACCAGCGAGGTAGATGGTTGTCACCGACCAAAGCCGTTTCTTCCTAGAGTTCACGCACAGCGGCTTTGCGGGCGTCTCGCCCGGTTCGATTCCCCCCCCCGCAGTGCCTACTTCGACTTATGCTTCTGAAGGTAAAGTACTCCATCGTCTTTTCGGCATATCACCGTGGCTCTGGTCTTCATGTCGACCTCCGTTGTCATCAGTTTGGTATAGGCATCGCTGTGCCCTGTATAGCACCACATCCCGGTTCGGCAATTCAGACAGATCGGACCGCACGCCCACCTCGACACGACCGGCGGGCGCCGTTCCCCCCTCATGCCCCCCACGGCGATACCGGCGGACACCGCGGCCCCGCGCGCCAGGATTTCGGCCCCCACGACGCCCAGATTGGCGCTGATGTGAAAAGCGCGCTAGCTTTACCGTAACCTAATGAGCGTTGTGGTCTCGGGCCGTAGCAGCCTGGTCCAAGGGCACAGATTCCAGTACCGACTGGATCCTTCCTGCATTCAGCGGTATCCCGGTCGTTGGCTTCATCTAAGTTATTGCTTGTCGCGGCTGTTCCAGTGGATAAAACACAAAAATTTGCCCAAACGAGTTGGAGCTGTGCACACAGCAACCAGCAAACAAGTTGGCATGGTGGTCTCGGTGTCCTCATCCGACGGCGGAAGAAGCTGGCATGTCACGTGTGTCGAGATCGACGGAACACGGCTTTCTCCTTATGAGGGCGGGACCTACGCCAGCGCCGACCAAGCCAAGGTAGCGGGGATTGCATAGGGGGGGAGATGCATCGCACAGTACTAGGCGTAGATGGCACAAACCGCTTTAGCCTCGAGGGTTGCAACATGGCTTTTGGTTACAGGGGGGGCGTTGCGCTGCGTGCTGTTGTCGACCAAATTCAAGGAGCGAAAGATGGAAAATTTGAACGTGGCGCCAAGTCGTTCTAAATCGATAACAATCGGCTACAATGGCCACAACATCATGGTCAGATTTCGCTGGAAAGAAGGCGCTACCGCGCCCTTTGGCGCGGTCCTTTGTAAAGAGGTCAGCCAAGGCATATGCACTGCCGTCGATATTCGGGCAAGCAGCTACGTAGACGCAGTGGAACAGGCAACTACCCTTGCGAAAGCCTGGGTCGACTCTGATATGCCAGAAAAACTCGGTGGTCGATAGGGTTGATGCAATACGGCTCATTTCCGAATCCTGCTCAGCGAGCAGGAATACATCCAAGAGTGGGGCTGAAGTGATGTGCGTTCGACATAGGACCGCGAGCCAGAGGGCATTACTTTAGGGCTGAGCGGGGAGTAGTGTCCTGTCGAGGTCTATGTTGGACGCGACTGAACCATACCTTTATGTATTGGTGGGGTATGAACACGGGTATCAATCGCCGCAGTTAAGCACTGAGGGGGAGACGGTACACCCACCACTCTTGGCCAGCGCACTGCCGATTGCGGCCCAATTCGCCGATCGACGACCGGCCAACGGCGGGCCATTGTTGCAATCAAGGAAATGCTGCACCAGGTGCCTACAAAGTGTCTGTGGCAACTGGCGTTCTGCTTCAGCCCGCCAAGGAACCACTGCCAGAGGGAGCAGGCTTAAAGCCCCCCGCGCTCTGAAGCGCCTGCCTGAGCATCTCAACGAGCATTCAAGCCTGAAATGCGGGGTCTAACGACCCCTCATCAGGAATCTACGAGATCTGGTTGGGATCTGGTTGGTATAGGTAGATCACGGGCCGAGATTTGGCGGATGAGGCGAAGAAAATTCTTACAGATGGCCTTCGCTTGGATACCGCACAAACAGTTGTCTTAGCGTTAGGCGACCATGACGGCGATGCAATCGATCTTGCTTCCATCCGTAGTGCACCCGTTGCAGGCTGCTGATGCTAACCTACATTTGATACCTAAAGAGGGGGTGACGAGCTTGGATTGGAGGGGCAGAGGCTGTGCGTGTAAGTTATGCAGTCAGGATCGCCGCTGGGATTGAACAATCTGCGCCTTGTGCGTCTCCAATTTACTATCAAAGAGATCGCTCACGCCGCCGCCCCGCGGCTAGGCGTAGCAGCTGGAAGCGTTTCGCTGATATCCAACCCGGAGAAGACAGAGGTGGGCCTTGCCGTCACCGATGAGCCCGCCGGCGAGGAACGAGAAGAAAGATGCGCACGAGGCGGACGCCCACTGTCGACCCGACCCAGGTTGTGCTTGGATGCAGGTGTGCCCTCCTGGAAACGCGATAAGACCTTAACGTCTTGGATGACCATGCCCGCACGCAAACATGAGCCTTTCGCCTTGCGCACGGTTTCCACCGACAAGTCGACGCTGCGCGGGCCCGGTAATTCGACGCTCTTCCGGCTGACGTTGGGGTTCATGGTGGTGGTGATCATGACCTTTGCGGGGGTGGAAGGCTGGCGAGCCTGGAGGGATTACGGAAAAGCCTACGCCATGGCGCAGGATGCGGTTCGCAACCTAGCGCAGGCCACCGCGCAGCATGCAGAGGACGCGGTGCGCGAGGTGGACGTGGTGATGGCAGGGCTGCGCGAGCGTGTTGAAGGCGACGGTTTGAAAAGCATCGATATCGCGCGCATCCGATCGGTCCTCGAGCAGCAGACCCGCCTCATGCCGCAGTTGCAGGGCCTGTTTATCTACGCACCCAATGGCGACTGGGTCGTCACCAGCCAGTATGCCACGCCTGAAATGGCCAACAACGCGGACCGTGATTACTTCATTTACCACCGCACCCATGCCAGCAGGGAGATTCGCGTCGGCAACGTGGTGAAGAGCCCTTCGTCACGGGAACTGGTCATCCCGATTTCGCGGCGGCTGGATAATCCGGATGGATCATTCGGCGGCGTGCTGTTAAGCACGATGAAAGTAAGCTATTTCCTGGCGTACTGCGGTAATTTCCAGATCGATGACAGGGGCGCGCTGGTGTTGGCGTTGCGCAGCGGGGAAGTGTTGGTCCGGCGTCCGTGCGTGGGGCCAGGTGCAGGGCAAAGCCTTGCGGACAGCGAGATCTTCACACGCTACCTGCCGGTTTCCAACGAAGGGGTCGCCGAGGTCAAGGCGGTCATCGATCACACCGAGCGCCTCTATGCCTACCGCGCATTGAGCTCCTATCCTTTGGTGGTGGAAGCCGGTTTGTCGCGCGAATCATTCGTTGGGCCGTGGCGCCATGAACTGCTTAAAACTGGGATGGTTTTACTACTGTTGGTGGTAGGGTTGGGCGGCTTCGGCGCGTTGGTGCTCAGTCAACTGCGCGCGCGCATGCGGCTGGAGAATGAGATCATTATCGCTCACCAGGCAGTGCGCGACATGGCGTTGACCGATAGCCTGACGGGGCTGGGCAACCGTGGCAAGCTTGATCTAGTGCTGGGGCGAGAGATCGAACGCGCGCGACGGCAGGATTCGCCCCTGGCGCTGATCATGCTGGATGTCGACTATTTCAAGCGTTTCAACGACCGTTACGGGCATCCCGCCGGCGACGACTGCCTGCAGCAAGTCGCCGGCGCCATCCAGGGGGCGCTAAGGCGTCCGGCAGACATTGCTGCGCGGTACGGAGGCGAAGAATTCACCGTGTTATTGCCGGACACTCCGCTGGAAGGAGCGGAGAAGATTGTCGAAGATATCTTGCAAGCCGTGCGTGCGTTGAGTATCGAACACGCCGATCATCCCGAACAGCGAGTCACGGCGAGCGCGGGCGTGGCGTCGAGCATGCCTGCCCGGGAACTTACCACCGCGGCAGGCATGATCAAGGCGGCGGATGCTTGCCTCTACGTCGCCAAGCATCAAGGTAGAAACCGCTGGTACGCTGGGCCCGGTCGAGCCGTGTCAAGTTGAACAGCGGCCGCCACCGCCCCCTTGTTTGAACAGGAATGGTCCTGGCCATCCAGTGGTCCTCGCTTGAGGCCCCGTGCGCGCCAGCGGCTAAAATGGGATGGTATGGGGCCCAGTGCGCCAGCTACGCGGCATCGACGAGGTACGAAGTGGCGGGTTAATCCAGGGCGGCTGCGCAGCAGGTCCAAGTAGTCAGCCACTGCGCTGCCGCTTCCCGACGTTGCACAGCAGTTGCCCCGGGCGTAGGCTGCACCGAGCTCCCTTGGCATGAAGGATAATGACAGCTCCAGCACGATCGGATCAATACCCAGGTGCTCATGAGCAATCCTTCGATAGGTGACACGGAAGCCATGGGCGTGAAGTCGTACTCCTGCCAGATTTTCTGAAACGAATTGAGCATCGAGGTCGGGTTGACCGGCCGGCCGGTATAGACCGGTAACTCGAAGACCCAACCGTTGCCGTCATCATCAATCACAGGCGTCTTGCGCAGTTCGTGCAGCACCAACGCCTGGTTGGGCAATGACACGATGTGCTCGCTGCGGTCGAGGTGCTTGGTCGTGCTGACCACGCAACGCCAGTCGGCACCAATCAAGTCGACGTCATTCCAGCGCATCTTCATCAACTAGCCGGAACGTACGCATTACCAACTGGCGGATCGCCGCCGCAAAGGCGCCGCAGCTGCGTTCCTCAATCGCAGGCCGTTTTTCACACAGCCCGGCCCCAAAGCAGTGACTGGGCAACAGTTTGAGCTGATGGTCCCCCTGTCAGAAGCTTTGCCGTCCACACAGCTCTGACAATGGAATCATCACCTGCTCTTGATCGGCTGGGCGTCTTTCCAGGCTTGAATGCCAGAGCTCCAAGCTCGGCATTAGCGGGCGCTGGATATCGAGTTCGAAGTAGTGGTCAAGATTGGTTCCCATAAGGGCAAGCCCAACCACAGCATAGATGCATGGCTCACTGCTCTCATTCATGTAAATGTTGTCTGTCGGCGGATCTACTTCCAGGCAGTTGCCCCCGTCCATGAGGTAGGACATTGCTCTCTCCAAGAATTAGCTTGCCGTGGCTCGCCTATATCAGTTAGCTCGGCATTGCCACTTGGTTGCCAGCAGGCAACGCCACCTTGACAAGATCAAATCGGCTGATCCGCAGCACGCAGCAGTTTCCAATGACTGGGTTCGGCCCGAGCCTTGCGTGTGGACATGCTCGGTCAAAAGGCGCCGAAATCCACAGATTAGACTACCGGCTGTGATCATCTAATGGCAACTTCGCTGGCGAGGCCGTGATGACTTGCACCAATTTTTGGAGGATGAGCTAGAGCGATGTCATATTGACATGCTCTTGGCCCAGGGCAACCTAGATCACCTCAGCTGCCTGATAGTGGAGTGAATAAAGATCTGCATCTATGTTTTGCTGTTCTAACCTGACTGGGGCACACGGATGTTCTTGGAGGATGGCATGAAGCTGGATCAACCCGTTATTCTGATTGTGGACGATCAGGTCAGCGATCTGCGCGTGCTCGGTCAGGCGTTGGAGGGCTTGGGCGACGTCCATGTAGCGACTGATGGCATTACGGCCCTTGACCTGGCTCGGCAATACCGCCCTGATGTCGTGCTACTCGACGTTGAGATGCCGAGGATGGACGGCTTTTCGGTGTGTGAGCAGCTCAAGACGGATCCCCGGCTGGCGCACGCTGCGGTCATTTTTGTGACGGCCCACCAGCAGATCGAGCACGAACTGCGGGGCTTGAAGCTGGGAGGGGCGGATTTTCTGCATAAACCCATCAACGTCCCCGTGGCGCGCGCGCGTATTGAGGCCAGCCTCAAGCACGGCAGGGCCGTGCGTCAGCTAGCGTATTACGACCCGCTGACGCAATTGCCCAATCGGACCCTGCTGCTCAACCGTGTGCAGCAGGCTTTGGACCATGCCCGCCAGCAAGCGGGCATAGTCGGCTTCCTCTCGGTGGATCTGGAAAATTTCAAGACGCTCAATGACTCTGAGGGGCATGTGGTGGGCGATGCGCTCCTTCTGCAGACCGCTAATCGCCTGAGGCGTTGTTGCCACCCCAGTGATACGGTCAGTCGCGCAGGCGGCCAGCGCTTTGTACTGCTGGCCGTATCATGCCAACGGGCGGACGAACTGGGCCATTGCGCGCAGGCTATCTTGGCGTCCGTCGCCGAGCCAATCATGATTGCCGGCGCACGCTACGATCTGGTGGCCAATGTGGGTATCAGCGTCTACCCCCAGGACAGTCACGATGTGGAGTCCCTGCATGAACACGCCGATGCCGCGCTCTACCAGGCTCGCGTGGCCGGAAGGGGGCAATACCGCTTCTTCAATGCCGCCATCAATGACAGTGTCCGCGCTCGCCACCAATTGGAACGGGACCTGCGCGATGCGCTGGAGGGCCAGCAGCTGAGTGTGTACTACCAGGCCAAGGTCGATGCGGTCCGGCACTGTGTGGTCGGGCTCGAGGCTCTGGTGCGTTGGCCGCTGGCCGATGGCTCAATGATCACCCCGGATCGATTCATTCCCTTGGCAGAAGCCTGTGGCTTGATCGTGCCCTTGGGCGCTTATGTCTTCAACAGTGCGTGCGACGCATTGAGGCAATGGCATGAGCGCGGGCACCGCATCTGTGTCAGTGTAAATATCTCCCCCGCGCAGTTTCACCATCCCGGTTTCGAAGCCATGATCCATGCCGGGATCGCTCGCAGCGGCGTTTCGCCTCGCTACGTGGAGTTGGAAATCACCGAGGGTGTGCTGGCCAGTGCCGTCGACGAAACCTGTCTTGTTCTGGAGCGCATTCGGGCGCTGGGGTTGAAAGTTTCGGTCGATGATTTCGGCACCGGGTACTCGAGTCTGGCTTATCTGAAGCGGTTCCCACTGGACATACTGAAGATCGACCAGAGCTTTGTTCGCCAGATGCTGGACCACCCACGCGATCTAGCGATCGTCGAAACGATCATCCAACTGGCTCATGCCCTGAATTTGCAGTTGGTTGCTGAAGGCGTCGAGTCCCGAGACCATGTCCAGGCCTTGTTGGCGCGAGGTTGCGAAGTGATGCAAGGCTTCTACTATTGTCGGCCGCAGTCGCAGGCACAGATCACCGATTACCTAGATAAGCCGCCTGCTGCCGTCACCGATTGCTGACCAGTGCCCGTGTGGGCGAGGGGACATGGTTGTGAAATTCAAGCAGCAATTACAGGAGGCGGGGATCCAGGTCAGCCTGATCCTGGTCATCGGCTTGACCTTGACCGCTTTCGCCTGCGCCTTGGTCAGTACCCGCAACGAGCATCAAGTCAATAATGCGCTGCAGGACGCTTCGCAGGCGGCCCAGCGTTATGTGCTGGAGCGAATGAGCTACTACCAGTACGGCCTGCGCGGTGTACGCGGCGCGGTCATGGTGGCCGGTGAGCAAGAGTTCGACCACATACTATTTATGCGTTATCTGCAGGGGCGCGATTCGGAGGCCGAGTTCGTCGGAGCCCACGGTTTTGGGGTCATCCGTCGCGTGCCAGAGGCCCAGTTAGGGGCATTCCAGGCCAAGACCAAAGCCGAGCTGGCGATGGATTTCAACCTGCGGCAATTCGAGCCCCATGCGGGGGAGCGTTATGTCATCCAGTACGTCGAACCCTTGGTACTCAATGCCAGCGGGCTGGGTATAGACATCGCCTCTGAACCGCGCCGGCGAGCGGCAGCCCAGACTGCGATGCGTACGGGGCAGCCCGCAATGACGGCGCCGGTGACGTTGCGGCTCAACCATGGCGTGTCCTCCCCTGCGATGCTCTTGTTCATGCCTATCTACCGTGAGGCTGCAACGCCCAACGATAGCGTCAGGCGCGAGCAATCCCTAGTGGGCTGGTCGTTCACTTCATTGATCATGGATGAGGTGCTCGGGGGGGTGGTGGTTCCCTCGGGCAGTCAGCTGCGGATCCGTGACGTCACCGACGTGGGCCAGTCGGTTGACTTTTTCACTGCAGGCAAAGTCCCGGACGAACGTCAACGTCATCAGCGTATTGAAGATGCATATGTCTACGGGCGCCAGTGGCAATTCGACCTGGTCACCGGCCCCGGCTTCGAGGCCGCTCTGCAATTGCCGGCGCCTTTCATGGTATTCCTGGGCGGCTCGCTGTTTACGCTGGCCCTGTGTGGCTGGGGTTACTTGCTGAGCATGAGCTCAATCCGCAGAAGACGCCTGATGCAAATGCAACTGCGTCTGGGGGCCATCGTCGAAAGTTCGACCGACGGTATCATCAGTAAAGACCTCAACGGTGTCGTCACCAGTTGGAACAAAGGGGCCGAGGGTATTTTCGGCTATAGCGCCGAAGAAGCGGTCGGCAAACGCCTGGATACTTTAATCATTGAACCGTCACGGATCGTGGAAGAGCAGCGCATCCTGCGCAAGATTCGAAAGGGCGAATACATTTCCAACTTCGACACCGTGCGGCGTCGCAAGGACGGTACGAGCGTGGACGTGTCGGTCAATGTCTCGCCGATCCTGGGGCCTGGCGGCGAGGTCACGGGCGCGTCGAAGACCGTGCGTGACATCACCAGGCAGAAGCAGGCCGAGGCCCGTATCCTTGAGCTTAACGCCGGCCTGGAGGTAGCTATTGCCGAGCGAACCAGGCAATTGCGCAGCACCAACCTGATGCTGACCAGTGTTCTCCGGGCGGCTACCGAGGTAGCGATCATCGTCACCGGCAGCGACGGCCTGATCCGAGTTTTCAACGCCGGAGCCGAGCGAATGCTGGGCTACACCGCAGGCCAGGTGGTGGGTTTGTGCACACCCAAAATGTTCCACGTGCCCGAGGAACTGGAACAGCAGGCTGCGCACGATAAGTTAGCGGGCGCGCGTGCAACTGATGACGACTTCGATACCCTGGTGCGTCAATGCCGCACCGATGGCGCCAGCACCCGCCAGTGGACCTTCGTGCGCCAGGACGGTGGCCGTTTTCCGGTCACCCTGATGCTGACGGAAATTCGGGATGAGGACGGTGACCTCACGGGGTATCTGGTGATCGCGGTCGACATCACCAGCGCCCAGGCTGCGCAGCAGGAGCTCACGGCGGCTCGCGATCACCTGTTGATGGCCGCCGAGGTGGCGCAGTTGGGCATCTGGTCGTGGGACATCGTGCGCAACGAGCTGCAGTGGAACGACCGCATGTTCGAGTTCTACGATCAGCCCATACGCTTGCGTGATACCGGCCTAACCTACGAGCATTGGCTGGAAAAAGTGCACCCCGATGATCGTCGTGAAGCCAGCCGTCGACTGATGGCGATCATTCGCGGTGAAAGCGTGCAGGATCAGACCTTCAGGGTACTGGCAGCGGATGGCCGGGAGCGCATCATCCAGTCAGGCGCGCATTTGGCGCGCGACCGTGAGGGCAAGCCGGTCCGGGTGACCGGCATCAACCTGGACATCACGGCCCAGCGTCAATTACAGGCGCGGCTGCTGGATGCTAAAGAAAAGGCAGATGCGGCCAGTGCGGCCAAATCCTCGTTCCTGGCCAACATGAGCCATGAGATTCGTACGCCCTTGAATGCCGTGTTGGGCATGTTGCAGTTGCTGGATCGGGCAGGGCTGGACGGGCGCCAAGCCGGGTATGTGGCCAACGCCCGTACGGCGGCGCGCTCGTTGCTCAGCCTGCTCAACGACATACTCGACTATTCCAAGATCGAAGCCGGCAAGCTGCAGTTGGAGGTGCACGGTTTCGATCTGGACCAATTGCTGCGGGAGCTGGCGATTGTCCTGGCGGGCAACCAGGCCAACAAGGAGGTGCAGATCCTGTTTGAAATCGATCCCCAGATGTCGTTGCACTTGAAGGGCGACAGCCTGCGGCTGCAGCAGGTGCTGATCAATCTGGCCGGCAACGCGTTAAAATTCACCGAGCGCGGCCAGGTGGTGGTGCGTATTGCCCCCTTGGCTGTTCATGCAGACGCCTTGCGGCTGAGGTTCGAAGTGCAGGACACCGGCATCGGCATCAGCCCGCAGCACCTGGAGCATATCTTCGAAGGCTTTATTCAGGCCCAGGCGTCAACCACACGCCGTTACGGCGGCACTGGCCTCGGATTGGCTATCTGCAGGCGGCTGGTCTCCTTGATGGGCGGCGAATTGCAGGTGCATAGCGAGCTGGGGCAGGGCAGTTGCTTTTGGTTCGAGATTGATCTGGAACTCGACAACGCATTTTCAACGGGCAACCACGCGCGCACCTCAAACCGCGTCTTGCGTGTACTGGTGGTGGATGACAACGACGTGGCCCGGCAAATTCTGACCCGCATGATTCACGGCCTGGGCTGGCAGGTGGATGCTGTCAGCAGCGGTCGAGAGGCGCTGGCGCAGGTGCGTGACCAGCAGGTCCGTGGCGCCGGTTACGATGCGGTGCTGATGGACTGGAGCATGCCCGAGATGGATGGCGTGACGGCGGCCCGCGGGTTGCTGGAAGCCTGCGAATCGTGTGCGGCGCCAGCCGTGATCATGGTGACCGCCTATCCTCAAGAGGCACTGGGGCAGTTGGAAGCGGGTGAGCGAGCACCGTTCCTAGCGCTGCTGAGCAAGCCGGTGACCCCGCTTCAGCTCGCGCAGGTGGTGCGTAAAGCCGTGGCGCCTGCCTGGGACGCGACATCCACGCTGCCCGAATCCATGGCCCGTATTCAGGCGCTGGACGGTGTGCGTGTACTGGTGGTGGAGGACAATGCCCTCAACCGTGAAGTGGCGAGCGAGTTGCTGGGGCAGGAGGGGGCCCGGGTCTACCTGGCCAACGGAGGTCTTGAAGGCGTGGCACGCCTAACCGTGGAGGGCTTGCAGGTGGATGCCGTGCTGATGGACATTCAAATGCCCGATATCGATGGCTTTGAGGCCACCCGGCGCCTGCGCGCCGACCCGCGTTTTGCGTCATTGCCCATCATCGCCATGACCGCCAATGCTTCAGCCGATGATCGCAAGGCTTCACTGGCTGTCGGCATGAATGCGCACCTGGCCAAGCCGATTGATCTGGCGACGGTGATCGCTACGTTGCGTCCGTTGGCCCATGGGCCAATATATAACCCGGCCGTGATTGCGCCAACGTCAAGCGGTACGCTGGAACCCTTACCCGTGCTACTGGCCCGTTTTGGCGGTAATCGACGCTTACTGGCATCACTGGCTGCGCGATTCGGGCCGCAAACCCAGGCACTGCTGATGGACCTGCGCTACGCAGTGGAAGGAGGTGACCATGGGGGGGCCGAGAGGGCACTCCATAGCCTCAAGGGTTCGGCTGGCAATTTAGGGGCCTGCTCGCTGAGCCAAAGGGCCGGTGAATTGGAGCAGCGCGTCCGCCAAGGGCCAGCCAGCGAACTGCCGGAACTTTTGCCTGCGGACTGCCTGAGCGAGTTATCGCAATTGATGAGCGTCAGCGTCGAACAATTGGCAGTGCTGACCGAGCCTGATCGGTCGGAACCTGCGCGCGACCATTTGACCGAGGCGGCGTTCAAGCAACACTTGGAAGCCATCCTGCCGCTGCTGCAAAGCAATAACCTGCGCGGCGTAACGATGATCGAGGCCCTGCGCGATTATCAGTTGCCTTGCGCCGTCCCAATATGGACGCAATTGAACGACCACTTGCTGTCACTGGACTTCAAAGCCGCTGCTGGGATTGTGCAAGACCTACTACAGGCGTGAAGCTCTCAGCCTGCGCGTCAAAAAAAAGTAATAATTAAGTAGTCTTCGCGTGAAATTAATAGGGGAAAAGTGCCGTAGTAAAAACAAATAATGAGTTGGCTTATAAGTGCTTGGCTAACTATTGAGCGAAGTCAATCACCGCTCGAAAAGCTCTTTGGATTCTACAAAAAACGATTGCAGAAACTTGGCGTCAATTTAAAGTTTGGATATCATGCCAAGCTGACTGGCCATTCGGCCGTCAATCATAAGTTGCGTCAGCACTTTATAAGTTTGTGGTCATCGGCGTGGCGAATCTTCGCAGGATGCGGGTGCGTGGCTGTTAAGCCCAACGACAACAACAAGACACTCGAGGTTTTGATAATGAGAACCAATCTCCCCGTCACGCAGCGCGAACATGTTTTTCCCGATCATCAACGTCTGATATCTGCCACCGACTCCAACGGCAATCTGACTTACTGCAACGATGAATTCGTCGCCGTCAGCGGGTTCAGCCGTGACCAGCTGATCGGTAGCCCTCACAATATCGTGCGTCATCCGGATATGCCCGAGGCGGTCTTTGCCCACATGTGGTCATACCTCAAGACAGGTAAAAGCTGGATGGGGATAGTCAAGAATCGCTGCAGCAACGGCGATCACTACTGGGTCAACGCCTACGTCACACCCATTTTTTCCCACGGGCAACTCGCCGGTTACGAGTCGGTGCGGGTCAAGCCCGACCGTGAACAGGTGCAGCGTGCCTCGGCGCTATACGCCCGCTTGCAGCGCAACCGCAGCAGTGCTCCGTTATCCCATTGGCTGCTTGATGGCTCCAGGTTCTTGCTGCCCCCGGCCACGGTGGCTGCGGCCAGTGCCGCCGGGTTCGAATGGGCCGGTACGCTTGCCGGCGCGGTAGTAGCGGTGGTGGGCGTCTTCGGCCTGCAAGGCCTGGCCTATGCCCGCGCCCGAGGCACGCTCAAGCGCATCAGCGCCGTGTCCCAAGGCAGTTTTGACAGCGAACTGATTGCCCGAACCTACACTGATGAACGCGGTAGCGTGGCCCAACTGCAGATGGTCTTGATCAGTGAGGGCGCGAAGATCAGAACCGCGCTTAGCCGGCTGGATGACTACGCCGTGCAATCGGCGTCGCTCGCCACTCGAAGCCAGGTACTGTCCAAGCAATCGGAAGCGGCACTGGGCAAGCAGCGCGACGAGGCGGACATGGCCGCCACGGCGATGAATCAGATGGCGGCGTCCATCGCCGAAGTGGCAGTGCACATTAATCAGACGGCGAAGGCCGCCGACGAAGTCAATGAGTTGACCCGAACCGGGTCCGACGAAGCGCACAAGACCCGGCAGGTGATCGAGAAGTTGGCTGATACCGTGGAGGCCATCAGCCAATCGGTGATCGGCCTCGCCCATGAAACCCAGTCCATCCAGCAGGCGGCGAACATCATCCGCTCTATCGCTGAACAGACCAACCTGTTGGCGCTCAACGCCGCTATCGAGGCTGCCCGAGCGGGAGAGCAGGGGCGCGGGTTCGCAGTGGTGGCCGATGAAGTCAGGGCGTTGGCGTCCAAGACCCAGGAGTCGACCCAGAGCATCCAACGTATTATTCAGACCTTGCAGGACGTGGCCAACCAAGCGGTCGAAGTGGCTCGCCAGGGCAGTGGTGAAGCCCGTACCGGTGTCGACCAGGTGATCAGTACCCAGCAGGCGCTGGACGGGATCAACGGTGCTGTCGAACGTATTCACCAAATGAGCCAGCAGATGGCGGCTGCGTCGGAGGAGCAGGCCCATGTCGCCGAGGAGATCTCCGCGCAAATCACCCGTATCGCTCAGGTTTCGGATACAAACGCCGAGATTGCACAGGGTGCTGCCAACACGGGGTCAGAGCTGGAGGGTACGGCCCACGAGCTCAAAGCCTTGGTGTCGCGTTTCAACAGTTGAAAGGCAACGACGCTGGCAGGTCTGTAGGGCGGACGAACGTAGGACAGCTGTTTACTTTCCAACTGTCCGCCTCTTACCGCAATCAATCCGTACAACCGCCATGATCATCGGGGGCGTTACGGTCGTGTAGTTGGCAAATCGTTTGGGGTGGCTGGCTATTATAAAGCTCCGTTATGCTGCATCACTCAATATCAATAGGAGGAAGAGTGCATCCGTGCGGATCACTCATTAGAAATGTATTGAGTTGCGTTCGCGCTGTTGTGAAAGTTAATCAGCGGCTGGGCAGGGGGTGGGGGCAATGCCTTTCAATAACGTTGCAATTTTAGCGTCGCGTTCAGTCCGCCTTCGCTCCGATTATACAACGTCACTTCGCCGCCCAAGCGTTGTGCAATGGTTTGCACGATTGTCAGCCCAAGGCCCGCGCCCTGAGCATTGCCTTGACTGTAAAATCGCTCGAACAGGCGCGCACGGTTTGCCTCCTCAATGCCCGGCCCCTGGTCCAGTACATGGATCGCGACGGTAGCGCCCGACGATTGCAGTTGTACGCTGATCACGCCTGCCGGCGGCGAGAACGTGGCGGCATTGGTGATCAGGTTGTTGATCGCGATCTCGATGGACGAACGTTCACCGAGTACTAACAGCGGGCTGTCTTCGCCTTCTAGGCTTATATCCAAGCCTTGATTCATCAACCACGGCGCCAACTGCGCCAGCATGTCCTGCAGCAGCGCATGCAAGTCCAGGGGGGCCAGGGCTGGCAGGGCAACGTGTGGCTCTAGGCGAGCCATGGTGAGCAACTGGTTCACCAGCCGTGATGTACGATCCACGCCGGTGATCAAGTTGTGCAGCGACTGTACGTGTTCAGCCTCGGTGCTCGGTTGTTGCAGATTCTGCGCATGCACGCGCATCACCGCCAATGGCGTGCGCATTTCATGAGCTGCATCAGCGATGAAGCGTCGCTCGCGGCCTAGTACAGCCTGTACCTGCGACAGCAGGCGATTGAGCGCCGACTGCATCGGTTCCAGTTCAACTGGCAGCGGGGTCAGGTGCAATGGCTCCAGCGAGTCCGGGTCGCGTGCTCGCAGGGTGGCTGCCAAGTCAGCCAAGGGTTTGAGACCCCAGCCGATCGCCAGCCATACCAGTAGCGCTAGCACGAGAGCGCCCAGCAGGTTGGGCAGCAGGGTGTTGCGCAGGATGCGGTTGACCAGGTCGCTGCGCACGTCGTGCCGCTCGCCTACCCAGATTGACAGGCCTGTGGTGGGGTCCAACAGCACAAAGGAGCGCCACTGCTTGTCGTGGGTATCGGTGACGTAGCCAAAGCCAGGTTGTGCTGGCGGTGTGGGCAGCCCAGGGGCGCTGGCGGTATGTACCAGTACTGTGCCGTCGCGGTTCCACACTTGGAACGCCATCTTGCTTTCGTACGGGTGCCCGTCAACCTGGGGGCTGGCCGTGTTCAGTACCCGATTGAACGCCTCCCAGAGCGGCTCGTGCTGCTGCACCGGCATGTTCATCACGCCTTTGAGCAAGCGTGCGTTCTGTGCCAGTTGGGCATCGTAAATTTCGGCGATTTCATGATTGCTGTCATGCCAGTTGAGCAGCCCTAGCACCAGCATGCCCACCACCAGCAGGGATAGGATCAGCCACAGCGTACGCTGGCGGATGGACTTCATGGTTGCTCTTGCACCAGGTAGCCGACGCCACGGATGGTGCGGATCAATCCGGTCGAGAACTTCTTGCGCAGATGATGAATGTGCACCTCCAGGGTATTGCTCTCGGCTTCCTCGTTCCAACCATACAGCAACTGCACCAAGCGTTCTCGGGTCATGACCCGACCCGGTGGTGACAGCAGCTCATGTAGCAGCAAGTATTCCTTGGGCGTAAGGGCCACTGCCTGGCCCTGGTAGGTCACTTGCCGGGTGCCGGGGTTCAGGCAAATGCCCTGGTGCTCGATCAGCGACAGCGCGCGTCCTGCGCTGCGGCGCAGCAGGGCACGCAGGCGTGCTTTGAGTTCTTCCAGTTCGAAAGGCTTTACCAGGTAGTCGTCGGCGCCGGCATCCAGGCCGGCGATGCGATCCTCGGTGGCATCGCGCGCGGTCAGCACCAGGACGGGGAGCAGGGAGCCGCTTTGACGCAGGCGACGCAGCACTTCCAGACCATCCAGGCGCGGTAGCCCCAGATCCAGAATGGCCAGGTCGAATGTCTCGCTGAGCAAGGCGTGCAAGGCGCTGCTGCCATCCTTGACCCAGTCCACCGTGTAGTGCTCACGTCCCAGGGCCTGGTTGATCCCCTCACCCAGGGCCTGGTCATCCTCGATCAGTAACAGGCGCATGGCCGCTTCCTTCAGTTCAGTTTGCCCTCGACGTCCTTGAGCAACGCGTCGATGTCTTGTCGCCGCCCGGCGTCTGCCGTTTCCCTGCCGGGCCGTGGCGGCGCCTGCAAGGCCTTGAGCAAGGCTTGTTTGGCTTCAGCGTAGCGCTTTCGACGGTACAGGTGGTCGCCCCAGAAGTACAAGGTGTCTATGCCTTCGGGGTTAAGGGCCAAGGCTTGCTTGAGCAGAGATTCTGCCTTGTCGGCATCGCCAAAGCCTACTGGCCAGCCGGGGACGCGGTCGTACAGCGCGGCTAGGCTGGTGTAGGCCGAGCCCTGAAGGGCCTTGGGGTCCAGTCGCAGCGCGGTCTCGAAATCCGTTCGTGCGTCCTTGACCTTGCCCAGCGCCCCCAGGCCTCCTGTTGCGCCGGCCCAACTGCTGTCGACGATGCCTGCCCAGATCCACGCTTCGGCCATCTGCTGGCGGTCCTGAGTGAACTGAGTGGCCTGGATGTGCAGTTGCTCGAATTGGCCGCCACGCTTATCGGCCGGCATCTGATATTGAATTGATGCCCATTCGTTCTGGATCTGGGTCAGACGTTGTTGGTCCTGGCCTTCCAGCGCCCAGGCGGGGATACACGCTAGGGACAGGAGCAATGGCAGTAGCGCGGGTTTCATGGCTGGTCTTTCCCGGGGGCGTGGCTGAAGTGGCGAATCAACGGCAGCTGTTTGCGCAGGCTTCGATCTACCAGGCTGGGAAACAAGCCGTTGAGGCGCACGAACAGGCGCTCTGGCCACCCCAGATAAAGGTCACGGCGATCGCCGGTGATGGCGTGAGCGACGGCATTGGCAACCACCTGGGGATCGTCCACACCCGACTTCAGCGCATTGTTGAGGGCCTGGGCGGCTTGGCTATTCATGGCCGTGCGGGTTGCGCGCGGGGCCACGTAAAGCACGCCGATGCGGGTGTCAGCCAGTTCGCGTCGCAGGGCTTCGGAAAACCCACGCAGGGCGAATTTGCTGGCGCAGTAGGTAGCATAGCCAGGGTAGCCAATCGAGCCATACGTGGAGCCGACATTGACCACCATGGCCTCGGGGGCCTTGCGCAATAAAGGCAGCAGCAGCCGGGTCAGTTGGATAGGTGCGCCGAGGTTGATGGCCAGCAGGGCTTGGATCTCGTCGTCATTCAATTGCTCGAGCATGGCGAAATGGTTGACCCCTGCGGCGTTGATCAACAGGTTGATATCGCCGTACTGCCGGACAGCGACCATGACCTGATGACGACCGGCAGCCAGGGTCAGGTCAGCGCACACCCACTGTAGTTGACCTGGGTAGCAAGCCATTAACGGCTCCAGGGCTGTCGGATGACGACTGACGGCCAACACCTGCGCTCCGGCCTTGCACAGCGCCTGGGCGATGGCCAGCCCGATGCCACCGCTGGCCCCGGTGAGCACCACCTTGGCTTCACGCAGATTCATGGGGCACCTCACAGGCATCGTCCGCGCCGGGCAGGGCCCTGAACATGCCGGCGTACAGGCGATACACCACCTTGGAGGCGTGCACCACAGCCTCTTGGTCGGCCAGCACCTCCAGCCGATCCATCAGCCTTTGGTAGGTCTTCATGTGTTCCAGATCCAGGGCCCCATGGGAGGTGAGGTAGGTGAATGCCGTCGCGGGCAGCCCCAGTTGGGTCTGGATCGACTCGGCCGCGTGGGTGGCCAGGGCGATGCTGGTGCCCTCCAGCACGTTGACCATGCCGAACAACCCGACGGGGTTGCCCCGGGCGATGAGGTCATAGAGGTAGCTGACCATCAGCTCAATGGGCAGGTCCGGTTGGCCTTGGGTCACGGCGTTGCGGTTGCCACCGCAGGCTTCGATGTCGTCAAGCACCCACTGTTCATGGCCGTACTCATCCTCGATGTAGTCGCATACGGCCTTGCGCAGCCACTCCAGGCGCGTGGGCAGGCGCGCCCCGCAGGCCATCATCAGAGGGACGGTGTGGCGTACGTGGTAATAGGCCTGGGTCAGGAAGGCGCGATAACTCTCCAGGGACACTTGCCCCGCCAGTGCCCGGCGGATGACGGGCACCTCGAACAGAGCGATGCGTTCGGCCTGGGTCTGGTTTTGCAGGGTGGCAAAAAAGCTCATGATGGCAGTTCCTCGGCAGTGGCAAGGGTGGTCAGCAGTGCACGATGCAAGGTGAGCAGGGCTTCGCGGCGCGGCCGACCATTGGCGGTCAGCAGGCCGTTGGCCAGGGTCATGGGGTGCGGCAGGCGGGCCCAGCGGGTGATCCGGGCGTAGTCGGGCAAACGCGCGTTGGCTTGAGTCACGGCCTGTGCCAGTTGTTCATCGGTACAGGCCGGGATGGCGGGCCACAGCAACGCAACGTTGACGGGCATGGCTTCGCCATAAACGAATGCTTGGCCAACGACACCGCTTTGGGTCAGCTCGGCCTCCACCCATTCCGGATTCACGTTGCGGCCGTAGCTGGTAATGAATTGGTGTTTCTTGCGCCCCCTGATGGTGAGAAAGCCCGCGCTGTCCAGTTCGCCGAGATCACCCGTAGCCAACCATGTCTGATTCACCGCCGGCTCGCCCAGGTACCCCAGCAGGCCGGCACCGGCGACCTCGATTTCGCCGTCCACGGCCAGTCGGACCTGCACATGCGGCAGTGGTTTGCCCACGCTGCCCGGTCGATGTGCGCCCGGCACGTTCAGGCTGACCACCGAGGCGCATTCGGACAGCCCATAGCCTTCGAACACCTGCAAACCCAGGCGCTCACAGCGCTTGAGCAGTTCAGGGGATACCCGTGCGCCGCCCACGGCCACGAAACGCAGCCAGTGGGGGGGCAGCAGGCCCAATTCGCACACGCTCACCAGCCACTGCAACAGCTGGGGTACCAGAATCAGGCTATGAGGTTGACGTTGCGTCAGGCAGCCCAGCAGCCGATCGCTTTGTACGCCACTGGCCCCCAGCATGCCCAGGCTTGCCTGGCCCGGCAGGCTCAGGGTGGCACCGGCGTACAGCGCCGCGTAACTTCCAAGGTTTTCCAGCAGCACCGCCAGTGGCAGCATAGCTATATGGTGAAGGGGGTTGAGCGGGGCGCTGGCCTGATACAACTCGCGGGCGACGCGCAGCAGGCTGTCGGCACTCAGGCACACCCCTTTGGGCGTGCCGGTGGTCCCCGAGGTGAAAGTGATCTTGGCGGTGCCTACATGCAGTATGCCCTTGGCGCCGAACGCGCGGTGCCAGCCATCAGAGTCCAAGCGGTAACCGGCGTCGCTCAGGGTCTGGACGTGGCAGGGGGCGGCAATCACGCGGTCGGCCTGGCACGCCACCAGGCAATGGGCGACTTGAGTGGGGGTAAAAAACGGCGCCAGAGGCAGGCACGGCACTTGTTCCAGCAACGCGGCCAAGTCCCAAAGCATGGCTTCGATACCGTTATCCAGCATCAGGGCAAGCACGCGTATAGCTTGATCGCGCAGTTGTTGTCGACACGCTTGCAAACGGCGCCACAGGTGCTCGTAGTCAAGACGGTCGGCATCGCCCCACAGGGCGATGGCTTGTGGTTGCTCCAAGGCGTGCTGGTGCAGGCGTTGTTCGAACAGGATCAATTCAGGCGACATGGCCATGGCACTCCTGAGGGTCGGGCAGGCCCAGGCGCTTAAATAGCCCGGTGCGATGTAGATGATGGAAGCCGGCACGAATGTCGCCGTAGTGCACATGGGGGCGGCTCTGGTAGTACTGCCCCCAGTCCAGGCGTTCGTCGCCCAATCGTGCCGGGTCGGCCTCGCACAGGGTGACGGGCCGCAGGCCCAGGCGATGGAAACTGTTGACCAGGCCCTGGCCGCCGGTAAACACTACCCAGTGCAGACCGCGTACGGCCAGCAGCCAGGTGATGGTGATGATGCTCAGGCGAGCGCTGCCGCTGTCGGCGGCCGCCAAATTACCCACTTCGATCACCAGGTTGCGTGGCACCGTGATGCCAATTGCGTCCTGCAGACAGTCCTCGATGGGCGCATCCAGATACCGCTCCAGAAACAGGGCCGCCTGATCCGCGTAGCGCAGACCGGCCACGGCCTGCAAGGCTGATTGCTCATCGACAAGTCCCACCAGTTCGGGCATGAAGGTCTGGATTCGGGCACCATGGGTCTGCAGGAAGCGTCGTTGCACGAACTGCTCCAGGACAGGCCGAGCCGCATCTTGCGGAAGCGCCCTGATCAGCTCCAGGGTGGGCTTGCCATCGACGCACAGGCGCAGCGGCAGGGAGGGGGGCTGGGCGGATGATGTCATGGGCGGGGACTCCGGCGAAGTTCAGGCTCAGTATCACGACGCTGTCTTAAGGAAGTCTGAAGGTGGTGATTCGCAATCACGGTCGCGGCGCTTCAGATTGTCTTAAGCCTTGAGTGACACAGTAGCGACTCCTGAACCCTGCGAGGCCTATCGCCATGAATCAAAACCATGTACCCCAACGGTACGCCCGTCTCTCGATCGCCCTGCACTGGCTGATGGTGCTGCTGTTCGTGGGTGTCTACGCCTGTATTCAACTGCGTGACTTGGCCCCCCGCGGCAGCGAGCTCAAAGGGGAGTTGCTGGGTGGGCACGGACTGTTTGGCACAGCGATTTTCCTCTTGGTGTGGGTGCGAGTGGTCGTTCGCCTGCTCAACCCTCGCCCCCCCATCAACCCCGCGCCATCTGCCTTGCAAGCCGCGATAGCCCATCTTATGCACCTGGCCCTCTATGGCTTGATGATCCTCACACCGTTACTGGCCTGGGGCATGCTGACCGCCGGGGACAAGCCGTTCCCTTATTTCGGGTTCCAGTTGCCTGCCCCTATCGTGCTGGACCCGCAATGGGCCCGACCGCTGAAGCACTGGCATGAGTGGATCGGCAGTCTGGGTTACTGGCTGATCGGACTGCACGCGATCGCAGGGCTTTTTCATCATTACCTGCTGGGCGACAACACGTTGCGCCGGATGTGGCCCAAGCGCGGATAAGGGGCCGTTCACCTCCCTAGGCCACTGGTGGCTCGATGATCCACAGTCCCGTCGCTACCCGGTACAGCAGGCGCTCGGTGGTACTGCCGAGCAGGTGCATGCGGCGGCGCCGATGCCGCCGCCCCACCACGAGGATGTCGATGTCATGCGTCTCGACGAACTGAGCCAACGCCTTGGTGGGGCTACCGTACAGCAGATGATGGTGCATACGCTCAATGCCATTGCGCTCTGCCAGCGTGGTGAACTCTGCGGTCTGGCTTTCGAGCAAGGTACTTGGCAGAGTGCCGCCCGCTTCCAGTGCGGTCCACGCGTATTGGGCTTCCAGCGCATCGACCGCCGACAGATCGTAGGCATATACCAGCTCAACTTCAGCTTTGCACTGCAGGCCAAGCTTGAGCGCGGTGTAGATCAGTTGATCGTTGAAGCCGGGATATTGATCCTCGGGAGCCATCAGATCCACGGCCACGGCAATGCGACGTGGCATCGGATGACGATCCTTGGCCACGAAGTGCAGCGGCACGTGACTGGCGTGCAGTAGTCGCATGTCCAACGGGGTGAACAAGGTGCGCATCAGCAGCGAGTCGTGCTCTACGTCCTTGATGACCAGATCGGGCTGGCTCTCGCTGATGTGCGTCAGCATTTCCTTGAGGGTATGCTCAACCCAGACCACCTCAGTGGTGACCGTCAGGCCGCTGTGTCGCAAGGGTTGGGCCTGCTCTTCCAGCCAGTGCCGATGCCGTTGCACATAGTCTTCGCGCAGCATCGCCAGCGCCTCGGCATTGACCAGGCCGGCGGTGGCCAGGCCTTCCACATAATCAAATGCAACGATATGCAGGCTGGCCCCCTGTGCATGGGCGAGGGCGGCCGCGCGCTCCATGGCAGGGGTCTTGTGCATCAGGGGCGGGACAATCAGCAGCAGCCGTGGAATCGGGCTCATGGGACACCTCCGGTAGGCGTGGGCAGGTTATTTCGACCGGTTTGAATCCTGCGCCGAAGAAGGGCCGTAAGCTTGATCAGGATCAATGTCGCTACGATACCGCCCGGCCTCCGACAGGCGGCACGGGGCAGACAGCCCTGGCAGCTGGATCCTTGATCTTGGTCAATATCGGGCGCGTGAAGTGGGCGCACGCTGATGTCATGTCTCCACCGAGCATCTGCCATGGCCAGCATGAGAGCAGCGACCTTCGTCGCGAAGGGCCGCATTATCCTGACGCAAAAGCCCATTCCTCAGATCGGCCCCCTGGACGCCCTGATCCGTATCACGACCACCACGATTTGTGGTACCGACGTGCACATCCTGCGCGGCGAGTACCCCGTTGAGCGCGGCCTGACCATAGGCCATGAGCCGGTGGGGGTGATCGAGAAACTGGGAGCACAGGTGCAAGGGTTTGAAGAAGGCCAGCGCGTGATCGCTGGTGCCATTACCCCCAGCGGCCACAGTTTCGCGTGCCTGTGCGGTTGCGCTGGCCAGGATGGTGTGCAGGCCCGTCACGGCTTCAAGGCCATAGGTGGCTGGAAGTTCGGCAACACACTGGATGGCTGCCAGGCCGAGTACCTGCGAGTACCGGACGCGATGGCCAACTTGTGTGTGATCCCCGACCACCTGAGTGATGAGCAAGTGCTGATGTGCCCGGACATTTTGTCCACGGGGTTCAGCGGCGCCGAGCGTGGACATGTGCGCATCGGCGACACCGTCGTGGTATTCGCCCTGGGCCCCATCGGTCTGTGTGCGGTGGCCGGGGCTCGACTGCAGGGGGCTTCGACCATCATTGGCGTGGACACGGTACCGGCCCGCCTGGCCATGGCCCGGCGCCTGGGTGCCAGTCATGTGGTCGACTTCGCCCAAGGCGAGGTGGTGGATCAGGTCATGGCAATCACCGACGGGCGCGGCGCCGACGTGGCGATCGAAGCGCTGGGCACCCAGGCCACGTTCGAGTCGGCGCTGCGGGTGCTGCGCCCCGGCGGCACGCTTTCCAGCCTTGGGGTGTACTCCCAAGACCTGCGCATCCCCGTTGGGGCCTTTGCCGCAGGCCTGGGTGATTACCGCATCATCAGCACTTTGTGCCCGGGCGGCAAAGAGCGCATGCGCCGTCTGCTGGCCGTGGTCGCCAGTGGCCAAATCGACTTGCGGGCTATGGTGACCCACCGCTTTGCGCTGGATGACATCGAGGCCGCCTACGAACTGTTCAGCCACCAGCGCGATGGCGTCATGAAGGTGGCCATTACTCCCTGAGCCTGCGCGCAAGGCCTGGAACCCATTAGGCAGGGACGCCTCGTTACTCAAATGTCACGAGGAGCAAGCGCCATGACACCTGCCACCGTCTCTCTGGACGTCCGGCTGCAGCGCCTGATGCGTCGCGTGCAGCAATGGATATCGGCACGCCGCCGCACGGGCGGTGCCGATGACCTGGAAGCCATCACCCGGCGTGAGTTGCAAATCGCCGAGCTGGGCCGTCGACCATGAACATCGCCCTGCGACCCGCCATCGACAGCGCCGCCTGCACGGTGTTGCTGGACGACCTGGCCATCTCTTTCCGAACCCTGCAGGACGCACAAGCCTTCGTTGCCACGTTGCGCCGGCGCATCGCCGAACCGCATCCCTGGCCGCGCACACGGTGCAGTAATGCTGGGACCATCCACTCCCAAGCCCTTCAAGAGGCCTGATATGACCCACCTTGCGTTCACCCTCACTGATCAAAACACGCCAGGTCAACAGGGGCGCTGCGCGCAGTGCGCCGTCAAGGCCTTGTGCCTGCCCGTAGGCCTGACGGCCGCGCAATGGGCCTTGTTTGGCAACGTGGTAGGGCCGCGCCGGAAAGTACGCAGGGGTGAGGCCCTGTTTCACGCCGGCGAACCGATGGGTAGCCTGTACGCGGTGCGCATGGGCTCGTTCAAGACGACGTTGGTCAGCCAGGATGGGCGCGCGCAAGTCACTGGTTTCTGGATGGCCGGGGACGTTATCGGCCTGGACGCTATCATTGGCAACCGTCACCTGTGCACTGCCCTGGCCATCGAGGACAGCGACGTATGTCCGTTATCCTTCAGTCAGGTCGAGCGCTTGGGGCGCGAAGTGCCCAGCCTGCAACATCATCTCAACTGCCTGTTGAGCAGGGAGATCGGCAAGGAGCACCATTTGCGGCTGTCCATGGGCAGCCTGGGCGCCGACGCGCGCCTGGCGGCCTTCCTGCTCGACCTGTCGCGGCGGCAGGTCGAGCGCGGCTACTCGGCCCACGGCTTTGTATTGCGCATGTCTCGCGAGGACATTGCCTCCTACCTAGGGCTGCGTCTGGAGACGGTGTGCCGCAGCATCGCGCGGTTGCGCCAGGCGGGGTTGGTGCGCTGTCGCGGACGGGTCATCGATCTGCTGGATTTGCATGCGCTGGAAATCAGCGTGACGGGGGATCGCCATGACGCTGCCTGAACACCTTGCACTGGACCCCGGCCCCCGCAAGTCTGAGTACTGGGTGCAATCCTTGTCCGCTGGCTGTGTGCTGATTCGGCCATGGGCAACGCAGGATGGGGTGTTGGAGCGGCACTTGCTCAGCCGCTTGACGGCCCAAGCTCGCCGGTATTGGAGCCTGGTGAGCGCGCAATTCGCCGGTGATACGCAGGCGTTCGGTTTCGTGGCCTTGGCGCATGTGCACGGGCAATTACGACAAGTGGGGCAGGCCCGATTGTGGGCAAGTCCGCAAGCCTCTGTTTGTCATTGCGCGGTGATCGTCGACGAGCCATGGCAGCGCTGCGGGCTGGGTCATCAGCTGATGCAGCATTTGATTACGACGGCCCGTCAGCAAGGCTATTCCACCCTGTGCTCGGTGGATCGAAGCAGTCATTACGGCCTTCACCGCCTGTTCAAGCGACTGGGGTTCAGCAGCCGTTATCCCCAAGGGGATTTCAGTGAAATTATTCATGAGCTGAAATTGTGACCTGACTACGGGGCAGGCGAGGGAGGGCAGCGCATGCAAGACCTGGCCAACATAAGCGCCCCGGCGGTCGCTCTCGGTCTAGGGTTGTTGGTGGGCATGGAACGCGAACGTCACAAGGGCCAGGGCAAGGAGCGTGCCGCGCAAGGGCTACGGACATTTGCCCTGGCCGCCGTACTGGGCGAGGTGAGCGTGCGCACGGGCGGCGTCACGCTGCTGGCGGTCGTCGTGTTGTGCGTGGCGGGACTGATAGGGGTGGCGTACTACCGGCAGCATGGTCAGGATCCTGGCTTGACCAGTGAAATCGCCCTGTTGGCGATCGTGCTGCTGGGGGCTCTGTGCAACAGCGCGCCTGCGCTGGCCAGCGGGTTGGCAGTGGTGATGGTGATGCTGCTGGCGTTCCGTGACCCGCTGCATCATTTTGTTCGGGATGAACTGAGCGAACAGGAAGTACGGGATTCCCTGATCCTGTTGGCCGCAGCCCTGGTGGTGTTACCCCTGGCTCCGGATCGCTACATGGGGCCGTACGCGGTGCTCAATCCGCAGACCCTGTGCAGGCTGGTGGTGCTGCTGATGGCGGTTGCGGCCCTGGGGCATTTCACCGTGCGAGGGTTGGGGGCCCGCTATGGCTACGCACTCAGCGCCATTGCCGCTGGATTCGCCTCCAGTGCCGCCACGGTGGCGGCCATGGGCACCAAGGCAAGGGCCGACGATGCCCGGGTTCGAGAGCTGGGGGCTGCGGGCCTGTTGTCCAATCTGGCCACGCTGGTCCAGGTGGGGCTGATCGTGGGTGTGGTCAGCCCGGCCCTGGTGGTGCGCCTGGCGCCGATGCTGGCGGCGGGGCTGGTGACCGTCGCCTTATACGCCGCAGGCCTGTTGCTCTTGCACCGGGGAGTGGCTGCCACCGAGTCTGCGGTAGAGGCCAGCGTCTTCGACCTGAAGAAAATTCTGATGATCAGCGCAGTGATCACAAGCGTGACCCTGATGTGCGCCGCTTTGCTCGACCTGCTGGGTAGCCGGGGGCTGATGTTGGGCGCCTTGCTGGGGGGGCTGGCGGATGCCCATGCCCCTATCGTCTCGATTGCGTCACTGTTCGGTGGCCAGTTGCTGGCGGCGGATCAGGTGTCACTGCTGGTGTTGGCGGCGCTCACCAGCAACAGTGTGACCAAGTGCGTGCTGGCCTGGATCGCAGGTGGGCATCACTATGCGGCCTGCCTGATCCCTGGGCAACTGCTGCTGGTGGCCGCCATGTGGCTGGTGGTGTGGCTATAAGCCGGCACCGGCTTGACCTGGATCAAGCGCGCGCTGGGCGTGGCGTCCACACTGCAGGTCCGTTCGTTGTTTTGCCCATAGCAGGAGCCCGCCATGCACTCCCCCTTGAGCCCGGAGCAACTCTACGCCTTGGACGCCTACTGGCGCGCCGCCAACTACCTGGCGGTGGGGCAAATCTACCTCAGGGATAATCCACTGCTGCGCCAGCCCCTGACCCTGGCCCATGTCAAGCCGAGGCTGCTCGGGCATTGGGGCACAACGCCGGGGCTGAACCTGATTTATACCCACCTTAACCGGGTGATCGTGCAGCTGGATCTGAACATGATGCTGGTGGTTGGCCCTGGCCACGGCGGCCCGGCCATTGCTGCCCAGGCTTACCTGGAAGGGACCCTGACTGAGCGTGATCCAGCATTGGAGCAAAACCTGAACGGGCTAGCTCGCCTGTTCAAGCAGTTTTCCTGGCCCCATGGGCTGTCCAGCCACGTGTCGGCACAATTTCCCGGGTCCATTCATGAGGGCGGCGAACTGGGGTATTGCCTGGCCCACGCGTATGGCGCCGCTTTCGACAACCCTGACCTGATCGTAACCTGCGTCATCGGTGACGGGGAGGCAGAAACCGGGCCGCTGGCGGCCAGTTGGCACGCCAACAAATTTCTCAACCCGGCTCGCGATGGGGCAGTGTTGCCCATCCTGCATCTCAACGGCTACAAGATCGCCAATCCTACGATCCTGGCGCGTATCAGCGAGGACGAATTGATTGCCTTGCTGCGCGGCTATGGGTATGAGCCATATTTTGTCGAAGGGGACGAGCCTTTAGTCGTGCACCAAGCCCTTGCCGAGGCGTTGGACCAAGTCATGGAGGTTATTCATGACATCCAGGCAAGGGCGCGTCAACCAGGCTGGCAGGGGAGGCGGCCCATCTGGCCGATGATCGTGCTACGCACGCCCAAGGGGTGGACAGGGCCGCGGTTTGTAGAGGGGCATCGGGTCGAGGATACCTGGCGTGCCCACCAGGTACCGTTGGCCGATCTGCACCAACCGCTGCATTTCCAGCAGCTAGCGGACTGGCTGGGTAGCTATCAGCCTGATGAGCTGTTCGACGCCAAGGGTGCGCTGATTCCCTCATTGGTTGCGCTGGCTCCGACCGGACAGCGTCGAATGAGCGCCAATGCCCATGCCAACGGTGGTCTGTTACTGATGCCCCTGGACCTGCCGTCCTTCCTCGACTTGGGTGTTGAGGTGGCAGAGCCGGGCTGCGTTCGCGCCGAGCCGACGCGCGTACTGGGTGGCTACCTGCGCCACGTGCTGGCCAATGCCGATAAGCGGGGTAACTTCCGCCTGTTTGGCCCGGACGAAACCGCGTCCAACCGACTGGATGCGGTCTATGCAGCCACTGGCAAGGCCTGGATGGCTGAGCGTATGCCAGAAGATACCAACCTGGAGGCTGATGGTCGGGTCATGGAGGTGCTCAGTGAGCACCTCTGCCAGGGCTGGCTGGAAGGATATTTGCTGACAGGGCGCCATGGGCTGTTGTCGTGCTACGAGGCCTTCATCCACATAGTCGACTCGATGGTCAATCAGCATGCCAAATGGTTGAAGACGGCCGCCCAGGTTCACTGGCGCGCCCCAATTGCCTCGCTCAATTACCTGCTGACTTCCCATGTGTGGCAACAGGACCACAACGGCTTTTCCCATCAGGATCCGGGGTTCATCGACCTGGTGGCCAACAAGCGTGCCGATGTGGCGCGTATCTACCTGCCGCCCGATGCCAACTGCCTGTTATCGGTGGCTGACCATTGCCTGCGCAGCCGTGGTTACATCAACGTTATTGTGGTCGGCAAGCAGCCCCAGTGGCAATGGCTGACTCCTGCAGCTGCGGCGGTGCATTGCCAGGCTGGCATCGGGCGTTGGGACTGGGCCAGCCATGATGATGCGGACCCAGAGGTGGTGCTAGCTTGCGCTGGCGACGTCCCGACCCTGGAAACATTGGCGGCTGTGACGCTCCTGCGCCGCCAGGTACCGGACTTGCGCGTGCGGGTGGTCAATGTGGTGGACCTGATGGTGCTGCAGTCAGACAGCATCCACCCCCATGGTCTATCCGATCATGCTTTCGAGGCCCTCTTCCCCAGCGACCGGCCAGTGATCTTCGCCTTCCATGGCTATCCTGCACTGATTCATCGACTGGTGTACAAGCGCCATAACCCTCAGCATTTTCATGTGCGCGGCTTCCAGGAGGAGGGGGCGACCACTACCCCCTTCGACATGTTAGTGCTCAACCACTTGGACCGTTTTCAATTGTCGCTGGATGTCTTCGAACGGGTACCTCGGTTGCAGGGCCGGCTCGAGGAGGCCCGCCAGCAGTATTGGGCGGCCCTGGAGCGGCACCATTTGCACATCATGGCCCAGGGCGAGGATCTGCCGGAGATCGTGCAATGGCGCTGGAGTGATTGAAAGGAGTCAAAGCTGCGGCGCGCAAGCGCCGCAGCGCGGGCAGGGGGGCTCACAAGGCCAGTCGATGAATGACTTGGGACATGTCTTGCGGATCTGGTGTCGTGGAAAAGCCCAGCGACTTCGCCAGATCACGCATCGGTGCATTGCTGGATGCATCCAGGGAGCTCATGGTGCGAAAGCCATTGCGACGGGCCGCCTGGATCAGGTGCTCCATCAACAAGGTGCCCACGCCCAGGTGCTGCCATTGATCGGCAACCGTGACCGCACATTCACAGGCGTGTTCGCTTGCAGCCGCGTAGCGGCTGACGCCTATTTCGATCAATTCCCCGTTCTCGTGCACCAAGGCTACGAACGCCACGCGCTCTTTGCCATCCACGTCCATCAGTTGGTTGAGCATGGCCAGGCTCGGCTCGTTGATCTGCGCCAGGAACCGCATGTGGCGGGACTCGGGCGATAGACGTTTGATGAAAGCGTATTCACGTTCGCGGTCCTTCGCGGTCAGGGGGCGTATCAGGACGTGGCGGCCATCCTTGAGCGCTTCGATCCAATGTTTACCGGTGGTGGCTGTATACACAGCCGCCGCGCGGTCGTTGTGTTCCTTGACGGTGAGCATGGCGTGGTCCTCCCAAGGGGCGACGGCGACGGTCCGGGTATCGGTCCAGTCTCTCAAGATGTTCTACGCGATTGTCCGCCGAAAAATCTGATCTGGATCAGACCCGCCGTCTGCAGCGCGGCCGATTCTTGAGGCAGATCAAATCAAAGCGGGGCTAGGCGTGCAGACTGTTCAGCAGCGGTCGGCGGGGTGCCGACCCACGACCCTGGGCAGGAGGGCGAAGTGATGGTCCGACCGAAGCGTCTGGTGTTGATTGCCGGTCCGCAAGCGGTGCACTCCCCAACCATTGACTGTGCCGGTCAATGGGCCAAGGCGCTGAGAGCCCGGTTGCAGATGGTCGCTTTCGTCCACGCTCACCTGGTGGACCTGCTGGGGCATGCCCACGCCTCGCTGCGCGACAAGGCCCGGCAAGGCTTGCTCGATTCCTTTCGTCTGTGGCTCAGCAGTGAAGCCGTGCTGCTGCGAGAGCAGGGCGTGGATGTGCACTATGAGGTGCTGTGGGCAACCCCGTCTGCGGTCAATATGGCTGCCTATGCACAGGCGGTGGAGGCCGATCTGGTGATTAAGGGATTTAATGACGAACCGCACCTCAAGCGCCTGATGATGTCTTCATTGGATTGGGACTTGCTTGCCACTAGCCATGTTCCGGTGCTGTATGTGGAACGTCTGCCAACGGCTTCCCCTCAGCGAGTGCTGGTCGCTGTAGACGCGGAACTGGAGGGGGAGGGATTGCAAAGTGAAAACGCCCAAGTGATCAGGCAGGCGATCCAATTGGCGAGTGACTTGGCAGCCACGGTGGATCTGGTCACGGTCTACGATCCGACGGTGGCATGTGCCTGGCGCTCGGCGGCCGCCCGCGCCAGCCGCCGCGAGGGTGGTGAACAACGGTTTCACGCCTTGGCGACCCAGTACGGATTTGCTCGCCCGCTTCAGCATTTTCTGACGGGCGCAGCCGACTTTATGATTGCTGATTACCTGCGACGTAGCGCTTACGACCTGTTGGTCATCGGCTCTGCCAACCATCACCTACTACGCTCCGACGTGGGAGCGAGCACCCAGCGCCTGCTCGAAAACCCGAGGTGTAACGTGCTGGTGCTCAAGCTTGCGCCCCTCATGGCACTTGCCAACGAGCCGCCCACCGTAATTCCTCCAATGGTTGCACAGGTGCAATCATGAACCGTTACTCCAGGCTGCTAGTGGTAATTGATCCGGACAAACCGGTGGACAGGGTGCTGCATTTTGCCATCGGACTTGCGCACGCCCATGGGGCCGTACTGCATATCTGCGTGCCGACGACACCCATCGACTTCTCCGCATGGACCAGCGAAAGCTACCGCACCCAGGAGAAGAACCGCTGCCTGGCGCAGCTGCAGACCTGGTTGCAGAACAAGCTCGCGCAGTGGCCCGCCGCAGGTTCCGTGATCTGCACCTACCCATGGAGCGAATCGTTCGTTGACACTTTGCTGGCGACTGAACAGCGCCTGGAGCCGGATCTGGTCGTCAAGTTGCAGGAGGATCGCTCCACGTTTGGTTGGCCCTTGGTCACGCCACCCGACTGGCAGTTACTGCGCGAATGTCGCCCACCCTTGTTATTGCTGGGGCCTACGGCTGGCGAAGGGACCATTAAAGTGATCGCCGCACTTGACCTGGTGCCGCCAGCAGAAGGCCACTCACTTGATGAGATGGTCATCCACGCGGCCATGCAGCTGGCCGAGCCCATCAACGCTGAGGTGCACCTGGTGCATGCCTTTGATCTTGCATCCATGCAGGTGGCCGTCGAGGGTGCAGGTCAGACGTGGCAGCAGTTGCTGTCCCGGCAGCGACGCCTGTGCGAGACACAGCTGGCACAAGCCGCGCAACGCCATGGGCTGCCCGCTGGACGTTGTCATTTGCTGGAAGGCAAGCCGGTGCCCACTTTGGTCAAGCTGGTGCCCCAGGTCGGGGACATGATGGTGCTGGGGCGTTCTGCTCATGACCGCCTGGAGACTTGGCTGGGTACCACCTCCGAACGGGTACTGGCCCGTCATCCGGCGTGCAGCTTGCTAGCGGTCGGGCCGGTGGATGATGAATCGGCGACAGACGCTCGGCGGCGACCGATTCGCGAGCGGCTGGATTCACTGGTGGGGATGATGTTCCCTGACTAGCGACACATGCTCGAACCTTTCCACACCCCGCCCAGGGTTGGTACAGGCACCGATTGCCACGGGTATTTGCTAGCAGGCCAAAGTGCCGGGAGGTTGTCATGAGTCAAAGTCCTTCGTTGCAGACCACTTTTCCAAACCGCATCGCGGCAGGCAAAGCCTTGATTGGCCTGCTGCAGGATTACGCCGATCGCCGCGACGCAATCGTTCTGGCATTGCCGCGTGGTGGCGTGCCAGTGGCCTTCGCGGTGGCCAACGCTTTACATCTGGATCTTGACCTGATGGTGGTGCGCAAGCTGGGTGTGCCCGGGCATGAGGAATTTGCCTTGGGCGCCATCGCGCCCGGTGGTGTTGAAGTGTTCAACGAGGATGTCGTGTACCACCATGCCCTGGATCAAGCGAACATCGGGGACATCGTTGAGCGTGAACAGCGGGAATTGGCGCGGCGCGAACAAGTGTACCGAGGTAACCGCCCGCCCCCCCAACTCAAAGGCAAGGTGGTCATCCTGATGGACGATGGGCTGGCCACGGGCGCCTGCATGAAGGCGGCGATACATGCGGTTCGCCAGCAGGCGCCTTTGCGCATTGTGGTTGCAGTCCCCGTTGCCCCGGCTGAAACCGTACAGGCGTTGCGCGATGAAGTCGATGACCTCGTTTGCGTGCTGACGCCGGACTGGATGGTATCGATTGGCTACTGGTACCAGGATTTCAGCCAGGTGTCGGATGAGCAGGTGGTCGAGCTGCTGCAATGTGCCTGGCAGCCAACAACGGGAGGCACGGCGAGATGAACATTAACGAAGCAATCACCGGGCGCCGCTCGGTGCGTGAATATACCCGCGATCCAGTGAGCGATCCAAGATTCACCTGCTGATCGACGCGACAATTCAGGCGCCCAGCGCCCGCAATGAACAGCCATGGCGATTTGCGGTAGTGCGGGACCAAGCCCTACTTGATCAGGTCTCGGAAGCCGCGAAAGCCTATTTGCTCACTGCTGGCCCCGGCAGTAGCCCTGCCGGAGCATTCCAGGCGCGGCTTGGAGATCCCGCCTTCCAGATTTTCTACCATGCACCGGTGCTGATCGTGATCGCCGGACCAGCTCAAGGACATTGGCTGATCGAGGATTGTACCCTGACGGCGCAAAACCTGATGCTGGCAGCCTACGCTGCCGGATTGGGCTCATGCTGGATAGGTTTGGCCCAAGCGTTCCTCAAGACGCCTGAAGGCAAACAAATGCTGGGATTGCCTAAAGCCTGGATGCCGGTTGCGCCTATTATTGTGGGGCTCCCGGCTGGACCGGTGCCGCGCGTACGGCGTCCGGCACCGGAAACGCTCTGGATCGGATGATAGGGCGGTGGGAATCTTCGGTCGACTTTAATGCTCCAGTTGGTACCAGCGCCTGGCGAGGTTCAGGCCAACTTGGCCTTTTGGATCATTAACCCCTGCTCTGGTGGCGAAGCCGGTTCTGCAAGGCAGCAACCCATTGGCGGTCATGGGTTGCTGCCAGGTTCTGCTGCCCTAGGCGATCAGCAGTTGATCTTCCACTTGTCGCACGCCGGGAACGGACCAGGCTGCTCGCTCCGCCACGGCGCGTTCGTGCCATAGATGCACTTTGCCTTGTAGCTTGACCACGTCGCCGTCGACCTTGACGCGTATATCCTGTGCACAGAGTTCCCCGTTGCGTTGGAACGCCTCTTCAATCCGTCGTTGGATGTCCAGTACTTTCAAATGGGGCTTGAGACTGATCTTGTTGTGGATACCCACCACGCCCGCCAACTTGCTGACGGCGTGTTCGACGGCGTCCCGTTGATACTGCCAATCTACTTTTCCTTCCAGGCTCACCCAGCCATGCTGCACCATTACCTGAATGTCCCCCTCCGGAATCTCTACATTCCAGGTAACGAGCTCGAGTACGCGCGAGGCAATGGTTTCGTCGTCGTGGCCTGCACCGGGCACTAGTTTTACCTGTATCTCCTCGGCAACAGCCCGCACGCCCTTAACGGCTTTGACGGCTCGCTCTGCGGCAATTTTCTGGGCGTAATTCTTGACGTGGCCGGTGAGGGTCACGATGCCTTGATGGACGGTCACACCAATTTCGGCTGCATCGATTTCGGGGACGAATTCCAGTTCGTCGAGGATACTGTTTCGCAGGATTAAATCGCTCATGGTCAGCTCCTGTTCATGGTTAGGGCAGCAGTGTTTGCCCTTCAGCGGTTTCTCGGGAAATTGGTGGTCGGTTTTAGCAACAGCCAGCAAGGTGTCGTTTGCCAACAGTCCTTGCCAGGTCAAGCGCTTGCCTCGCCGGCTAGATCCTCCGGCACGACCATCCATAGGCTGCAGGGCATGGCATTGACCAGTTGCTGCGCCGTACTGCCGACCGTACGAGCGCGGGAGGAGCGTGCCACTCGGCCCATCACGACCACGTCTACATGGTGCACGTTGACGTAATTGATCAGCACTTTTGCGGGGTTGCCGACAATCAGGTGGCGCTGGTGTTCGGCGATGCCATGGCGTTGTGCCAACAGCCTGAAAGCCTCAGCCTGGGCGGTAAACAAAGTGGTGGCCTGGTGGGAAGACAGCAGCGCCCTCACGCTGTCGGTCTCGAATTCGTCGGCGCGTATCGAGCAAAGGTCATGGGCATAGACCACATCGATAGTGGCATGACACAGCCCGGCCAGCTTGACGGCTTCATGAAGAATGCGGTCGTTCATGGCCTGGTAGCCGTCGCTGGTATGGAACGGGTCTACCGCTGCCAGGATGCGTTGCGGCAACACGTTGCCGGTTGGGTCGATGAAGTACAGCGGGGCACCACACCCCAGCAGCAACTGCGAATCAAGTGTGGTGAAAATCAGCCTTGTGAGCCAGGGTACCTGTTCGACTTCTTTGATCACCAGCTCAATCGGTTGTTCGCGCAAATGTTCAAGGATTTGCCGGTAAGGATCATCCAGCCATGTCACCTCGGTGGTAATGACCAAGCCCTCGCCGCGTAGCGGCGCCACCTGAGCTTCAAGCCACTGGCGGTGGCGCTGCAGATATTCCTGCTTGGCAGGCTCACTGAATGGGCGGTTGAAGGGGCTGAGTGTTGCCAGGCCCTCGAGGTAGTCGAAGGCGGCCACATGCAATGGTTTGCCTGCTGCCTTGGCGAGCGCGGCAGCCCTGACCAACGCCGCATTGGAGGGCATCAATGGGGATAGCACGAGTAAGTACCGCGATAGTTCCGACATGACGCGCCTCCGGATACAAGGATGGTCCGCCAAGCATTACGCCAGATCCTGACTGGCGCTTGATCTGCGTCAGATAATCGGCGAAGTCCCCAGGATGGATTGCTTGATAAAGATCAGAAATGGGCTAGGGAAGCGGGGCGATAATGACTTCACACCGATTGATGCTCTACAGGAAACCGCCAATGAACACGCGATTGACGACTGCATTCTGCGCGCTGCTGGCATTGACCGCAGGCTGTTCCCAGCAGCGTGCCAACGAGCTGGACGCAAGGCTTGAGGGAATTGAGGCCAACGCCGCGACTGCCAGGTTGAGAGCTGGCGAAGCTTTGGTGAAGGCTGAGCAGGCCATGCAAATCGCCACCCACGCCCAACGTGACGCCGAAGCCGCGAACGAGCGCGCCATGCGGATCATCAGCAAAGCCGCTCGCAAATAGCTATCGCGTCGGTCCCGGCAGGTGGCCCGGAGCACGGCGCACTCTATCGTTGCCCACCGCAGGAATGGTCATGACCAGCAGTGCCCGAGTGTTATTGATCGCAGGCCCGGAGACGAAGCGTACCCCGGCGTTTGACCGGGCAATGGGACTGGCCAGGGCCATGGGGTTGCCTTTGCATATAATGGCAATCGACTTCTTCGAGGCGTTGATGCTAGCTGGCTACTTGGACAGTGAACACGTGGAGCGGGCTTGCAACGCCTACGTGGACAGTCATCGGCAGTGGCTTGACGAGCAGGCCCACGCCTCTCGCCACCTAGGCATTACGACCACTGTGGAGGTGGTGTGGACGCGTGACGCCTTCGAGGCCGTGCGGGAGTTCGTGATCCAAAATCCCGTAGCAATGATCATTAAGGATGCCCACCCGGAAGCGCTGGTACGCCGTATATTCTATTCGCCCCTGGATTGGCGCCTGTTGCGCGACTTGCCCACGCCAGTGCATCTGGTTACCGGCCCAGGGGCTGCTGTGCCCAAGCATATCGCGGCCTGCATCGACCTGCTGCGCAGCGAAGCGCAGGACGTTGATTTTAACGACCACATTGTCACGGCGGCCGTAAAGCTGGCCGAGCAGTGCGATGCACAATTGCAGTTGCTGCATGTGTTTGATTGGTCGGCCGCTTTCATGGCTGATGCAGGCATGAGCGGCATGCCCTTGGATACGGGCCTCTATACCGTGCTCAGTCAGGCTCAGCACCAGGCCTTTCAAGCATTGGCTGACCGGCACGGGGTGCCCGAGGACCGGCGATATTTTCTCGATGGCCTGCCGGTGCAAAGCATCGACGATTTTGTCGCGGCCAAGAGGATCGACGCGTTGGTGATCGGCACGCTGCGCCAGCACGGAATCAAACGTCGGATTGGCAGCACTGCTGAACGATTGCTGGCCGAGGCCCCCTGCAGCTTGCTGGCGGTAAAGCCCGATGAGGTGAGTGGCTGGAACGAATTGATCGCTTGACCACACGAGTGCCTAGGCAGGCCACATACGGCGAGGGCAGTACCATGCACCTGACATTTCTCGGGGCGGCAGGAACCGTCACTGGCAGCAAGTACCTCCTGGAGGATGAAGGCCGCTACCTATTGGTCGATTGTGGGCTGTTCCAGGGTTACAAACAGTTACGCCTGCACAACCGGGAGCCACTGCCGCTTCCGGCCAGCGGGCTGCAGGCGGTCGTGCTAACCCATGCGCATCTGGATCACAGTGGCTACCTGCCACTGCTTGTGCGCAATGGCTATCGGGGGCCGGTGTATGCGACGGAGGCAACGTGTGAGCTGGCCCGGATTCTGTTGCCCGACAGTGGCCGACTACAAGAAGAAGAAGCGGAATATGCCAATCACCATCACTACAGCCGCCATCATCCGGCATTGCCGTTGTACACCGAGCAGGATGCGCATCGTGCGCTGCGCCAGCTTCGCCCGATCAGTTGCCATCACCCTGTGCAGGTAATGCCCGGGGTCAGCTTGCTGTTGCGCAGCGCTGGGCACATCCTTGGGGCGGCGACTGCGCAGTTGACCGTGCACGGACAGACATTGGTATTCTCCGGCGACCTGGGGCGTGCCGACGATCCGGTGATGCGGGCGCCGGAGCCGATAGTACAGGCTGATTACCTCCTGGTGGAGTCCACTTACGGCGACCGCCGTCACCCGCCTGACGCAGCGCTGCAACAACTGGCGCAGGTCGTCACCCAGACAGCATTGCGCGGAGGCATCACCTTGGTACCGTCCTTCGCCGTCGGCCGTGCGCAACTGCTGATGTATCACCTGTATCGGCTTAAGGCCACCGGTGCGATCCCCGATCTGCCCATCTATTTGAATAGCCCGATGGCTACCGACGTTACCCAGTTGTATCAACGCTTCTGCCGAGAGCACCGTTTAAGTGCACAGGACTGTGCCGGGATGTGCCATGTCGCGCGCCTGATCAAGACCGTCCCCGAGGCGATGGCCCTGGAGCGGCTGCGTACCCCCGCGGTGATCATTGCCGCCAGCGGCATGGCAACGGGAGGGCGTGTGTTGCATCATCTTAAGCAACTGGCCCCGGACCCGCGCAACACGCTGCTGTTCCCCGGCTTTCAAGCCGGCGGCACACGCGGCGCGCAAATCGTTGCGGGAGCACCTTCGGTACGCATACACGGCACTGAGGTGCCCATTCGCGCCGAAGTCGTCACGATGCAGTCGATGTCAGCCCACGCCGACGCTGATCAAATCATGCGGTGGCTTGGTGGTTTTGCCACGCCACCGCGGCATACTTATGTGGTGCACGGCGAACCTGCAGCCAGCGATACCTTGCGCCGGCGTATCAGCCTCGAGCTTGGCTGGTCTGTGTCGGTTCCCGAATACCGCGACTGCGTGGACTTGAATATCCAGCACGATGACCCTCAGGGTACAAGTACTATCGCGCCGTTGACCTGACCTGAGCGCAGGTTGGCCAAGGCCTGATTGGCTTGGCTCAATGCCATGGGCGTCACATCACAGTGCACAGGACTGTGCTCCAGGGTCTTGAAAAATGCCGCGCCGTCTTCACGGGTCAGGTTAGCGACTGACCGTACGCTGCGTTCGCCCCATAGCAGGCGGTAAGGGAATGTTGGAATGTCACTCATGTGGATGCCTGCGCAGACCACACAGCCGCCTTTGCTTGTCGAGCGCAATGCCTGCGGGACCAGTGCGCCGACCGGTGCGAAGATCACGCTGGCTTCCAGCAGCTGAGGAGGGACCTGGTCAGAGGCGCCCGCCCACACGGCGCCCAGTGAACGGGCATAAGCTTGACCTAGTGTGTCGCCCGGCCGGGTGAACGCATAGACGTGCTGACCACGGCTGCGGGCCACCTGGATGGCCAGGTGCGCCGCAGCGCCGAAACCATAGAGCCCCAAATGTTGCGCAGGTTGTGCCATCTGCAGCGCACGAAAGCCGATCAAGCCGGCGCACAGTAAGGGCGCCGCTTGCACCGGAGATAGGCTGTCGGGCAAGGGAAAGCAGAAACGCCAGTCAGCTACGGTATACTCAGCGTAGCCGCCATCGAGCTGGCAGCCGGTGAAGCGCGCCTCATCGCATAGATTCTCCCGGCCCGAGCGGCAGAAGGCGCACGTTCCACACGTCTCGCCCAACCAAGGCACCCCCACCCGCCGACCGATCCAGCGAGGGTGTACCTTAGCTCCCACCGCGATCACTTCGCCAACGATCTCATGCCCCGGGATCCGTGGCAGCACGGCTTGGGGCAATTCACCGTCTACCAGATGTAGGTCGGTTCGACACACCCCGCAGGCCTGGACTTTTATCAATAATTGGTGGACCCCAGGCGTTGGGGTAGGGTACACCACCTGCTCCAGTGCTGTTCCGGCGACCTTCAGGACCATGGCGTTCATCGTCGCGCTGGTCACGGCTTACTCCTGCGGCGGGCGACGACAGCCCACCACTTGCTGCTTGAGAGCTTCCATATCGTTGACCCGTACCTCGCGGCCGTTGATCTCCACCAATCCCTGGTCCCGCAGATGGGCAATGCTGCGGCATACCGTTTCCAGGCGCAGCCCCAGATAGGAAGCGATTTCTTCGCGGCGCATTTTTAGCACGAATAGGCGGGACGAGTAGCCGCGCGAACTCAGGCGCTGGGACAAGTTGAGCAGAAAGGCGGCCAAACGTTCATCAGCGCTCATGTTGCCAAGCATCATCAGCATTTCATGATCACGTGCGATTTCTTGGCCGAGGACTCGATGCAAATTGTGCTGCAGGGAGGGTAGTTCGCAGGCCAGCTTCTCCAGCTGAGTAAAGGGCAGCGGGCATACTTCACTGTCCTCCAGCGCCCAGGCACAGCAGGTGTGCCGTTCGCTGCCGATGGCATCCAGGCCCATGATTTCGCCAGGTAGCTGGAATCCGGTAACCTGCTCCCGGGCATCCAGGGACAACAGCGTGGTTTTGAAGGAGCCGATCCTGACGGCAAATAGAGCATGCAACGGATCGCCAACTAAGAACAACGAGCCACCCCGCCTGACCTTAAGGCGCTGGGCAATCAAGGTATCCAGCCGCTCGACCTCCACACCGTTCAGTCCGATGGGTACACACAGTTCGAGAACGCTACAGTTCGAGCAGGCCGCCTTGAGGTAGTGAGCCGACAGACTACGGATTTGGGCCATCAGCGTCACTCCGAGAGCAGCCAGTCGACCATTATAAAACCAACTGCCGACCTCTGGGCTCCGCTGGTCTCAGCGCTAATTGCACGCGACCAGCGGCAGTGCGTCGAAGACGGCGTCAGTGGCGTTTCCAGTATTTCTGCATTTCCAAAAATAGGAACGACGCGGTCCAGGTGATCAGCACCAGCCCCGTCAAGGCTTCCAATCCGGTCAAGTACTTTAGCGGGCCTAGAGGGGCGACGTCGCCAAAGCCGATGGTGGTGTAGGTGGTAAAGGAAAAATAAGCACAATCCATGAGCGACCCGTCGAAATTGCCGGTAAGTGTGCCCCAACGACCGCTGCGGGCCATCAGGAAGTAGACCATGGCGAAGCACCAGACCTCCAGGACGTGGGCGAGCATCGCGCCGCACACCCCCAGGGCCAATCGAAAATGTCCCCAGAGATTGAGATGGGTCAGTGCGTCGTTGAGCCGCAGCAGGCATTCGTAATGGATGACCACGGCAAGCATCACCACCAGGGCGTTGATCAGCGTGACTGTTAACATCGCGATTGTCTCCGGCGGGAGGGTAGGGCGTCATCACGTACCGTAACTCTAGCCAGTGTGGCAGCCGTGCAGGGTGGACGCTTGAGCGATGTCAAAGACCCGCGACAGTTTGATTCAAGTCAAACCGGCGTTGGTGAATAGGGCGATGCTGTCCCTCAGCAAATCGGAGAGGGCAGACCATGAAACTGATGGAATGGCGCGATCACGGTCAATCGACTGCGGCCCAGCCCTTACCCCTGCGGCGTTCTTGGCTGCGCGAAGGGCTGATCTTGCTGTCGATCCCGCTGACGCTGGTCATTGGCTACGCCAGCGTTTTTCATTTCGCAGCACACGCGATGACCCAACTGGTCACCGACTGTACGGCACGTCTGGAGGCGGAGCTGTTCAGCGCCGACCTGGTGCCTACCGACTCAACCGTTTCCGCCGACCTATGCAATTGCCTGGCCCGCACACTGTTGGACAAAAATGGCATCTTACGCCTGGCGTTGGTGGATGTTCACCGCTATGACCCTATGGCGCTACAACCGTTGACCGACGTAGAAGAGGGCGCCTGCGTCGACCAGTGGTGGCGGCCATGATCGGGCCGTGGGTATGACTCGCTCGCCTAGGCCTGCATTATTGGTATGCAACGCCGGGTCTGCAACGCTCAAGCTCAGCTTTTACAACCTCGCACTGCCGATACCCACGCAAATAGCGCAAGGGCTGGTCATACGCGCGAGCGGCGCCACGCGTCTGCAGGCAATGACAGAACCCTTGGCGCCGATTATCAACACCGTGTGGCCAACGGACGCTACGGGTATTTCTGGTACGGTACAGCGCGTGTTGGACTGGGCCGAACGTAGCGTCGGGCTGAAGGTACAGGCTGCCACGCACCGAATCGTCCACGGTGGCGACCGCCGTGAGGTAGCCGTGTGGGCCGATGAATCGGTGATTGCAGAGCTCCAGGCGCTAACCCCTTGGGCGCCGTTGCATCAGCCCTTGGGCTTGGCCCCTTTGAAACACCTGGCGCGGTGCCGACCGACTATGCCACAGATGGCCTGCTTCGATACGGCGTTCCACCAGACACTTGACCCCTTGGAGCGGCCTTTTGGCTTACCACGCGCCTTGCTGCTGGAAGGCGTAAGGCGCTACGGCTTTCATGGATTGTCGTACGAGTACATTGCCACGGCGTTGGCTGAGCTCGATCCAGATGCCGCTGAAGCACGCACGTTGGTTGCTCACCTAGGCCAAGGAGCCAGCGTATGTGCGTTGAATCGCGGAGTGAGCCGGGCAACCTCAATGGGATTTTCCACCCTGGACGGTCTGATCATGGGCACCCGCTGTGGGCGCTTGGACCCCGGCGTGCTGCTTTACCTGCTGCGGGAACACAGAATGACGCCGGCAGCAATCGAGCATTTGCTATACCACGACAGTGGGGTGCTGGGGCTTTCTGGAGGGTTATCCAGCGATATGCGAGTCCTGGCTGCTCATGACCACCCTTGGGCGAGGGAGGCTGTGGCGGTGTTCGTACGCAGCGTGGTCAAGGAAATTGGTGCCCTGGCAGCAGCAGTGGGCGGCATTGACACCCTCGTGTTAACGGGAGGCGTAGGCGAGCACCTAGCTTCGGTACGCGAGTCGATCTTGCGCGACTGCGCCTGGTTAGGACTGCAGGCCTTGGCGCCGCAGCCCGTTCAAGTAACCGCCCAGGCGGCTCGGTTATCGCGGCCTGGCAGCAAAGTGAGTGCCTGGGTTATTCCCACGGATGAAAACTTCGTCATGGCCAGGCACAGCTTGGCGTTGCTGTCCGCGTCCAGGCCTCTGCCCCCCATCAATCAGGAGCATTGATCATGCCGACCGTTAATATCGTTTGCGGAGATTTTCATCCGGGGCCATCTGCCTTTGATGGCCATTGTTTGACTCTGCAGCCTTTGGATCTGGATAAACCGTTGCTTAGCGTCGCCTGTTCCCATCTGACGGAGGTCGAATGCGTGGGGTGTGAGGATAGCCTGTCACTGGCAAGTGCGCTGATGTGGGGTGGTGCCGGTCTGTTGCTAATGGGCCCGCTGGGCGCGCTGCTGGGGGTGGCATTGTGCGGAAGGCGAACCGAAGTCACGTTCAAGGCGCGCTTGCGGGATGGACGGGCCTTCGTAGCCGTGGCCAGTGCCCGTACCTTTCGACGCGTGTGTTCCAGCCAGGGTGCCAGGTCGAATATGTCGACGGCCCGTCTGGAACGGTCCAGATAAAAAGATCACGCGTCGGAGGCTTCAGGCGATCAGCAGATGATTGTCGACGTGCTCTACTCCAGGGGCTGCCCAAGCGGCATGCTCGGCCGCTTTGCGCTCCCGCCAGAGGTGCACGTAGCCATCGAGTCTGACTGACTTGTCTTGTACGTCAACCCTGATGTGGCGGTGGTCCAACTCGGCATTGCGTTGCAGCGCCGCCTCAATCTGTGCCTTGATATCCGGGGCCTGATTCGCCGGGCGGCCCCCTATCCGATTGTCGATCCCGGAAACACCTGCGAGGGTCCGTACCGCGCGTTCGGCGGTGTGTTTTTGATGGTGCCAGGGTACCTCGCCCTGCAGCGTCACCCAGCCGTGCTGAACTTTGACTTGGATGCGGTCATCCGGCAGGTTCGCATTCCAGCGAATGAGATCCAGGCAGCGGGCTGCGATTTCGTCGTCGGCAGGCGTTTCGTCATCGACAGAACGTACTTCGAGCTCCTCGGCAATGGCCTTGACGCCCTTGATGCTTTGCACCGCGCGTTCGGCAATCAGTTTTTGACCATAGGTCGGTACGTGGCCGGTGAGGCTGACCACTCCATCCTCGACCGCCACGCCAATTGTCTGGGCTGGGAGCTGAGGACAGTATTCGAGTTCATCCAGAACGGCGCAGCGTAACTCCAAATCGTTCATGAGAGGGCTCCTGTCAGTGATGGCGGGTCTAGCCAGCCCTCTCGCCGCTCAGAACGAGAGGGCTGAAGGCTCAGCCTTTCTGGATCGCGATGGTTTTTTCCGATTTGATCGCCTCCGGTTTCTTCGGCAGCGAGATGCTCAGCAAGCCTTTGCTAAAGCGTGCCTGAACATTTTCCGGGTCCACCCCTTGGGGCAGGCTGAACAGCCGCTCAAAACTGCCATAGTGGCGTTCGGAAAGGTGGTACCCCTTATGCTGCTCATCTTTTTCGGCTTTTTTCTCTCCGCGAATGATCAGTTGCTGGTCGGTCAACTTGATCTCAATGTTTTTTTCGTCCATGCCAGGTAGTTCGGCGGTGATTTCGTAACTCATTGCCAGCTCGCGAATGTCGACGGCGGGCTCCCGGCCCGCCATCCACTCGTAGCGGAAAAAAGGATCGCCGTCGAAAGGACTACGGCGCAGAGAGAAGAAATTTCCGCTTAGGCCAAAGTCCTCGAATAGGCGGTCCACTTGGTTGCGCAAGCGATCCAGGGGCCGCCAAAGCTCACGGGCAGGCAGTTGCTGGGTTGCCGCCGGGCGGACCGGCATTTTTTTTACTGAATTGGACATGGTGGCGCCTCCTTCTGTGGATGGAAGTACACCTGTATCGTCATCCAACTACCCTGCGTAGGTTTGATCCAGATCAGACACAGCATGAACGGTCATGGGTTTAATCGCCTCAAGTGCTTTGCGGGCAATCGGCAAATCGTTCAGCAAGCGACCCCGCGCCGGTGGTACAGGCGTGTCAACTGGCCAGCTATGGAGGTGTGAGATGACCCGCCCATTGCGTTTATTGTTTCTGGCGTGCGCCACAGCCACTCCAGGCTACGGTCTGGATTTCGCGAGCGATTTGGCGCTGGCACTGAAGGCCCCGCTGCATGTGGCCTATTTTACCGATCCACAGGCAGCCGATGCTCACTCGGCGGGTCCTGACCCGACTGTGGTGCCGGTAGGCGACTCTCTGGGCCAGTGCCTCGACCGGCAAGCTGCGAGGCTCAGGAGCAAAGGGCTGGACGTCATTACCGAATGCGTGGCAGCGCGAATGAGTGCGCCGCACTGCGTCGCCTATGCGCAGTGCATCCAGGCCGACATCATCATCAAAGAATTGACGAGGCGAGCCCAGACCCTGTCGCCGATGGACTGGGAGCTGCTAAGCCAGAGCCCGGTATCGGTGATGTACATCCAGCCAGACGTCCAGAGAGTCGGGGGCAAATTACTTGCGGCGGTAGATGTTGAGTTGCCTGTACGCCAGCAGGACAATGGAAACAACGCCATCATCGGGATCGCTCAGTATTTGGCTAACGCTCTGGAGGGATCACTGGACGTGGTCAGTGTTTACGACAGTGCGGCGCACAGCGCTGCAACCGCCAGCTACGAGACGCGGCAACAGGCTTTCTTCGCATTGGCCGCCCAGCATGACATCGCTCCCGCGCACCGTCATTTTCTGGCCGGGACGCCTGCGAGCGCGGTGCATGCCTACTTGCAGCGGAGCCATTTTGACTTATTGGTGATCGCGTCTGCCAATCACGCCACCCACGCAGGCGCCATTGGGACCATTGCGGAAGGCCTACTCAAACATGCACCTTGTAGTGTCTTGGTCATGAAGCGGTCTTGCCTGCAAACGGCGGTTGGACGGGGTAAGCCTGATGACGCGGTCGAGGCACAGCGATCCGCTGATGCAGGAAGTGATGTCGCTTGAACGCTGCCCAGGATCGCAAGCGCGCACCAGCCATGCAGGCCCCTCCTTCCGAAGAAAAGTAAGGCTCATACGGTTGGGGCTGGCGTTGCAAACATAGAACTCGCTTACCTGGAACGCACCTTGCGTATGCCCCTTCGCGCCGGGAGGGGCAATGCGACCCCGATTCATGGACAGTCACCATATTTCATTGGGCGTGAGCCGGGCATCACGGCACCGCTGATGCTGGCAGAAACTCGATCTTCGACTCAAAAGAGGTGTGAAATTGCTGCCTGATGGTTCGCACAATAGCCCGGAGTAGCGCAGGCTGCTCGCCCTCGGTCAACCACCCTAGACTACTCGCCTACCGTGAGCGTCGACAGACCTAACCCGCTGCGACTCAACAGTCTAAACTCAGCCTTTAGGGCGTCAATCCGACACGTCCGCCGCGGCGTTATTGCGCAACCGGTCCAGATAGTCGGCCCACTGCTGGGCGGCTTCGCGCCGCTGCACCAGCAGTTGCGCACGGGCATACACGGCGCCCAGCGCGCCTGGCATGCGGTGTGACAGCGACAGCTCCAGCACGATGGGGTCGATGCCCAGGTGTTCATGGGCGATGGTGCGGTAGGTGGCACGAAAGCCGTGGGCGGTGATGTCGTACTCCGGCCAGATCTTCTGAAACGACTTGAGCATGGAGGTCGGGTTGATCGGCCGGCCGGGATAGACCGGCGAGTCGAAGACCCAGCCGTTGCCTTCATCATCCACCACGCGCGTCTTGCGCAGCTGGCGCAGCACCACCAGGGCCTGCTCGGGCAAGGGCACGATGTGCTTGCTGCGGTCCAGGTGCTTGGTTTTGCTGACCACATAACGCCAGTCGGCGCCGACCAGGTCGACGTCCTCCCAGCGCATCTTGACCAGCTCGCCGGGACGCACCGGCAGCATCACCAGCAGGCGCATGGCCGCTGCCACGGCGCCGGTGCTGCGCTCGTCGAGGCGCAGCAAAAAACGGCCGAGGTCCGCCGGCCGCTCGATCGCCGGGTTGCTGGTCACCACATGGCGAATCTTCAGTTCCTCGATGTTGCTCAGCGCCACGTTGCGCTCGACCCAGCCGCGCCCTTCGGCAAATCCCAGCACCGCGCGGATGATGGTGCGCACTCGGCGTGCCATGGCCATGATGCGCTGGCGGCGCAGCTCGGTGAGGATGGCGGTGATGTGCTCGAGCTTGATCTCGCTGACCGGCTTGTCGCCGATGCGCGGCAGGACGTGATTATTGAGCGCACCGGTGAACCCCGAGACGGATTTGGTCACCAGTTCCGCAGACTTGAAGTTCAGCCACTGCTCGGCGACGTAGCGGAAGGTGCGCGCCTCGTTGAGTAACTGGGCCTCGAGCTTGGCCGTCTTTGCCTTGAGCGGGGCGATATGGTTGGCCACGTCGCGTCGCGCCGCGCGGGCGATGTCGCGGGCTTCCTTGAGGCCAATGTCCGGATAGCGGCCGACGGCAAACAGGTTTTCCTTGCCGTGCAGGCGGTACTTGAGCCGCCAGTACTTGGACGCCGGCTTGCCGGCTTTCAGCGAGGTCTTCACCTGGAGGAACAGGCCGGGGACTTCGCCATCGGCGTATTTGCCCGATTGGTCCACCGAGCGGACGAAGGCGTCGCTGAGTTTGCGCCGAAAAGCGGGGGGGCTGTCAGGGGGCATTTGCTGGGGGTACCGTTTTCGTAAAATGAACAGTTACCCTAAATATACCCCCAGAGGTCTTGGAAATCAGTGGATTTGGACGGACGGCAGTGGACAGCTTTTAGCGCTAAATTATTGTTTTATAACAAATTTATGGAAGTCAGTGGAACTCGATCACAAACTATCGGGGTCCCCGAAGAACATCTGAATCCGCGACCTCAACCACCGCTCCCCCGGATCATTATCCTGCGCCCCCCGCCACGCCATGTGCAGCTCGAACCCCGGCATCTCCAGCGGCATGTCTTCAGCCCGCACGCCACCGGCCGCGGTCAGCGCCTCGGCGGTGTAGTCCGGTACCGTGGCGACAATGTCTGTCCCGGCCAGCAAGGTGCTCAAGCCGTTGAACTGCGGCACCGCCAGCACTACGTGGCGCTTGCGGTCGAGTTTTTCCAGTTCGGTGTCGATGAAGCCGCTGAGGTCGCCGGCGAACGACACCAGTGCGTGGGGGCGGGCGCAGAAGTCGTCGAGGCTGATGGGGCCGGGCATGGTGTCGGCGCGCAGCAGCCGGGGGCGGCTGCGGCGCAGCACTTTGCGCTTGGCGTTGGCCGGCAGGTCGCTGGTGTAGCTGACGGCGATGGAGATTTCGCCCGAGGCCAGCAGCGGCGGGGCGAGAATGTAGTTGACGCGGCGAATCACCAGGACGATGCCCGGGGCTTCGGCGCGCAGCCGCTTGAGCAGCGGCGGCAGCAGGGCGAATTCGACGTCGTCGGACAGGCCGATGCGGAACACCGCGGTGCTGGTGGCCGGGTCGAATTCCGAGGCGCGGCTGACGGCGGTGGAGATGGAGTCCAGGGCCGGCGACAGCAGGGCGAAGATTTCCACGGCCCGTGCCGAGGGCTCCATGCTGCGCCCGGTGCGCACGAACAGCGGGTCGTCGAACAGCCCGCGCAGGCGCGACAGCGCGGCGCTGATGGCGGGTTGGCCGAGGAACAGTTTTTCGGCGGCGCGGGTCACGCTGCGCTCGTGCATCAGCGTTTCGAAGACGATCAGCAGGTTGAGGTCGACGCGGCGCAGGTCGTTTCGATTCATCGGGCTCGCTTCAATGCAAGGGTGACAAATGGTTCATGCATGAATCTTACGGGCAAAGGCTGTTAATCTGCACGGGTAAATTCAGTTTTGCCTGGCGCGCAAGTCATCGCGCAATCAATGTCAGGCATGTCGACTATTAATGGCCACGGGTGGTCTAACCGGTAAAGCCCGGATAGAGTTCATGGCATTAGAGGTTAAAAAGGCGAGGTTTGCGATGTCCCGCACGATCCGTTTTCACAAGTTTGGCCCGGCCGAAGTGCTCAAGTGCGAAGAGCATGCGGCCGCCTTGCCCGGCCCGGGCGAAGTGCAGGTGCGCGTCGAAGCCATCGGCATCAGCTGGTATGACGTGCTCTGGCGCCAGAACCTGGCCCCGTCCCAGGCACGTCTGCCCGCAGGCCTTGGCCACGAGATGGCCGGCGTGGTGACAGCGGTCGGCAGCGGCGTCGAAGGCTTCGCGGTGGGCGACAAGGTCGCCAGCTTCCCGGCCGAGAGCCCCAACCAGTACCCGGTGTACGGCGAGGTTATCGTGCTGCCGGCGCTGGCCCTGACGCGTTACCCCGATGTGCTCACGCCGGTCGAAGCGGCGGTGCACTACACGCCGTACCTGATCGCGTCGTTTGCCTATACCGAGCTGGCCCGTGCCAAGCCGGGGCAGACCGCGCTGGTCACTGACGCCAGCCATTGCGCCGGCCCGTCCTTCGTGCAGCTGGGCAACGCCCTGGGCCTGAAGGTGATTGCCGCCACCAAGTCCGCCGACGAGCGTGAGTACCTGCTGTCGCTGGGCGCCAGCAAGGTCATCGTCACCGAAGAGCAGGACCTGTTGATGGCCATCAACAAGTACACCGACAACCGCGGCGTGGACATGGTGCTGGACGGCCTGGGCGGCCCGCAGATGTCGATCCTGGGTGATGTGCTGGCGCCGCGTGGCAGCCTGATTCTGTACGGCCTGCAGGGCGGCAACCAGACCCCGTTCCCGGCATGTGCGGCGTTCCAGAAGAACATCCAGTTCTACGTGCACTGCCTGGGCAACTTCACCGGCAAGCCCGAACTGGGCATCAGCCAGGACCAGGCGGCGTTGCAGCGTGCGCTGCGCGAGATCAACCAGCTGACCGCAGACCGCGTGCTGGTGCCGCAGATCACCCGGGTGTTCGCCTTCGAGCAGTTCGTGGAGGCGCACAAGTTGATGGACGAGTGCCCGTGCGGCGGGCGGATTGCGTTGAGCCTCGCCTGAGTAACCACTCCACCCGTAGCAGCGGCCGAAGGCCGCGTCATGAGCGCCCCGGGCTCGGCTTGGGTTTATGGGGCGCCCTCGAGATCGAGCGCCGTCCGCACGGCGCGACGCAGCCTGGCGGCAGCATCTACATTTGTTGCACCGTGCCATGGCCTGGGCCATAGGCGTTGCCAGCCTGGTTTGTTTGTCTGGGGATGGGGGTTGGGTTGAAAATCCTTCCCAAATAACCGCCAGATCCTTCCGTAACTTCCTCCGAAATTTCCTACAAATTTGCCTCTGGCGGTTGCGCGAGCCCTCTAGGCTGGCGCTTGTGCCGTGGGTGCCTTGCCATACCTGGCATCTGCACTGGTTTTTGCGCTTTTACTGTCACTGTTTTTCCCCCAGCCACCCCACCTACCATCTCGAGGGTCAATCACCACTCCACTTATCGGTGTCATGCGTGTCAATTCATCACGTCAGCGTCATTCATCGCGAAGCCATGAACGGCATTTACCAGCAGGTGCTGGAGCGCTTGCTGGCGCACTTCACCCACGCCCAGCGGGCCGCGTTGCAGTTGCTGGTGCAACGCATTGGTGTGGCCGCCGGCGGGCTGGACCGGCTGTCGCAGTTCAAGGTGCTGGTGGCCCACGGCGGCGGCAGCACCAGCGGCCAGTGCCTGGCCATGGTGCGCGCGGCGCAGCTGAGCCTGGCGGTGCGCTACCCGGCGACCTTCCTGCTGCGGGTGGCCACCTACCGGCACTCGGGCATGGGCGACGAGGTGATGGCCAACATCGAGCGCGGCTATGGCGCGTTGTCGTTGCACGACGACCCGCGGGTGGAGCTGCTGGTAGTGGATGACCAGCAGGTACAGCCCTACGACCCGCTGGCACCGCTGTCCGCCGCCACGCGCCTGCGCAACCGCACGGATTTCCTGGTGGCCGGGCACCTGGGCGGTGGGCAGGGCCGGGTCGGCCTGTGCCATGGCTGCTACCTGGGCCGTGCCGACTTCTACCAGCGCGCCATGGCCTGGAACGGCGGCGTGCATGCATTGGTCTGCGGCCAGCCGCCCGGGCGCCGGCGCCGCTACCTGGCCTGGGGGCTGCACGCCGCGCGCCAGGCCGGCCTCGGCGTGGCGGAAGCTCCACAGGACAAGGGCGAGGCGGCCCTGGAGGTCATTGCCCTGGTGGGCGAAGCGTTCCACCGGCAGTTGTACGGGGAAAAACTGGTGACCCGACGCCTGCCACGGTCGCGGCGCAAGGCACTGGTGTGTCGGGTGGACATGCACGACCTGCTGGCCGCCGCGCCCCAGGAGCACTGGCGCCTGCTGGTGGAGTTCCTGGGCTTCCGCTTTTCCGCCCTGGCCATGGGCTTCAGTGAGACGGCGTGCGCCAACCCGCTGCTGATGGCGCATCTGCGCGGCCTGGGCGCGGAAAAATTGCAGCAGCGCAGCTATGGCGAAGGGGTCGCGGAATACCTCGCGGCCGCGCGCCAACTGATGCTGCGCAAGGGCTCGCCGGGGCACCTGGTGGACCTGATGCTGTCGGCCTACGACGACCCGCACAAGCTGCAGGAGCGCCGGGCGCTGGCCGAGGAGCATGGGCGGGCCGCGTACCAGGTGGAGGACCTGCAACTGGTGTGCATGCTGCATGCGCCTTTCGTCGACAGCGGCCGGCACCTGGCGACCTACCTGCAGCGGTGCCACCCGCGGCGGGTCGACAGCCTGGCCACGCTGCACCAGGTGCTGCAGGGCACCCGCAACGACGAGCGTCTTGGCCGCTGGCTGGCTGACACCAGTGGCCTGCCGATCGTGGCGCTGCGCCGCTTGTATGGCCAGCGCAGCGCCTGTGGGCCCGGGCCGCAGACCCTGATTGCGCGCCTGCGGGCGAGTGATCCGGACGGCGCCCGGGTGCCGACGCTGGACCCGGTCACCGGGACAACTTCACTGGAACGGGTGTGTGGCCGCTGATGACCATCAAATCTCTGCAGGGTTTTGCCTACCAGGCGGTGTACCGCTACCTGTCGGCGCTGGTGGATGCCGGCGAGCCGGGGGTGCCGTTCAAGCTGCCGTCGCTGCGCTCGCTGGCCGGGCGCCTGGGTGTGTCGGTGTCCACTATCCAGTACGCCTACACGCTGCTGGAAAACGAGGACCGGGTGTACGCCCTGGCCAAGTCCGGCTATTACGCACGGCCACCGGCCCGGGCCATCCCGGCCAAGGACGGCAGCGACCTGCTGCAGCGCATCCAGGCCGAGCACCGCCGCCAGGTGGGCAGCCAGGCAGCCCTGCTTGCCCTGGACGTGCCATTGCTGCGCCTGGAGCGCCAGGTGCAGCGCCAGTACGGCAACCTGCCGGCACCGGCCTGGCACCCCTGCGGCGACCCGGAGCTGCGCCGCGCCCTGGCCGCGCGCTATACCCAGGGCCCGCGCCATGCCTGGCACGGTGACCATGTGTATCTGGGCAACGACCTGCGCGGGTTGCTGGACATCCTGTTCGAGGCGCTGGTGCTGGCCGATGAGCCGGTGCTGGTGGCCTCGCCCTGTTGCCCGCTGATCCTGCAGGCGTTGCGCCTGGCCAAGGCGCGAATCATTGAGCTGCCGCTGGCCGACGATGGCCGCCTGGACCTGAACTGCGTGCGCGAGCACCTGGATGCCGTGCCGGTGCGCCTGCTGGTGATGGACGCCGGCTTCAGCAGCGTGCAGGGCTCGCGCATGCCGGCCGCCGACCTTGACAGCCTGGCGCTGCTGTTGACCCGCTACGACGTGTGGCTGCTGGAGAACGACGTGCAGGGCGCCCTGGGCTTCGAGCCGGGGCGCAGCCTGCGCGAATCCATGGCGGCCCAGCGGGTGCTGGTGATCGGTTCCCTGGAACCCTGGCTGGGCGCCGAAGCGCCGTTTGCCTACCTGCTGGCGGCTGGGGCGGCGCGGGCCCTGGTCACCGCGTTCCAGCGGCGCGCCATGCGCCTGCCGCCGCTGCGCCAGAAAGCCGTGGCACGCCTGCTGGACCAGGGCGTGCTCGACGACCACCTGCCGGCGTTGCGCATGCACCTGCAGCAACAGCTGTGGCGCCTGGACCGCCAGGTGCGCAACCGCCTGGGTCGCTACCTGATGGCCGTGCAGGCGGCGGGCGGCACTGGCCTGTGGCTGCGCAGCCGATTTCCGCTGGACATGCGCCGGGTGTTCGAACGCCTGCTGGCCCAAGGGCACGTGGTGGAACCGGGGCCGCTGTTCAGTGCCCATGGGTTGCACGACCGCTACCTGCGCATCAACGCCCTGGGCCTGGACAACGAGGGCTTGCAGGCGCTGATGAAGGCCTTGGCCGAGGCGTTTGGCGAGGAGCGCAAGCGGCTGGAGACCGCCAGCCCCTGAACCGGCCACCGGTCCAAAAGGCTTTGCCAAAAGGGTGGGTCTGTATGTATAACCAGTGCCTTTCTCCTCGGCACTTGTACTGATCGTGACCCCCGGCAACCTCGACGACCCGTTCTACTACCTCATCAACTTCCAGCGCGTGCTGGACTGGCTGGGGCGGCGCTACGCCGACCTGCTGGACGACGAGGAGCAGCGTTTCCTCGACGGCTTCGCGCAGTTGCCGCGCGGCGCCCAGGCGCTGCTGGTGCGCATGGTGATGCGCAAGGGCCCGCTGTACCGGGCCAGCAAGCTGGTGTACGGCGAGATCGGCCCGACCCGTGAGGCGGTGCAGCCGCTGTTGCAGGCCGGCTGGGTGGACAGTGGCGCGCCATTGTCGCTGGCCCAGCTGTTCGAGGTGCTGCAGAAGACCGAGCTGCTGGCGCTGTTCAAGGGGCAGGTCAGCCGTGCGTCCCTGCGCAAGGAGCAGATGCTCGCGGAGCTGCTGGACGCAGCGCCAGCGCCCCAGCCGTTCGCCGCCTGGTGCCCGAATTTGGACGACCAGGTCTATTCCCTCCCGGTGCGGCCGCTGTGTGACCGCCTGCGCCTGCTGTTCTTCGGCAACCTGCGCCAGGACTGGTCGGAGTTCGTGCTGGACGACCTGGGCATCTACCGCTATGAACAGGTGGAGCTGGACCCGGCCTCGCGCGGCCTGCAGAGCCGCGCCGACATCGACTTCTGCCTCGAGCTGCAAGGCTGCCGCCAGGCGCTGGAGGAGGGCGGCCTGCTGGAACCACTGCTGCTGCGCATCGCCGCCCTGAATAGCGCCAACCCCTGGCTGCAGGGCCGTCGTGACCGGCTGCTGTTCGCCGTGGGCCAGCAATGCGAGCGCCAGGGCCTGATGGAGCATGCCCTGGCCATTTATACCCAGTGCGCCTACCCCGGTGCCCGGGCCAGGCGGGTGCGGGTGCTGGAATTGTGCGAGCAGTACCAACAGGCCCTGGCGTTGGCCGAAAGCGCCCTGGCAGCGCCGGAAAGCGCTGCCGAAGCCCAACAGATTCCCCGCGTGCTCCCGCGCCTGCGGCGCAAGCTGGGGCTGCCGGCCCTGCCCAAGGCGCCGAAGGCGGCGGTCAACGAATGGCAACTGGCGTTGCCGCAGCAGCCCGACCTCAGCGTCGAGCAGCGGGTGGCGCTGCACCTGCATCAGCCCGAGGCGCCAGTGCATTTCGTGGAGAACAGCCTGATCAACTCGCTGTTCGGCCTGCTGTGCTGGCCGGCCATCTTCGCGGCGTTGCCGGGGGCCTTCTTTCACCCGTTCCAGAGCGGCCCCACCGACCTGCACCAGCCCGACTTCCGCCAGCGCCGCGCGACGCTGTTTGAAGCCTGCCTGGCGCAGCTGCATGACGGCCGCTACCAGGACAGCATCCGCGCCTGCTACCGCGACAAGTGGGGGCTGGCGTCGCCGTTCGTGTACTGGCATGCGCTCACCGAAGAGCTGCTGGAGCTGGCCCTGCGCTGCCTGCCCGCCACGCACCTGCAGCACTGCTTCGAACGGTTGCTGCAGGACATCGCCGCTAACCGCGCCGGCATGCCCGACCTGATCCAGTTCTGGCCCGAGGAGGGCCGCTACCAGATGATCGAGGTCAAGGGGCCGGGCGACCGCCTGCAGGACAACCAGCTGCGCTGGCTGGACTTCTGCGCCCGCCACCAGATGCCGGTGCAGGTCTGCTACGTGCAGTGGGCGCAGCCGTGATCTACCGCATCGCCGTGCGCGCCCTGTGCGAATTCACCGCCAAGCTGGGCGACCTGGACCTGCGCTTCACGCCGTCGCCTACCGCCCAGGAAGGCATGGCCGGCCACCGCCGGGTCACGGCCGGGCGCGGCGCGGGCTACCAGAGTGAAGTGGCGCTTGAGGGCGAATACGAAGAGCTGCGCGTGCGCGGCCGCGCCGACGGCTATGACCCGGCGCGCAACCGCCTGGAAGAGATCAAGACCCACCGCGGCGACCTGGAACGACAGCCCGCCAACCACCGCCACCTGCACTGGGCCCAGGCCCGGGTGTACGGCTGGCTGCTGTGCCAACGCGACGGGCTGGCGCAGCTCAACCTGGCGCTGGTGTACCTGGACGTCGACAGCGACCGCCAGACCCTGATCGAGGAATGCTGGCAGGCGGCAGAGCTGGAGGCGTTCTTCCACCAGCAGTGCGCGCTGTTCCTCGACTGGGCGCGCGCGGAGATGCTGCGCGCCGCCGAACGCGACCAGGCCCTGCGCGAGCTGAAATTCCCCCATGGCGACTTCCGCCTGGGCCAGCGCGACCTGGCCGAGACCGTCTACAAGGCCGTCAGCACTGGGCGCTGCTTGATGGCCCAGGCCACCACCGGCATCGGCAAGACTCTGGGCACGCTGTTCCCGCTGCTCAAGGCGCTGGTGCCGCAGCAGCTGGACAAGATCTTCTTCCTCACCGCGAAAACCCCAGGCCGCCAGCTGGCCCTGGAGGCGCTGCGGCAGGTGGGCGACAGTGCCCCGAACCTGCCCTTGCGCAGCCTGGAACTGGTGGCGCGGGACAAGGCCTGCGAGCACCTGGACAAGGCCTGTCATGGCGACTCCTGCCCGTTGGCCAAGGGCTTCTACGACCGCTTGCCCGCCGCCCGCGCCGCCGCGGTCAAGGTGCGCCTGCAAGACCAGCAGGCCGTGCGCGAGGTGGCGCTGGCCCATCAGGTGTGCCCGTATTACCTGAGCCAGGAGCTGGCGCGTTGGGCCGACGTGGTGATCGGCGACTACAACTATTACTTCGACCTCAATGCCTTGCTGTTCGGCCTGGCCCAGGCCAACCAGTGGCGCCTGGCGCTGCTGGCCGACGAGGCGCACAACCTGGTGGACCGCACGCGCGGCATGTACAGCGCCAGCCTCGACCAATACCACCTGGGCGCGCTGCGCCGCGACCCACCGGCGGCGTTGAAAAACCCGCTGCAGCGCCTCAACCGCGAATGGAACGCGCTGTACAAGGACCAGCTGGGGCCCTATCAGGCCTACGCGCACCTGCCGGACAAGTTCGTGATGGCGCTGCTGCGCTGCGTCAGCGCCATCGGCGACCTGTTCAACGAGCAGCCCGAAGGCCTGGACCGCGCGTGGCTGGACTTCTACTTCGACGCGCTGCAGTTCACTCGCGTGGCCGAGCTGTACGGCGAGCACTACGTGTTCGACATCCAGCAACGCGAAGGGGCAGGGCGGCGGCGCCAGGCGCAGCTGAACCTGCGCAACGTGGTACCAGCGCCGCTCAGCGGCCCGCGGCTGGCGGCGGCGCGCAGTGCCGTGCTGTTTTCCGCCACCTTGAGTCCGCGGCGCTATTTTGCCGACCTGCTGGGCCTGCCGGCGGACTGCGCGTGGATCGACGTGCAGTCGCCGTTCAGCGCCGAGCAGTTGCAGGTGCGCATCGTCGACAGCATCTCCACGCGCTTCAACCACCGCAAGGCGTCCCTGGCGCCCATCGCCGACCTGATCGCCGAGCAGTTCGCCCGCCAGCCGGGCAACTACCTGGCGTTTTTCAGCAGCTTCGACTACCTGCAGCAGGTGGCCGAGGTGCTGGCCGAGCGGCACCCGCAGGTGCCGTTGTGGTTGCAGGGGCGCAAGATGGACGAAGCGCAGCGGCGCGATTTTCTCGCGCAGTTCAGCGACCACAGCCAGGGCGTGGGCTTTGCCGTGCTGGGCGGCGCCTTTGGCGAGGGCATCGACCTGCCGGGCAAGCGCCTGATTGGCGCCTTTATCGCCACCCTGGGGCTGGCCCAGCTCAACCCGGTGAACGAGCAGTTGAAGGCGCGCATGGGCGAGATCTTCGGCGCCGGCTACGACTACACCTACCTGTACCCTGGGTTGCATAAAGTGGTGCAGGCGGCAGGGCGGGTGATCCGTGGGCAGGAGGATCGCGGGGTGGTGATGTTGATTGATGACCGCTTCAGCGAGGGACGGGTGAAGGCGTTGTTGCCGCAATGGTGGCAGGTCAACTGAACCGGTGGGGGCTGCCAATGTGTCAATTTTCATGCGGGGTGGGGATCGAACCCGTCGCGTCGAGGTCAAACTGCCAGTAAACTGACCCCACGTGTCCCCGATTTCCCTTTTCCGAGGTTATGCATGAAGCTCAGTCCATTGGCGGGTAAGCCAGCTCCAGCCAGCGTGCTGGTCGATATTCCGCGACTGGTGACCGCCTACTACACGGTCCAGCCCGACCCCGCCGAGTCCACCCAGCGCGTAGCGTTCGGCACCTCCGGCCACCGTGGCAGTTCCTTTGATGCAAGCTTCAACGAATGGCATGTGCTGGCTATCAGCCAGGCCATCTGCCTGTACCGCCAGGCCCAGGGTATCGACGGCCCGCTGTACCTGGGCGCCGACACCCACGCGCTGTCCACCCCGGCCGCCGCCAGCGCCCTGGAAGTGCTGGCCGCCAACGGCGTGCAGGTGATGATCTCGCACAATGACGAGTACACCCCGACACCGGCCGTGTCCCACGCCATCCTGTGCTACAACAAGGGCCGCACCCAGGGCCTGGCCGACGGCATCGTCATCACCCCGTCGCACAACCCGCCGCAAAGCGGTGGCTTCAAGTACAACCCGCCCAACGGCGGCCCGGCTGACAGCCACGTGACCAAGTGGATCGAGGCCAAGGCCAACGAACTGCTGGCCGACGGCCTCAAGGGCGTCAAGCGCATCAGCCACGAGCAGGCACTGAAGGCCGGCACCACCCACCGCCACGACTACCTCAACACCTACGTGGCGGACCTGGGCAACGTCATCGACCTGGACGCCATCCGTGGCGCCGGCCTGCGCCTGGGCGTCGACCCGCTGGGCGGCGCCGGGGTCAACTACTGGTCGGCCATTGCCGAGCAGTACAAGCTCAACCTCGACGTGGTCAACACCCACGTCGACCCTACGTTCCGCTTCATGTGCGTGGACTGGGACGGCCAGATCCGCATGGACCCGTCCTCGCCCTACGCGATGCAGGGCCTGATCGGCCTCAAGGACCGTTTCGACGTGGCCTTCGCCTGCGACCCGGACCACGACCGCCACGGCATCGTCACCCCGAACGGCGGCCTGCTGGCGCCGAACAACTACCTGGCCGTCGCCATCGACTACCTGTTCCAGAACCGCCCGCAGTGGCGCGCCGACGCTGCCGTGGGCAAGACCGTGGTCAGCAGCGGCCTGATCGACCGCGTCACCGCGCGCCTGGGCCGTCGCCTGTACGAAGTGCCGGTGGGCTTCAAGTACTTCGCCGATGGCCTGTTCGACGGCTCGCTGGGCTTCGGCGGTGAAGAAAGCGCCGGTGCTTCGTTCCTGCGTCGCGACGGCAGCGTCTGGGCCACCGACAAGGACGGCCTGATCCCGGCCCTGCTGGCCGCGGAAATCACCGCGCGCACCGGCCGCAACCCGGGCCTGGCCTACCAGGAACTGACCCGCGACCTGGGCGAACCGTTCGCCACCCGCGTCGAGGCCAAGGCCAGCCCTGCGCAGAAAGCCGCGCTGGGCAAGCTGTCGCCTGCGCAGGTCAAGTCCACCGAACTGGCGGGCGAGAAGATCGAGCAGATCCTCAGCCACGCGCCGGGCAACGACCAGGCCATCGGCGGCCTGAAGGTGATGACCGCCAACGGCTGGTTCGCCGCGCGGCCGTCGGGCACCGAGGACATCTACAAGATCTACGCCGAAAGCTTTGTCGACGAGGCGCACCTGCAGCGCCTGGTCGGCGAGGCGCAGGTGCTGGTAGACGCTGCCATCAGCTGATACGCCGCGTTTGCTGCATAAAAAAAGGGCCTGCATCTGCAGGCCCTTTTTCGTTACGCCACGTCCACCAGGACGATTTCGGCGTCTTCCACCGCGGTCACCCGCAGCACACGCTCGTCTTCCACCGCCACGCCATCGCGGGCCACGGCGCGCACGCCGTTGACTTCGATCACGCCCGTGGCGGGCACCAGGTAGGCCTTGCGGCCTTCGTCCACCACGTACTCGGCGGTTTCGCCGGCTTTCAACGTCGCGGCCACCAGGCGGCCATCGGCGCGGATGCGCAGGCTCACATCATCCTCGGCACGGCCGCTGGCCAGGGTCACGAAGCCTTCGCCACGCTCGCCTTTGGGGAACGGCCGGGCGCCCCACGACGGTGCTTCGCCGCGTTTGTCCGGGATAATCCAGATCTGGAAGATGCGGGTTGCGCCTTTTTCCAGGTTGTACTCGCTGTGGACGATGCCGGTGCCGGCGCTCATCACTTGCACGTCACCGGCTTCGGTGCGGCCTTTGTTGCCCAGGCTGTCCTGGTGGGTGATGGCCCCTTCACGCACGTAAGTGATGATTTCCATGTCGCGGTGCGGGTGCTGCGGGAAACCGGTGCCGGGGGCGATCACGTCGTCGTTCCACACCCGCAGGTTGCCCCAGTTCATGCGTTTGGGGTCATGGTATTCGGCGAACGAGAAATGGTGATGGGCGTCGAGCCATCCGTGGTTGGCGCCACCCAAGGACGCGAAAGGTCTGAGCTGGATCATGGTGCACTCCTTAAGTGGAAGATTTGAATCACGGAGCTAGTGTCGCTCTTTCATAGATCGAAAAAAAGCGTAAAAAATTCGCCAAACCAATCAACTAAATAGATACATCCCCGTAGCAGCTGCCAAAGGCTGCGTCCTGCCATCCACCTATCCCAACGCCTGGGACGCGGCCTGCGGCCGCTGCTACGGGATTGCGGCCGTTTGTAGGTTTGTGCGGTAAACGCTTGATTCATCTAGGTTTGGCTGGCAGTGTCTGAGGCTACAGAATCCATGCTGGTGCCCGCGTGTCCGAACTCCCCGCAGAACTTGTCCCTCCCGCCCAACTGCCCCTGCTCAAACGCCTGGTGGCGCGCCTGCTGGGCCGCGGCCTCAGCCGCCTCAGCGCGCAGCACCGCGACTCCTGGTTCCACGGCCACGTCGCCGGCCAGCGCAGCGGCCACGGCGAAGGCCTGCGCGAAGGCTACGAGCGCGGGCGGGTAGAGGGCTTCGAGGAGGGCCAGCAGGTGCTGGTGATCCGCGACACGCGCCCCGACGAGCACGGCGTGCCGGGGGTGGACGACTACCTGTTCGACGCCTGGAAGCTGGGCCTGACCGCCGAGCTGAAAAAGCGCATCAAGGCCGACGTCGCCGAACGCCTGCCAGCGGCGGCGCAACCCAGCGCCGCGCAGTGGAAGCTGATCTTCAGCGACACCCCGTCCACCTGCGTGATCGCCGGTGCCGGGGCCGGCAAGTCGACCTCGCTGGTGCTGCGCATGCTGGTGCTGCACCACTACCTGGGCATGGAGCTGGATGCCCTGACCGTGGTGACCTTCACCCGCGAGTCGCGCAAGGACTTCATCAATAAAGTGCTGCAGGTGTTTGGCCTGTGGGGCTATCAGCTCACGGGCAAGCAGGTGCGCGAGGTGGTGCGCACCTTCCACTCGCGCATTTTGCCGCTGGTGCGCAGCCTGCCGGGCTTCGGCCAGCTGCGTGCGTTCGAGAACCTCAGCAACCAGGCGCCGCTGCCGGGGGCCGAGGAAGACGCCGACAGCAACCCCTTCGACCTGCGCCTCAACGACGCCCAGCGCCAGCAGATGAACCTGGCCTACCGCGACCTGATGCAGGGCAACGAGCGCTTCGCCGAGCTGATCGGCCAGCTGCGCCGCCAGGCCCTGCAGCTCAAGGAGCTGGACCGCGACCACCCCGATGTGCAGAAACGCGTGGCGGTGACCGAGCTGTCGTCGCGCCGCGATGAAGAACTCTGCGACCTGGTCGAAGACCTGTGGTTCAACGCCGGCGCCTGGCCGATCAAGGGCATCGAGCCCAGCCGCGAGACCGTGGACATCAACGGCAGCCGCTTCCACTTCCACGGCTACATCGCCGAGATGGACGCCTGGGTGGTGCTGGGCTTCGACCCGTCTCAGGACCAGCAGATGAAGCGCCCCGGCGCCAAGCTGCCGGTGTGGGCCGAGTGGGTGATCAAGCGCACGCTGTTCCAGGCGTTCTGCCCGAAACCGGTGATCTGGCTGGAAAACTACGCCCAGGCGCGCCGCCTGCTGGGCTCACTGGCCGCCGACGCCGTGGCGGGGCCGGGCTTCGACTATAAAGTGAAGGGGGAGCTGGTGGCCGCGCCGCTGCTGGACTGTTTTGTCGGCGCCGCCGGTTTCATCGAGAACCTGGGGCTGGACGTCACGGCTGCGGTCAACCAGATGAGCTTCCCCAGCGACGACACCGACCGGCTGTTCTTCGAGGCCCTGAGCCTGTACTGGAAGGCGTTCGAGGCGCATCTGCTCAAGCAGTCGCCGCCGGTGATGACCTACAACCGCATGTTCGCCCTGTTCGGCGAGAACAACCCGGAGAACCTGCGGCAGCTGGGCGACGAGATGCTGCGGCCGCTGTCGCACCTGATGATCGACGAGTTCCAGGACGTGTCGCCGCAGATCGTCTCCTGGCTGCGCGCCACCTTGCGCGAGATCCGCAGCCGCGGCCCGCAGCTGTCGGTGGGCCGTGTGGCCCAGCATTCGTCGCTGCTGTGCGTGGGCGATGACTGGCAGTCGATCTACGGCTGGCGCGGCAGCTCGCCGAAGTATTTCATGGAGTTCGCCAAGCAGTTCCCGTCGCCGGCCACCACCCGCGTGATGCTGGCCGACAACTTCCGCAGCCACCAGCACATCATCGACGCCGCCGAGCACCTGGTGCGCAATGCCCCGGCCATCGCCGGCAAGAAGGCCCGCGCAGCCGGCGAGCAGCCCGAGACGCTGACGCCGGTGCGGGTACTGGACCGCGACGACGAGACCATGGCCCTGACCGTGGCCGAGCACTACCAGCGCGGCGACTCGATACTGCTGCTGTTCCGCAAGGGCAGCGACCGCGCCGCTGCCGCCGAGCACCTGTTGCCCCTGCTGCAGCGCGACCAGGCCAGGCCCGCCGGCGAGCGGCAGATCAAGCAGCTGACCTACCACAGCGCCAAGGGCTTGCAGGCCGATGCGGTGTTCCTGCTGGGCGACTGCCAGCACGTCACCCGTTCGCCATACAAGAACCAGGTGTACCGCGCGGCAGGGCTGGGCAAGGCCGGCGAGCTGGAGGCCTACGACAAGGCCCAGCAGGACGAAACCCTGCGCCTGGCCTACGTGGCCGTGACGCGGGCGGTCAGCCATTGCTACTGGTACGTGGAACCGGCCACCAAGGACAGCGCCGCGCTGCCTCGCGCTTCCGACAACGTGGCCGGCGACAAACCGTTCTTCGATGACCTGCGCACTCCCACGTAGCAGCAACTGTCTTGTGGGAGCTGGCTTGCCAGCGAGCTTTTATGGCCCAACAGCTCGCTGGCAAGCCAGCTCCCACAGGATGTATCGGCTGCCGAAAGCTGCGTCAGAGGCGCGCGCGGTGCCCCGGACGCGGCCTGGCGGCCGCTGCTACAGGAGCGAGCATAAAAAAACCGATGCCATGGCATCGGTTTTTTGTGGGGCAGGGGACCTTCAGCCAAACGCCGACAGCGAATGCGGCGGCACGAACGCCTCCAGCTCCGCTTCCACCGCCTCGATGATGCGCTCCACATCGGCGGCGTTCATTACCGTGGCGCAGGGGATACCGGCAATGGCGATCAAGGTCTCGCCACTGGCCCGGTCAAAAAGTCGTGCCACCATGCTGCTGGGCGCGTCCATGCTGCCCTCGAACCCCATGGGGTGGAAGTGCCAACGCATGACCTGGCAGGCGTTGGGAAAGGTCATCTTGTTCATATGCCACCTCTGCATCGTGCAGCCTGGCCGGTGCGCCGGAATTCTTCGAGCGGCGTGCTGTCCCCGACCCTTTCAAGACTGTAAAAGTAGCATTGCCAAGGGCACTACAGGGGAGTTTTTTAATTAAATATCATCCGCAAGTCGTGTTTTTTGATGCAGGTCATAAAATCCCCGACCGGTGGCAGTGGTATTAATGTGCCATAGGTTTGAGCGCAAACGTTTCACCTCTCATTAGTTAATGAAATCTCGATTTATTTTCAATAACTGCCTCATTTTTCTAAAGTTCTGCCGATAGCTCTGGCAAGCCACGTGACTTTCCGGCGCGCGTGGCGCGTGCCTCATCGGATCGCAGGGATGCCGTACCACCTTCTTGTCGAGAGCTACCTCATGTCCCTACGAAATCTGAACATCGCCCCGCGTGCTTTCCTCGGCTTTGCCTTTATTGCCTTGCTGGTCGTGGCGTTGGGGGTGTTCGCCTCCAACCGCATGGCCATCATTCGCCAGGCGTCCATCGACATGCAGACCAATCAACTACCCAGCGTCGGTTATCTTGGAAACATGGTCGAGGGTGTTGTACGTTTGCGCGTCACTTCTTTCCGTTTATTGGTTAACCGTGAACCGGAGATGATTGCCGATACCGACACACGCATGGGCGTCCTGGTTAATAAGTTGAAAGAAGCCCAACGCAACTACGCGGTGTTGCCGGCGGGTGCGGAAGAACAAGGGTTATACCGCGAGTTTGAAAGCTCGCTGAATACTTACTTGCAACTGCAATCGCGCCTGCAGGACCTGTCGCACCAAAACAAACTGGAAGACATGCGCACGCTGCTCAACACCGGCATCAAGGACGGTTCCGACAAGATGGGCGACCAGCTCAACCGCCTGGTGGCCATCAACCAGGCGGGCGCCAAGGCCGCCGGCGAGGAAGCCGCCGCCCAGTACAGCCTGGCCAACACCTGGGTGATCATCGTCTCGGTGCTCGCCTGCCTGATGACCGTGCTGCTGGCCTGGCTGCTGACCCGTAGCATCGTCAACCCGCTGCAGGTGGCCGTGAAGGCGGCGCAGACCATTGCCGACGGCAACCTCACCCAGCCTATCCACGTCGACGGCAGCGACGAGCCGGCGCAACTGCTCAAGGCCCTGGGCCAGATGCAGGCTAACCTGCGCCAGACCATCGAGCAGATCGCCGGCTCCGCCACCCAGCTGGCCTCGGCGGCGGAAGAGCTGAGCGCGGTGACCGAGGAAGCCTCCAAGGGCCTGCTGGCACAGAACCAGGAAATCGAGCAGGCAGCCACGGCGGTCAACGAGATGACCGCGGCGGTGGAAGAGGTGGCGCGCAACGCCGTGTCCACGTCCCAGGCCTCGCAGGAGTCGAACCAGGTGGCGCTGCAAGGCCGCGACCGCGTGGGCGAGACCGTCGGCGCCATCCAGCACATGACCCAGGACGTGCAGCAGACCTCGGTGCTGATCGAAGGCCTGGCGGCCCAGGGCCGTGACATTGGCCAGGTGCTGGACGTGATTCGCGCCATTGCCGAGCAGACCAACCTGTTGGCCCTCAACGCCGCCATCGAGGCGGCGCGCGCCGGGGAAGCGGGACGTGGTTTCGCCGTGGTGGCCGATGAAGTGCGGGCCCTGGCCCATCGCACCCAGCAGTCCACCCGCGAGATCGAGCAGATGGTCAGCGGCATCCAGACCGGCACCGGCGAGGCCGTGCAGTCGATGCAGCAGAGCAGCCAGCGCAGCCAGTCCACCCTGGACATGGCGCGCCAGGCCGGCACGGCGTTGCAGCAGATCACCGAGTCGATCTCGCTGATCAACGAGCGCAACCTGGTGATCGCCAGCGCCTCGGAAGAGCAGGCCCAGGTGGCCCGCGAAGTGGACCGCAACCTGGTCAACATTCGCGACCTGGCCAACCAGTCTGCCGCCGGCGCGCACCAGACCAGCGCCGCCAGCCACGAGCTGTCGCGCCTGGCCGTGGGCCTCAGCGGCATGGTCGCGCGGTTCGTGATTTAACCAATGATGTAACTGCGCCCGCAGTGGTGGTAGGGTCAGGGGCCGCAAGCCTGCATAAGGGAAATGTGCATGCGCTATTCCGCCCTGACCCAACGTATCGCCGGTGACGGCGCCGCCGCCTGGAACATCCATTACCGCGCCCTGCGCCTGATCGAACAGGGGCAGGACGTGATCCTGCTGTCGGTGGGCGACCCGGACTTCGACACCCCGGCCCCGGTGGTCGAAGCTGCCGTGCAGAGCCTGCGCGCCGGCCATACCCATTATTCCGAAGTGCGTGGCAACCTGGCCCTGCGCCAGGCCATCGCCCGCCACCATGGCCAGTGCAGCGGCCGCGCCGTCGATGCCGACGAGGTGGTGGTGCTGCCGGGCGCCCAGTGCGCGGTGTTCAGCGTGGCGCAATGCCTGCTGGAGGCCGGCGACGAGGTGCTGGTGGCCGAACCCATGTACGTCACCTACGAAGCCGTGTTCGGCGCCTGTGGTGCGCGGGTGGTGCCGGTGCCGCTGCGGCCTGAGCATGGCTTTGCCCTGCAGCCCGCCGACCTTGCCGCACGCATCGGCCCGCGCACCCGCGCGGTGATGCTCAACAGCCCCCACAACCCCACGGGCGCCAGCCTCTCGCGCGCCACCTGGCAGGCCGTGGCACAGCTGTGCATCGCCCATGACTTGTGGCTGATCAGCGACGAGGTCTACAGCGAGCTGCTGTATGACGGTGAACACATCAGTCCGGCGAGCCTGCCGGGCATGGCGGCGCGCACCGCCACCCTCAACAGCCTGTCCAAGTCCCACGCCATGAGCGGCTGGCGGGTCGGCTGGGTGGTGGCGCCGCCGGAGCTGGCCGGCCACCTGGGCAACCTGGCGCTGTGCATGCTCTACGGGCTGCCGGACTTCGTCCAGCACGCGGCCCAGGTCGCCATCGAGGCGCCGCTGCCGGAAGTGGCGGCCATGCGCGACACCTACCGCCAGCGCCGCGACCGGGTGTGCGCGGCGCTGGAAGGCTGCCCCGGCGTGCGCGCGGTGAAGCCCGACGGCGGCATGTTCGTGATGGTCGACATCCGCGAAACCGGCCTCAGCGCCCAGGCCTTCGCCGACCGCCTGCTGGACCAGCATGGCGTCTCGGTGCTGGCCGGCGAGGCCTTCGGCCCCAGCGCCGCTGGCCACGTGCGCATGGGCCTTGTGCAGGACGTCGCACGCCTGGAAGAAGCCTGCCGCCGCATCGCCCGCTGCGCAGTGCAGGTGCTGGAAGCCCGTTAGCGGCTTGTCACCAACCTTGTAGCCGCTGCCGCCAGGCTGCGCTGGCCGTGATGTGCGCTGGAGATCTCCAGGAGCCCCCATGGCCAGCGCAGCCTCCGGCAGCGGCTACGGGAATGGCGTGGGTTTGGATACTCCTTGAAACAACCCGTGCAATGAATGCCCTGGGCAAGCGGTGCTATCTTGGGCGCCCTACAAGGAGCCCCTGTCATGACGACCCCGACTGCCGCGCACATGATCGCCAGCAACAAGCACGCCTGGGACGCCTCGGCCGACCTGCATCGCCAGACCCCGGCCTGGCAACGCCTGCTGGCCAGTTTCAAGGACCCACGCTACTCCTGCCTCGACACCACCCTTACCCAATGCCTGCAGGAGGTGGGCGTGCAGGGCAGGGACGTCATTCAGCTGGGCTGCAACAACGGCCGCGAGACCCTGTCGCTGCTGGCCATGGGCGCACGCCGCGCCGTGGGTGTAGACCAATCGGTCGCATTTCTGCAGCAAGCCCGTGAGCTGGCCGCAGCCTCGTCACACCCGGCCGAGTTCATCGAGGCCGATATTCACCACCTGCCGGTCGAGCTTCAAGGCACGTTCGATGTCGCGCTGATTACCATCGGCGTGCTCAATTGGATGCCAGACCTGCAGGCGTTCATGGCCTGCGTGGCCAGCACCCTGAAGCCCGGCGGCCAGTTGGTGATCTACGAGACCCATCCGTTCCTGGAAATGTTCGACCCGGCAGGCGTGGACCCTTTCAGCCCCAGCGATTCCTATTTCCGCGCCACGCCCGTGGTGCTGGAGGAGGCCATCGTCTATGAGGGCGATGCCCCGGCCATGGCGGCCCCTTCCTATTGGCACATCCACACCCTGGGCGAGATCTTCACCGCGCTGATTCGGGCAGGCCTGCAGCTTCGCCATTTCCACGAATACCCCCATTCCAACCGCGAAGAGGCCTACGACCAATACGAAAATCGTGCCGCGCAGCTACCCATGTGTTTCACCGCAGTAGCACTTCGTTGACGGATATTTGGCGGGTAGCTCATTTCTGGTTTTTATCCATTCCAAGTCGACGACTGGCATGACAATTTCTTCATCTTCGTTAGGTCCAAGTGATAACGACTGCTAGTCTCACTTCAACGCCGCAGGTTGCGCCTTTAAAGGGGCGCCGCGGTACCAAGGATGAACACTGTGAAGCGGCGGTCAGCCGGCAGGCCGGTAGGGAGCTCCCTGGCGTGCCGGGCGGCCGCGAAGTGCTTCAGCGCGACCTGGGCGTGATCAGTACCAGGTCAGGGACGAGCCCACTCGTGTCTTGCCACCAGAGCAGCCGTAAACGCACAACGAGCCGGGTTTAGCTTGTCTGCCGATTCGCCTCGCCTGCCATAGAGGCCTGAGCTCAAGGATCAATCGACACTGCCCGGCCGTAGGTGGGAGCGCTCACCTCGATGCACTGTCCTGTATATGCCCGCTGGATGAACCTGCCTTGACGCACTGCCCCTGGGACGGCACGCGGCTGGGCGCGCGACTGGCGGCTTCTAACAACCTTGGGTCAAAAGTGAGTTGGGGAGATGGACATGCAATACACCTATTTCAGTGACGAACAGATCAAGGCATTGACGCAAACCATTGATCAGCAGGGGTACGCGGTGCTGCCGAACTGGGCGAGCCCCGAGGAGCTGGAGGAAATACGCGGGCTGGTCAGGCGCTCGGTGGCCGCAGCGGGCAATAGCTACGTGGCCCTGACCGGGCAGCAGGCGGTGGTGGGCTCGACGCTGTATGACTGGGGGCGTTCACCGGTCATGCTCGACCTGTGCAAGCGCGTGGTCACCCAGGCCACTGGCCGTGCCGCCAATGACGACGGTTTGCACCAGGTGTTGCGTTGCCTGGTGGGGGACAGCGGCCGGCGCGAATCGATGATCTTCCATTACGATTCCTACGTGCTCACCACCATCATGCCGGTGTGCCTGCCCGAGGGCGCCAAGGGCGACCTGCTGATGCTGCCCAGCAAGCGGCCGTTGCGCGAGACCTACGCCATGAACCTGCTGGACAAGCTGAAGATCGACAACCGCTGGAGCCAGCGCTACCTGATCAACGCCTACCAGAAGGGCAACAAGCGCTTTACCCAGGTGGCCATGGAACCGGGGAACATGTACCTGTTCTGGGGCTACCGCTCGCTGCACACCAACCTGCCGGCCGACCCCAACGGCATCCGCGCCACGGCGGTGTTCCATTACGACAACCTGCACGGGGCCAGTTCGCTGGTGGGGCGCATTCGCTCGTCCCTGGGCCACGTGCGGCCGCGCCCACGGGCGATGGTATGAGGCGGTAGGGGCGGTCAGGGCACCTGGCGTTCTTCCAGGCAGTCGCTGCCGCCCATTTCGAATTCCCGGCAGATCAGCGGGCGTACGCGGTAGATGCTGCAACTCATGGTGCGGCGGTCCAGGGCCGCGCACCAGCCGTCATCCAGGCGCGCCATGGTCTGCGAGCCCCAGTCATCCGTGGCGATGAAGCGCTCGGGCACGCCGGTGTCGGTGATCAGCATCACCTCCAGGCGGCAGCACTTGGCGGCGCAGGTATCGCACGTGGCAGTGGGGTCGAGGACCGGCAGCGTCTGCAGCGGTATCAAGGGCTTCATCCTGGAGGGCGTGAACGCAGAGGGTACCGGGTCTGCGGGCAATCACAAAGCGCTGCGGATGACAGCGCCGTGAATCCCGACCAATTGCTGGGCGATGGCGGCCTCTTGTCGGGTTTTGCCGGTGGATCGCACTTTTTGCCGATTTGGCCCTCTATACCTGCCACTGCCGTCGCCAGGACACCCCGCCCAGCCCGATGATTTCGACGTTTTCCGCCTTGCCGCGTTTATTGGCGCTGTTGGCCTGCCTGCTTGCCGTGCAAGGGTGCAGCCGCCAGACCGGCCAGGACATTGCCACGCAGATCGGCAATGGCAAGCCCGACGAGTTCTTCCAGACCAGCGTCGACCGCATGGCCACCCTGGCCATGCACGACAACCTGCAGAGCCTGTACCTGCTGATGAACAAGCTGTACCTGCGCAACCCCGCGCAGTGGAAGCGCTCCGGCTTCCTCGATGCCGCTACCGCCGAGCGCCAGGTGCGCCAGGCCATCGAACAGCAGCAGCCGCTGCCGCAACTGGGCGGGCGCAAGGACCTGGCGGCGTTGAGCTACGCCATGAGCCCGGAATTCCTCGGTGACCGCGTAGGCGCGTTCATCTACGCCATCGGCAGCATGCTGGTGACCGCCCACGGCAACCGCCTGGCGTTCTACATGACCGACAGCCTCAACCCGCGGTTCATCAACAACGCCGCGCGCAACATCGAGAAGGCCACCTGGCTGCTCGGCCAGCGCCAGGACGCCCAGGGCGAGCCGTTGCTGTTCTCCAACGCGATATCCGAGGAAGGCAGCAACCTGAGCTTCGCCACCGAATTCGGCAAGATCGTCGCGCGGCTGGACCTGGTGGCGCAGATGCTGGACGAACGATATAGACGGATAGGTCTGAATTACGCCCAGAGCCTGTTGTTCCTGAATTTCCTACCGGTGCAGTAGCAGCTGCCGAAGGCTGCGTCCGGCCGCGCTACGGTCTTGCCGGTAAACCGCAGCGCCTGGGGACGCGGCCTTGCGGCCGCTGCTACAAGGGCAGCGGCTGGCCCCGACGCGTTCCGGGGGTTATGGCTCAGGCTTCGGCGTTGATGACCTGCGCGAACTGCCGGGCGAATTGGGTTTGTGACACGCCCAGCACGATGTCAACCTTGCGCGAACCGCTGGTTTCCACCCGCAGCTGCCCACAATGGTTGTCATGCTCGTGCTCGCCCAACTCCACCGATAGGTACTGGCTGTCGACCTTGTTGGCCGTCACGGCGCCGGTCATCAGCAGGGTAGCCAGCGGGTCGAAGATCGGGACTGGCAGGTTGCCCTCGGCGTTCTCGTGGGTCTTCTTGTCGAAGATCCCGCGCACCAGGTTGGCGACCGGGTCGGTGGCGGTGATTTTCGCCTCGTAGCTGGCATCCAGGATCACCTGGTTGCAGGCGTCCAGCGGCACCAGGGTCAGCGGCAGTTCGGACTTGAGCAGGCGATCGGTGGCCAGCGGGTCGACGAACACGTTCCATTCGGCGTAGTGGTTGCTGCTGTAGCGGCTGCCCTGGTCCCAAGCGGGCAGGGCGCCGTTCAGGGCGGCGACGTTGCCGTCCACGTACACGGCGCCGGCCATGGCATGGATGCGGTCGATCTTGGCCAGGTCGCTGGCGGCGGGCTTGAGCTCCAGCAGCTTGGCGAAGTTGGTGAAGCCGCCCAGGGAAAGGATGGTGACCTTGCCCGTGGCGCTCTTGAGCGTGTCATGCAGGAACTCCCACGCGGGTTTCGGCGACAGGGTTGGCAGTTCCTTGGGGTTGAGGCTGCCCAGCAGGCCCATGATGTCGTTCATGTCGTTCTTGAACAGCTGCGGGAACACGTTGTTCAGGGCCAGCGGCACGTCGGTGCCACGGGCCACCGGCACGTGGCTGTGGTTGCCGATGCCCAGCAGGTGCTGGGCGATGATGGTGCCCCAGCCCAGGTCGGTTTCGCCGCAGCCGGTGACCGTGAGGCCGATGATCTCGACGCCGGGGTCTTTCATCAGGTAGGCGATCGACAGCACGTCGTCCCAGCCCATGTCCGAATCGATGATGACCTTTTTCATGCTGCTCTTCCTTGATGGTGGGGGTAAGGATTCCCAGTGTAAGTGGGCAGTGGCCATCCCGCACCTACCGTAGCCGCTGCCGCAGGCTGCGCTGGCCCTGAGCCACGCTGAAGATTGTCAGCGAACACACAGGCCAGCGCAGCCTGGCGGCAGCGGCTACGGGATTGTGGCTACAGGTCCCGCAGTTTTTGCCGCTCGCGCGCCAGGTCGGCGGCGCTCAGCGGCACGTAGCCTTCGGCGCTGGCCGTTTGTGCGCGCACCAGGGCCTGGCCTTCGTCGCTCAGGGCCATCTGCAAATAGGCCTTGATGAACGGCGCCGGGGCGTTGCTGACGAACAGGTGCAGGTACGACGACAGCGGGTAGGCGCCCGCGGCTACGTCTGCCAGCGCCGGGCCATGGGCGGCTTCGCCGGCCTTGCTGGCCAGGGGCACGATGTGCAGGCCGGGGGCCAGCTTGGCGCCATTGGCCCAGCCGGTCAGGCCGATGCCATGGCTGTCACTGGCCACGGCCTTGAGCACCGCGCCGACGCTGTCCAGCGCCTCGTAATGGGGGCTGAAGGGCCGGCCGCCGAAGCGGTCCATGCGCTGGTTGGTGGCGAAGCCGCCGTCGTCGCGCAGGCCGTACACGTGGATGCGCCGCAGCGCCCAGTCACCGGTCAGGCCCAGCTGCCCCCACGTATTGATGTCGCCACCCGGCTGGCCGGCGGTGGCCAGCTTCGCCAGTTGCTCCACGGTCAGTTGCTTGAGCGGGTTGTCGGGGTGCACGTACACCGCCGGCGGGGTCTTGCCGTTGGTGCGCGGACCGTGGCCTGAATAGCCGATGCGAACGTCCAGCGGCGCCTGGCCGAACACCTGTTCATATCCATGCAGGTCGCCCAGCCACGGCTCGCGGGACAGCGGCGCAATGGCAGTGGCACCGGCGGTCAGCGCCGGCAGCCCCACCGAGGAGCCCTTGGCGGTGACGGCGAAGCGGAAGCCGGGGTGCTGGCGGATGAACAGCGCGTTCAGCTGCTCGATCAGCGGCTGCATGCCGTCGTTGCCGATGATGGTGATGGCACCGTCGGCCGTCAGGTAGCTGGCGTTGGCGGGCGGTTGCAGGGTATCGGCCTGGGCCCAGCCCAGGTGCAGGCACAGGCCCAGGCAGGCCGCGCGTTTGAGGAACGTGATCATAGCGGGGCAACCTCGTCGAGTTTGGCCAGTTCGGCCTGGGCTTGGGCGGCGCTCAAGGGGAAATAGCCCTTGGGCTGGTCGGCGATGATCTGCTGGCCCTGGCGCGACAGCACGAAGCGCAGGTACTCGCGCACCACCGGGTCCACGGCCTTGCCGGGCTCGCGGCGCAGGTACAGGTACAGGAAGCGGCCATAGGGGTAGCGGCCGTCGCGCACCTGGGCCTCGGTGCCGGTGGTCAGCAGGCCCTGGGCGTCGCGAATCGGCAGCGCCTTGATCTGCGCGTTGTCCAGGCCGATGGCCGCCACCGCCAGCCCGGCCGGGTCGGCGGCCAGGCGCGCGAGGATGGCCTCGGTGTTGCCGTAGCCTTCGTAACTGGGCGCAAGAGCCCGGCCTTGCAGGTGGTTGCTTTGCATATAGGTGCCGAAACCGGTGAACTCCGGGGTGCCATAGGGGTGGATGCGCCGCTCGCGCCATTCACCCTTGAGGCCCAACTGCCCCCAGGTGGACAGGTCGCCCTCGGGGTTGCCGAGGCTCAAGGTACGGCGCACCTCATCGGCGCTGACCTGGGCCAGCGGGTTGGCGCGGTTGACGTACACCGCCAGCGAGGTGGCGAGGTGCTGGGAGGTGTCGTTGGCGGCCAGGGCGATGCGGATCTCCAGTGGCGCGGCGCCGACGATCTTGCGGTACGCCTTGATCTCCAGCGGGTTGATCTCGCGACCCATGGCGCCAAACAGGGTGACGCCGTGGGTCAGCAGCGGCACAGCGCTGGTGGTGCCCTTGGACTCGTCCTGGAAGCGCCAGCCGGGGTGCTGCTGCACCAGGGCGGCGTTGAAGCGCTCGACAATGTAGCGCACGTGCTCGGCACCGCCGATGCGGATGGCACCGTCGGCGGCCAGGTACGAGGCGTGGGCGGGCGGCTGCACCGCCTGGGCGGTGTAGGGCGGCAGTTGCGGGTCGACGGCGGCGTGGGCCGGCAGCGCCAGCCACGCGGCGCTGGCGAGGGCCAGCGCGCGGGTGATCAGGTTCATGGTCAGTCCTTGGGGTTAGAAGGCGAGGGTGGCCTTGGCGATGACCTGGCGCGGTTCGCCGATGACGATGGCCGGCGAGCCCAGGCCGCTGCTGGAGACGTAGTAGGTCTCGTCGAACAGGTTCTTGACGTTCAACTGTAGGGTCAGGTCCTTGTGGTCGAGCTTCATCTTGTAGGCCACGAAGGCGTCGGCGACCTTGGCCGAGGGCAGCCAGTATTCGGTGCCGGTGCCGTCGTTGGCGCCCCACTTGCTCATGTAACGGCCGCCTGCGCCTACGCGCAGGTCGCCGATGCCGACGTGGCCGAAGTCACGGGTCAGGTACAGGGCCGCGGTGTTTTTCGACACGCCGTCCAGCGGCGTGCCCTGCAGAATCGGGTCCTTGGTCCATTCGGTGTCGGTGTAGGCGTAGCTGCCGGTCAGGCTCCAGAACTCGTTGAGCTGGCCGCTGACGTCCAGTTCCACGCCGCGCGAGCGTGCTTCGCCGCCCAGCCGGGTGCAGGTCTCGGTGCCGCAGGTGGCGCTGGTCTGCACGTTCTTCTTGGTGATGGTGAAGGCCGCCAGGCTGGCGGTGAGGTAGTCGTTCTGGAACTTGGTGCCGATCTCGTAGGCCTTGGCCTCTTCGGGCGCCAGGTCACCGATGACGGTGGCGATGGAGGTGTTGGGGCGGAACGACTCGGTGTAGCTGCCGTACACCGACCAGTCCGGCTGGATCATGTACACCAGGCCCAGGCGCGGCACCGCCTTGCTGCGGTCGACGTCGGCGCCGACCACGAAGGGCCGGCCCTTGCCGGTCAGCTCGGTGAACGACTCGTAGCGCAGGCCGGCCTGCAGAATCCACTTGTCGGTCAGGTGAATGGCGTCCTGCACGAACAGTGCATGGGTGTGCAGCAGGTCGGTCTGGTCGCTGTTGGCGGCGCTGACGCGGCTGGGCACCGGCACCTGGCCGTAGACCGGGTCGTTGTAGTTGAAGCCGGTGTCGTTGACGTTGCGGATCAGGTCGCCCAGGGTGCGGTCGTTGTGCATGTAGTCCACGCCCACCAGCAGCTCGTGGCGCATGCCGGCGAACTGCAGGTCGCCCAGGGCGCTGACGGTGGCGGTGTGGGCCACTTGCAGGGCGTCGCGGGTGGCGTCGCCGCGGCGGGTGACCTGGCCGGTGGTGAAGTTGGCGGAGATGTAGCGCGACTGGTGGTCGTTGTAGTAGTTGCGGCTGTAGCCGTAGCCGGCCTTCAGGGTCCAGTCGTCGTTGAGGCGGTGTTCGGCGGTGAGGTTGAACGCGTCGGAGCGGCCGGTGGTGATGTTGAAATGCTCGTCCAGGCGGCGCGTGCGCGGAATATCCAGCACCTTGCCGGTGGTGGTGTTGATCTGCGTGCCGCGGTCGAAGGGCACGCTGTATTCCATGTGCTCGTAGGCGGCGGTGATGGTGGTGTCGTCGCCGAACCACGACAGCGACGGCGCGATGACCTCCTGGTCGGTGCTGCCGAAGTTGCGCCAGTAGTCGGTCTGCTGCTTGTCGTAGATCAGGCGGTAGGCCAGGCCGGTGTCGCCCACGGGGCCGGTGGTGTCGAGCTGGCCGCCACCGCCGCCGAAGCTGGTGCCCCAGCCGGACACGCTGGTGGCTTGGGTGAGTTGCGGTTTCTTGGTGACCACGTTGATCACCCCGCCCGGGTCCTGCACGCCGTAGAGCATCGACGCCGGGCCCTTGAGCACCTCCACGCGCTCGGTGGTGGGGGTGAAGTTGCGCGCCTGCACCGACTGCATGCCGTCGCGCATGATCGAGTTGTCGCGGTTGGTACCGAAGCCGCGCTTGATGATCGCGTCCTGGGTGCCGCCCAGGGTGTTGCCCTGCTTGACGCCGCTGACCGCGTTGATGGCTTCGTCGAGGCTCTGGGGCGCGCGGTCTTCGATGACGCGGTGGGTGACGACGTTGACCGAGGCGGGCACTTCGATCAGCGGGGTCTCGGTGCGGGTGGCCACGGTGGAGGCCACGGCCTGGTAGCTGACCTGGCTTTTTTCGGTGGTGGTGGGCGCCACGGCGGTGCTGTCGATGTTGGTGGCGCCCAGTTCCACGCTGTCGGCGGCCCACAGGGGCTGCGCCAGGCTGAGCATCAACACGCCGCTGGCGCAGGCGCTGCGGTAACGAAGGGTAGGGGTGGAGCCGCTGGGGGTGAAGGAGGCGGTCATGCGGGTGCTCTGCGTGAAGGGTGTGAATGGAAATGGGATTGCCTTTCATTCACAACACGGAGCTCGACGGGAAACACCTCAGTAAAAATTTGAATATTTTTTCAGATCCCGTGGGAGCTGGCTTGCCAGCGAGCTGTTGAGGCCCTGAAGCTCGCTGGCAAGCCAGCTCCCACAAAAATCAGAACGACAGGCTGGTGCTCAGCACCACCTGCCGCGGGTCGCCCACGGCGACCACGTAATTGCTCACGGCCGAAGGGTAGTAGTGGCGGTCGAACAGGTTATTGACGTTGAGCTGCACCCGCACCTCGTGCCCGTCCACGCGGGTGTCGTAGCGGGCGAACGCATCGGTGACGGTGTAGGCCGGCAGCTTGAAGCTGTCCTGCGGGTCGCCGGCGCGTTCGCCCACGTAGCGCGGGCCGCCGCCGATGTGCAGGCGGTCGCCGCCCAGCAGCGTGCCCAGGTCGTGGGTCAGGTACAGCGAGGCGCTCTGCCGGGGCACGTTCTGCAGCGGGTTGCCGCGTAGCTGCGGGTCGCGGGTGACCCAGGCGTCGGTGAAGGCATAGGCCGCCATCAGCTCCCAGCCAGGGGCGAGGCTGCCACTGGCCTCGAGCTCGAGGCCGCGCGAACGCACGGCGCCGGCGTTGCGGCTTACCGGCAGGTCGTTGACGGTCTCGCTGACCAGCACGTTGCGCTTGCGGATGTCGTACAGCGCGACGCTGGCCGAGAGGCCGTCGGGGTGTTCGTACTTGAGGCCGGTCTCCCAGGCCCTGGCCTGCTCAGGACGGATGGTGGAGTCGATGATCTGGTCGGTGGCGGCGTTCAACGGCGCGATGCTGGAGTTGGGCTTGAACGACTCGCTGTAGCTGGCGTACCACGACCAGTCCGGGGCGAAGCGGTACACCAGGCCGGCGCTGGGCACCCAGGCGCTGCCGTTGATGTCGGTGTTGGCGTGGAACGGCCGGCCGCGCCCGGCGTACTGGTCGTAGCTGAGCAGGCGGGCGCCGAGGATGGCCAGCCACTGCTCGTTCAAGTGCACCGAATCGCGCAGGTACAGCGCCGTGGTGCGCAGCCGGTCCAGCTGTGCGCTGGAGCTGTCGGAGACGCTGGTGGGCGCCACTTCCCGGCCGTACACCGGGTTCACGTAGCTGAAGGTCGCGAGGCTGTTCTGCCGCAGCAGGTCGTCACGGTAGTACAGCCGGTGCTCTTCGCTCAGGCCCACCAGCACTTCGTGTTCCAGGCCCAGCCAGGTGGGGTTGCCCGACAGCTCCAGCTCGCCCTGCTGGGCGCGGCTGACCGAGCCCAGGGTGCCGTCCATGCTGCGGGTGAGGGTGCCGACGCTGGTGTTCACGCCGGTGATGCGCACCTGGTACGCGTCGTAGGTTTCCTCGTTGTAGCTGTAGGCGGCGTGGGTCTGCCAGCCGTTGGCCAGCTGATGGTTGTAGCTCAGGCGCACCCGCTGCGAACGGCCGGTCATGTCGTTGAACGGCTCGTCCAGGCGCCGGGTGTAGGGAATGTCCAGCACGTGGCCGGTGTCGGGGTTGATCACAGTGCCGCGGTCGAAGGGGGTGACGAAGGTGCGCTGTTCAAACGCCAGCTGTACCTCATCGCGCTCGCCGTACCAGGCCAGCGAGGGCGCCACCAGGGTTTCCCGGTGCACGCCGTAGTTGCGCCAGTAGTCCTCGTCCTGGTGGTCGAGGATCAGCCGGTAGGCCAGACCGCTGTCGCCCAGCGGGCCGGTGCTGTCCAGGGTCACGGCGCTGCCGTCGCGGTCGTGGGCGAAGCTTGAGGCCTTGGCCTGCAGTTCGTTGTGGGCGGTCAACTGCGGGGTCTTGCTGACCACGTTGATCACCCCGCCAGGGTCCTGGATGCCGTACAGCAGGGCAGCGGGGCCCTTGAGCACCTCGACGCTGTCGGTGGTGGCGTTGAAGTTGCGGCCCTGCACCATGGGCATGCCGTCGCGCAGGATCGAGCCGTCGCGGTTGTCGCCGAAGCCGCGTTTGACCAGGGTGTCCTGGGTGCTGCCCAGGGTGTTGCCCTGGGTCAGGCCGCTGACGTTGCGCAGGGCGTCGTCGAGGTTGCGCGGCTGCTGGTCGCGCAGCACGTCATTGTTGACGCGGCTGATGGACTGCGGCTGTTCCAGCCACGGGCCACTGCTGCGGTTGACCCTGGCGACGCTGGCGGGCTGGTAACGGGCCAGGCGGTCGCTGTCGATGTTCAGCGCCTGCAGCAGGATTTGCTGGTGGTTGGCCGGCAGGCTGCTGAGCGCCAGGGTATGGGCATCGGTGCGCCGGTAGGCCAGGCCGCTGCCGGCCAGCAGCCGCGCCAGGGCCTGTTCCACGGTGAGCTGGCCGTGCACGGCGGGCGCTTGCAGCTGGTAGGGCGCGTCGTCGGCGTAGACGATGTTTTGCCCGCTCAGGCGGCTGAGCGCGGCCAGGGCATCGGGCAGGGGCTGGGCGGGCAGCGTCAGGCTCAAGCGCGCTTCGGCGCCCTGGGCGGCACCGGCGTCGGCCTGGGCCGCGCTGGGCAGGCCCAGGGGCGTCGTCAGCGCTGCTGCCAGCAAGGAAAGTCGCAACCGGCAGCGCATCGGATCAGGCTCTGGGTCAGGGGTTAAAGATGCGAATATATCTCATTAGCTTTAATGTTGCATCCCTTTCAGCGAATGATCAGCGTGCCGCCTGGCAGCCGCTGCGCCGAATAGCCCAGCAGGCCCTGGAAGGCGGCGAGCATCACCTGCGGGTCGTTGCTGGTGAAATCGCCGCTGACCGGGCGCGCGCCCAGCTCGGCGTTGAGCAGCACGATGCGCCCAGGGTAGTAGCGCTGCACCACGGCCAGGGCGTCGGCCAGGGGCTGGCGACGGAAGCTGACATGGCCGTCTCGCCAGCCGAACGCCTGCAGCGGGTTGACGCTCTGCAGCGCGCCGGCGTGGCCTTGCTGGTAGTCGACGCGCTGGGCGGCGGTGAGCATCACCGGGGCGGCATCATGCTGCGGCTGCACCGCCACCTTGCCTTCTTCCACGGTGACCTGGGTGGCGGCAGCCTCGCGGCGCACCTCGAAACGGGTGCCCACCACGCGCACTTCGCCGTCGCCGGTGTGCACCACGAACGGCTGGCCGTTGTGGCTGACGTGGAAGAACGCCGCGCCACGGCGCAGGGTCACAGCGCGGCCGTGGTCGCCGAGCGCCACGTCGATGGCGCTGTTGCCGTCCAGTTGCACTTCGCTGCCGTCGGTCAGGGTGATGCTGCGCAGCTGCCCGGGGGCGCTGTGGTAGTCGGCCTGCAGGTCATCGAGCCAGCGTTCGGGCTGCCAGGCCATGGCCAGCACGCCGGCCAGCACCACGCTGGCGGCCATGGCCAGGGCCACCCGGCGGCCGCGGCGGGCCGGCGCCTTGGCACGCCGCAGCAGGGCCTGCAGCACGGCGTCTTCCTCGCGGGCCAGTTGCGCAGCGCCCGGGCCGGTGAGGCGCCACAGGCGGCGCGCATCGCGGTACGCCTCGGCGTTGGCCGGGTCGTGGCTCAGCCAGCGCTGCAGTTCCTGCTGGTCCAGCAGCGGCAGGCGGCTTTCATCCAGGCCGGGGTTGTCGGGTTCGGCCGCCAGGCGGGTGACCCACAGCAGGGCCACGTCCTCGCCGGCGTGGCGCGGTGGGGGGCTGACCATGTTCATTGTCTGGCCTTCACGGTAGGGGCGTCGACGCTACTCTTGCAGGCCTGCAAGGCGCGCATCATATGTTTTTCCACGGCGCTGGCGGAGATGTCCAGCGCGCGGGCTATTTCGCTGTAGCTCTGGCCATGGATGCGGTTGAGCAGGAACACATGGCGGGTGCGCTCGGGCAGCGCGCGCAGGGCGGCGTCCACCTGCTGCAATTCGTGGTTGGCCTGGTGGCCGTCTTCCAGCGGCGTGGGCGCGCCCACCAGTTGCTCGGGCAGCAGCGCGGTCTCGCTGCGCAGGCGGCTGCGCTGGCTGCGGATATGGTCGATGGCCAGGTTGCGGGCGCTGCGCATCATGTACTGGCTCATGTCCTGCACCTGCACGTCCTTGCGCCGCCACAGGCGGATGAACAGCTCCTGGCACAGGTCGGCGGCCGTGGCGCGGCAGGCCACCCAGCGGCTCAGCTGTTTTTCCACGCGCCCCTGTTGCTGCAGGAACACCTGCAGCATGTCCTGCGCGCCGGACGTGTCGTCGGCGCTGGGTTCGGGAGGTGGGGGTTTGCGCATGGGCATGGGCTGGCCGGGGAAACGCGCATGATAAGCGCTTGCAGGCACAAAGGCCACGGTCGCGGCTACAGCCGTGTGCCCTCGACCTGCGCCTTGGCGCGAATCAGGCGGGCGTCCACCAGGTCCAGGCCATCGAGGAACGCCGGCACGAAGGAGCCCGGCCCGCGGGCCTGGCGCTCGGCGTATTCGGCAGCCAGGGCGAAGTGCACGTGGGCGGCGGCCACCGCGCAGAAGCCGTCCTGGGTAGCGGCCGCGTAAGCGGCCACCAGCGCGCCCAGCGCGCAGCCAGAGGCGGTCACCCGGGGCAGCAGGGCGCTGCCGCCGGCGATGCGCAGCAGGTAGTGGCTGATGTCGCCCTTGTCGTCCTGCACCTTGCCGACCACATGGTCTATAGGCCCGGACGCAGACACGCAGCTGGCGTGCTGCAGCAGGCTGATGGCGGCGTCGACGGCATCGGCCGGGTCGTTGGAGCTGTCGAAGCCCTTGGCGTGGCTGGCACCCAGCCCGGCCAGGCCGATGATTTCCGAGGCGTTGCCGCGGATCACCGTGGGCCGGAAGGCCAGCAGCTCGGCGGCCACGCCGCCGCGCCAGGGCAGGGCGCCGGCGCCGATGGGGTCGAGCACCCAGGGCTTGCCGATGTCGTAGGCGGCCTGCACGGCCAGGCGCATGCCATCGACCTGGGCGGTGGTGGGGGTGCCCAGGTTGACCAGCACCGCGCCGGCGATGCTGGCGAAGCCGGCGGCTTCCTCGGGGTTGTCGACCATGGCCGGTGACGCCCCGGCGGCCAGCAGCACGTTGGCCATGAAGTTGGCCGACACCACGTTGGTCAGGCACTGCACCAGCGGCCCCTGGGCGCGCAGGGCGGCGTGGGCGCTGATGATGGTTTCGACGGTCGGGGCCTGGCGGGCGATGGGCAGCATGGTGGGCAGTTCCGGTAAGGCGGGAAAACGCCAAAATACCTGTTTGCAGCCGTCCTGTCGCCCAGCCTGTCCAAGGTCCGCCCGGACGCGGCGTGTCCCCCGTAGCAGCTGCCGAAGGCTGCGTCCGCATACGACACGGACCGCAGGTGCGCCGGGACGCGGCCTGCGGCCGCTGTTACAGAGGCGTACGACGCGGACCCGGGATTAGGGGCGTTGCGCGGTGAGGATGCGGGTGGCCTCGGTCGCGGTCAGGGGGTAGTCGAAGAAGCGTCGGTAGAAGGCCATGGTCTGCTGCTGCAGGTCGATATCCTGGAACCGCTCGGGGTGCAGCTGCTGCGCCGCCCACAACAATTGCAGGCCCACTTCGGTGCCGTAGCGGTCCCAGGGGAACACCCCGGCCGGGTTGCGCAGCACTTTCGCGCTGTGCAGCTGTGCCAGCAACGGCACCTGGCTGATGTCGCCAGCGTCCGCCGCCAGCACGATCACGTCCGGGTGCCAGGCCAGCACCTGCTCGGCGTTCACTACCTGCAGGTTGCCGTGCAGCCCGGTGGCGGCGTTGCGGCCGCCGGCCAGGTTGATCCAGGTGTCGATCAGGGTGCCATCGCCGTCGACTTTCAACGGCTTCAGCGAGGCGATGTGCAGCACCCGTGGCCGCTGCGCGTCGCTCAGGCCGGCGCTGCGCTGGCGCACCAGCGCCACCTGCTGCTCGAGCCAGGCGTTGTAGTCACGGGCCCGCTGGCGCGCGGTGTCGGTGCCCAGGGCCTGGGCGGTGACGTCGAGGCTGTGTTCCAGCCCCGGCAGGTCGTTGAAGCCCATGTGCACCACCGCGATGCCGGCCTGCTGGTAGGCCAGGGCCTGGCGGTCGCCGGTGCTGGTGAACACCAGGTCGACCTTGTCGGCCAGCAGGCTTTCGACGTTGAACGCCGTGCCCGTGACGATCTGCGCCTGGTTCAGCGCCGGCTGCACCTTGAACATCCATGGCTGGCGGTCGGGGTGGTTGACCGTGGCGACGATGCGCTCGCCCGCGCCCAGGGTCAGCATCAGCGCGTGGTGGGCGAACCAGCCATCGGCGATGCGCCGGGGCTGGGCCGGCACCTCGACGCGCTGGCCGCTGTCGTCGATCACTGTGCCGGCCACCGCTACGCTGCTCAGCAGGGCCAGGGCCAGGGCCGCCAGGCGCCTCACAGGTCCACCTGGATCGACGCCTGCAGCATGCGCGGCGCGCCCAGGCTGGCGCTGGCGTTGCCGGCGGCGCTGTAGCCGTTGAGGCCGCCGGGAACGATGTTGGTCCAGTAGCGCTCGTTGGTCAGGTTGGTGACCTCCAGGCGGTACACGGTGTTGCGCTGCATCAGGCGCGTGGTGAAGCTGGCGCCGAGGTCGAAGGTCTCGTAGCTGCTGACCCAGTGGGTGTCGGTGTTGTCGGTGGGGCGCGCGCCGACATAACGGGCGTTGAGGTTCAGCGCCAGGCCGTTGACCTGCGGCACCTGGTATTCGGTCAACAGGCTGGCGGTGTAGCGCGACAGGCCGACGATGCGCGTGTCGTCGGTGCTGGCGCTACCGGTGTCGAGCAGCTTGGGGTCCAGCCAGGTGATGCCGCCGAACATCCGCACGTTGCTGCTGACCTTGCCGTCAGCCATGAACTCCAGGCCGCGGTTGCGCTGCTCGCCGGCCACCGCGTAGGCGCCGTTGCTCTGGGTGAAGGCGTACGGCCGCTTGATCTGGAACGCCGCCAGCGACAGGTTGACGCCGCCCACGGCCAGCTTGCCGCCGATTTCCCACTGCTTGCTGCGGTACGGCGCCAGGATGGTGTTGGCGTTGCTGGTGCCGCTTGGCGCGGTGTCGCCCTGCTGCAGGCTGTCGGCGTAGGTGACGTACAGGGTCAGGTTGTCGACCGGCTTGTACATCAGGCTGCTGGCGCCGCTCAGGCCGTGGTCGTTGGAGCCGCTGGTGGTGGCGCCGGCCAGGCTGTAGTTGTGCACCGACATCTGGCTCTGGCTGCCGGTGAGCATCAGGCTCCACTGCGGCGTGAAGGTCAGGGTGTCGCCGAAGATCAGCGATTGTTGGGTGGCGGTGGCCGAGTGATAGCGGTCGGTGAAGTCGGGGTAGTTGGGCTCGGCGAAGTTCTGCGGGTCGCCGAGGCTGGCGGTGCCCAGGGTGGTGGTGGCGCCGTTGACCGGGTTGAAGTTCTTCCAGTCGAAGCCGCTCAGGCCGAAGGTCAGGTCATGGCGCACCGAGCCGGTCCACTCGCTGCCGTTGAGGTTGGCCAGGTAGCTGTTGATGGTGAAGCGGCTGGCCGTGGCGGTGGCGACGGTGGAGGTGTAGGTGTTGCCGGTGGCGGCCAGGGTGTTGGTGACGGCGGTGGATTCGCGGTCGGCGATCTGCCGCAGCAGGCCCACGTCCAGCTTCCAGTTGCCGTTGAAGTCATGCTTGAAGTGCACGCTGGCGGTGTCGGTGGTGTCGTTGTCGCCGGCGTAGTTCTGGCCCAGGTTGCTCTTGGTCGGGTCCATGGCATGGGGGAAGCTGGCGCCGGAGGCCAGGGCGAACTTGCCCGGCAGGCCCTTGGCCAGGTAGTTGTAGTGGCTGAAGTTGGTCTCGATGACGTCGTTGTCGCTTAGCTGGAAGTCCAGCGCCAGGCTCACCAGCTGGCGGCGCAGGGTGCTGCCCGGGGCGTAGCTGTGGCCTTGTTCGTCGAGCAGGTTGAGGCGGTACTTGATCTTGCCGTCCGGGTCGAACGGGCCGCTGAGGTCGGCGGCTTTCAGCCAGCTCAGGCCAGTGCCCACGCCCACGGTCACGCGGTTCAGGCGCTCGTCGGTGGGCCGCTTGGAGATGAAGTTGAACGTACCGGCGGGGTTGGCCGGGCCGTACAGCGAGCCGGCCAGGCCGTTGAGCACCTGCACGTTGTCGAACTGCTCGGCGGGGTAGTCGGTGGTCGACACCACGTTGAGGCCGTCCAGGCGCGTGTTCTGCACCACGCTGCCCTGCAGGCCGCGGCTTTGCGGGCGGGCGCCGTCACCTTGCACCGAGGGCAGGTAGCGCAGGATGTCCTTGACGCTTTTCAGCTGCTGGTCCTGGATCAGGTCATGGGGCACCACGTTCAGCGAGTAGGGCGTGTCCAGCAGCCGGCGCTCGCCCAGCGGGCCGAGGTTGGCGCTTTTCTCCCGGGCGGCGCGAGCGTCCTGCTCGGCCTGGGTGTCCTGGACACCGTTGACCGTGACGGCACCCAGCTGCACGGGCGCGCTGTCGGCGGCGTGGGCCAGGTTGACGGCTGCGGCCAGCAGCAGCGGGGCATAGGGGAGGTGCTTCATGCAGGACTCTCTCTGACAAGGGGCGGCTTACAGGGGGGCAAAAAAACGGTGGCGGTCGCTGTCGATCTGGCGCACGGGCACGCCGTACAGGCGCTGCATCAAGGCGGCGTCGATGACGTCATGGGGCGTGCCGTCGGCGATCAGGCGCTGCTGGTGCAGCACCCAGGCGCGGTTGGCGCCGGCCAGCGCCTGTTCCGGGCGGTGGCTGGTGGTCAGGATGGCCAGGCCGCTGGCGGCCAGCTGCTGCAGGCGCTCGAGCAGGCGCAGCTGGTGGCCGAAATCCAGGCCGGTGACGGGTTCGTCCAGCAGGATCATTCGCGCCTGTTGCACCAGCGCGCGGGCGATCAGCACCAACTGGCGCTCGCCGCCGGACAGCTCGGTGTAGGTGCGCTCGGCCAGTGCTTCGATGCCCAGCTCGTGCAGGGCACGGGCCACGGCGTCGTGGTCGGCGCTGCTGGGTGCGCGGCCCAGGCCGGTGATCGGCAGGCGGCCTTGGGTAATGATCTGGCGCACGCTGTAGGGGAAGCTCGGCACGTGGGTCTGCGGCACGTAGGCCAGCAGCCGGGCGATGCTGCGGCGGTCCAGCGCGGTCAGCGGCTGGCCGTTGACCAGCACGCGGCCGGCGCTGGGCTTGAGCAGCCCTAGCAGCAGCCTCAGCAGCGTGCTCTTGCCCGCGCCGTTGGCGCCCAGCAGCGCGATGCAATCGCCGGCCTGCACGCTGAGGTTGACGTCTTCAAACAGCCAGCGCTCGCCGATGCGGTAGCCCAGCCCCTCGGCCTGCAGCAGCGGCGCGCTCACAGCCAGCCCCGGCGCACGCGGTGCAGCACCAGCACGAAGGCAACGGCGCCGAGCAGTTCGGTGATGATGCCCAGCGGAATCTCGCCGGCGCCCAGGCTGCGCGCCAGGGCATCGGCGGCCAGCAGGAAGCAGGCGCCCAGGCCGGCGCTGACCGGCAGCAGCCGCGCGTTGCCCGGGCCCACCAGCAGGCGCGCCAGGTGCGGCACCAGCAGGCCCACCCAGCCGACCATGCCGGCGATGCTCACGGTGAGCGCGCTGATCAGCGTGGCCAGGATAATCACCCCGTAGCGAATGCGCTTGACCGGCACGCCCAGGCTCAGCGCCTCGTCATCGCTCAGCGACAGCGCATCGATGGCGCGCCCCAGCAGGCACAGCACGCCGATGGCCAGCAGCAACAGCGGCGCAGTCAGCTTCAGGGCCTGCTGGTCCACGGCGCTGACGCTGCCCAGCAGCCAGTAGACGATGGTGGGCAGCTGGTTGAGCGGGTCGGCCAGGTATTGGGTGATCGACAGCAGCGAGGTGAACAGTGCATTGGCGACGATGCCGCCCAGCACCAGCATCAGGATCGAACTCATGCCGAACAGGTTGGCGATGGTCACGCCCAGGGCCACCGCCGCCAGCCCGGTCAGGCACGCCAGCAGCGGAATCCACACGCCGTGCAGGTTGGCGACAATGCCCACGGCGGCGCCGAACGCGCAGCCGCTCAACACGCCCAGCAGCCCGGGCGACACCAGCGGGTTGCGAAACACCGCCTGGTAGGCCGCCCCCGACACCGACAGCCCGGCGCCCACCAGCACCGCGGCGATGATGCGCGGCAGCCGGCTGTCGATCACCAGGCTGTGCAGCAGGGCGTATTGGTCGGCGGGCAGCGTGGTCAGCCCCAGCCAGGCTGCGATGAAATCCAGCAGTTGCGACAGGGGCAGCGGGTAGCGGCCGATGGTCAGGGCCACCAGGCTGGCGAGGGTCACGGCGATCAGGCTGAAAGCTGCGGGGTAGAGCGGGGCGGCGCGTGACATCAGTGGGATTCGATTGCTGGCGGTGTATCAAAAAGTATATAGCGATGGCCAGCATTGAACCAGAACGTACATAACGCCCAGCATGAATAAAATTTCACCTGGCGGTGGGGCGAATGTGGAGGGCGTAAAAAAGGGCCATTACCACCAGGGGGGAGCAGGGATAATGGCCCAATAGGGGCGTCGAGCAGTTGGCAATCTCGACGCCGAGCAATGTATCAGCGGGTCTGTTTGTTAGCTACCTATCAAAAAGAAAGGGTGTATTCCTGTTCGTGCAACAATGCTGGGGACGCGGCCTGCGGCCGCTGCTACGTCACAGACCGCGTCGTCTGCATCGCGACCAAGGTCGGCTCCTACGCGGTCCGTGGTAGGAGCCGACCTTGGTCGCGATGCAGACGACGCGGTGTTTGTCACGAAGCCAGCAACTGCCGTGCCTGGGCGAAGCATTTTTCGGCGATGGCCGAGCGCGGCTCGGTGCGGCGCATGATCAGGCCCAGCGGCGCCAGTACTTCGGCGTCGGGCAGCTCCAGCACGCCGATGTGTTCGCTCAGGCCCTCGAAGCCGCCGTCCAGGGGCATGACTGCGCAGCAGAAGCCGGCCTGCAGCGCCTGGATCAGCTGGAAGGTGGAGTCGCTTTCCAGCACCGGGCGCGGGCTGAGGCCGCGGCTGCGGAAGCTCAGGTCCACGGATTTGCGGAAGTGCATGCCGTTGAGGATCATCCCCAGCGGCAGTTCGGCGGCGTCTTCCCAGCTGATGTGCGCGCTGGCGAAGTTGAAATAGCGCTTGTCGTAGAGCACGCCGATGCGGGTCGAGGACAGTTCGAAGTACTCGAAGTGGCTGGCGTTGACCTGGTCCAGGTAGCAGATGCCCAGGTCGATGTGGTTGTTGGCAAGGCCGGCGACGATGTCGTCGCTGGTCAGCGTGGAGACGCTGAAGCCCAGTTCGGGAAACTCCTTGGCCAGCGCCTGGATGAACTGCGTGGTGTTGAAGCTGCTCAGCGGCACCACGCCCAGGCGCAGGTCGCCGATCAACTGCCCGCGGCAGGCCGCCGCTTCTGCGTACAGCCCGTCGTGGGCGGCGATCAGCGTGCGCGCCCAGGCCAGCACGCGCTCGCCGGCCGGGGTGAAGCCCTCGAAGCGCTGGCCACGGTTGACCAGCACGATGTTCAGTTCGTCTTCCAGGTTGCGCAGGCGCATGGACAGGGTCGGCTGGGTGATGTTGCAGCGCGCGGCGGCCTGGCCGAAGTGCCGGGTCTGGTCCAGGGCAATGAGGAACTTGAGCTGTTTGATATCCAAGGCAACACCGGAAGCTGGGCAGGGGAGCAGGTTCGATGATAGCGGTTACGGGCGCGTCGTGGGCGCTAACCGCCGGTCATGTTCATGAACCGCACCACCTGCACGTCGTCGTTGAGCTGGAAGTCATGCCGCCACGGCTTGAGTTTCATGGCCTCGACAATCGCCTGTTCGACCTTGTGCGGCTGGCCCGGGTTGGCGCGCAGCACGGCCTTGAGGTCCATGCCGTGCTCGTTGCCCAGGCACAGCAACAGGCGCCCTTCGACGGTGACGCGCACGCGGTTGCAGGTGGCGCAGAAGTTGTGGCTGTGGGGCGAGATGAAGCCGATGCGGATGTGCGGTGCCTCGGCCAGCCGCCAGTAGCGCGACGGCCCCTGGGTGGATTCGGCGGAGTCGAGCAGGGTGTAGCGCTGGGCGATGACTTCGCGCACCTGGGCGCTGGAGAAGAACGCCTCGGCGCGGCTGTGCTCGCTGATCGTGCCCAACGGCATCTCTTCAATAAAGGAGATGTCCACGCCGCGGTCGATAGCGAACGCCACCAGGTCGTTGATCTCGTGGTCGTTGCGGCCCTTCATCACCACGCAATTGAGCTTGGTGTGGGTGAAGCCGGCGGCGCTGGCGGCATCGACGCCGTCTATCACCGCCTGCAGGTCGCCGGTGCGGGTCAACTCCTTGAAGCGCGCCGGGTCCAGGCTGTCGAGGCTGATGTTCAGGCGCTTGACGCCCGCGGCCTTGAGCGGCTGGGCCAGGCGCGCCAGCTGCGAGCCGTTGGTGGTCAGGCACAATTCGCGCAGGCCGGGCAGGGCGCTGATGCGCTGGCACAGTTCGACGATACCCTTGCGCACCAGCGGTTCGCCGCCGGTAAGGCGGATTTTGCGCGTGCCCAGGGCGACGAAGCGCTCGGCCAGCTCGCCGATCTCTTCCAGGCTGAGAATGCGCTGGCGCGGCAGGAAGGTCATGTCCTCGGCCATGCAGTACACGCAGCGGAAATCGCAGCGGTCGGTCACCGACAGGCGCACGTAGTCCACGCGCCGGGCGAAACCGTCTACCAGGGTCCGATCAGACATGCATACCTCGTTGAACAGCTCATTCGTGCGTCCAGAATAAGGGCGTGGTGGGGGCAGGTCTAATTACTTCGAGTGAAGACATGATCAATGGCGTCTATCAAGGGGTGATAGATGGCGTCGATCACGCGTTCACTAATAGCAATTGGACAGCTGGCAGGGCCGGGAATAGCCTGAGATTCTGAATTCACTGCCGAAAACGGAGCGCCCCATGTCCACGCACGAACGCTATAAACCCTACAAAGGTGCCGCAGCTGGTTGGGGCGCTTTAGTAGCGGTGACGCGCAGTTGGCTGGGCAGCAAGAAGGCGCTCACCAACATCCGCGCCATGCTCAAGACCAACCAGAACGGCGGTTTCGACTGCCCGGGCTGCGCCTGGGGCGAGTCGCCGGAAAACGGCATGGTCAAGTTCTGCGAGAACGGCGCCAAGGCCGTCAACTGGGAAGCCACCGGGCGCCTGGTGAACCCGGCGTTCTTCAACAAGTACACGGTAACGGCGCTGGCCTCGCAAAGTGACTACTGGCTTGAGTACCAGGGCCGCCTGACCCACCCGGTGCGCTACGACGCCGCCAGTGACAAGTACGTGGAAACCAGCTGGGAAGACGCCTACGCGCTGATCGCCAGGCACCTGAAGGCGCTGCCGTCGCCGGACATGGCCGAGTTCTACACCTCGGGCCGCGCCAGCAACGAGGCCGCCTTCCTGTACCAGCTGTTCGTGCGGGCCTACGGCACCAACAACTTCCCCGACTGCTCGAACATGTGCCACGAAGCCAGCGGCGTGAGCATGAAAGAGACCCTGGGCGTGGGCAAGGGCACCGTGGTGTTCCACGACCTGGAGCACGCCGACGCCATCTTCGTCATCGGCCAGAACCCCGGCACCAACCACCCGCGCATGCTCGAGCCGCTGCGTGAAGCGGTGGAGCGTGGCGCCCAGGTGATCTGCATCAACCCGCTCAAGGAGCGCGGCCTGGAACGCTTCCAGCACCCACAGCACCCGCTGGAAATGCTCGGCAACGGCTCCAAGCCCACCAGTTCGGCCTACTTCCGCCCGGCGCTGGGCGGCGACATGGCGCTGTTCCGCGGCATGGCCAAGTTCCTCCTGCAGTGGGAGCGCGAGGCCCAGGCCAACGGCGAACCCGCGGTGTTCGACCACGCTTTCATTGCCGAGCACACCACCGGCATGGACGCCTACCTGGCTGAAGTGGACGCCACTACCTGGGCGCACATTGTCGAGCAGTCGGGCCTGCCGTTGGCGGATATCGAACTGGCCGCCAGCATGTACCGCAAGGCCGAACGCGTGATCATGTGCTGGGCCATGGGTCTCACCCAGCACAAGCACTCGGTGCCGACCATCCAGGAAGTCATCAACGTGCAACTGCTGCGCGGCAACGTCGGCCGCCCGGGCGCCGGCCTGTCGCCGGTGCGTGGCCACAGCAACGTGCAGGGCGACCGCACCATGGGCATCGACGAAAAGCCGTCGAAAGCCCTGCTGGACGCCATCGAAAAGCGCTTCAACTTCAGCGTGCCGCGCGAAGTGGGGCACAACGCCGTGCAGGCCATCGGCGCCATGGAACGTGGCGAAGCCAAGGTGTTCATCGGCCTGGGCGGCAACTTCGCCCAAGCCACGCCGGACACCCCGCGTACCCACGAAGCGCTGCGCAAATGCGACCTGACGGTGCATATCGCCACCAAGCTCAACCGCAGCCACCTGGTCACCGGCCGTGACGCGCTGATTCTGCCGTGCCTGGGCCGCACCGAGATCGACGTGCAGGTCAATGGCCCGCAGGGCATCACCGTGGAAGACACCTTTAGCATGGTGCACATCTCCCACGGCCAGCTGAAGCCGCGCTCGCCGGCGCTGCGCTCGGAGCCTGCGATCATTGCCGGCATCGCCGCCGCCACCCTGGGCAACCACCCGGTGGACTGGCACTGGCTGGTGGGCGACTACAGCCGCATCCGCGACCTGATCGCCGACACCCTGCCGGGCTTCACCGACTTCAACAAGCGCCTGGAACACCCGGGCGGCTTCCACCTGGGCAACACCGCTGCCCAGCGCGTGTGGAAAACCGCCAGCGGCAAGGCGCAGTTCACTGCCAGCCTGCTGCCTGAAGACCTGGTCAACGCCGGCGTGCGCAAGATGAACGTCGCGCCGGACCTGATCCTGCAGACCATGCGCTCCCACGACCAGTACAACACCACCCTGTACGGCCTCGACGACCGTTACCGTGGTGTGTATGGCATGCGCGACGTGGTGTTCGTCAACGAGGCGGACATTCGCAAGCTGGGCATGGCGCCGGGCGACAAGGTCGACCTGGTGGCGCTGTGGGACGACAACCGCGAGCGTCGGGTCAAGGGCTTCACCCTGATCGCCTACGACATCCCCGAAGGCCAGGCCGCTGCCTATTACCCGGAGACCAACCCGTTGGTGCCGCTGGAAAGCTACGGCGACCGCACCTTCACCCCGACCTCGAAGTTCATCGCCATCAAGGTCGAAAAGGCTGCCGCCAGCACCCTGATCGCCGCCGCCGTCGCATAAACCCTGTGGGAGCTGGCTTGCCAGCGAGTTTTTGAGGCCCAAAAGCTCGCTGGCAAGCCAGCTCCCACAAAAATTCAGCGATGGCGTTTATTGCGCATCCCGTGAATTTCTCCGGCTCGCCGTGTTCCAACAGCGATGCCCCGGAGAATGGATGCCATGAACCCCACCCGCCGAACCCTGCTGACGGCCATGCTGGGCGCCTGGACGGCCTCGCACATCGGCTTTGCCCTGGCTGAACCGGTCGACAGCCCGGCCCAGGCCGATTTCCTCGCCCTGTCGGCGCTGATCGCCGGCCAGCAGGCCCTGGACGCCAGCCTGGCCGCCGCCCTGTACCGGGCCTTGTGCGACCTGCACCCTGATTTTCCCCAGCAGGCCCGCCAACTGCTGAGCCTGATCGAAGCGCGGCGCATCAGCCCCGAGACCCTGCAGCACACCCTCGACAGCGAACAATCGCCGCTGGCCAAAGTACCCCGGGCCATCGCCCGCGCCTGGTTCATGGGCATCGTCGGCAGCGGCGCCCAGGCGCGCTGCGTGGCCTACGAGCAGGCATTGAACGCACAGATGGTCAGCGACGTGCTGCAGCCGCCCAGCTTCGCCCTGGGTGGCTACGGCAGCTGGACGCAAAAGCCGGTGGCGGGCAATGCCTGAGGTCCTGAGCGCCGACGTGGTGGTGATCGGCAGCGGCATCGTTGGCTCAACTGCGGCCAGGCGCCTGGCGGAGCGCGGGCTGTCGGTGCTGATCCTGGAGGCGGGCGGGCCCATCGACCACGCCCAGGTGGTGGCCGCGTTTCGCGCCGCGCCGCGCAAGCACGACTGGCTGGCGCCGTACCCGTACCACGACTGGGCGCCGCACCCTATCTACCAGCCCGAGCCCAACGGCTACCTCGACCAGGCCGGCCCGTACCCCTACGACACCCAGTACATCCGCGGCGTGGGCGGCACCAGTTGGCACTGGGCGGCCCAGGCCTGGCGCCTGCTGCCCAACGATTTTCGCCTGAAGAGCCTGTACGACGTGGGTGTCGACTGGCCGCTGGCCTACGCCGACCTGGAGCCGTTCTACCAGCAGGCTGAGGTGCTGATGGGCGTGTCCGGCGCCGCCAACACCGGCTCGCCGCGCAGCCAGCCGCTGCCCATGGCGCCGGTGGCCGAGCCCTACGCCATGGCGCGCATTCGCGAGCGCCTGGCGCCGGCCTACAGCGTGGTGGGCAACACGGCGGCGCGCAACAGCCAGGTCTACGATGGCCGGCCGCCGTGCTGCGCCAGCAACAGCTGCCAGCCCATTTGCCCGATCAACGCCCAGTACCACGGCGGCATCGCCATCCAGCAGGCCGTGGCGGCGGGCGTGCGCCTGCAGATCAAGGCCGTGGTCTATCGCCTGGAGCACGACGCCCAGGGGCGCATCGTCGCCGCCCATTACTATGACCCGGACAAGCAGAGCCATCGGGTCACCGGCCAGACCTTTATCGTCGCCGCCAACGGCATCGAAAGCCCCAAGCTGCTGCTGATGTCAGCCAGCGACCGCTATCCCCACGGCCTGGCCAACGGTTCGGGGCAGGTGGGCCGCAACCTCATGGACCACCCCAGCACCTCGTTGAGTTTCGACGCCGACGAGGAGCTTTGGCTGGGCCGCGGCCCGCAAAGCCCCAGTTCTATCAACACCCTGCGCGACGGCGATTTCCGCCGCCATCGCGCCGCCTACCGGTTGGATTTCACCAACGTCTCGCGGGTCGACACGGCCAGCGAGGCGCTGCTCAAGGCTGGGGTCTATGGCGTAGCGTTCAAGACCCAGTTGCGCCACCGCGCCGCCTTCGAAATGAGCGTGAAAGACGTGCTGGAGCTGCTGCCCCACCCGGATAACCGCGTCACCCTCAGCGACCGCCGCGACAAACTGGGCCTGCCCACGCCACGCCTGCACTACGCGATAGACGACTACACCCGGCGCGGCGCCGAAGCTTCGCGCCAGGACTTCCTGCGCATCGCCCAGCTAATGGGCGGCACTAACCTGCGCCACAGCGCCGATGGCAAGTTCTCCAACAACCAGCACATCACCGGTACCCTGGGCATGGGCCACGACCCACGCACCTCGGTGTGCGACGGATTTGGCCGCTGCCATGAGCATGACAACTTGTACCTGTGCGGCACCGGGGTGATGCCGACCTCGGCCACGGTCAACTCGACGCTGACGGCAGTGGCCCTGGCGCTGCGCAGCGCGCAGGCGATCATTGATAAGCAAAGCTGATGAACTGCTTTGAAAAACAAAATTATCAAAATAATCTAATGGCGTGACAATCCACCGATGCCCGTATCGTATCGAATCGTCCAATAACAACGAGGTTCACACCATGCAAGACGTCGTCATCGTCGCCGCCACCCGCACCGCGGTCGGCAGTTTCCAGGGCTCGCTGGCCACCATTCCCGCCGTCGACCTGGGCGCCGCGGTGATCCGCCAACTGTTGGCCCAGACCGGCCTCGACGGCAGCCTGGTGGACGAAGTCATCCTTGGCCAGGTGCTCACCGCCGGTGCCGGCCAGAACCCAGCGCGCCAGGCCGCCATCAAGGCCGGCCTGCCCGTGGCCGTGCCGGCCATGACCCTGAACAAGGTCTGCGGCTCGGGCCTCAAGGCCCTGCACCTGGCGGCCCAGGCCATTCGTTGCGGCGACGCCGACGTGATCATCGCCGGCGGCCAGGAGAACATGAGCCTGGCCAACTACGTGCTGCCCGGCGCGCGCACCGGGCTGCGCATGGGCCACGCGAGCATGGTCGACAGCATGATCAGCGACGGCCTGTGGGATGCCTTCAACGACTACCACATGGGCATCACCGCCGAGAACCTGGTGGAGAAATACGGCATCAGCCGCGAAGCCCAGGACGCCTTCGCCGCGCAGTCCCAGGCCAAGGCTGCGGCCGCCATCGAGAGCGGGCGCTTCGTCGCCGAGATCACCCCCATCCTGATTCCCCAGCGCAAGGGCGACCCCATCGCCTTCGCCACCGACGAGCAGCCACGCGCCGGCACCACCGCCGACAGCCTGGCCAAGCTCAAGCCGGCGTTCAAGAAGGACGGTACGGTTACGGCCGGCAACGCCTCGTCGCTGAACGACGGCGCGGCCGCCGTGCTGCTGATGAGCGCTGCCAAGGCCCAGGAACTGCACCTGCCGGTGCTGGCCCGCGTCGCCGCCTACGCCAACGCCGGCGTCGACCCGGCCATCATGGGCATCGGCCCGGTCAGCGCCACCCGCCGTTGCCTGCAGAAAGCCGGCTGGACCCTCGACCAGTTGGACCTGATCGAAGCCAACGAAGCCTTCGCCGCGCAGGCGTTGTCGGTGGGGCAGGAGTTGGGCTGGAACGCCGCCAAGGTCAACGTCAACGGCGGCGCCATCGCCCTGGGCCACCCCATCGGCGCGTCGGGCTGCCGCGTGCTGGTGACCTTGCTGCATGAAATGATCAAGCGCGATGCGCGCAAGGGGCTGGCGACCTTGTGCATTGGTGGCGGGCAGGGTGTGGCGTTGGCGTTGGAGCGGGTTTAATGCCAGGACGCGGCCTTTGGCCGCTGCTACAAGCCCCGTAGCAGCGGCCGCAGGCCGCGTCACCAGCGCCGCTTACTCAGCCCGCGTCGCATGGGCCCAGCGGTAATCCAACCGCGGCACCCGCACCTTGATCCGGCGCGTGGCCTGGGTCAGCACCGGCTCATGCACCGGTTCCGGGTCACGCAGGAACACCATCATCACCGCGCTCAGCGCATACAGCCCCGAAAACGCCCACACCACGCCTTCCAGCCCGTAACGGTCGCTGAAAATCGCCACCACGGCTGGGCCTACCCAGGTCGATGCACCCGCACCCAGGCTCAGCACCGACAACGCCGCCGCCTTGTTCTGCGGCGCCAGGGCCGGTGCCAGCGCCGACAGCGGCACGAAGCACGCCAGCGTCAGGCCGTAGAACGCGCCGAACACCGAGGCCAGCAGGAAGTTGTGCGGGAACGCCTGGGGCATGAAGAAGAACAGCGGCGTGCTGATGGTACTGCCCACCGCGCCCAGCCAGAGGATGGTGTTGCGGTAGCCGATGCGTGTGCTGACGATGCTCGAACCCATGTTGCCGATGATGTTGAACACGAACACGATGGTCAGCAGGCGCAGCCATTGCTCCAGGGTGAAGCCCACGGTGTGCATGAAGAAACCGGGCAGCACCACCAGGAAGCCGAACATCGACGCGGTGTTGATCACCCGCACCAGCCCGGCCAGGGTCACCTTGGGCTGGGTCCACATGATGGTGATGTTCTTCGCCATCGACACCAGCGGTTTTTCACCCTCGGGCGCCAGGCGTTGCAGGCCATGGCTTTCACGCATGCCTACCAGGCCGATGATGCCGCCGAAAACCACCAGGCCGAACGACAGCCAGAACGTCTGCAGGGCGCCGATGATGGGGATGCTGATGCTTGCCACCAGCGAGCCCAGGGTGGGCAGACCCGCCGCGTAGGCCACCCAGAACCAGCCCACGGCCAGGCCCATCTTGCGTGACGGCGTGGCGGCAGCGATCCATACCAGAAAGCCGTAGGCGAACAGCGGGTAGCCGAAGCCGCGCAGGCCGTAGGTGAGCAGAATCATCGGGTAGCTGAGCTTCTGCAGGCCGTAGATGAGGAACAGTGCCTCGAAGACGCTCCAGATGATCAGCCCGAGGGTCATCACCCGTTTCGGGCCCCAGAGGTTGGACAGTGCGCCGGCCAGCCAGGAGGAAATGCCGACCGTGACCCCGTACAGGGTGAAGACCATGGCGATCTGGTGTTCAGGCAGGCCGCGTTGGCCGAGGAAGGGCGAGAGGTAACCGAGTTCGACGCCGTCGCCGATCATGAAGATCAACAGGCCGACGAAGCCCCAGAACAGCGGGTAGGGAATGCCGATTTTGGCGCATAGACGGGCGAGGGGAGAGTGCGGAGTGGATTGATCGCTCAATGTTCCGTTTCCTTGTGTGCAGCAGGTGCTTGGGCGCACCAATGAATGGCCTCGAGGAGGTTGAAGGGCAGGCTCAGGTGAGCGGTCATAAAACGACGGGAAAACGACAGTGATGCGGGCGTGGTTTCTGGCTTTTATCGGGTGTCGAGTCGCGTTGCCTTTTTAGTTATCGCACCTGAAAACCGATAGCGCAACCGTTTGCGTGGCGCTAGCCTGCGACATCCCGCCCGGTTGCAAGGCCTCTGGCCACCATTCCCCGCGGCCTGCGGCGCCCACAAAAAACTTCCGGACACCGCCATTTCGCGGGTCCACGCGGGTGTATTTGTAGCAGCGGCCACAGGCCGCGTCCGAAATCCCCCGCAACGCACCCAAGGTAGCCATTCCTCAGCCTCGCCATTACCGTACTGTCTTCAGCCAGGGAGGCATTACCATGGAAGGCAAACGCCGCGCCTACACACTGCGCACCGGCCGTTGCAGCGAACCGGGCCGCATCTATCTGCTCACCACGGTGACCGAGGGGCGCACGCGATATTTCGAGCAGTTGCGGGCGGGCCGGTTGGTGGTCCATGAACTGCGCTCGGCGCACGAGGCAGGGCTGGTCGAGTCGTTGGCCTGGGTGGTGATGCCGGACCATTTTCACTGGTTGATGGCGTTGCGAGAAAAGTCGTTGGGCGAAGTCATGTGCAGGGTGAAGGCGCGCAGTAGCCAGAGCATCAATCAGCATCTGGGCCGCACCGGGCGTTTCTGGCAAAAGGGCTACCATGACCGTGCGTTGCGCAAGGAAGACAACCTCAAGCAGATGGCGCGGTACGTCGTCGCCAACCCCTTGCGTGCCGGCCTGGTGAAGCGCCTGGGCGATTATCCGCTGTGGGATGCTGTCTGGCTGTAGCCAGCCGGACGCAGCCTTCGGCAGCTGCTACGCGAAACCGCAGGCCGCGTCCCGAGCGCCGCGATTCTGCAGGTGCGCCGCCGGACGCAGCCTTCGGCAGCTGCTACGCAAAACTTCTGTAGCAGCGGCCACAGGCCGCGTCCCAGGCGCCGCGATTTTGCAGGCACGCCGCAGGCCGCATCCCGCCGGCGATCACATCAGAAGATGTAATCCGTGGTCAGGAAGTTCGACTTCCGGTCGTGGATGATGTCGCTGATCAACGTCTTGTTCGCGTCCTGGAACTTGGTGGCCACCAGGGTGCGAATCGAGAAGGTGCGCAGGGCGTCGAACACCGACAGGGTGCCTTCGGCCGAGTTCTTGCGGCCGTTGAACGGGTAGGTGTCCGGGCCACGCTGGCATTGGGCGTTGATGTTGATGCGGCCGACCTGGTTGGCGAAGATGTCCACCAGCTTGCCCACCTGGGTGGCGTCGGTGCCGAAGATGCTCGCCTGCTGGCCGAAGTCGGACTCCAGCACGTAGTCGATCACGGTCTCCAGGTCACGGAACGGCACGATCGGCACTACCGGGCCGAACTGCTCTTCCTGGTACACGCGCATCTGCGGGGTGACCGGGAACAGCACGGCCGGGTAGAAGAAGTTGCCACGAATGGCACCGCCACCGGCGTTCACCACCTTGGCGCCCTTGGCCTCGGCGTCGGCGACCAGGCCCGACAGGTACTCGGTCTTGCCCGACTCCGGCAGCGGCGTCAGCGACACGCCCGCGTCCCACGGCATGCCGGACTTCAGCGCCGCCAACTTCTGGTTGAATTTCTCGATGAAGCTGCCCACCACGTTCTCGTGGACGAACAGGATCTTCAGCGCGGTGCAGCGCTGGCCGTTGAACGACAGCGAGCCGGTGATGGCCTCGTTGACGGCGTTGTCCAGGTCCACCTCGGGCAGGATGATGCCGGGGTTCTTGGCGTCCAGGCCCAGGGCTGAGCGCAGGCGGTGCGGCTTGGGGTGCAGCTTCTTCAGGTCGCTGGCGGCCTTGTGGGTGCCGATGAACGCGAAGATGTCGATCTTGCCGCTGGCCATCAGCGCGCTGACGGTCTCGCGGCCGCTGCCGTAGATGACGTTGATGACGCCGGCCGGGAAGCTGTCGCGGAACGCTTCCAGCAACGGGCGAATCAGCAGCACGCCGAACTTGGCCGGCTTGAACACCACGGTGTTGCCCATGATCAGCGCCGGGATCAGCGTGGTGAAGGTCTCGTTCAGCGGGTAGTTGTACGGGCCCATGCACAGCGCCACGCCCAGCGGCACGCGACGGATCTGGCCCAGGGTGTCCTGTTCCAGCTCGAAGCGGCTGGACTTGCGGTCCACGTCCTTGAGGGCGTTGATGGTGTCGACGATGTAGTCGCAAGTACGGTCGAACTCTTTCTGCGAGTCCTTGAGGTTCTTGCCGATTTCCCACATCAGCAGGTTGACCACCGCGTCGCGCTGCTCGCGCATGCGCGCCAGGAAGCCTTCGACGTGGCGAATACGCTCGGCCACGCGCAGGTTCGGCCAGGCACCGCGGCCCTTGTCGTAGGCGCGCACGGCGGCGTCCAGGGCGGTCAGGGCGGTATCGGCGTCGAGCAGCGGCGTGCTGCCCAGGATCACCTGCTGGTCGCCTTCGGGGGTGTCGAGGAAAATCGGGCTGCGGACGGTGGCCAGGGGGCCTTCCCAGCGGCGCAGTTCGCCATCGACCAGGTAGTCGCGTTGCTCGACCTGGCCGCTCAGGCGGTACTGCTCGGGGATATCCGCTGCTGTGGGGTACAGACTGCTCAGTGGATCTTGGCTCATGACGCTACCTCCATGGATGACCGGGACAAAGAAATCAGCATAGCGCTATTGCGGGCCGGCTGAAACGTGTCAGCACCAAAATCGGTCGGGTTTTCATCAGCTTGCTGCAAAAGGGTGAGCGCCCATCATTTGCCAGGGGCTGTTAACATGGCCGCGCTTTGAAGCCCACGAGGAACCCCGCGTTTTGCCTGAAATCCCCGCCCTAGACCCGTTGCCGGACGTGCGCAACCCCCTGGTCCAGTACCTGGCGCGGCTGGTGCCGTCCAGCCAGCTGACCATGAAATACGTGCTGCAGGACGCCGCCGATCGCTTAGGCTTCGCCGACACCGACATCCGCGACGTGCCCTGGCACGTGCTGCAGCCGGGCCATATCACCGGCCTTGTGGCCGCGCTGCGCACCGATGGCTATGCGCCCAACACCTCGTCGCTGTACGTCAACGCCATTCGTGGGGTGATGAACGAGGCCTGGCGCCTGAGCCTGATCGACCAGGACCACTTGCTGAAAATGCGCTCGGTCAAGCCGGCCGCCGGCACGCGGCTCAGCCAGGGCCGCAACCTCAAGCGCACGCTGATCCGCGAACTGATGGACGTGTGCGCCGCCGACCCGCGGCCCCAGGGCCTGCGCGACGCGGCGGTGATCGCGATTCTGTACGGTTCGGGCATGCGCAAGTCGGAGTCGGTGAACCTTGACCTGGCGCAAGTCGATTTCCAGGAACGCAGCCTGCAGGTTACCGGCAAGGGCAACAAGCAGCTGGTGAAATACGCCCCGGCCTGGGCGTTCGAGAAGCTGGAAGCCTGGCTGGCGTTTCGCCGCGAGCACCTGGGCGAGGGCGAGCAGGACGATACCTTCCTGTTCAACCGCATCCGCCGCGGCAGCCACATCACCCGCGAGCGCATCACCAAGCATGCGATCTATTACATCGCCCGCCAGCGCGGCACCCAGGTCGGCGTGAAGATCATGCCCCATGATTTCCGCCGCTCGTTCATCACCCGGGTGATCGAGGAGCACGACCTGTCCATCGCCCAGAAACTGGCGCACCACACCAATATCCAGACCACCGCCAACTACGACGTGCGCGACGACAACGAACGCCGCCGCGCGGTAGACCGTTACGATTTATAAGGGTAATGGACAGCCTGTGGGAGCTGGCTTGCCAGCGAGCCTTTGAGGTCAAAAGCTCGCCGGCAAGCCGGCTCCCACGGTTATTGTCTACACCAACGGCACCGGGCTCAACGTACCCAGCAAAGACACCGCCGCCAACGCCCCCAACCCCAGCAGCCACTCCACCAGCACCGTCTGGCGCAAGGTGTTCAGGGCAATGCGCTGATTGGCCAGCGCCGCGCGGTTGAACAGTGCCAACGCCAGCATGCACGCCACGATCGAGGCCTTCACCGCCAGCACCAGGGCAAAGCCCGAGTCCATGGGCGTGGGCCACAGCGCACCGGTCAGCACGCGCACGTTGATCAGGCCGGTGACCAGGATGCCGGCCACCAGCACCAGGCCATAACCGCTGAAGCGCAGCAGGGTGCCGCGCAGGTCGTAGCCAGCGGGGCGTGCCTGGATGATCATCAGCAGCATCAGCGCGCCCATCCAGCCGGCCACGCACAGCAGGTGCACCAGTTGGTTGAGCATCAGCAGCGCGCCGGGCACGCCACTGAGCATGGCGGCGTGGCCAACCGGGGCCAGGGTCGCCAGTTGCACGGTGCTCAGGCCCAGGGGCAGCCAGGTGGGCAGGCGCATGGGAATGCGCAGGCACATCAGCAGCACCAGGCTGGCAAACAGGTGCACGAACCAGGCCTTGCCGAAGAAGGTCTGGGTCAGCACCTTCATGATCACGTCACTGTTGAGCGCCGACTGCCAGTTGCCGGACATGTCGGCGGCGGTCAGCATCAGCCAGGCCACCGCAGTGATCAGGCCGATGCCGGCCAGCAGGCACAGCAGCGGGTCCAGCCACTGGCGCAGGCGCGCCTGCTGGCGGGCGTCGCCCAGCAGCAACGGGCGGAAAACCAAAGTGCCGAACACCAGCAGCACCACGCAGAAATGCACGAAACGAACGACGACCAAAGCACTCATGGGGTTACGGGGCCACCTTGAAGCTGTAGCTGCCGTCGCTGTTGTGGGTGTCCACCGACAGGGCATGCCACTTCACGGTGTAGGTGCCTGCGGCCAGCGGTGCGGCCGGGGTGACGATCAGGGTCTTCTTGTCGGCGCCCTGGGTGGCGATGCTCTTGACCAGCACGGGCTCGCCGTCGCGGCTGAGGTCAACCTTGGTGAAGCTTTCCTCGACGCCCTCGGTGAACACCAGGCTCAGCTCGGCCGGGGCGCTGACGGTGGCGTCGGCCGCCGGCGTGGCGCTTTTCAGGTGGGCATGGGCGAACACCAGCGGCGACACGGCGCAGCCAAGCAGCAGCGCGGTGGCACCCAGCAGTTTTTTCAAGGGCAGGGCAGGCATATGCAGTACCTCGGGCAGTTAAATAGGCGCAATTAAACACGATCTGAGGGTAGCAGGCGGGTGAAATGTTTTACTTGAAGTCTAAGTTGCGTCACGCTCGCGGTTTCATCGGCCCCCTTTCTCAACGGACCCCGCGCTTTCCATGACCTTCCCGCACCGTGGCTGTACCTTGTTTGCCCTTGGCCTGTTGCTGGCCGCGCCCCTGGCCCTGGCCGACGAGGTGGTGATCACCTGGCCGGCGGGCTGGAGCGTCGAGGAGCTGCCCGCCGGCAGCGACCCGGCCGTGCACCGCCAGCGCGCGGCGAAGAATGACGCCAACGGTGACCCGCAGATGGTGGTGGAGCTGACCCGCACGGCGTTGGCGCCGGACCACCAGGTGAACCTGGGCGGCGTGGTGCTGGAAATGCGCAAGGCGCTGCAGATCAACTTCAGCCATGGCGGTTACCAGAGCGTGTGCACCAAGGTTCACGACTCGAAGCTGGGCGACATCGCCGCGGTGGAAACCACCTGCAAGATCAGCCTCAACGGCGGCCACGTGATGACCCAGACCCTGGTGGCAGGAAGTGCGCCGGGGGCGGCGTATTCGTTGTCGTATGCGGGGTCGGCGCAGGGGTATGCCGACAACGAGGCGCAGGTGCAGGCGATTCGCGATGGCCTGAAATTGCAGCAAACCCAATGAGTCCGCCGCTATCGTCCGTAGCCGCTGCCGCCAGGCTGCGCTGGCCATCGCGTACGCTGAGGATGTGCAGCGAGGCATAGGGCCAGCGCAGCCTGCGGCAGCGGCTACGGCATCAGTGGCGTGGCATGTGGCGCTGCAACGCCACCACCGTCCCCACGTTGACCAACGCCAGCACCCCCAGCACCGCCAACGTCGCCGTGGCACCGAAATGTGCCTGCAGATACCCACCCAGCAGCGGCGTCAGCGCCTGGGCAATCAACACCGGGCGCGCGATGCGGCCCAGCACCACGGCGTAGGTGGCCGGGCCAAACAGCGCCAGGGGCAGGGTGCCGCGCACAATCGAACGAATGCCGCTGCCCAACCCGTACACCACGATAGCCACCAGCGCCCACTGGGTCGCGAACAGCAGCCCTGCCAGGCCCGCGGCCACCAGCAGCACCGACGCCAGCGTGCTCCAGATAGGGTGCGCGTTGCGCCCCAGCACCACCTGCAGCACCCGTACGCCCACCTGGCTGGGGCCGATCAGCGCGGCCACGCCCAGGGCTGCCGTAAGGCTGAAGCCGAGGTTTTGCAGCAGGCTGATCAGTTGCACTGAAATTGCGGTGAAAATCACCGCCGCCAGGGTGAAACTGGCGGTCAGCAGCACGAATACCCGGCGGTCTGGCGCCGCGCCGCTGGCACCGGGCGCCGCCGCGTGGCTGGCGGGCAGGGCAGCCAGCGGAGGCAGGGTGCGCAGGTAAATCGGCAGCACTATCACCAGCAGCAGGCCGCTGTAGGTCAGGCAGGCGCCGCGCCAGCCCAGGTGCGCCACCAGCGCCGCCACCAGCGGCCAGGTGATCGAGGTGCAGAACCCCGACACCAGGGTGATCTGGGTGATGGCGCTGCGCGCGTCGCTGCCGAAACGCTGGCCCAGGGCCGCGAACAAAGGGTCATAGAGCCCTGTAGCCATGCCGATGCCGATCACCACCCAGGCCAGCAAAAAGCACGGCAGGTTGGGCGCCAACGCCAGCAGTGCCAGGCCGGCGGCCAGTATCGGCGCGCTGGCCACCAGCACCCGGCGGCCGCCCAGGCGCGCCACCAGGCGGCCGACGCTGGGCGCCAACAGGCCCGACAGCAGGATGGCCAGCGACAGGGCGCCGTACACCCAGGCCTGGCTCCAGCCCGTGTCGGCCACCACGGGCGCGGCGAGCACGGCAATCAGATAGAAGGAACCACCCCAGGCGATGATCTGGGCGATACCCAGCAGGGTAGAGGTAGTGAGCGTGGGGCGATGGGCAGAGTCAGTCACGGCGGCTCCGGTGGCCAGGCGGGGAAGGCTGGCAAGGGTATCCCAGCACGGGGCCGCTCGCCCAGTGAAGGTGCCGCTGATCGCCTGCAATCGACCTTCACCCAGCCCTGTGGTCGGAAATAATTCGCCAGGCGAGTAAATTTCCGCAAAGCCGCTACGTTCAGCAGATAGGCGCTTTGTTTCGCCGGCAGTTTTCGACTCAGTAACAGCGAAGCGCGACCTTGAATACGGATAACCACCAGGCCGACTACACGGCCCGCCACAGGCGCACGCTCCCCCTTGCCGCCCGCCCCAGCCTGGGTGCGATGAACGGCAGCGTCGCCGTGCCCGCGAATGGCCATTGGCTGCGCCGCCTGCTGGCGTTCGCCGGGCCCGGCTACATGGTTGCGGTGGGCTACATGGACCCGGGCAACTGGGCCACCGACATCGCCGGCGGCTCGCAGTTTGGCTACACGCTGCTGTCGGTGATCCTGCTGTCGAACATCATGGCCGTGCTGCTGCAGGCCCTGGCCGCGCGCTTGGGCATCGCCACCGGCCTGGACCTGGCCCAGGCCTGCCGCCAGCGCTACCCCAAGCCGGTATGCATTGCCCTGTGGCTGGCCTGCGAGGCGGCAATCATCGCCTGCGACCTGGCGGAGGTGATCGGCACGGCCATCGCCCTCAACCTGCTGTTCGGCATACCTATGCTGTGGGGCGCCGTGCTCTGCGTGCTGGACGTGTTCCTGATCCTGCTGCTGATGAACCGCGGCTTCCGCGCCCTGGAAGCCTTCGTCATTGCCTTGCTGACCCTGATATTCGCCTGCTTTGCCGCGCAACTGGTGCTGGCCCAGCCGCAATGGCGTGAAGTGTTCCAGGGCTTTATCCCCCAGGCGAGCATTGTCACCCACCCGGCCATGCTGTACATCGCCATCGGCATCATTGGCGCCACGGTGATGCCGCACAACCTCTACCTGCATTCCTCCATCGTCCAGACCCGTGCCTACCCGCGCACCCCGGAAGGCCGTCGCAGCGGCCTGCGCTGGGCGGTGGCCGACAGCACCATCGCCCTGACCCTGGCGCTGTTCGTCAACGCCGCCATCCTCATCACTGCTGCTGCCGTCTTCCATGGCAGCGGCCACACCGACGTGGTGGAGATCGAGCAGGCCTACCACCTGCTGTCGCCGCTGCTGGGCGTGGGCATCGCCTCGGCGTTGCTGGGCGTGGCGCTGCTGGCGTCGGGCATCAACTCCACGGTGACCGCCACCCTGGCGGGGCAGATCGTCATGGAAGGCTTCCTCGACCTGCGCATCCCCGACTGGGCGCGGCGCCTGCTGACCCGTGGCATCGCCATCGTGCCGGTGATCGCGGTCACCAGCCTGTACGGCGAGGAGGGCACCGCGCGCCTGCTGGTGTTGAGCCAGGTGGTGCTGTCGATGCAGCTGCCGTTCGCGGTGATTCCGCTGGTGAGCTTCGTCTCCGACCGCCGCAGCATGGGCGAGCTGGTCATCGGCCCGGTGACCAAGGTGCTGGCCTGGCTGGTGGCTGCGGTGATCGTGGTGCTGAACCTGAAGCTGCTGTGGGACACGCTGGGCAGCCTCTAACCCCTCCTTTTTTTCTCCACCGTAGCAGCGGCCGCATGGCCGCGTCATTGGCGTGTCCGTTATTCGGTGGTGCACAGGACGCAGCCTGCGGCAGCTGCTACGATTTCGTACTGTATTACGTACCCTGTAATTACATATGATTTGTCGCTTGGTATTTTGCGGTAATTTCAATTTATAAAGAGTTGATAATATAGGATTATCAAATGTCAGTGCCTGAACACGGCAAAATCGCCCGTAAAACAGGTACAAAACCCAGGGGGAGTCAGTAGGTGGGGTGTATCAGGCGCGCTTGCGCTGGGCCGCTGGCTGCACGGGCGTAAGGCCTTCCACCAGCAGCCGCGTGGCGGTCTGGGTGGCGGCGGCGTAGTCGATCGCTTCCAGCTGCTCGCGGCCGCGCAGGCCTGGCACCTGCCAGCCCAGGCTGATGCACGACTGGGCGATGGCCCAGGTCGACAGCAACAGGTGCCGCGGGTCCACCGGGGCCAGCAGGCCGGCGTCTACCCAGCGGCCCAGCCGCTCGATGTGTTCGCTCACCCGCGCCGCCCAGCGTTCGGCGTAGGCGGGCGGCAGGCGCGTGGCGCCTTCCTTGAGCTCGACCATGAACACCTTGGACGCAAACGGCTGGCGTTCGAACAGCTGCACCATGGCGCTCACCGTACGGGTCAGGGCCGCCACCGGCTGGTCGTCGTCGTGCAGTGACAGGCAGGCGTCCAGGTACGGCGTGGCAATGCTTTCCAGCACCTGGGCGTAGAGGTTGTCCTTGGACTTGAAGTAGTACAGCACGTTGGGCTTGGGCAGCCCGGCGTGCTGGGCGATGCCGTTGACCGTGGCCGCATCGAAGCCTTCGCGGGCGAACACCTGGCAGGCGGCCTGCAGGATGTGCTCGCGCACCGGCAACTGCGGCGCGGGGGCAGGGGGGCTGGCGTCCAGCCGGGGGTCGAAAGGCATGATGTACATCGGCGGATCCTTGTTGTGCTTCATTCCCGTGCTGTGCGCGGAAGGGAATTGAGAATCGCAATATACAAAACTATATAGCGTTTGCGTAGAGGCCGCTGCGTCCAGGCAGCGGCCACTGCTTCAGCCACGCTTGCGCAAGGCGACCAGGCGCCAGTATCCCCAGGCGGTCGCGGTCAACAGCACCGCGCCGGCCAGGGTGGGCACCAGGGCGAAATCCCAGCCCGGCAAGGTCATGAAGATGATGATGGGGTTGCCGCCCGCCGGCGGGTGGGTGGTGTCGGTCAGCCCCATCAACATCACCGACAGCGCTGCTGCCACGGCCATGGGCAAAATGCCCGGGCCCAGCAGCGCCAGGCAGGCCAGCCCGGTGCACGAGCACAGCAGGTGCCCGCCGATGACGTTGCGCGGCCGCGAGAACGGCCCCTTGGGGAAGCCGAACAGCAGCACGCAGGTGGCGCCGAACGAGCCGATCAGCAGGGGCTGGCCGCTACGGCTGGCCAGGGTGGCGATCAGGGCCACGGCCAGCAGGGTGCCCAGGCCGGTCAGCAATAGCTGGCCGGCCCGCGCCCGCGCCGCCGACGCCGCGTTCAGGGTAATGCCTGACGGAGTCTGGCTCATGGGCACCTCAGCGCTTGAAGCGTGCGGCTTCTTCGGAGCCCTGGGTGGCGTTGCCGGCGCTGTAGGAGTGCGCGCCTACCCCCGCCAGCTGGCCGCCCTGCACGATCAGGTATTCCTCGCGGATCGGCCGCTGCTCGAAGTAGCACTCCAGGATCTCGCGGGTGCCGGCGGCATAGCGCGCCTGCGCCGACAGGCTGGTGCCGGAGATGTGCGGGGTCATGCCGTGGTGGGGCATGCGCCGCCACGGGTGGTCGGCCGGCGCCGGTTGCGGGAACCACACGTCGCCACCGTAGCCGGCCAACTGGCCGCTCTCCAGGGCCGCGGCGACGGCGTCGCGGTCGCACAGCTTGCCGCGCGCGGTGTTGATCAGGTAGGCGCCGCGCTTGAAATGCTTGAGCGACTCCTGGTTGATCATGTGCTCGGTTTCCGGGTGCAGCGGGCAGTTCAGGGTCACCACGTCGCAGGCCTTGGCCAGGCTTTCCAGGGTGGCGTGGTAGGTCAGGTTCAGCTCTTTCTCCACGGCCTCTGGCAGGCGGTGGCGGTCCATGTAGTGCAAGTGCATGTCGAACGGCTTGAGCAGGCGCAGCACCCGCAGGCCGATGCGCCCGGCGGCCACCGTGCCCACGTGCATGCCTTCCACGTCGTAGGAGCGCGCCACGCAGTCGGCGATGTTCCAACCGCCCTTGAGCACCCACTGGTGCGACGGCAGGTAATTGCGCACCAGCGCCAGGGTGGTCATGACCACGTGTTCGGCGACACTGTTGCTGTTGCAGTAGGTCACTTCCGCCACGGTGATGCCGCGGTCCATGGCCGCCTGCAGGTCAGTGTGGTCGGAGCCGATGCCGGCGGTGACGATCATCTTCAGCCTGGGCGCCTTGTCCATGCGCTCGGCGGTCATGTAGGCCGGCCAGAACGGCTGCGAAATGACGATCTCGGCGTCATGCAGTTCGCGCTCCAGCACGCTGTCGACGCCGTCCTTGCTGGAGGTGACCACCAACTGGTGGCCGTTGCTCTCCAGGTACTTGCGCAGGCCCAGTTCGCCGGAGACGCTGCCCAGCAGGGTGCCCGGGGTGAAGTCGATGGCCTTGGGGGTGGGCAGGGTCTGGCCGTCGGGGTAGCGGTCCAGGTGCGGCAGCCCATCGCGGGCGTAGGTGTGAGGTTGGCCGGTGACAGGGTCGTCGTAGAGTACGCAAACAATCTTCGCCATTGGAGCCTCCTGAAGGATTGGAAGACAGGCTGTGCTGTCTGGCGCCGATCCTCCGGCATGGGCGCCGCCAGGGCCAATCGCTTGTTCCGATCTGTAGATCAGGGCCGCCTATCAACACTGCAGCAGGGCGTCCACCCGGCGCTGCAGGTCAAGCCCGGTGAACAGCGCCACGGCGCTGGCCAGCACCAGCGGCTGCGGGTCGCGGCGCAGCAGCACCAGGCCGATCTCGCGCTGCAGCTCGGGCAGGATGGGGATGGCGCTGATCTCGTCGCGCATCTCGGTCAGCGCCAGGGCGCTGTGCGGCACCACGCTGTACAGGCCCGAGCAGCGCACGTGGCCGTACAGCACCATCATCGAGTCGGTCTCCACCCGCGGCGTCACCTGCACCCCGGCGTCGGCGAATGCCTGGTCGATGCCCTGGCGGCATTGCATGTTGCGGGTCAGCAGGCACAGGGGCAGGGCGGCCACCTCGTCCCAGCCGACGCCCTGGCTGCCGCGCAGGCCGGTGTCGTCGCGGGCGATCAGCACGTAGCGTTCCTTGAACAGCGGGTGGGTCTCGAACGCTTGCAGGCGCGGGTCCGACAGGTAGGTGAGGCCGATGTCCAGCTCGAAGTTGCTGATGCCCTGGACGATTTCCGAGGTGGCCAGGGTGTGGACCTGATGGTTGATGCGTGGGTACCTGCCCAGGCACGGGTCGGTCATCAGCGGCACCATGGACAGCGCCGTGGGTATCGCCCCCAAGCGCAGCACGCCGGCCGGGTCCTGCTCGCGGTTGCGCGCTTCCTGGCGCAGGGCGCCGCAGTCGGCGAGGATGCGCCGTGCCCACACCAGCACCTTCTCGCCATCGGCGGTGAAGCCTTCGAAACGCCGACTGCGTTGCACTACGGCGACGCCCAGGTCCTGCTCCAGGGTGCGGATGGCTTCCGACAGGGCCGGCTGCGAAACGTTGCATTGCTGGGCGGCGCGGCCGAAGTGGCGCTCCTGGGCGAGGGTGACGAGGTAGGTGAGTTGGCGCAGCAGCATGAGGGTGCCCTTGTTGTTATGGTTGTTCGCTATATATAAAACTATATAACGATTGCGGCCGGCACCCCTACACCCGGTCGCGATCGTTGAAGGGCCGGGGGCGTTCACGATTCGTGGCTTATGCGGCCACGGCGGCGCTATTGATTGGATTGCCGTTGCTAATATGCTTTGGCAGCCCTCCCAATAAAAAGGATCACCCCTCATGTTCGCCGGCTTCCGCAAGGCCCAGGCCCACGTCAACGGCGTCGACATCGCCTACCGCATCGGCGGCAGCGGCCCCGGGCTGCTGCTGTTGCACGGCCACCCGCAAACCCACGTGATCTGGCACAAGGTGGCCGAGCAACTGGCCCAACGCTTCACCGTGGTGGCCGCCGACCTGCGCGGCTACGGCGACAGCGGCCGGCCGCCGGCCAGCGCCGACCACGCGGCCTACAGCAAGCGCGTCATGGCCCAGGACAACGTGGCGCTGATGGCCGCCCTGGGCTTCGAGCAGTTCGCGGTGCTGGCCCACGACCGTGGCGCGCGGGTGGCGCACCGCCTGGCGCTGGACCATCCCGGCGTGGCGCAGCGCATGGTGCTGCTGGACATTGCGCCGACCCTGGCGATGTACGCGCAGACCAACGAAGCCTTCGCCCGCGCCTACTGGCACTGGTTCTTCCTGATCCGCCCGGCACCGCTACCGGAAACCCTCATCGAAGCGAACCCCGATGGCTACCTGCGCAGCGTCATGGGCAGCCGCAGCGCCGGCCTGGCGCCGTTCACCGACGAGGCCTTCGGCGAATACCTGCGTTGCCTGCAACGGCCCGGCAGCGCCCGCGGCATCTGCGAGGATTACCGCGCCAGCGCCGCCATCGACCTTGAGCACGACCGCGCCGATCTCGCCCGTGGCCATGGCCTGGAGTTGCCGCTGCTGGTCCTGTGGGGCGCCGAAGGCGTGGTGGGCCGCTGCTTCCAGCCGCTGGAGGAGTGGCGCAAGGTGGCCAGCGACGTGCGCGGCAAGGCGCTGGCGGCCGGGCACTACATTGCCGAGGAAGCACCGCAGTTGCTGCTGGATGAAGCCCTGGCTTTCCTGCTATGAGGCCATAACCGAATCGCCGTTGCCTGCCCAGGGCGAATGGGACTATGCTTTTCGCACATCTTGTCCCATCTTTACCATGTGCGGCCCGAATGAAAATTGATGATATCGATGCTTTTGTCGCAGTGATCCGTTGCCAATCGATCAGCCATGCCGCCGAGTCCTTGCAGTTGACCCAGCCGGCGATCACCCGGCGCGTGCAGAACTTCGAGCAGGCGCTAGGGGTGGAGCTGTTCGACCGCAACACCAAGCCGCTCAAGCCCACGCTCATCGGCCACCAGGTGTACGCCCAGTGCCGCACCATCCTGCGCGAGATGGACGCCCTGCGCGAACTGGTCGCCAGCGACGCGCCGCCCACCGGTGTGCTGCGCCTGGGCGTGCCGCAGACCATCGGCGACGTGGTGCTGCTCGATGCCCTCAAGCACCTGCGCCACCAGTACCCGGCGCTGCGCGCCCAGGTGGCCACCGGCTGGGGCAGCCACCTGGTGGGCAAGATCGAGAAGGGCGAGCTGGACGCCGCCGCCGCGCTGTTCCCGGCGGGCAAGATTTTCCCGGACAACATCATCGGCGAGTCCATTGGCAAGATGGAGTTGGTGGTGGTGTGCGCCAAGGACCGCGTGCCCAAGCGCCCGTGCAAGCTGGCCGATGTCTACGACGGCGGCTGGGTGCTCAATCCCGACGGCTGCGGTTTCCGCGCCGGCCTGCAGCGCACGCTGTCGGACCAGGGCCTGGGCCTGAAGATCAACCTGGAAACCTTCGGCACCGAGCTGCAGCTGGGCCTGGTGGCCGAGGGCATGGGCCTGGGCCTGGTGCCCCGCGACCTGCTGGAGCGCAGCGCCCACCGCGACCTGCTGGCGGTGGTGCCGCTCAAGGACTTCAAGCCGGTGATGGACCTGTGGCTGATTTTCCCGCGGTTCCTCGGCAACCTGCAGGGGCCGGTGGAGGCGTTCGGCGAGCTGGTGGCCCGGTCGCTGAAGAAAAGCCGTGATGCCGCCTGACAACATAAAAAAATATAATAATTAGCTTAGAATAAAATGTGATTTTTAAATGCTCCCCGAGGCGCTTAGGCTGCGTGCACGACAGTCCTCGGCCCCACAGGGAGCAGTGCCCATGAGCAGCGTCACATCCTTACCGCTTCAACCTACCGCCACCCACGTCCGCGACCGCGTCAGCCCCGAGGAGTGGGAGGTGCGCGTCAAGCTGGCCGCCGCCTACCGCCTGGCGGCCCTGCACCGCTGGACCGACCACATCTACACGCACTTCTCGGCCCGCGTGCCAGGCCCCGAAGAGCACTTCCTGATCAATGCCTTCGGCCTGCTGTTCGACGAGATCAATGCCTCCAACCTGGTCAAGGTCGACCTTGACGGCACTATCGTCGACGACCCCACCGGCTTGGGCATCAATTACGCCGGCTACGTGATTCATAGCGCCATCCACGGCGCCCGCCCGGACCTCAAGGCCGTGCTGCACACCCATACCCGCGACGGCATTGCCGTGTCGGCGCAGAAGGACGGCCTGCTGCCCATCTCCCAGCACGCCATCGCCTTCTCGGGCCGCGTGGCCTACCACGGCTACGAGGGCATCGCCCTGGACCTGGACGAGCGCGAGCGCCTGGTCGCCGACCTGGGCGACAAGAGCGTGATGATTCTGCGCAACCACGGCTTGCTCACCGGCGGCATCAGCGTCGAGCACGCCTTCCAGCAGCTGCACGGCCTGGAGCGCGCCTGCGCCATCCAGGTGGCGGCCCAGGCGGCTGGCAATGGGGAGCTGGTGTTCCCGCCACGGGAAGTGGTAGCGAAGGTGGAAGAACAGGCCAAGGGCCATTCCGCCGGCGACGGCCCCGGCGTGGCGCGCCATTGGAACGCGTTGATCCGCCAGCTGGAACGCACCGACGTCGACTATAAAAACTGAGGGGCAGGTGGCGGCGCGCTGGGCCCGGACGCAGCCTTCGGCAGCTGCTACGTGAATGCGTATACCTTGCCGATCGTGTCGCCTGCATCGCGGCCAAGGCCGGCTCCTACCCCGCACGCAACGGGGTTCCTGTAGCAGCGGCCGCAGGCCGCGTCCTGGGCGCCGCGCTGTTCCCGGTACACCGCGGTGAACCCTAAAACCTCCCTGTAGCAGCGGCCGCCGGGCCGCGTCCAGCGCTACCGCGGTGTGGCCTTGGACGCGGCCTCGCGGCCGCTGCTACGTGGGCGGGTAAATACCAAAAATATAATTCATTTATGTAATGTAATAGGCAAAAAACAATAAAATAAAATCATAGATTCATATGCTCAAATAGAATTATACGCCAAGCCGTTATTCCCCTATCTTAAATCCCAGACCACCTACCCCCACCCCCGGATGGTATCCATCAGATCAGGCCTGCAGCCTATCGGTGCCCCGGACGGGCACCCCGCGTGCAGGTGTTGGACGGGAGTCGCAACACCCATGGAATTCGTCAGCCAACGCAGTGGACGCAATCCTCTTACCCCCACGGTTACCTTCAGCCCCCTGGCCCTGGCCGTGGCCGGCGTGCTGTTCGCCGGCGCCGCCCAGGCCGACGACAGCGCCCTGGACACCGTGGTGGTCACCGGCAACCGCGGCGCCGAACAGCGCACCGTCACCAGCAGCCCGGTGCCCATCGATGTGGTCAGCGCCAAGCAGCTGCAAGCCACCGGCAAACCCGGCCTCATGGAAGCCCTCAGCGCCGTCATTCCCTCGCTGAGCCTGCCGGAGAAGACCGGCTGGGACGCCAGCGGCATGGCCCGCGCGCCCAACCTGCGTGGCATGAATGCCGCCGAGGTGCTGGTGCTGGTGAACGGCAAGCGCCGCCACACCGCGGCCACCCTGAACATCAACGGCATCAACACCGGCGCCGCCCCGGTGGACCTGGACATGATCCCCATCGGCGCCATCGACCATGTCGAAGTGCTGCGCGACGGCGCCGCCGCCCAGTACGGCTCGGACGCCATCGCCGGGGTGATCAACGTGATCCTCAAGGCCGACGCCAGCGGCACCTCGGTGACCAATGTCGGCGAGGGCTACGACGGCAAGAAACAGACCGTGCAGCAGAGCCTGGACAAGGGCTTCGAGATCGGCAACGGCGGCATCGTCCACCTGAGCCTGGACGCGCGCAACCAGAACGACGACAACAAGGCCAGCGCCAATGGCTACACCTACGCCCAGGCCTACAACAAGGCCGGCACCTCCACCTACGGCGGTTACGGCACGCCGAAGATCGACCTGTACAACCTGGCCTACAACGCCGAACTGCCGCTCAACGATGACCTGAGCCTGTACTCGTTCAGCACCGTGTCGCACCGCGAGGCCGAGCAGGGCCAGAACTTCCGCCTGCCGACCATCACCAACACCATCACCACAGGTCCCAACGGCTACCCAGGCGGCTACACGCCGACCTGGACCATCACCGAGGACGACTACCAGGCCGCCTTCGGCGCCAAGGGCCTCGTCGGTGCCTGGGACTGGGACCTGTCCACCACCTATGGCCGCAACGAAGCCACCCAGGGCAGCTTCCACAACCAGAACCCGTCCCTGGGCGAGGCCACGCCCAACAGCTTCACCAACGGCACCTGGGTGTCGGACGAACTGACCACCAACCTCGACTTCAAGCGCAACTACGACGTGGGCCTTAGCAAGCCCATGGACGTGTCCTGGGGCCTGGAGCACCGCCGCGACAGCTATGAAGTGAAGAAGGGCGACTACGCCTCCTATGCCGACGGCGGCTATTGTGTGTCGGCCGGCAACTGCGCGTCCTCCGGCGCCCAGGTCACCAACGGCATCTCGCCAGCGGAAGAGGCCAGCGCCAGCCGCAACGACGTCGCCAGTTACCTGGACCTGGGCATCAACCCCTTGCCGCAGTGGTACCTGGGCACCGCCGTGCGCTACGAGCACTACAACGAAGGCGTGGGCGCCACCCGCAGCGGCAAGCTGACCACCCGCTACGAATTCACCCCCAAGTTCGCCGTGCGCGGCACCGTCAGCAACGGCTTCCGCGCGCCGTCCCTGGCCGACAGCCTGTTCAGCGCCCGTTCCACCACCTACGGCGTGGTCGATGGCGTCTACCAGTCCATCAACTACGGCGTGCTGCCGGTGGATTCGGCAGCGGCCAAGGCCCTGGGCGCCAAGTCCCTGAAGCCCGAGCGCTCCACCAACTTCAGCCTGGGCCTGACCTACACGCCCACCGACGACCTGACGCTGACCGCCGACGCCTACGTGGTGAACATCCGCGACCGCATCACCCTGACCGGCACGCTGCTGGGCGACGAGGTCACCCAGGTGCTGCAGAGCAACGGCATCACCTCCACCTCCGGCGGCCAGTACTTCCTCAACGGCGCCGACACCCGCACCAAGGGCCTCGACCTGGTGGGCAACTACAAGCAGGACCTGGGCGCCTGGGGCGCGCTGAAATACACCGCGGCGTTCAACTGGAACGAAACCCAGATCCTCAGCTACACCGCGGCCACCGACATCGGCGGCACCCAGTACCAACTGATGGACCGCGAGGCGCGCAACCTGCTCACCGGCGTGCAACCCAAGACCAAGCTGATCCTGGGCGGCGCCTGGAGCATCGGCAGGTTCGACGTGAACCTGGGCTTCACCCGCTACGGCTCGTGGAAGGAGGTGAACGACGCCGACGACCGTTCCCTGGACCGCGTGTGGAAAGCCCAGTGGATCACCGACCTGGACGTGGGCTACCACCTGACCAAGGACTTGAGCCTGGCGGTGGGCGCCAAGAACCTGTTTGACGTCTACCCCAAGAAACAGGGCGTGCCGTCTTCCACCATGGTCAGCAGCTACGGCACCTATTCGCCGTACGGCTTCACCGGTGGCTACTACTACACCCGCCTGACGTACACCTTCTAAGGAGTCTGCCATGCCTATCGTTTCCGACGCCGCGCACTACCGCGCCCCAGCCCGGCCCGCCGTGGCCACGCCCAGGGTCGACACCACGCTGCACATCGTCCCGGCCCGCCACCCGTGGCGCTGGGTCGGTTCGGCCTTCGCCGCCCTGGTGCTGGTGGGCATCGTCCATTCCCTGGCCACCAACCCGCGCTGGGAGTGGGGCGTGTTCGCCGAGTATTTCCTCGCCCCGGCGGTGCTCAAGGGGTTGGGCAAGACCCTGGCACTGACGGTGCTGGCGGCGCTGCTCAGCACCGTGCTGGGCACCGGCCTGGCGCTGGCGCGGCTGTCGCGCTCGCCGCTGCTGGCGGCCCTGGCCTGGAGCTACATCTGGGTGTTTCGCTCGCTGCCGGCGCTGCTGGTGCTGATCATCCTCTACAACTTCGCCTACCTGTACGAGTACCTGTGGCTGGGCGTGCCGTTCACCGAGCTGGGCATCAAGTGGTCGACGGTGGACGTGCTCAGCCAGTTCACCGTGGCGGTGCTGGGCCTGGGCATGATGCAGGCGGCCTACACCGCCGAGATCATCCGCGGCGGTATCCTGGGCGTGGACCACGGCCAGCATGAAGCGGCCGCCGCCCTGGGCCTGCCGGCCAGCCGGCGGATCTTCCGCATCATTCTGCCCCAGGCGCTGCGCTCCATCGTGCCCACGGCGTTCAACGAGGTGATCGGCCTGGTCAAGGGCACCTCCATCGTCTACGTGCTGGCCTTGCCGGAACTCTTCTACACCGTGCAGGTGATCTACAACCGCACCCAGGCGGTGATCCCGCTGCTGATCGTGGCCACGGTGTGGTACCTGCTGATCACCAGCGCGCTCACCAGTTTGCAGTTCTACGTGGAGCGCTACTTTGCCCGCGGCGCGCTGCGCAACCTGCCGCCCACGCCGCTGCAACGCCTGCGGGGCTGGCTGAAGGAGCACACCCATGGCTGAGGGGCGCATCGAGATTCAGGGCGTGAGCAAACGCTTCGGCAGCCAGTGGGTGCTGAATGATATAGACCTGACGGTCGAACCTGGCCAGGTCACGGTGATCCTCGGGCCGTCGGGCTCGGGCAAGTCGACGCTGCTACGCACCATCAACCACCTGGAGAAGATCGACGCCGGGCACATCACCATCGACGGTGAGTACGTGGGCTACCGGCGCAAGGGCAACCAGCTGCACGAGCTCAAGGAACGCGAGGTGCTCAAGCGCCGCCTGGACGTGGGCTTCGTGTTCCAGAACTTCAACCTGTTCGGCCACCTGACGGTGCTCGAGAACCTTACCGAAGCGCCCCTGGCGCACAAGCTGTGGCGCCGCGCCGACGCCCGCGAACAGGCGCTGGCGCTACTGGCCAAAGTCGGCCTGCAGGACAAGGCCGACGCCTACCCGCGGCAGCTGTCCGGCGGCCAGCAACAGCGCGTGGCCATCGCCCGCGCCCTGGCGCTGCGGCCCAAGGTGCTGCTGTTCGACGAGCCGACCTCGGCCCTGGACCCGGAACTGGTGGGCGAGGTGCTGGACGTGATCCGCCAGCTGGCCGCCACCGGCACCACCCTGGTGGTGGTCACCCACGAGATCGGCTTCGCCCGCGAGGTGGCCGACCACGTGGTGTTCCTGGTGGACGGCAAGCTCGTGGAGCAGGGCCCACCCGAAGTGATTTTCCAACACCCGCGTCACCCACGCACCGCTGCCTTCCTGGGCAAGGTGCTGACTGCCCCCCTGTTAAAGGAATGACTGCCATGAAACATGCCTTCGTGTTGTTGGCCCTTGCCGCCGCCTTGCCGGCGCTGGCTGCAGAAACCCCGGCGCCGTTCGACCTCAGCCCGCAGCAGGCGCACATCGATGCGCCACGCAACCCGGCCGCCATCGCGCAGATCCCGGCGGGCTTCAAGTTCGTCGAGCCGGGCACCTTCACCGTGGCCATCGCCGGCGCCTCGGGCCCACCCCTGGCGCTGCTGGCCAGCGACGACAAGACCACCATCGGCAGCGAGGCCGACACCGCGCGGCTGATCGCCGACAGCCTGGGCCTGCAGTTGAAAGTGGTGCAGACCAGCTGGGAGGACTGGCCGCTGGGCGTCAGCTCGGGCAAATACGACGCGGTGCTGAGCAACGTCACCGTGACCGAGTCGCGCAAGAAACGCTTTGACTTCGCCACCTACCGCCAGGACGTGCTGGGTTTCTACGTGAAAGCCAGCAACGCCATCACCTCCATCAAGGAAGCCAAGGACATCGCCGGCCTGAAAGTCATCGTCGGCTCGGGCACCAACCAGGAGAAGGTGCTGCTGGCCTGGAACGAAGCCAATGAAAAGGCCGGGCTGGCGCCGGCGACCCTGGTGTACTTCGACGACCAGGCCGCCGCCACCCTGGCCGTGCAATCGGGCCGGGTGGACGCGTTCTTCGCGCCCAACTCGCTGCTGGCCTACATCGCCGCCACCCGCGGCGGCATCAAGCAGGTGGGCCTGGTGAACGGCGGCTGGCCGCTGAAGGCCGACATCGCCGTGACCACGCGCAAGGGCAATGGCCTGGTCACGCCGATCCAGACAGCGCTGGAAGGCGCCATCGCCGGCGGCCAGTACGCCAGCGTGCTGCAGCGCTGGGGCCTGGCCGACGAGCGTATCGACCATTCGCTGATCAACCCACCGGGCCTGCCGGACTGAGAGGAGCGCGACCATGACCCTGACACGACGTGAGGCGCTGGCCAGCATCAACGCGGTGGGTGGCGAAACAGCCGCCAAGGCCGCCCTGGCAGCACTGGGCCTGGGCCCTTCGACCCACCTGCAACACCAGCCGCTGGACTACAACGGCCAGGCCGGCAAAGGCACCAAGGTGCTGATATTGGGTGCCGGCATCGCCGGCCTGGTGGCGGCGTTCGAGCTCAAGCGCGCCGGCTTCCAGGTGCGCATCCTGGAAGCGCGCCAGCGCGTGGGCGGGCGCAGCTGGACCCTGCGCCACGGCGACGAAGTCGAGTACCTGGACGGCCGCCGGCAGACCGCGCAGTTCGCCCCGGGCCTGTACTTCAACGCCGGCCCCGCGCGGCTGCCCAGCCAGCACAAGACCATCCTCGACTACTGCAGCCAGCTGGGCGTGCCCCTGGAAGTGCTGGTCAACACCACCCACAGCGCGCAGCTGCGGCCGGACCTGGAACAACCGGCGTTCAGCGTGCGCCAGGCCTTGAACGACACCCGCGGCCACCTGGCCGGCCTGCTGGCCACCGCCATCAACCGCGACGCCCTGGACGATCAGCTGTCGGCCGAGGAGCGCAGCCGCCTGCTGACCTTCCTGCAAGGCTACGGCGACCTGTCCCAGGAACTGGTGTACGAGGGCAGCCTGCGTGCCGGCCACGGCATTGCCGCGCCGGCGCCCGGCGCGCTGCCAGGCTTCGGCGCGCCGGTGGCGCTGGAGCGGCTGCTGCACCCGGAGCTGTGGGGCGCACTGCTGCACACCGAGTACCCGGAGTTCTCCGCGACCATGCTGCAACCGGTGGGCGGCATGGACCGCATCGCCGCGGCGTTCGAACAGCGTTTGCAGGATGAGCTGCAGTTCGGCGCGGTGGTGCGCCAGTTGCGGCAAAGCGGGGAAGGGGTGAGCGTCACCTACGACGACGCGGCCAGTGGCGAGAGCCGCCTGGAACGCGGCGACTACCTGATCTCGACGCTGCCGCTGCCGCTGCTGGCGCGCCTGGACACCGACTTCAGCGAACCCTTCAAGGCCGCCCTGCACAGCACCCGCAACGACCAGGCCACCAAGGTGGCGTGGCAGGCGCCGCGCTTCTGGGAACAGAAAGACCGCATCTACGGCGGCCTGTCGTGGCTGGAGCACCCGGCGCGCCTGCTGTGGTACCCCAGCAACGACCTCAACAGCCCGCAAGGCCTGCTGGTGGCCGGCTACGTGACCGGCGAGGGCGCCGCCCAGTTCGGCCACAAGCCCCTGGCCGAGCAATACGCGTCGTCCGCCGAAGCCGTGGAGCTGTTGCACCCTGGCCAGTCCCGGCACCTGCGCCACCCGCTGGCGGTGTCCTGGGAGCAGGTGGCCTACAGCGAAGGGCCGTGGCTGCAACGCGAGCATTTCCCGGCAGCCGCCCACGCCTTGCTGGAGGTGCCCCAGGGCCGCGTGTACCTGGCCAGCGACGGCCTGGGGCAGAGCGGCATCGGTATCTGGCAGGAATCGGCGGCCAACGCCGCGCGGCGGGTGGTCGGGCAACTGGCCGAACAGGTGATTCGCCAACGCCAGACGGCGCTGGCTTCGTAAGCGTTTTTTCAACTTCCCACAGAGAGCACTGACATGACCCAAACCATCGTTCGCACCGGCCCGGCCACGGCCCCCATCGCCCAGACCGTCAGCGTGCCGGCCAACGCCCAGCTGGTGTTCCTCAGCGGCGCCTTGCCCGACGTCGCCGACCCGCACGCGCCCCAGGGCACTTCGGCGGCCTATGGCGACACCCGCACCCAGACCGAATCGGTGCTGCGCAAGCTCAAGGCGGTGCTGGAAGCGCAGGGCCTGGGCCTGGGCGATATTGTCCAGTTGCGGGTGTTCCTGGTCGGCGTGCCCGAGCTGGACGGGCGCCTTGATTTTGCTGGGCTGCAGGCCGGCTACACGCCGTTCTTCGGCACCGCCGAGCAGCCCAACAAGCCGGCGCGCACGGCTATCCAGGTAGCCGGCCTGCCGTTGCCGGGCGCGCTGGTGGAAATCGACGGCATCGCCGTGCGCCAGGCCTGACCGCGTCGCCTGCGGACGCGGCCTTTGGCCGCTGCTACGGTGAATCCCCGTCGCTTCCTGACGCGGAATACAAATCCTGCGTAGCAGCTGCCGCAGGCTGCGTCCGGCGGCACTGCGGTATTAGGTTGTGACCCAGCCAGCCCAATGCGACAATCGGTTTTTCGTCGCAGGATCAGGCGGATCGAATGGATCACCGGGGGCGTCAACAGGACGTACACATAGCCGCACAGGTACGCACGGACCAGCTGCAACAGCTGTTCCGCCAATCGGTGTCGGCCGTGTTTGGCAGTTACCTGGCCGCGCTCATGCTCAGCTGGCTGTGCTGGGACCGCTTCGACCACGCCACCGTGGTCACCTGGCTGGGCCTGCTCAGCGCCTCGACGCTGCTGCGCACCCTGCTGTTCCTGCGCTACTACCGCAGCCCCGAGGCCGAACGCACGCCCCAGCGCTGGGAGCGGCCGTACTGGCTGACCCTGGCGCTGTCCGCGACCATCTGGGGCGCAGGGGCGTTGGCGGTGATGCCGGCGGGCGACCTGCTGGCCCAGGCCCTGGTGATGCTGTTCGCCGTGGGCATGTCGGTGAGCGCGGTGTCGTGCTACTCGGCGTACCGCCACATGACCGTCATGTCGATCCTGCTGGTGCTGCTGCCGCCCACGTTCTGGCTGCTGTTCCAGGCGTCCGAAGTGCAGGTGGGCATGGCCCTGGCGACGCTCGTGTTCGCCTCGTTCGTGGTGCGTGCCACCCACAAGCTGTCCGACGCGCTGGTGAAGGCCTACACCCTGACCCACGAGATAGAGAGCGCCCACCGCATTTCCACCTACGCCGCGCAGACCGACGAACTCACCGGCCTGAAAAACCGCCGCGCCTTCTTCGAGCATGCCCAGCAGCTGTTTGCCTACTGCCGGCGCAACCAGCTGCCGCTGTGCGCGGTGATGCTGGACATGGACCACTTCAAGTACATCAACGACACCTACGGCCACCAGGCGGGCGATGAGGTGCTGCGGCAGATTGGCCAGGTGATCACCCGTTCGTTCCGCGCCGCCGATATCCACGGCCGCCTGGGGGGCGAGGAGTTCGCCGTGCTGCTGCCCGACACCACCCTGGCGCAGGCCCGGGACATCGCCCGGCAGGTGCTGCAGACCATCGCCGGCCTGCAGGCCGACCCGGTGCTGAGCATCACCGCCAGCCTTGGCGTGGCCGAGGTGGACGGCGCGGTGCTGGACCTGCACAAGCTGATTAACAGCGCCGACAAGGCGCTGTACCGCGCCAAGGCCCAGGGGCGCAACCAGGTGGTGGTGGCCGAGACCGCGTGATGCCCCTGACGCAGGCTTGAACAACGCCTTCGTAGAAGCTGCCGCAGGCTGCGTCCGCTGTCGTGCCCGGTGGATTGCGGTTTGCTGGATCCCTGGACACAACCCTTAACACTCCTTTGATTGCCACTGCCCCGGTGCACCCTTACCCTGCGCAGCGTCTCCGAAGCCTCGGGGATCAGGTTTAGCGACCTGTGCTAGTACACTGCAGCACCATACCGCTTGTTTCGGGCGTTCACGCCTGGGATAAGTGTTATGGCAGCTGCGTGTGGGAGGCCTTCGGGCCTGCCGGTTCTAGCCCGGTTCGCTAACCTGCACGCAGCTGCCACCCTAACTCCAATGACCGTGGCAGCCCTTCACCCGCAAGGAGCTTTCGCCATGGATGCACTCGCCGCCACCACCTTTTTCCGCCACCAACTCCCGCTGCGCGCGCTGATGCTCGAAGGTCAGGCCTGGCTGTGCATTCACGACCTGGGCCGCTTGATGGGCGTGCACTTCGTGGAGCGCCGCATCCGCCGCCTGGACGCCGACCAGCACCGTGAGGTGTGGGTGCAGGTGGAAGGTCAGTGGGGCAAGCGCCTGCTGGTCAGCGAGACCGGGGCGGTGACCTTGATCATGCACAGCCAGATGCCGGAGAACCGCGCGCTGCGCCAGTGGCTGACGCTGGAAGTGGTGCCCATGTTGCGCAGCAGCGCGCCGGGCACGGTGCCGGCCGTGACGTCCATGTGCACGCAAGGGGGGCAGGTGAAGGTGTTGTATTGGCAGGATGAACCGTGGATTCGCCTGCGCGATATGCCCGATGTGCTGCCCACGAAGGGCCAGCAGAAAGCACCCTGGTGGCGGGTGTGGGCCTAAGCCCGTAGCAGCGGCCAAAGGCCGCGTCCTGGCAGCCATGCCGTGGGGCTCCCGGACGCGGCCTATGGCCGCTGCTACGGGTTAGTGTTGTGCTACCAGGTTGAGGAAGCGGCGGGTGCGCTCGTTCTGGGGGTTGACCAGGATCTGGTCCGCCGAGCCGTCGGCAACGATGCGCCCGTGCTCCATGAACAGCACGCGGTCGGCCACGTCGCGGGCGAATTTCATTTCGTGGGTCACCAGCAGCATGGTCATCTGCTGCTCGTGGGCGATGCGGCGGATCACCCCCAGCACTTCGCCCACCAGTTCCGGGTCCAGGGCCGAGGTTACCTCGTCGAACAGCATCACCTGCGGGCGCATGGCCAGGGCACGGGCGATGGCCACCCGTTGCTGCTGGCCGCCAGACAGGGTGGCGGGGTAGGCGTGGACCTTGTGGGCCATGCCGACCATGGCCAGGTAGCCATGGGCGCGCTCCAGCGCCTCCTCGCGGCTCAGGCGCAGTACCTGCAGCGGCGCCTCGATGACGTTGTCCAGCACGCTCAGGTGTGGGAACAGGTTGAACTGCTGGAACACCATGCCCACCCGGTGCACCACCGGCTCGGGCCGCCAGCGCCAGCCACGGCGCGGCGCCGGCACGGGCGCGCCGGCCACCTCGATGTGGCCGTGCTGGTAGCTTTCCAGGCCCTTGATCAGCCGCAGCACCGTGGACTTGCCCGAGCCGCTGGGGCCGATCAGGGCCACTTTCTGGCCCTGGGGAATGTTCAGGTCCAGATGGTCGATGACCCGCGTGCTGCCGAAGTCCTTGACCACCTGGGTGAGGCGGATCTGTGCGGGGGAATCAGGCATGGCTGCGCTTCTCCAGGTGGTTGAACAACAGCGAGGTGGGCACGCTGATCAGCAGGAACAGCAGCGCCATCAGCGTGTAGGGTTCGTTGTAGCGGTAGGTCATGCCGGCCACCTGCTTGGCGGCCTGGAACAGCTCGGGAATGGTGATCACCGCCAGCAGCGGGGTCTCCTTGAACATGCCGATCAGGTAGTTGCCCAGCACCGGCACCATGGGCTTCCAGGCCTGGGGCAGGATGATCCGCCGCCAGGTCTGGGCAGTGTTCAAGTCCAGGGCGCGGGCCGCTTCCCACTGGCCGATGGCGATGCCGTCGATGGCGCCGCGGTAGGCTTCGGCGATGTAGGCGCTGTAATACAGGCCCAGGCCGATGACCCCGGTGGCGAACGCCGGCAGGGTGATGCCCGCCTGCGGCAGCACGAAGAACAGCGCGTACAGCTGCACCATCAACGGCGTCAGGCGCAAGAAGCTCAGGTACCCCGCGGCAGCGCGGCGCACCACGGCCCAGGGCGCGCGGCCGGCCAGCGCCAGCACCAGGCCCAGCACCACGGCCAGCACGAAGCCCAGCAGCACCACCTCGACGGTCACCAGCAGCCCGGCCAGCAGGTCGGGCAGTATCGACCAGGCGAATGCGAAATCGAAATCCATGGCTACTCCTTGGCCTGGCGCCAGGCCGTGCTGTGGGTTTCATAGCGGCGCACCAGCCAGCTCAGCGGCCAGGCCATGACGAAATAACACACCAGCACGATGCTCCAGATCAGCGATTGGTTGCCCAGGGTGGTAATCAGCTGGCTGCCGGAGAAGGTCAGGTCGGTGAGGGTGATCAACGACACCAGCGAGGTGGTCTTCATCAATTCCACCAGCTGGTTGCCCAGGGGCGGCAGCATGAACGGCAGCGCTTGCGGCAAAAGCACCCGGCGCAGTGCCGCCAGCCGGCCAAAGTCCAGCGCGCGCACGGCGTCGCGCTGGCCCTGGCTGACGTTGGCCAGCGCCGCGCGGATGATCTCCGAGGCGTAGGCGGAAAACGTCAGGCCCAAGCCGATGACCCCGGTGGCCATGGGCGGCAGGCGAACGCCGAACAGCGGCAGGATGAAGAACAGGTAGAACAGCAGCACCAGCGCCGACAAGCCGCGCAGCACCTGCACGTAGGTGACGGCGAAGGCGCGCAGCAGCCGCGAACGCGACAGGCGCATCAGGGCGATGGCGAAACCCAGTGCCAGCACCAGCACTTCAGCCAGCACGGTGATCTCCACCGTGACCAGCGCGCCATGGCCCAGCTGCGTGGCGATGAACAGCGCGCTGTCCGGGGTCACAGGCTGCAACGCTGCGCGGCGGTGACGGCCGGGTCTGGCAGTTCGTTCACGGTGTAGCCGTACTTGCTCAGGATCTTCAGCAGCTCACCGGAGGCGCGCAGCTTGGCCAGTTGTTCGTTGAAAGCCTGGGCGAACGCCGGGTCGTTACGCGGCAGGCCGTAGGCGTGGTAGTTCCAGCTGGGCTTGCCGTTGGCGTCGGGGATCTGCTGGAACGGCAGCGCGCGTTCGATGCTCGGGCTGTTGGCCTTGGCCAGCAGGCCGATGATCTCGGCGTCGGGGAAATACACCACGTCCACGCGGCCGGCTTCCAGGGCGGCCAGGGCCTCGGTGTCCTTGTCGAACAGCACCACGTTGGCGGTGGCGATGCCGCTGTCCTTGGCTTCCTGCACCTGGTTGGACCCGGTCTGGGTGGCCAGGCGCGCCTTGCCGCTGGCGGCGACGTCCTTGAGGCTGTGCAGCTTCAGCGGGTTGCCGGCCTTGACGATGAAGGCGCCGCCGGAACGGGTGACCGGGTTGGAGAAGCTGATGACCTTGCAGCGGCTGGGGTTGATGAACAGCCCGGCGCCGATCAGGTCGAAACGCCCGGCGGCCAGGCCCGGTACCAGCGAGCCGAAGTCGGTGATGGGCGTGTCGATGTGGGTAATGCCCAGCGGCGTGAGAATGGCCTGCAGCACTTCGATGTTGGCGCCGGTGGCCTTGCCGTCGGTGCCCAGGTAGGCGTAGGGCTGTTCGTTGGCGATGCCGGCGGTAAGGCCGTCGCTGCGGCCCTTGTCCAGCAGGCCGGCGGCGAGGGTGGCGGTGCTGCACAGCAACAGCGCGGCAAGCAGGGGCAAACGTTTGTTGATTGTCATTGGGGAAAGCTCCTGTGATAAGCACCCACCGACCTGTGGGAGCTGGCTTGCCAGCTCCCACAAGGAATCGGCGGGATGAGACGGTAGGGGGGGTCAGCTGCCCTGCAGCGGCTTGGCGTCTTCGAAGAAGTAGTCCTGCCACGACGCCGGCTTGTGTTTGATGGCGCCCACGCGGTACATGAACTCGGCCAGCGGGTAGGTGTTCTTCGGGTTGATGGTGAACTCGAAGCGCGGGTTGCTGATGATCTTCAGCAGTTGGTCGCGGTCGATCTTGGCGTGGGTGACGCGGATGTAGGTGTCGGCGGCGCCGGCCTTGTCCTTCTGGATGTAGGCGGCGGCCTCGGTCAGTGCTTCGATGAAGGCGTGGTAGGTCTTGGGGTTGTCGTTGCGGAACTTCTCGGTGGCGAACAGCACGGTGGGCGAATTGGGGCCCAGCAGGTCGTAGGTGTCCAGCACGGTGTGCACGCCGGCCTTGGCCAGTTCCTGTTCCTGGAACGGCGGGTTGGAGAAGTGCCCGGTGACCTCGGTGCCGCCCGACGTGATGCTGGTGGCCGCGTCCGGGTGTGGCAGGTTGATGGAGTACGGGTCCAGGCGGGCGAAATCCTTGTCGCCCCATAGCTTCGCCGCAGCATACTGCAGGTAGCGCGACTGCACCGAGACGCCCACCGCAGGCACGGCGATGCGGTCCTTGGCGGTGAAGTCGGCGATGGTCTTGACGTTGGGGTTGTTGCTGACCAACAGGTACGGGAAGTTGCCCAAAGAGGCCACGGCCTTGACGTTCTGGCGGCCGTAGGTGCGGTCCCAGATGGTCAGCAGCGGCCCGGTACCGGCGCCGGCGATGTCCACGGCGCCGGCCAGCAGCGCGTCGTTCACCGCCGAGCCGCCGGACAGTTGGGTCCAGTCCACCTTGATGTCCAGGCCCTCCTGCTTGCCGTATTTTTCCACCAACTGCTGGTCGCGGACTACGTTGAGCAGCAGGTAGACCACGCCGAACTGCTCGGCGATGCGCAGTTGACCCTCGGCCTGGGCGGCGCTGGGCATCACCAGGCTACCCGCCAGCAGCGACAGGCCGAGGCCCAGGGCGGTGGTCAGTTGGCTCAGGCGGGGAAACGCGGTGCTCAGTGATGCCATGGGGGTTCTGCCTTGCTGTCAGCGGGTAGGTGCGCTGAAGATATAGCTATAAGAGAATAAATTTAAATAACTTAAATTCATAAACTAATGCCTGGCCGATCAGCCCTCCGCCGGCTGCCCGGTGAAGGTGTCACGCCAGCCCAGGCAGCGCTTCTCCAGCGCAGCGAGCAGGCCATCGCTGAGCTTGCCCAGCAGCGCCAACACAATGATCGCCGCCAGTACAATGTCAGGCCGCGAGGTTTCCCGGCCGTCGCTCAGCAGGTAGCCCAGGCCGCGGGTGGCGGCGATCAGCTCGGCCGCCACCAGGAACATCCACACCAGGCTCAGGCCGCTGCGCAAGCCGGTGAACAGGCCAGGCAGGGCGGCCGGCAGCAGGATGCGCCGCACCAATTGCCAGCGATTGAAACCGTAGATGCGGCCGACCTCCACCAGTTTGCGGTCGATGTCGCGGATCGCCGCCACGCCGTTGTGGTACACCGGAAAGAACGCGCCGATGGCGATCAGCACGACCTTCGAAGTTTCGTCGATGCCCAGCCACAACAGCAACAGCGGTACCCAGGCCAGGCTGGGAATCGAGCGCAGGCCGGCAAACGTCGGCGCCAGGTAGGCTTCGGCCTCGCGGCTCAGGCCCACCCAGGCCGCGAACACCAGGGCCAGGCTGGCGCCAATCACAAAGCCTGCCAGCACCCGCGCCAGGCTGGCGCCGATGTGCTTCCACAGCGCGCCCTCCGCGAGGTCGCGCAGGGTCAGCAGGACGTCGCTGGGGGCGGGCATCTGGTAGGCCGGCAGCCAGCCTGCGCGCACCACGCCTTCAAGGATCAGGAGGATGGCGACGGGCAGGGCCAGGGCTTTGAAGCGGCTGCTCATTGGTCGGCGACCGCTTGGTCTAAACCTGGCGTGATCAGCTGGTCGATTACCTGATTGACGTCGGTGCCGCGGCGTACCAGTTCCTCGGACACCAGGATGGGCGCGGCGGCCTTCGAGGCGGCGACGTCCTGGGTGGTTAGTTGGGGGCTGCTCAGGTCAGTGCGCGACAGCTGCAACTTGGCCACGTCCAGCGGCAAGCCGGCTTCGGTGGCCAGCAGTTGGGCAAACTCCTCGGGGTGGCCGACGGACCACTGGCGCGCCTGCTCATAGGCGCCGATGACGGTTTTGATGGTGTCCGGGTGCTCCTTGGCGTAGCGCTCGGTGACGCTGACCACGCCATAGCTGTTGAAATCGCGGTTGCGGTACAGCAAGCGCGCGCCGGCCTGCACCTGGCTGGCGGCCATGTGCGGGTCCAGGCCGGCCCAGGCGTCGACGTCGCCTTTTTCCAAGGCCACGCGGCCGTCGGGGTGCTGCAGGTGCACCAGCTCCACGTCGTCTTTCTTCAGGCCGGCCTGCTGCAGGGCGCGCAGGGTAAACAGGTAAGGGTCGGTGCCCTTGGTGGCGGCGATCTTCTTGCCTTTCAGGTCCGCCACGCTGTGCAGTGGCGAGTCCTTGCGCACCACCAACGCGGTCCATTCGGCGCGGCTGTACACGTACACCGACTTGATCGGCGCGCCGTTGGCGCGGCTGAGCACCGCCGCCAGGCTGGCCGACGAGGCAAAGTCGACGCCGCCGCTGTTGAGGTACTCCAGCGAGCGGTTGCTGCCCTGGCTGAACACCCAGTCCACCTTGGTCTGCGGCAGGGCTTTTTCGAGGAAGCCGAAGTGCTTGAGCACCAGGCTCACCGGCGAATAGTAGGCGTAGTCCAGGTGCACCTCGGCCGGCGGCGCATCCGCGGCCTGGGCGCTGGGGTGCACGGCCAGGGTCAGGGCGCAGGCGCCGATCAGGGAGTAGAAGAGGGTGCGTTTCATGAGGGGGCTCCAGAACGGTTGTTATGTCGGAAAAGTCGGTATGGGTACGGCTTTTCTGCTGGAATGGAATATTGCAGGCTTTGTGCCAGTTGCTGGGACGAGGGTTCCAGAGGGGATTGCGTTGATTCTGCTGTTTACTGCGCAACAGACTGTGGAGTCACTGTTGCAGTAGCAACAGTCATCTGTAGCCGCTGCCGCCAGGCTGCGCTGGCCTTATGCCCCGCTGCAGATTTTCGGTGTACATCATGGCCAGCGCAGCCTTCGGCAGCGGCTACGCGCGGTGTCTGATGGGTATACTGCGGCGCAGACTTCAAGGAGATCGACCATGGAAAACACCACCTGGCACGCCGACCCACTGACCTGGGGCCACGGCCCGCGGGTGTTCGAGGTGTTCCTCGAACCCACCTGTCCGTTCTCGGTGCGCGCCTTCAACAAGCTCGACGACCTGCTGGCCCTGGCTGGCGAAGACCGCATCACGATCAAGGTGCGTTTGCAGTCCCAGCCCTGGCACCTGTTCTCCGGGGTGATCGTGCGCTGCATCCTGGCGGCCTCGACGCTGCCCGGCGGCAAGGCCAACGCCAAGGCGGTGATGGCGGCCGTGGCCGCGCACCGCGAAGAGTTCGAGTTCAGCCACCACGCCAGCGGGCCGAATAGGGATGCCACGCCCAATGACATCATCGCCCGCATCGAGCAGTACAGCGGCGTGCAACTGGCCGCGGCGTTTGCCATTCCTGATCTGGACCGGGAGACAAAGTGGCACTGCAAGTACGCGCGGCAGAACGGCATTCATGTGTCGCCGACGTTCATGGTGGATGGATTGGTGCAGGGGAATATCAGCAGTGGTGATACCGTGGAGCAGTGGTTGGGGCAGGTGAAATAACTTCCTCAAACCACCACGAACTGCCTCTGATCTTGATCCCGTGCGGCCTTTGATCTTGATTGTGTGCCCCATAAAGCGCCAGGGCCGACTGGAGGCGTTGGCCAAGCGGTCCCTGGCGTAGCCAGGGAAGACGGAACCGGAGGCGCTTCTATTCCGGGCCGTCGGCCGCTTGGGCGACGCCGGAGGGAGGGGACCCGCAGCGAAGCGGAGGGACCAAGCAGGGGCAAGCCTTTTTTGGTTACTTTTTGAGGCGTTTGTCAAAAAGTGACTCGGCGTAAGGCCGAAAAGGTGATTTTGCATCACCCGTAGTAATAGATATGTTCGCGGATTCTGTATTCCGCTTCGGCGATTTCGAACATATCCATTTTTGTGGTGCGACCACTGACCGTTTCGCCCTTACGGCGACTCACTTTTTTTCAGACGCCAAAAAAAGTAAGCAAAAAACACTTGCCCCTGCTTGGGCCCTACGCTTCGCTACGGGTCCCCTCCTTCCGGCGCCGCTCAACGGGCAGACGGCACCCGCTATAGAAGCCTGCGGGTTACCGTCTCTTCGGCCTGCGGCCTCGGCCCTTCGGGCAGCCCGTTGATCGACGCCTCCAGTCGGCCCGGGCGCTTTACGGGGCATACAATCAAGATCAAAAGCCAGATCAACAGCAGATCACAAACAGATCACAAGCCAGGTCAAGATCAGGTGCGCGGGCTCTGTGCTTCTGTGAGTCGCTGCGCGACTGTCCAACTGGTAACGTTCGGGCGCACATCATCCAGCGCCGGCGGCTCACGGTACTCCGGGTAATCCCGGCCAATCGCCTCGCGCAGCACCGCCGGCAAGGCTTCGATACCTGCAACGGTCTGCCCCATGGCGTTGAACACCATCAACCCCGGCCGGCTGCCCATGCGCATGAACGGCAGCCACGGCGCGATACGCACCCATGCCAACGCCGCATTCGCGCTGTCGGTGTCTTTACTGAGCAGCGCCTCGCGGTCGGCCACGAAATCGAAGATTTCCATGGCGTGGTAGTGGTTGCCGACGTACTCCTGGTAATCGCCCGCCAAGGGATTGGGGTAGAACAGCGGGATCTCGCTGGCGGCGAATACACGCTCGCCCTGGACGCGGAAGGGGGAGGCCAAAGGCTGGCCCTGAGGGTCGCGCTCGAAGAACGGGCGCAGGTTCACCGGGTCGTTGGCCACGTGCATCACCGGCACGGCAGCTTGAGTCCAGGGGTTGTGCCAGGTCTTCAAGGGTTCGCCCGTCACCGGGTCGAGGTACAGCATCAGTTCGCGCGACACCAGCCGGAAGCCGGCGCCGCGCTGGGGGTCGTGCAGGCTGCCGCATTGACGAATGTTCATGCCCTCGACCTTGAACAGCAAACGGTCGGGCTCGCCTTCGCGCCGCGCCCAGGCCTGGCCGGACCAGTGGAACACCACGGGCTTGCCGTCCACGGTGGAACCGTGGAGTTTGCGCAGGGCGGTGAGGGCGCCCAGGGGCTGGTGGAGATCGATCATGGCAAAGACTTCCCTGGTGGGTAAATGCCCGCAGTCTACCGCCGGAACGTGCAGAGACAATGGAAAAAGCCCCGGCAACCACCGGCGCAAGCTACGCTGAGCAATGGTTTTCCCAGCCCTGAAGGCCGACCATGACTGACCTCCTTCCCGAACCCCAGGCCGTCTGCAGTCCCATCACCAGCAGCGTCATCTTTATCGTCGCCACCGTGGCGCTGGGCGCCGAGGCCGCCGACACGGTGCGCGGCTGGTGTGGCGACGTGGCGGCGCTGACCCGCACGGTGGGCAAGCGCGTGCCCGACGGCAAGCTGTCCTGCGTGTGCGGCTTCGGCTCCACAGCCTGGGACGTGCTGTTCGGCGCGCCGCGCCCGATGCAGTTGCACCCGTTCCGCGAGTTCGGCCCCGAAGGCCGCCGTGCGCCCGCCACGGCCGGTGACCTGCTGCTGCACATCCGCGCCGACCGCATGGACCTGTGTTTCGAATTGGCCACCCAGCTGTGCACCGCCCTGGGCGATGCCATCCTGGTGGTGGACGAGGTGCAGGGCTTCCGCAACTTCGACATGCGCAGCATGGTCGGCTTCGTCGACGGCACCGAGAACCCCGCCGGCCGCAAACTGACTGATTCCACCCTGATCGACAGCGAAGACCCGGCCTTCGCCGGCGGCAGCTACGTGATGGTGCAGAAGTACCTGCACAACATGAACGCCTGGAACGCCCTGAGCGTGGAAGACCAGGAACGGGTGATCGGCCGCAGGAAGCTCTCGGACGTGGAATTGGACGACGCCCACAAGCCCAGCAACTCCCACAGCGCCCTGACCACGCTCACTGAAAACGGCCAGGAAGTGAAAATCCTCCGCGACAACATGCCGTTCGGCCGCCCCGGCATGGGCGAGTTCGGCACCTATTTCATTGGCTATGCGCGCTCGCCGTCGGCCCTGGAAAAAATGCTCGAGAACATGTTCGTGGGCCGCCCGGCGGGCAACTACGACCGCTTGCTCGACTACAGCACGGCGGTGACCGGCGGGTTGTTCTTCGTGCCTTCGGCGGAACTGCTGGAGCAGTTGGCGGAGCGCAAGCCCTGACGCGGGTATCGACAAACGTCGTGATTTTCACTGGCGTGCCAGCAGGGCATCATCAGGGGCCAACCGCCTTGGAGCTTCGCTGATGATCGACCACCTCGACCACCTGGTCCTCACCACCATCGACCTGGACGCCTGCAAGGACTTCTACACCCGCGTGCTCGGCATGCGCCTGGAAACCTTCGGCCAGGGCCGCCTGGCCTTCGTGTTTGGCCGGCAGAAGATCAACGTGCACGTGCGCGGCCACGAGTTCGAGCCCAAGGCGCACCTGCCGGTGCCGGGCGCGCTGGACCTGTGCTTCATTGCCAGCACGCCCCTGGAGCAGGTGATCGAACACTTGCACGCCCAGCAGTGGCCTATCCTCGAAGGGCCGGTGATGCGCACCGGCGCCACCGGGCCGATCCGCTCGGTGTATGTGCGTGACCCGGACCTGAACCTGATCGAGATTTCGCAACCGGCCTGACCGCCTTTCACCTGGAGATGCACATGGACCCGTACACCCCCTTGTTCGACCGCGTTCTGCTGACCAACGATGACGGCATCAGCGCCCCTGGCCTGGCCGCGCTGGAAGTCATTGCCACGAAACTGGCCCGCGAGGTCTGGGTGGTGGCACCGGCCCACGACCAGAGTGGCGTGTCCCATGCCATCAGCATTCACCACCCGCTGCGCGTGGAAACCCTGGGCGAGCGGCGCTTTGCCGTACAGGGCACGCCGGGCGATTGCGTGGTGCTGGCGTTGCAGCACCTGATGCCGCACAAGCCGACGTTGATTCTGTCCGGGGTCAACCGCGGCGCCAATCTGGGGGTGGAAACGGCATTTTCCGGCACGGTGGGCGCGGCGATGGCGGGCATGTTGCTGGGTGTTCCGTCGATTGCCCTGAGCCAGGCGTTTACCAAAGGCCAACCGGTGAAGTGGGCTACCGCCGAGGCGCTGGGGGTGGATGTGCTGGCGCGCGTGGCGCAGGCGGACTGGGCGGCGGGCAGTTGCCTGAACATCAATTTCCCCGACGTGGAACCGGCGGCCTGCAAGGGCACGCAGTACACGTCCCAGGGCACGGGCAGGCTGAACGGTATTCAGGTGACGGGGCAGCAAGACCCGCGCAACGTCGAGTATTTCTGGTTGAACATGTCGCGCACGGAGAGCTTCGACGAAGAGGGCACCGAGACTTACGGTGTGTTCAATGGCTATGTAACCGTGACGCCGTTGACCTTCGAGCGCACGGCCCAGGCAGTCCTGGACTGCCTGAAATAATGTGGGAGCGGGCTCTGCCCGCGAAAAGAACACTGCGGTATGTCAGGCAATACGCGGTGCATTTTTCGCGGGCAGAGCCCGCTCCCACGGCAGCCGATCAATGCAGCGCGCGCGGAATGGTCTTCAGCAGGTCTTCCGGGGTGATGTGCCCCACAACGCTCTTGTTGCTGCCCGGCGGCGCCAGGTCGAGGATGTGGCCTTTCATCTTGCCGATGACGTGCATCTCGCACGGCTTGCAGTCGAACTTCAGGGTCAGCACTTCATCGCCGTGAATCAGCTGCATCGGCGCGACCTTGGTGCGCACGCCCGTCACGCCCTTGGCCTGCTTGGGGCACAGGTTGAAGGAGAAGCGCAGGCAGTGCTTGGTGATCATCACCGGCACTTCGCCCGGTTCCTCGTGGGCCTCGTACGCGGCGTCGATCAGCTTCACGCCGTGGCGGTGATAGAAGTCGCGGGCCTTCTGGTTGTAGACGTTGGCCAGGAACGACAGGTGCGAGTCGGGGTACACCGGTGCCGGCACGGTCTCGGCCTTGCGGCCACCGCGCGGGTGGGCAGCGACGCGCGCCTCGGTCAGGGCGTCGATCACTTCGCGGCGCAGGGCCTTGAGCTGCGAGTTGGGGATGAAGTACGCCTGCGGTGCGTCCAGCTTGATGTCGGTGGCGTGGTACTGGGTAGTGCCCAATTGGCCCAGCAGGTCATGCAGTTGGTCCAGCGCCTGCTCGGGCTTGTTGGCCGCGCCGAAGGGGCCGTCCAGGCTGACGCTGGCGCTGATGCCTTCCTCGCTGGTGACGGTCAGTTGCAGGCGATCCTCGCGCAACTGCACCTTCCAGTTCACGCCAATGCGGCGCTCGGCGGAGGTCTTCTGCAGGGCCTGTTGCCAGTTGTGGTCCAGGTTGCGGTTGAGCGGGTGGTTGGGGCGCGCCTTGTACAGGTCGGCCGGCATCTCGTTGGGCTCGACGCGGTAGCGGTAGCGCTTCTCGCCGTCTTCCTCGAACTCGCCTTTAGGCTCGGCGATGTTGGCGCGGAAACCCACCACTTCGCGCTTGATCTGCACGTTGAGGCCGTCGCCGTTGGTTAGCGGCTCATGGGTGACCACCAGCAGGTCGCGCTTGCCGACCTTTTCCACCACGCCTACGGCCAGGCCGGTGAAGGTAGGGGTGTCGAAGGCGCCGATGTCCACCTTGCGGTCGGTGACGAAGTAGTCGGTGCTGCCGCGGTGGAAGGTCTTGTCCGGGTCGGGCACGAAGAAGTGCGCGGTGCGGCCGCTGGAGGCGCGGGCCAGGTCCGGGCGGCCTTCGAGGATATCGTCCAGGCGCTGGCGGTAGTAGGCGGTGATGTTCTTCACATAGCCCATGTCCTTGTAGCGGCCTTCGATCTTGAACGAGCGCACGCCGGCTTCCACCAGGGCGCGCAGGTTGGCGCTCTGGTTGTTGTCTTTCATCGACAGCAGGTGCTTCTCGAATGCCACCACGCGGCCCTGGTCGTCTTTCAGGGTGTAGGGCAGGCGGCAGGCCTGGGAGCAGTCGCCACGGTTGGCGCTGCGGCCGTTCTGCGCGTGGCTGATGTTGCACTGGCCGGAGAACGCCACGCACAGGGCGCCGTGGATGAAGAACTCGATGGCAGCATCGGTTTCATCGGCAATCGCGCGAATTTCCTGCAGGTTCAGCTCGCGGGCCAGCACCAGCTGGGAGAAGCCGGCCTGGTCGAGGAACTTGGCCCGGGCCAGGGTGCGGATGTCGGTCTGGGTGCTGGCGTGCAGCTCGATGGGCGGAATGTCCAGCTCCATCACCCCCAGGTCCTGGACGATCAGCGCGTCGACGCCGGCATCGTACAGCTGGTGGATCAGTTTGCGCGCCGGTTCCAGCTCGTCATCGTGCAGGATGGTGTTGATGGTGGTGAACACGCGGGCGTGGTAACGGCGGGCGAATTCCACCAGGCGGGCGATATCGGCCACCTCGTTGGAAGCGTTGTGGCGCGCGCCGAAGCTTGGGCCGCCGATGTAGATGGCGTCGGCGCCATGCAGGATGGCCTCGCGCGCGATCTCTACGTCGCGGGCAGGGCTCAGCAATTCCAGGTGATGCTTGGGTAGGGACATGTTTTTTTAGTCAGGCTTTTGCACGGTCAAGGCGGGCATTGTAGCGGTGAAATAGAAGCAGTGGCAGCTTTCCCGTAGCAGCTGCCGCCAGGCGGCGTCCGCTGGCGGCGCTGAATTTGGCGTGCGGGACGCGACCTGCGGCCGCTGCTACTGGATTTACGCCTTGGCGGCCATGGCGGTGACTTCCACGCGCATGCCTTCCACCGCCAGCGACGCCACGCCCACCGCGGCGCGCACCGGCCAGGGCTTGGCGAAGAAGCGCTGGTACACCTCGTTGAACGCGGCGCGGTCGGCCATGTCGGTGAGGTAGATGGTCAGGTGCATCACCCGGTCCATGGAGCTGCCGGCGCGCTCCAGGGCCACTTTCAGCGCCTGCAGGGTGCATTCGCTCTGGGCAGTGATGCTGCCCAGCTCCAGGCTGCCGTCGGCGCGGGTGGGGATCTGGGTGGAGACCAGGATGCCGTTGAAGCTGGCAACGTCGGACGAGATGGAGTCCGCGTCCGGGTCAGGAGTGAAAGTCAGCATGTGCACCTCGGGGGTCAGTGTTATGAAAGGCGGGCACCATACCGCCAACCCGGCGCTTCAGCCAACCTTCTCGGCCAGCGAGCCGCCCAGCACGTACAACGCGCCGCCCACCACCAGGAACGCCGCCAGCACGTAGAACATCGCCGCCGGCGCCAGGCAGGCCAGGGCCAGGCCGCACACCACCGGGCCCAGGGCGCCGCCCAGGTTGGAGAGGTTCTGCGCCGCGTAGTACATGCCGCGCAGGTGCGTGGGGGCGATGCGGTCGATGAACATGTACTCGGCCGGGAACACGATGATTTCGCCCAGGGTGAAGATGAACATCGCCAGCGCCCAGGCCGTCAAGCTGTGGGCCACGGAAAAGCCCACCAGGCCGGCCAGGAACAACGCCAGGCCGACGATCAGCCAGGGCGTCAGGCGCCGCGCGTCGATGTGCTTGCCCACCGCGTACTGCAGGCCGATGACCACGCTGGCGTTCACCGCCAGCACGGTGCTGATCACCGCATACACCTGCTGCGGGTCGCTGGTCAGCACCAGGTATTGCGACAGGTAGGCGGTAAACTGGCCGAACACCACCGCGCTGAGAATGCCGCCGACGGTGAAGCACACCAGGCGCCGGTCCTTGAGCAGCACCTGGCCCACGCGCATGAAGGAAAAGCCTTCGCTGGCCGCCTCGGGCCCACTCAAGTGGCGGTCACCGTACAGCGCGTACAGCCCCAGGAACACCACGCCCAGCAGCGCCGACAGCATGAACGGCAGTTCCAGGCTGACGCCCGCCAGCCCCGCGCCCATGAACGGGCCCACGGCGTAGGCGATGTTGATCAGGGTGTAGCGCAGGGAAAACACCCGGGCCTGCTCGTGGTCGGGCAGCAGCCGGCCGAAGCTGGCCTTGGCCACCACGTCGATCACCGAGTAGGCGAAGTTGAAGGCCACCAGGAACAGGAAGAACACCGTCAGGCTGGAGGTCAGGCACATGCCCACGAAACCGGCGACGAAACAGCCGGTGAAGCCGAGGATCAGCCGGTAGGGGCTGAGCCGGTCGGTGAGGTAGCCGCCATACAGGCTCAGCACCGAGCCCGCCACCAGCGCGCCGCCAATCACCGCGCCCACGGTGGATACGTCCAAACCGTAGTGCGACGTCAGATAGATGACCAGATAGGGCAGGGTGATCGCCCGGCCCAGGGTCAGCAGGAAGGCGCTGGCCAGCAGCAGGTTGACGGCCAGGGGGTAGTGCCGAAGGGTGGCGAGCATGGGGCGTCCAAACAAATGCCTGAACCACCGATCGTAGCAGCTGCCGCCAGGCTGCGTCACGGCCCCACGCCCCCACGCCCCCCGCAGGTAGGCCGCCGGACGCAGCCTTCGGCAGCTGCTACGCCACCATCGTGTAGCAGCGGCCATAGGCCGCGTCACAGGGTCTACACGTGAATCAGCGCCACCGAGAAAAACAGCACCAAAATGGCAGCAAGGGTCAAGTGAACATTCATGGCGGCGTCGTCCGTTGGCAAATGGAATGCAGGCAGCTTATGAAGGTTCGCGCTCAAGGGGTAATCGATCAGGCAGATTTGGACTATCGACCTGATTGATAGCCCCGTAGCCAGCGGCAAAGCACAGCAGCGCCAGCACCGAGCAACCGAGCATCACCCCGGCCATGGCGTGGGCCGAATGGCCGTCGTACAGCAAGCCGACCAGGAAGCCCGAGGCCGCGCCACCGGCCATCTGCATCGCCCGCAGCAACGCGGCGCCGGAGCCGGCCACCTGGTGCAGGTCTTCCAGCGAGGCGTGGGTGGCGTTGGGCATCACCAGCCCGGTGCACACATTGCTCAGCACCACCAGGGCCGCCAGTTGCAGCATCGGCGCGCTGGCGAACGCGCTGCACAGCACCAGCCCCAGGCTGCAGCCCAGGCTGGCGAGCAGGCTCAGGCCAATGATGCGCGCCTCGCCCCAGCCGCTGCGAATCAGCCGCCCGTTCAGCCACGAGCCGCCCAGGGTGCCCAGCGCGGTCACTGCGAACAGCACGGCAAAGCCCTTGCTGCTCAGGCCCAGGGCGTCCATGAACACCAGCGGCGAGGCGGTGATGTAGGCGAACAGGCCGGCGAAGTTCAGCGCCAGGATCAGCGCACACACCACGAAACGGCGGTTGCGCAGCACCTGGCGGTAGGTGGCGATCAGCGGCTGGGCGCTGCGTTTGGCCGGCGGGTGGGATTCCTGCAAAGACAGCCTGGCGCTCACCAGCAAGGCCACGCCGGCCAGCGCCAGGGTCGCATAAATGCTGCGCCAGCTGCCCAGGCTGAGGATGCCGGCGCCCAGCAGCGGGGCCAGCAGCGGCGCGACGTTGTTGATGGCCACCAGCGCGCTTTGCAGCGAGCGGCCCTGGGTGCCTGTGAAGGCATCACGTACGATGGCGATGGGCATGGCTGCCGCCGCACCCGCCGCCGCGCCTTGCAGCAGGCGGCTGGCCAGCAGCACGGGCATGCTCGGGGCCAGCGCGCAAGCAAGGCCGGCCAGGGCGAACACCGCCAGCCCGGCAAACAGGATCGGCCGCCGGCCCAGGCGGTCGGACAGCGGCCCGAACAGCAGCGGGCCGAGCACAAAGCCGAGGATGAACAGGGTAATGGTCTGCGCCGCCGCGGCGGAGTCGCTGTGCAACGCGCTGCCCACCTGGCTGATGGCCGGCAGCGCCATGTCGGTGGACAACGGCGGCAGGGCAGTGCAGGCGCCCAGCAGCAGGATGTAGCGCCAGGGGGCGTGGGATGTGCTCATCGCAGGGTCTCGTCGGGCCAATCCCTGATCCTAGCGAACGCGCAGGCCAAGGCAAAATGAAACCTGTAGCGGCTTGCGCAGCTCTGCGCCGGGCCTTGTGTACACTGGGGGTAATCAGCGCCGCCGAGGGCCAGCGCAGCCTGGCGGCAGCGGCTACGGTGCCTGCAACTTCGAGATGAGTACTGCCATGAACCTTGCCCCCGAAGACCTCGCCCAACTGCAAGTGGCGAAGAACCTGCTGGAAAACCCTGGTTTCGTCGCCAAGGTCACCAGCATCATCGGCATGCCGGTGGAGGCGGCGCTGCGGCACCTGCCGGGCAGCGTCACCCGGCAAATCGCCACGGTGACCCGCTCGGCGCTGGTCAAGGCGCTGGACGCCGCGGTGTTCACCCTCAAGGACGTGCCGGGCGAGAAGTCCTCCAACTTGTGGCACAAGGCGGGCATCGCTGTCAGCGGCGGGGTGGGCGGTTTCTTCGGCTTCGCCGGGCTGAGCGTCGAGCTGCCGCTGTCGACCTCGATCATGCTGCGCTCCATCGCCGACATCGCCCGCAGCCACGGCGAACGCATCGACAGCGAAGAGGCCAAGCAGGCGTGCCTGGCGGTGTTCGCGCTGGGCGGCCGCTCGGCCAGCGATGACGAGTCGGAAACCGGCTACTACACCGTGCGCGCGGCCTTGGCGAAGTCGTTGAGCGATGGTTCGATCATCAAGCTGATCAGCGCCATTGCCGAGCGCTTCAGCGTCAACGTCGGCGAAAAGGCCGCGGCCCAGGCGATTCCGGCGCTTGGCGCGGTGGGCGGCTCGCTGATCAACCTGGCGTTCATCGATCACTTCCAGGACATGGCCCGCGGGCACTTCATGGTGCGCCAGCTAGAGCGGCGCTACGGCCATGACGCGGTGCAGCAAGCCTACCAGGCCTTGCCGCGCCAGGGCTGAGGCTCAACCCCGCAGCGCGCTGGGGCTCAGGCCCAGGCGCTGCTTGAACGCCGTGGCCAGGTGCGCCTGGGAGGCGAAGCCACAAGCCAGGGCGATATCGGCCAGCCGCGCGCGGCGGTCACGCAGCAGCTCACGCGCCCGTGCCAGGCGTCGGTCGATCAGGTAGCTGTGGGGGCTCTGGCCGGTGGCCTGCTTGAACGCACGGAGGAAATAGCCTTCCGACAGCCCCAGCAGCGCGGCCATGGCCTGCACACTCAAAGGCCCGTCAAGGCCGGCGTCGATGAATTCATCCAACAGGCCCAGGCGCCGCGCGGTCATGGCGTCGCCGTGGGCAGCAGGCAGCGCCTCACCGGCTGCGCGCGCCGCCAGGGCCAGCGCCCAGGCTTCCCACTCATCAGTGGACGAGGCCCGCAGCAACGCCCGGCGCATGCCCAGGGCCAGCGCCGTGGCCTGGCGGTCGTTGCGGTTGTTGAACGGCTGCGCGCCGGCCAGCGGCAGGCCATCGGTGCGCACCACGCGCAGGTATTCGCCGCCGCGCGCCGAGGTGGAATACACGTCGCAGCCGGCCGGCACGAACGCCAGGCCGTTGGGCGTGGCCAGGAAGGGGCGCACCCGGTCGCTGCCGATGGCGTGCACGCCGCGCTGGCTGTCGAAGGCGAAGCCGATCGCCGATTGGCTGGCGACATAGCGCGCGTCATAGGCATTGGCCGGCAGCAATTCGATCGCCCACGGCCCGGCTTCGGCGCGGCGGACCGGTTCGCTGGCAGGGGACGGGCGTAATGGCTGGGTCATGCCGGTCATCCTACGCAAAGTGCGGCCAAAAGGTCAGGTCAGTTTTTTGAAAGCCTGTGCGCGGCCGTGCCCTCTACAGTGGGGGAAACCCAGGAGGACTGTCCCATGCTCACGCTGACCCGCCACGATATCGAAGCCGCCGCCCGCCAGGTCTACCCGGTGATGCCCGCCACCGCCCAGTACGCCTGGCCGCTGCTGGCCCAGCGGCTGGGCTGCGAGGTGTGGGTGAAGCACGAGAACCACACGCCCACCGGCGCCTTCAAGGTGCGCGGCGGCATCACCTTCATGCACTGGCTCAAGCAGGCCCATCCCGACACCGCCGGCATCGTCACCGCCACCCGCGGCAACCACGGCCAGAGCCTGGCGCTGGCGGCCCGCGCGGCCGGGCTGCGGGCGCTGATCGTGGTGCCGTTCGGCAATTCGCTGGAGAAGAACAGCGCCATGCGTGCCTTCGGTGGCGAGGTGGTGGAATACGGCCGCGACTTCGACGAGGCCCGCGAGGAAGCGGCGCGCCTGGCCCAGCGCGAAGGCCTGTTCCTGGTGCCGCCGTTCCACGATGAACTGGTGAAGGGCGTGGCCACCTACGCCCTGGAGCTGTTCAACGCAGTGCCGGACCTGCACACCCTGTATGTGCCGGTGGGCTGCGGCTCGGGGATCTGCGCGGTCATCGCCGCCCGTGACGCGCTGGGGTTGAACACCCGAGTGGTGGGTGTGGTGGCCAGCGAAGCGGCGGCGGCCAAGTGCTCCTTCGACAGCGGCACCGTCCAGGAGACGGCCACCGCCAACACCTTCGCCGACGGCCTGGCCGTGCGCAAGCCGATCGCCGAGGCGTTCGCGATGTACGCGGCGGGTGCAGAACGCTTCGTCGCCGTCACCGAGCAACAGCTCGCCGACGCCGTGAACGTCTACTACACCGACACCCACAACCTCGCCGAAGGCGCCGGCGCCGCGGCCCTGGCCGCGCTGATGCAGGAACGCGAGGCGATGCAAGGCAAACGCGTGGCAGTGATCCTCTCCGGCGGCAACATAGACAGATCAGTCTATATGAGCCTCGTAGCAGCTGCCGAAGGCGGCGTCCCGCGCCACCGCTGACGCGGCCTGCGGCCGCTGCTACGAGAACCGCGCAGCGCCAGGGAAACCCTGTTGCCGCGCGCCCCAGACCACGCCAAAGGTCGCCAGCAGCAACACCAGCACCGCACCGGGAAACGCCCCGGCGCCATAACCGTCCAGCAACAGCCCACCCACGATGCCGCCGCCCGCAATGGCCGCGTTCCACGCCGTCACCAGCATGGACTGCGCGACATCGGTGGCGGCGCCCGCGGTTTTCGCCAGGGCAGTCTGGAACAGCGTGGCTGCGCCGCCGAAGCCCAGGCCCCAGATGGCGACGGCGGCGTACACCGCCAACGGTTGGCTGCCGGCCAGCCCCAACAGCAGGGCCGCACCGGCGAACAGCGCGGTGCTGGCCAGGGTCAACGGACGCAGGTGCTGGTCGATCAGCATGCCCACACCCCAGATGCCCGCCATCGAGGCCAGGCCGAACACCAGCAGCACGCTGTCGGTGCGCGCTTGCAAGTGTGCCAGTTGCAGAAACGGCGCGATGTAGGTGTAGAGAATGTTGTGGGCCAGTACGAACGCCAGCACGACCACCAGTACAGGCCGCACACCGGGCATTTTCACGACGTCGCGCAAGGCGAAACGCTTGCCCGCCGGCGTGCCGGGGAAATCCGGCACGCGCAGGCGCACCCAGGCCATCAGCAGCAGCGTCAGCACGCTGATCAAGCCAAAGCACAGGCGCCAGCCCAGCAGGTTGCCCAGCCAGGTACCCAGGGGCAGCCCCAGGGACAACGCCACCGGCGCGCCGGCCATGGCCACGGCAATCGCTCGGCCTTGCTGGTGCGCTGGCACCAACCGCGCCGCATAGCCGGCCAGCAGCGCCCACAACAACCCCGCCGAGACACCCGCCAGCAGGCGTGCCACCAGGCTCAGCGGGTAACTGGCGGACACGGCCGTAATGGTATTGGCCACGGCGAACCCGGCGATCGCCGCCAACAGCAGCGGCCGGCGGCGCAGCCCTTGGGTCGCCGCGGTCAGCGGGATCGCCGCCAACAACGAGCCCAAGGCATACACAGTGATCATTTGCCCCGCCCAGGTTGGCGGGATTTGCATCCCGGCGGCGATCTGCGGCAGCAGGCCGGCCGGCAGGGCTTCGGTGACGATGGTGATGAAACCGGCCATCGCCATGGCCAAGAGCGCCGCCAGCGGCAGTTTTTCAGGGGGAGTGGAGGGCATGGGTGAGCGTCCTTTATGAAGAGAGGCCCACGATAGAAAGTCCAGGACTGTGGAAAAAGTAGGGTAAGGTTCCGGTTTGCACGGACACAAACGTCCGCAATGGGAGCGCGATGGACAGCCTGAACAGTTTCGCGGTGTTTGTGCAGGTCGCCGAAACCCGCAGCTTCGTGGCGGCGGGCCGGCTGCTGGGGGTGTCGGCCTCGGCGGTGGGCAAGACGGTGGTGCGCCTGGAGAAAAAGCTGGCGGTGCGGCTGTTCCACCGCAGCACCCGCAGCGTCACCCTGACGCCCGAAGGGGCGATGTTCCTGGAGCGCAGCCGGCGCATCCTCGCCGAAATCGAGGCCGCGCAGTGGGAGCTGTCCCAAGCCGCCGCTGCACCCCGTGGCCGCCTGCGGGTCAGCCTGCCCCTGGTCAGCCCGCTGATGCTGCCGGTGCTCGGCGACTTCATGGCGCAGTATCCGGCCATCGAACTGGACCTGGACTTCACCGACCGCCTGGTCGACGTGATCGAGGACGGCTTCGACGCCGTGATCCGTACCGGTGAGCCTGCCGACTCACGGCTTTCAGCGCGCAGGCTGGGAACCTTCCGCCTGCTGCTGGTAGCGTCCCCTGACTACCTGGCACGCCATGGCACCCCCCAAGCGCCAGCCGACCTGCAAGGGCACACCTGTCTGCATTACCGCTCCACCACCAGCGGCAAACTGGAGACCTGGGCACTGCGCGATGCCGAGCAGGTGCAGTTGCCGGTGTCGATGATCTGCAACAACATCGAGACCCGCGTGTGCTTTGCCCTGCGCGGCCTTGGCATCGCCTACCTGCCCGAGTTCGCCATCCGCGACGCCTTGGCCGCCGGTAGCCTGCGCCCGATTCTGGTTGACCATGTGCAGCAGACCAATGTCTTCCACGTACTGTGGCCGGCCAGCAAACACCCGTCGCCCAAGGTGCGGGCGCTGGTGGATTACCTCAGTGAACACGTGGCATTGACGGTGGGTGAGCCGCCGGTCCACTGGCCTTCGGCTACCATCGACCGCTACTCTCAAGGGTGAAACACTCGGGGTTTGAAGGGGAAGAAGAGCACGCCGTGAATATCCAATGGAAAGGGCTGCAGCCGATCCAGGGCGAGGTGGTCGTTGTCGAGGATGACCCCACCTTGCGGCAGTTGATGGTGGACATCGTCGTCGAACTGGGGGCTTCGTGCATCGCCTTCGACAACGCCGAGGACGCCTTGGTGCACATGCTCAGCCCCGTGGCGAACTGTGGGCTGGTGATTGCCGATCACGGCGTGCCTGGCAGCATCAAGGGCATGGAGCTGGCTGCCATGGTGCAGCAGAAATGGCCGGGCACCGGCTTTGTGTTGACCTCGGGCTATTTGCTCGACGTCTCCGGCTTGCCGCCGCCATTGGTCTACCTGCTCAAGCCCTGGTCCATCGATGCGCTGGTGGTGGCCATCGCCCAGACCTTGCAGCCAGGCGTTGCCATTCACAAGGTCGGCTGACGACCCACTGTTACACATTTCTGGCAATACAAGCAGCCTGGCGACCTTGGCCATTTGGCAGTAAGTTATATGCCAATTGGCAAGATTGCAGGAGGCACCATGAACGCCGCAGCCAGCGACAACACCGGGCACAAGCCCGAGCCCCGGAAAACCAAGCGCCGCCCACCTATCGAAACCCGCGAGCAGGCTGCCGTCTATGGCCTTGGTGAAACGGTGGAAGGCCCCTTGGTGGATTACCTGCTGAAGGGCAGGGGCGACGACCGCATGGCGGTCTACCACGCGGTGCAGGCGGGCTTCCCCCTGGCGGACGTGCTGCACATGGTCAACACCAGCGAGGCCTTCCGGCGCGGTGGCGTGCTGGCGAAGATCATCGGCGCCTCGGATCGCACCCTGGCGCGCCGCCTGCAGGAGCCGGCCCGGGCGTTATCCGCCGAGCAGAGCACGCGGGCCTTGTACTACGCCGAAATCATGGAAAAGGCCACCGACGTGCTGGGCTCGCGTGCGCTGGCCGAGCAGTGGCTGGTGCAGCCGGCGCGGGGCCTGGACGGCGAAGCGCCGCTGGGCCTCATCGCCAACGCGGTAGGCGTTGAACTGGTGAACGACTTCCTCACCCGCATGGACTACGGAGTGTATTGATGCCCAGGCATCCACTGAGCGGTGAAATACACTTCTGGCGGCTGGACGCCGCCCGGCACGCCCCTGGCTGGCGCACCGGGCTGGGCGCCGAACGCGGCGGCGGGCGCTGGAACCCCAAGGGCCTGGCCACGGTATACGCCAGCCTCGACCCGGCCACGGCCATTCTCGAGGTGGCGGTGCACAAGGGCTTCGCGGCGCTGGACAGCAAGGCCCACGTGCTCACCCAGGTGCGGGTGCTGGATGCCTCGGCCGTGCATGTGCTCGAACCCCACGCCTTGCCCAACCCCAACTGGCTGGTGCCGGGCACGCCCAGCCGCAGCCAGCAGCAGTTCGGCGCGCAACTGCTGGGCCAGCATCCGTTCGTGGTGGTGCCGTCCAGTGTGTCCCGGCACAGCTGGAACCTGCTGATGAACCCTGCGCTGGCCGCCGGCCTGCACGAAGTCGTGTTGCAGGAACCCTTCGCCCTGGACGGGCGCCTTGACCCTGCCGAACGTTGCTGAGGCCCTGAATGAAAATCACCGCAGGCACCCCTGCCGATGAGCTGGAACTACCCTTCACCCCACCCTTCGACTGGGCGCGCATGCTGCGCTTCTTCGGCGGCCGTTCCACCGGTGGCGTCGAGACCGTGGACGGCGACCGTTATATCCGCACCCTGCATTGGCAAGACGCGCCAGGGCTGCTCACGGTGCGCAAGGACCCCACGCGCCCCTGCCTGATCGCCAGGGTGGAAGGCGAAGCCAGCCGTTTCCTGGTGGACATGGCGCCCAGGTTCGGCCACCTGTTCGACCTGCACACCAACCCGCAGCACCTGCGCGAGGCGTTCGACCGCGACCCCTGGCTGCGCCGCCTGGTCGCCCAGGCGCCGGGCCTGCGTATTCCCGGGGCCTGGTCGGGCTTTGAGCTGGTGGTGCGCACCATTGTTGGCCAGCAGGTCAGCGTCAAGGCGGCCACCACCATCGTCGGGCGCCTGGTGCAGCGCGCCGGTGCGCCGGCCCAGGCGCCGTTCCACCCCGACACGGCCTGGCTGTTCCCCACGCCGGCGGCCCTGGCGGACGCCAACCTGGAGAAGATCGGCATGCCCGGCAAGCGCGTGGAGACCCTGCAGGCGTTTGCCCGTGCGGTGGCGGAGGGGGTGCTGGATATCGATGCGGCGACGCCGGACGTTCCGGCCCTGCGCAAGGGCCTGCTGGCCCTGAAGGGCATTGGCCCCTGGACGGTGGAATACGTGGCCATGCGCGCCTGGCGCGACGCCGATGCCTGGCCCGGCACGGACCTGGTGCTGATGCAGGCCATTGCCCGCCGCGAGGCGCCGCTTGACACCGAGACCTGGCGGCCGTGGCGGGCGTATGCGGCGATGCACCTGTGGAACGAGATCGCCGATAGCGCGGGGATGGCCAAGGGTGGGTAGCATCCTTGGCATCGCGTGATACCAGACGCAGCCTGCGGCAGCTGCTACGCGAATCCATCTGTAGCAGCGGCCGCAAGGCCGCGTCCGAACGCGCCGCCTACAACCAGCCCTTCACCTGCGCGCACACCGCACTCGTGGATATGCCATAACGGTCATGCAAGGTCGGCAGCGCCCCCGCGTCCAAGAACGCGTCGGGCAGGGCGATCTGCCGGAACGTCGGGGTCACACCATTGCGCATCAACAACCCGGCCACGGCTTCGCCCAGGCCACCGACAATCGAATGGTTCTCGGCCGTCACCACCAGCCTGCCTGGCTTGCGCGCCTCGGCCAGAATCGTCTGCGCGTCCAGCGGCTTGATGGTGGGCACGTGCAGCACCGCCACGTCGATGCCGTCGGCGCGCAGCTGTTCGGCCGCCTCCAGGGTGCGCATGGTCATCAACCCGGTGCTGATCATCAGCACGTCGTTGCCGGTGCGCAGGGTCTTGGCCTTGCCGATCTCGAACGTATAGCCGTACTCATCCAGCACCAGCGGCACGTTGCCGCGCAGCAGGCGCATGTACACCGGGCCCTGATGGGCGGCGATGGCCGGCACGGCCTGTTCGATCTCCAAGGCGTCGCAGGGGTCGATGACCATCAGGTTGGGCATGGCCCGGAAGATCGCCAGGTCGTCGGTGGCCTGGTGGCTGGGGCCGTAGCCGGTGGTCAGGCCGGGCAGGGCGCAGACGATCTTGACGTTGAGGTTCTCCTCGGCAATGGCCATGCAGATGAAGTCATAGGCCCGGCGCGCGGCAAACACCGCGTAGGTGGTGGCGAACGGCACGAAGCCTTCGCGGGCCATGCCGGCCGCGGCGCTCATCAGCAGCTGCTCGGCCATGCCCATCTGGTAGAAGCGCTGGGGGTGGGCCTTGGCGAAGACGTGCAGGTCGGTGTACTTGGACAGGTCGGCCGACAAGCCGACGATGTCGGCGCGCTGCTCGGCCAGCGCCGCCAGGGCGTGGCCAAACGGCGCCGGGCGCACCGGCTGGCCCTCGGCGGCAATGGAGGCGATCATCGCCGAGGTGGTCAGGCGCTTCTTGCCCGCTGGGGTCTGGTTGATGCTGTTCATTTGCTGCTCCCGTGCTCGAGGGTGTCCAGGGCCACTTGCCATTCGTGTTCGTCGACGCGGATGAAATGGGTTTTCTCGCGCTGCTCCAGGAAACTAACGCCCTTGCCCATCCGGGTGTCGCAGATGATCACCCGCGGCTGCGCGCCGGTGTGGCTGCGGGCGGTGTCGAAGGCCTGCACCAGGGCGTCGAGGTCGTTGCCGTCGACGCGCTGCACGAACCAGCCGAACGCCTGCCAGCGGTCGACGATGGGCTCGAAGGCGAGGATCTCGCTGCTGTGGCCGTCGGCCTGCTGGTTGTTGACGTCGATGATGGCGATCAGGTTGTCGAGCTTGCGGTGCGAGGCCGACATGGCCGCCTCCCAGGTCGAGCCCTCGTTCAGCTCGCCGTCGGACAGCAGGTTGTAGACGAACGAAGCCGACTGCTTGCGCTTGAGGCCCAGGCAGGCGCCCACTGCGATGCCCAGGCCGTGGCCCAGCGAACCGCCGGTGATTTCCATGCCAGGGGTGTAGGCGGCCATGCCCGACATGGGCAGGCGGCTGTCGTCGCAGCCGTAGGTTTCCAGCTCATCCAGGGGAATGACCTGCGCCTCGATCAGCGCGGCGTACAGGGCAATGGCGTAGTGGCCGATGGACAGGTAGAAGCGGTCGCGCTGCTCCCAGTGCGGGTCGTGGGGCTGGTAGCGCAGGGCGTGGAAGTAGGCCACGGCCAGCAGGTCGGCGGCGCCCAGGGCCTGGCCCACGTAGCCCTGGCCCTGCACCTGGCCCATGCGCAGGGCGTGCTGGCGGATGTTGTACGCGCGTTGTGCCAGGGGCACGCTGGATGGGTGTGCGGAAGTAGCTGTCATGATCAAGACTCCATGGTTTCAACGGTTGACCGAAGCGGCCGGAACGCGCAGCACCAGCCAGGCGCCCAGGCACAGCACGGCGGTGATCAGGTACATGCCGATGGCGCTGGACCCGGTGCGGGTGGTGACCCAGCCGATCAGGTAGGGCGAGCAGAAGCCGGCCAGGTTGGCGAAGCTGTTGATGCCGGCGATACCGGCCGCCGCCGACACCCCGCCCAGCAGGGTGGTAGGCAGCATCCAGAACAGCGAGGACGCGCTCAGCACCCCGGCGGCCGCCAGGCACAGGCTGAGCACCGACAGCAGCAGGTTGCTGCCCAGCAGCGCCGCCAGCGCCAGCCCCACGGCGCCGGCCAGCATCGGCACTATCAGGTGCCAGCGCCGCTCGCCCTGGCGGTCGCTGCTGCGGCCCATCAGCAGCATGGCGGCGATGGCGCACAGGTACGGCAGGCTGGTCATCAGGCCGATGTGCAGCGGGTCGGCGACCCCGGCGTTGCGGATCAGCGTGGGCAGCCAGAACGTCAGGGCATACTGGCCCATGACCACGCAGAAGTAGATGCCGGCCAGCAGCCACAGGCGCCTGTCGCGCAGGAACGCGCCCACCGAGGCATGGCTGACCTTGCGGCTGTTGTCCTCGGCCAGTTCCTGGCGCACCAACTCCTTTTCATCGTCGCGCAGCCAGGTGGCCTGGGCCACGCCGTCCTTCAGGCAGGTCAGCACCAGCAGCCCGACCACCACGGTGGGGATGGCCTCGATGACGAACAGCCACTGCCAGCCGGCCCAGCCATGCACGCCGGCGAATTTGGCCATGATCAGCCCCGACAGCGGCCCGCCGAGCATGCCCGACAACGGAATGGCCACGAACCACAGCACGGTCATGCGCGCCCGCCGGTACGAGGGGAACCAGTAGGTCATGTACAGCAGTAGCCCCGGCGCCAGGCCCGCCTCGGCGATGCCCAACAGGAAACGCAGGCCGTAGAACTGCCAGGCGGTCTCGACGAAGGCGAACAGGGCGGAGATGACGCCCCACGAAATCATGATGCGCGCGATCCAGCGGCGCGCACCCACGCGGTGGAGGATGAGGTTGCTGGGTACCTCGCAGAGGAAATAGCCGATGAAGAACATGCCGGCGCCCAGGCCGTAGACCGCCTCGCTCAAGGCCAGGTCGTTCATCATCTGCAGTTTGGCGAAGCCGACGTTGACCCGGTCAAGGTAGGCGCACAGGTAGCACAGCATCAGGAACGGCATCAGCCGCCACGCCGTCTTGCGATAGGCGTTGGAGCGCACGGACACCACCGCGTCGAGCGATAGAGTGGTCATGATGGTCTGTTCTCTTGTTGTTATAAGAACAACGCTGGCACCAGGGCCAGCGTGGGTGGCTCAATGAATGAGCATGCCGCCGTTCACGTCCAGGGTGATGCCCGTCAGGTAGGAAGACAGGTCGCTGGCCAGGAACAGCGCGGCGTTGGCCACGTCCTGCGCCTGGCCCAGGCGGCCCAGGGGGATGCCGTCGAGAATGGCCTGGCGGCGCTCGTCCTGCAGCAGGCCGCCGGTGATGTCGGTGTGGATCAGCCCGGGGGCGATGGAATTGACGCGCACCTTGTCCGGGCCCAGCTCCCGCGCCATGGCCCGGGCCAGGCCCAGCACGCCGGCCTTGGCGGCGCTGTAGTGCGGGCCGCCGAAGATGCCGCCGCCGCGCTGGGCCGACACCGAGGACATGCAGACGATGCTGCCCGCGCCCTGGCGGCGCATTGCCGGAATCACCGCCTGGGACATCAGCAGGGTGCCGCGCAGGCTCACGTCCAGCACCTTGTCGTAGTCGCTGCCGCGAATGTCCAGGGTCTTCAGCGGCTGGGTGATGCCGGCGTTGTTGACCAGCACGTCGATGCGCCCGAACTGCTCCAGCACCTGGCCCACGGCCTGGTTGACCTGGCCTTCGTCGGCAACGTTGGCGGCCAGGCCTAGGTGGCCTTCGCCCAGGGTGGCGGCGGCGTCGCGGGCAGCGGCGGCGTCCAGGTCAAGGATCACCACCCGCGCGCCCTGGGCGGCGAAGGTGGTGGCGGTGGCGCGGCCGATGCCACGGGCGGAGGCGGCGCCGGTGATGATGACAACCTTGTCTTTGAGCAACATGTGCAGTCCCTCTGATTGTTGTTATGGGTCGGTTGTGCTCAACCGATGACTCAGCTTGTGCCGGGCGGCGGCCCTGAGCAATGCGCTAAACATCATCGGTGGCTGAAAAAAATTCAGCACTCGCGGCCAGCGGTGCTTGAATGAAGCCATCAATAACAAGACCCACGCGCAAGGATCCGCCATGTCCCCGGTCATGCCGCCACTGCCACCCCTGAAAGCAATTCAGGCCTTCGAACAGACCGCGCGCTTCGGCAGCGTGGCCAGGGCCGCCGAGGTGCTGGACCTGACGCCCTCGGCGGTCAGCCACCAGCTGGCCAACCTGGAAGCCTTGATCGGCCGCCAGCTGTTTACCCGTGGCGCCCGTGGCGTGCACCTGACACCCGTGGGCGAGCAGTACCTCAAGGAGGTCTCCGGCATTCTGCAGACCCTGGCGGTGGCCACTGAGCGGGCGGCCAGCGACGTCAGCATCGACTGCCTGCGCCTGCATGCCTCGCCCAGCTTCGGCCTGCTGTGGCTGATGCCGCGCCTGGAGGCGTTCCGCCAGAGCCACCCGGACATCCAGATCAACCTGTCGTGCTCCTACGAGGCGCTGCATTTCAGCCGCGACAAGATCGACGTCGACATTCGCCACGGCCGGCCCGCCTGGCCCAGCTACGAGGTGCGCACCGTGCGCGACGAGTCGGTGGCGGTGCTGGCGGCGCCGGCGCTGCTGGCCCGCCACCCGGTGCGGCAGGCCGCCGACCTGCTGGGCAGCGACCTGATCCTGTCGGCCTCGACCTTGCTGACCTGGCCCGAATGGTTCGCCCAGCACGGCCTGGCGCTGCCGGAGAAGCCTTATGCGCTGAGCTTCGACCGCTCGTACATGACCCTGGAGGCGGCCAGCCTGGGCCTGGGCTTTGCCCTGGAAAGCACCTTGCTGGCGCAGAAATACCTGGCCTCGGGGGCGTTGGTGGCGGTGACGCCGGCGTCACTCAGCGCGCCGGTGGCGGCCCATCACCTGGTGTTTCCGCGCGCACACTCCAGCTTTCCGCGGGTGCGGCGCTTCCTGGCGTGGATGGAGCAGGAGCTGGGGCACGCGTTTGCGTATTGAAGTGCCGACGAAACACTGTTGATGCATCCAGTGGTTGCGGTTATTCTGCGCGGAGAACATTTGTACTCCACCCCGTTGGTGCCCCATGCTCATGACAAACGACCTCGTAGACGCCACTGGTTTCGAACCCTTTCCGTCCCACCTGGAATTGCTGGAACATCAATGCACGCTGCTGGCCAACGAGCTGGATGAAACCAATGCCGAACTGCGGGCATGCCGCCAGCGCATCGCTGCGCTGGTGACCATGCACGGCAGCGACAGCAACGAGATTGCCCGGCTCAAGGCCGGGCTGGCGCGGGTGAAGGGCTAGGCGTCAGGCCGCCTGGGCGCGGGCCGCACGTACTTTCAGGCGGATGCCTTCCAGGTACTGGGCTTCAAGGTCATTGGCCAGGGGGCCGAGGATGGGGTTGTGTTCAAACCCGGCCAGCAAGGTGGCGATCAGGTGGGAGACGGTGGCGTTGGCAGCGTCAACGCTGGCGGGCTGCAGCGGGTCGAACGTCAGGTTCTCCATGGCCACGTCCAGGCGCTTGAGCACCGGTTCGGCTTGCTGGATCTGCTGGCGAAGCGCGTCTAGAGACGATTCCATGGTCACTCCCTGTGTCAGTGGTCAGCTGTCTTCAAACTGTCATATAGCAGTCATCTGCGCCATGGTAAGCCTTGTATATTTCACTAATGTGACACGGATCAACGTAGCAGTGGCCCCAGGCCGCGTCAGGGTTTCAGCGAGCCTTCAGCGCCGGCAGATACGCCGGGCTGTCGGAGATGCTGTTGTGGTCGCAGGCCGGGATGAACTGCAGCGTCGCCACGCCCGGGGCGAAATGCGCGTACAGCCGCTCGGTGCTGGCCCGCGGCACCAAGCTGTCGTCGGCGGCCGCCACCAGGCGGGTAGGGGCGCTGACCTGGGGGGCGTAGCGCCATGAGTCGAAGCGGTCCTTGAGCATCCACTGCACCGGGAACAGCGCGAAGCGCTGGCTGGCCAGCTCCGCCAGGCTGTTGAACGGCGTCACCAGCACCAGCCGCGCCACCGGCCGCTGGCTGGCCAGGTACACCGCCACGGCGCTGCCCAGGCTGCGGCCGATCACCGTCACGTGGGGGTGGCCGGCAGCAACCAGGTCATACAGCGCCAGCGCATCGGCCTGCAACGCGGCCTGGGTGGGCGAGCCGCCGCTGCCGCCGAAGCCGCGGTAATGCAGCAGGTACAGCGCCTGGTCGGCGAAAGTTGCCGAGAAGTCAGCGAGGTTCAGCGACACGTCCTCGGCGTTGCCACCCAGGTACAGCACCGCGTCAGGCCCGTCATGGGGGCGCACCGAGGCTTGCAGGCGCACGCCGTCCACCGTGAACGCCATGAGCGAGGCGGGCGTATCGCCCTCGTTGGGTTGCGGGTGATAGATCAGCGCCCGCTGGAACACCAGCAAGGCCGCGCATAGCGCCAGATAAAGCAGCAGGCCGCCGAACACAATGCCCCCGAACAAGCGAAACCCTCTACGCAGCACCATGCAACACCCCCAACCTTCCCCCACTTACCGTAGCAGCTGCCGCAGGCGGCGTCCGGCTACAAACGCGGTCCGCCTGGCACCCCGCAGCGCCTTGGACGCGGCCATCGGCCGCTGCTACATCCTGTGGGAGCTGGCTTGCCAGCGAGCTGTTGGGGCCATAAAAGCTCGCTGGCAAGCCAGCTCCCACAAGACAGTTGCTGCTACGTCTGCTCGCGGTATTGGCTGGGCGACAGCCCCGTGTGCTTGCGGAAGAAGCGGCTGAAGTACGCCACGTCGTTGAACCCCAACCCATGGCCGATGGCCTTGATGCTCAGGCTGGAATAGGCCAGCTCGCGCCGGGCCTCCAGCACCAGCCGGGCGTTGATCAGCGCCATGGGCGGCATGCCCAGGTGCTCCTGGCACAGGCGCCCCAGGGTCACCAGGGTCATGCCCAGCTCCCGGGCATAGGCCTGCAGCGGCCGGTGCTGGCGGAAGTGCATGTCGACCAGTTCGCGAAACCGCACCATCTGCTGCGAGCGCCGCGACGCCGGCGCCTCGTCCACGCCCTGCGGGCAGCGGCCGTGGCGCAGCACCTGCACCAGCAGGCCCAGCAGCAGGCCCATGCTGCAGGCCACGTGGTCGCTGGCGCGGTTGTGGTACTCATCGCGCAGGCTGGTGAACAGGGGCAGCAGCGGGTCGGCTGCGGCGGGCCAGGTGGGCAGGTCCACCACCTGTGCCTGCAGCAGCCGTGCCGCCAGCGGCGCCGACACGGCGTCGGCCATGGCCTGCAGCAGGGTCTGCACGGCCGTGATCACCTGGCCCTCCACCGCGCCGTCCCAGCTGAAGCCATGCACGATAGGCGCCGGCACGATGATGGCGCAGGGCGCCTGCACGCGCAGCACCTGGCCGTCGAAACGCAGTTGGCCGCTGCCGTGTTGCAGGTACAGCAGCTGCAACAGGCCTTCATGGCGGTGGGGGGCGATCTCCCAGTGGTGCGCGCCGGAGCGCAGGGAAATTGATTCGACGTGCAGCGCGTCATGCCAGATCGGCTGCATGCGCTCGCCGTACAGGGCGTAGTTGGGAATGGCGGCCATGGTGTCAGGTGTTGTTGTTATGGGCACCGCTACTGTGCCACAGCGTCGTGGCGGGCGGCGTAGTTTGATCGGCATGTGCCGGCCTTTGCAGGTTTTGTCCATTCAAGCCCGGTGGGCGCCAGGCCTACCCTGTGGCCTGTGGAAGCGCCGCCTGTCGCGGCGCCCGTTGGAGAAAACCATGCACAACAAGAACAATGACTGGCTCAACCTGGCCTCACGCGTCTGCGTGGTCACCGGCGCCGCCGGTGGCATTGGCGCCATAGTGGCCCGCGAACTGGCCGCCCAGGGCGCCACCCTGGTGCTGCTGGACCTTGACCTGGACACCTGCCAATCCCTGGCCGCCACCCTGGGCGGCGCGGCCAGCGCCCTGGCCTGCGACATCAGCGATGCCGCCAGCGTGCGCCAGGCCGCCGCCCAGGTGCTGGCCAGCCATGGCCGTTGCGACGTGCTGGTCAACAACGCCAGCGTGATGCGTCCCGGCCGCCTGGAAGACATCAGCCTGGCACACTGGAACCAGGTGCTGGCGGTGAACCTCAGCGGCTACCTGCTGTGCGCCCAGGCGTTCGGCCAGCCGATGCTGGCCCAAGGCAGCGGCAGCATCATCCATGTCGCGTCCATTGCCGCCCACGCGCCGCAACCCTGGAGCGGCGCCTACAGCACCGCCAAGGCGGGGGTGAGCATGCTGTCGCGCCAGCTGGCGGTAGAGTGGGGTGCGCGCGGCGTGCGCAGCAACGCGGTGTGCCCGGGGCTGATCCGCACGCCGCTATCGGCGGCGTTCTACGCCGACCCGCAGGTGGAACAACAGCGCAGCGCCATGACCGCCAGCCGGCGCATCGGCGAGCCCCAGGACATTGCCGACGCCGTGCTGTTCCTGGCCAGCCAGCGCGCCAGCTACATCAACGGCGCCGAACTGCTGGTGGACGGCGGCTTCGAAAGCATGCCCATGGCCCTGTTGCCACGCCCAGGCTTCGAAGGGGCACGGCCATGAACCGGACCTGCGACGTAGTGGTGGTAGGCGCCGGAGCAGGGGGGCTGAGCACCGCCATCACGGCGAAGAAGGCCGGCCTGGACGTGGTGGTCATCGAGAAGGCCGACTGCTTCGGCGGCACCACGGCGTTCTCCGGCGGTGTGCTGTGGATACCCAACAACCGCCTGGGCAAGGCCCAGCAGGCCAACGATAGCCTGGCGCTGGCGCGCACTTACTTGCGCGACCAGGCCGGGGCCTTCTATAACGACGCGGCCATCGAAGCCTTCCTGGCGCACGGCCCGCAGATGGTCGATTTCTTCCAGCGCGAGACCGCCGTGCAGTTCGTCCCCACCCTGTACCCCGACTACCACCCCGACGCCCCGGGCGGCCTCGACGTGGGCCGCTCGATCCTCGCCGCGCCGTTCGACATCCGCCAGCTGGGCGCCGACATGGCGCGCCTGCGCCCGCCACTGAAAACCATCACCTTCATCGGCATGATGTTCAATTCGTCCAACGCCGACCTCAAGCACTTCTTCAACGCCACGCGCTCGCTGACCTCGTTCGTCTACGTGGCCCGGCGCCTGGCCACCCACCTCAAGGAGATGTTGCTGTACCGCCGCGGCACCCAGGTCACCAGCGGCAACGCCCTGGCCGCGCGGTTGGCCAAGTCGGCGTTGGACCTGGGCATTCCGATTCTCACCGGCACTGCGGCGCGGCAGTTGCTCAAGGACCAGGGCCGCATCACCGGCCTGCTCGCCACCAGCGCCCAGGGCGAATGCCGCCTGCACGCGCGCCGCGCGGTGGTGCTGGCCGGCGGCGGCTTCTCCCACGACCGCCAGCGGCTGCGCGAGGCCTACCCCCACGTCAAGCGCGGCGGCGAGCACTTCTCGCCGGTGCCCGACAGCAACACCGGCGACGGCGCGCGCCTGGCCGAAGCCGTGGGCGGGCGCGTGGACATTCGCCTGCAAGCCGCCGCCGCGTGGATGCCGGTGTCGAAGGTGCCGAAGGGCAAGGGCCGTTTCACTGCGTTCCCGCACCTGCTGGACCGCTACAAGCCCGGGGTGATCGGCGTGGACGCCAGCGGCCAGCGCTTCACCAACGAGGCCAACAGTTACCACGACGTCGGCGAGGCCATGATCGCCAATGACGCCGCACGCAGCGACACGGCCATGTGGCTGGTGTGCGACGCGAAGACCCTGGGCAAGTACGGCCTGGGCTACGCCAAGCCCTCGCCCATGCCCCTGGGCAAGCTGATTCGCCAGGGCTACCTGTTCAAGGGCCTTACCCTGGCGCAGCTGGCCGGCAAGGCCGGCATCGACGCCGAGGGCCTGGCGCGCACCGTCGCCAGCTACAACCGTGGCGCCGCCCAAGGTCGCGACGAAGCGTTCGGCCGTGGCAGCACCACGTTCAACCGCTACCTGGCCGACCCCCAGCAACGCCCCAACCCCTGCGTGGCGCCCATTGGCGACGGGCCCTATTACGCGGTGAAAACCCTGATGGGCGACCTGGGTACCTTCGACGGCCTGCGTACCAGCGTGGTGGGCGAGGTGCTGGACGCCAGCGACCGGCCCATCGAAGGCCTGTATGCGGTGGGCAACGACCGCGCCAGCATCATGGGTGGCAACTACCCCGGCGCCGGCATCACCCTGGGGCCGATCATGACCTTCGGCTACATCACCGGGCGGCACCTGGCGGGGATGTTGCAGAAACAGGTAGAGGAGCAGCCAGCATGATCGTCGACCATCGCGTCTATACCATCGTGCCGCGGGGCATGCCCGAGTTTCTGGAAGTATTCGAGCGCCTGGCGATGCCGATCCTGCTGCGGCACCTGGGGCGGCCGTTGGCGTTCTACACCAGCAGCATCGGCCCGCTGAACCAGGTGGTGCACCTGTGGGGCTATGAGGATTTGGCCGATTTCGAGCGCCGCAGCCTGGCGCGTGATGGGGATGTGGAGTTTGCTGCCTATTTGCAGGCCACGCGGCACCTGGTGGTGGCGCAGGAAACGCGGATCATCCGGCCGGTGGCGTTTGCCTGCCTGAAGTGACGCGGCCTGCGGCCGCTGCTACAGGACCGCGTTTTCGTAGCAGCTGCCGCAGGCCGCGTCCTGGCCCTAAGCCGATTCCAACTGCCGAATCACCTCATGCAACCGCTCGTTGGCAGCCGTCTGCAAGGCCACGTCCGGCGCCTGGCGCACCGGCACGCTGGCCAGGTTGGTCCAGTGGCCGTTGTCGAAGAACCGGTAGCTGGCGTTGCCCTGGGCCCAGTCGCCGGCCAGCAGCGCCTGCAGGTGGAAGGTCTCGGCCAGCTCGCTGGTGCGGCCGCTGGGGTTGCCGTCCAGGTGCAGGCTGAGCTGGTTGACGCCGCCTGGTCCGAACGGCAGCTCGGCGAACTCGCCCCACAGGTCGGCGTGGAATTCGCGCACTGGGTGGGTGGGCTGGGTGATGCGGGCGCTGCCAAACACCTGGCGGGTCACCGTGTTGACCACCAGGTCCAGGGTCAGCTCCGGCGCACCCAGGATGGGTCTGCGCACGTTGAGGCGGGTATGAAACAGACCGATAGCGTTAGCCATGTCAGTGCTCCTTGCTCAGGCTTTGGCGGATTTGGCGGGTTTGCTGGCAGCCGCCTTGTTCTGGTCGATGGCGCTGTGCAAGGCCGCGCCCGCATGGTCGCCGGCCAGGCGCTTGAGCTGCACCAGGTCGCCGCCGGCAATGGCGGCTTCCACCGTGGCCTGGTGGAAGCGCGCGGCCTGGTCGACATGGCCGCGTTCGCGGATGCGCTGGGAGTCCACTTTCACCGGTACCTGCTCGACCGAATGCCACTGGCCGTTGACCTCATACGAGTAGCTGGCAACGCCGACCTGCCAGTTCGGCTCCAGCACCAGCTGCGCCTTGAAGATGATCGGCGCCGTCGGCCCCTGGCCCGCCTTGCGGCCCTGCAGGGTCAGCAGGATGCGCGCATCGGTCGGTGGAATCAGGCCCAGGTAGGTGTAGTCGCCTGCGACCTGCACATGCAGGTCCAGCGGCGGGTTGATGGCCTGGGTCAGGGTGGCGGCGCCGGTCAGCACGCGGCGCGGGGTGTTCACCAGCAGGTCCAGCTGCAGCTGCTGGGCACCAGGCTTGTGGGTGCCCACATCCAGGGAAACGGGGAAAAGCCCAACGACGGTGTGCAGAGTTGATTCAGACATTGTTGCCTCCAATGCAAGCAATGGTTAAGGATCAAGTTGCGTTAGTCACAAGGCAGACGGTGGGTGGAGCGCGAAGCCCGCAGGCACGAAACCGTTCGCCGTGGCGCCTGGCGTTTAGGTGTTGGCCTAATGATTACGGGTTGTTCGGCTCCGCATCTTGGGGTGCAAGTCGTGCCACCTGCCCGGTGGCTTCCTCAGTTAAGCACCGGTTTTCAGGCGTGCAGATGAAATCGGTGGAGTGCCGACAGGTGGTTGATTATTGCAGAAATAAGAATAACGTTATGCGGAATTCAGTGGGGCGACGAATCGCACAAGCGGTGAAGCAAACTGCTTCGTAGCCGCTGCCGTAGGCTGCGCTGGCCCGCCCTTACACCGGAAGTCTCCAGCGCAGATCAGGGCCAGCGCAGCCTTCGGCAGCGGCTACAGCGGTTGGACCTGGCCGAGGAAGGGGAAGTGTCATGAACGCACCGGCATCGGCGTTGATTTGGAACTTGTTCCTGCCACAGTCGGACCCGACCATGGCAGGTATTGCCGCAAATCAGTCCGCGCGTACGAGCAGCGAATCTACCAACGCCTTAGCCGCATCTACGGAGTGGAGGGTTGACCAAAGCAACCCGCGTTCAGGCGTCGGTCCTTCACATAGCCCATAGCCTGTTTCCATTGCGCATTTCAGCAACAAGGAAACATGGGCCAACACGTCGTCGGCAGGCAGGCCCTCACGCACAATGAAAAAAGGCGTCTGGTCCGCGTCACATGGCCCGAAGGGCAAGGTGCTAGTCGTTAAGGTCGGGGGTAAATCGGATGTTGGGGTGTCCATGGTAAAGCTCCTGTGTCAGATGAAATCTGCCACACCCCGCTGTCAATCGGGATTGGGTGGCAGCTGTGCGTAGGTTGACAGACCGAGGAACACAAGAACCCGGCGCATCCGAAGATGCCCCACACACAGCCGCCATTGCACGAGGCCACCGCAAAGAATGCCGGAGGTCGTGTATTGGACGCTGACGCGTCATGTGTTCATTCAGCCTGTCAAAGCTGGTCGCTGATGTGCAGCGACGGCGGGGAGGTTACCGGGGAGGAGTAGGGAGTTCAACCCCTCTGTCCGCTAACGTACGATCGAGGTGACCCCGTCCTTTGCGATGGTCAAATCATTCAGGCATCTAGTTCGCGCGGTGCAGGGGTAGGTCAGAAAATCTCCGGATATAAAATTGTGAAGTGCGACCCGAATCTTGAGCGTATCTCCCAAGCCCCAAATAACATGGACGTTGTCCAGTGTGCATTTCTCGATGTCTGGGTATTTGTTTGTCAGTGTTTTGCATTGACTGTCGGACAGGAGCAGGCTTGTTGCTTCATAGTTGCCGGCGCCCAGAAGGTTTACTATAAAGTCTGGAACTTCTCTGTACATATTGCTCGGAATTGCGATCACCAAGGCAAAAAACAGTTTGAGCGAAAGTGATAGCTTCCAATGCATCTTGTGGGTGATGGCATATGCTGACACGACCATCCACGTGAATGCGCAGCTTATTGCAAGAGCGCAAGCGAGCTCAAGTTGAGTTCCTGATGTTGCAACATGTTTGTAGAGCTGCAGTGTTACTACAGTTGCTATCAGTCCATATAGCCCTATTGGAATTCCAACGCCTGCTATGAGAGAAGGCAGCTTGCGCCAAGAAATTTTATAGGTCCGGGCAATTATCGTGGCGGTCGCCGTCCCGACCAAAAGAAATAATGCCAAGGTGAATGTCGAGGAAATGCCAGAAAAAAATAGATAGGTTGCTGCGATCCACGCAATTGAGGTTAGCAGGCAGGGGAAGACAAAATAAGCGATGATTAAGCCAAGAGCGACGTGTTGGTCCCCGACATTCGCTTTTTTACCGCTGTTCAGTTTTTGCCATATACTTGAATCGCCCAAGATAGTAGTTGTCCACATCCAGGTAGGAAGCCAAAGCCCCAAGATCGCAATTGCTAGTATTCCCGCGCCTACAATAAAGGCGGACAACATAAGTGATGCAAGCCCAAAAAGGTCTGTCGACGGGAAAAAGCTATTTTCGGCAAAATAAAGGAAAAAAATCAAGAACCCTATCAGCAGCGGAGCCCCCTTTATCAACAGCCCTTCATTCCTGACGTAAAATGCAGTTGCGCTATCTGGACGCTCCACGGGTGCCTGCGGTAGTGGGGAATTCATTGTTGCTCCTCTGCGGTTGTCCATTGTGTGGGTTTGCTTCGACCGCTATGGGGTGTTTTTACTGAACAATATACCGAGTATCAACGGCGGCGGAGTTGTATTCGGCATCGTATTGCCCCTTGAGCATCTAAACAACGGGGCCAGGAGAGCTGTTTTCCCAGGCCTACTTCACCTGAACCTGCGAATAACTTCCACCAACCGCTCCAGATTGATCGGCTTGCCCACGTGTTCATTCATCCCCGCCGCCAGGCACTGTTCGCGGTCTTGCTCGGAGACGTTGGCGGTCATGGCGACGATGGGCAGCTGGTCGGCCGGGATGGCCTGGCGGATGCGGCGGGTGGCTTCCTGGCCGTCGATGTCGGGCATGCGCAGGTCCATCAGCACCAGGTCGTAGGGCGGCTGGGCGTGCAGGGCGCGCTCCACCCCGGCCATGCCGCAGTCGGCCAGGTCGACGTTGGCGCCCTCGGCCTTGAGCAGGCCGGCAGCGACCATCTGGTTTACCGCGTTGTCTTCCACCAGCAGCAGGCGCAGGCCGGCCAGGCGTTTGGGCCGGGCAGGGGCGGTGGCAGGTTTTGCCGGGGGCTGGCTGGGCGCCGGGCGCAGGTCGGCCAGGTGCCTGGCCAGCTGGCGCGGGGTCAGGGGTTTGGTCAGCAGCAGCGGTGGCCGCAGCCCGGCGCCGTGCAAGGCCTGGGTGGCGGCGTCGCGGCTGAAGGCGGTCACCAGCACCACCAGTTGTTCGATGGCCTTCAGCGGGCCCAACGCCTGGGGCGGCTGCGCCTCCAGCAGCCGCCAATCCACCACCAGCACATCGAACGCCTGGGTGAACCCCTGGTCCAGGCGGGTGATGCGCTCGGCCGCCCAACCCAGGCCTTCCAGGTTGCGCTTGAGCAAAGCGCCGGCCAGGGGGTTGTCGTCGACCAGCAGCACCTGCAACGGCGGCAACGGGCTGGCAGGCTGTTGCGCCGGGTCGATGGCCAGGCCCAGTTCGAACCAGAAGCGGCTGCCCAGGCCCGGTTCGCTGTCCACCCGCAGGTCGCTGCCCATCAGGTCGGTGAGCCGTTTGCAGATCAACAGCCCCAGCCCTGAGCCGCCGAACTTGCGCGCGGTGGAGGCATCGCCCTGGCTGAACGCCTGGAAAATCCGCGCCAACTGTTCGGCGTCCATGCCGATGCCGCTGTCGGCCACGGCGAACTCGATGCCCACGCGGCTGGCGCTGCGGCGCACCTGGCGCACGCTGATGACCACCTGGCCGGCCGAGGTGAATTTCAGCGCGTTGCCGGCCAGGTTGATCAGCACCTGTTGCAGGCGCAGGCTGTCGCCGATCAGGCCCAGGGGCAGTTGCGGGTCGATGTCGAACATCAGTTCGACGTCGTTGTGCGGCTGGTTGCCGGACAGCACCACGCCCAGGTCGCGCAGCAGCTCTTCGAGGTTGAACGGGTGCTCGTCGACCTGCAGCTTGCCGGCCTCGATCTTGGAATAGTCGAGGATGTCATTGAGCAGCCCCAGCAACAGCGTGGCGGCGGTCTGGGCGCGGCTGACGAAGTCCTGCTGGTCGGCGTTCAGGCCCGACTGCGCGGCCAGTTGCAGCATGCCCAGCACGGCGTTCATGGGCGTGCGGATCTCGTGGCTCATGCTGGCCAGGAACGCGGACTTGGCCATGTTGGCCTTGTCGGCCTCGACCTTGGCCTTCTGCAGGTTGATTTCCAGCTCGCGCTGGGCACTGACGTCGATGGCGAAGCCCAGGTAGCCGGTGATGGCCTGGGTGTGGTCGCGCATCACCGTCACTACCAGGTGCACCAGCAGGTAGCTGCCGTCCTTGCGCCGGTAATGGCACTGGAACACCGACGGCTCGGCCTGGTTGCGGGTTTGCGCGACGTAGCCGTCGATGCCGCTGAACTCGCCGCCGTAGCGGGCGGCCATCTGCTGGTTCTGGGCGCGCAACTCTTCGGGGTCGTGCATCAGCTCCGGGGTGAAGCGGCCGATGACGTCCTCGGCACTGTAGCCCAGCATGCGCTCGGCGCCGCGGTTGAACACACGGATGATACGGTTGGGGTCGGTGGCAATGATCGACACGCCGGTGGCGGCGTCGAGGATGTTTTTCAGCAGCAGGTCCAGGCTCTGCAGCGCCTGGGTGCGTTGGTTGACCTCGCTTTCCAGCACCTGGGCCAATTGTTGCGTCCTGGCGTGGTGGGCTTTCTGCTCGGTGATGTCGCGCAGCAGGCGCTGGCGCAGCAGTTGCACCAGCAGGGCCAGCAGCAGGCTGCTGAGCAGGCCCAGGGCCAGGATCAGCCCGGGCGGGGTAGGGTGCAGTTGGCGAACGAACGGTGGGAACACCGTGAGGGTGATGTGCCAGGTGCGGCCGAACAGTTGCCGTTCGATGCTGGAGCTGGCCACGGCCTTTGCATCCTCGGGGCTGCGTGCCTGCACGTAGAAGGGCGGGGCCGCCGAGGTATCGGTGATGTCGGCGATTTCCAGCTGGGTGCCGGCGCTGTGCCAGTTCAGGTCCTTGAGCACGTCCCTGATCAACAGCGACACGTAGGTCCAGCCGATGCCCTGCGCGGTGCGCTGGGCGTAACCGTCAGGCGGGGTGGGCGTCTGGTACACCGGCATCACCATCAGGAAGCCACGGCGCACCTCGCCCTCGCTCTGCACCAGGGTGACGGGGCCGGTGAGCTGCGGCTCGCCGGTGAGCAAGGCGGCGTCGGCGGCCTTGCGGCGGTTGGGCTCGGAGGCGATGTCCAGGCCCTGGGCGATGTTGCGCGGGCCGGGTGGCTGCACGTAGCGGATCACGTAGACGTCGCCGTCGTGGGGGGCGAAGCCGTGCACGGTGAACGCGGTTTCGCCTTCCTGCACGGCCTGTTGGGTAAAGTTGGCGACCTGGGCGGCGGAGATCTTGCGCACGATGCCGAAGCTCAGCGCGCCGGGGAACTCCAGCACCACGTTGCGGGTGGCGTTGTAGGTGGCGAACTGCGCGGGGCTGAGGCTATCGACGCCCACGGTGTGCCACAGCCCGCGCAGGGAGCGCAGGCCGTACTGGTACAAGGTCAGGCGCTCCACCACCCGGTCGGCAATTTGATTGGCCTGCTGGGCGACGGCTTCGTCGAGTTCCTGCTGGTTGGTGTCCAGGCGCTGCCACACCGCCAGTCCCGTGAGCACCAGCCCCAGCGCCAGGGCGGCAATGGCCCAGCCGGGGTTGCTCCGCAGCCTGGCGGCGGTGATCTCTGCGGCCATCGTAGACCCTTGCGCGGCGCAATCGTTGTTAACAATGTAGCAGCGGCCGGCAGGCCGCGTCAGGGTGGCGGACGCAGACTTCGGCATTGTCTTTGTGGGAGCTGGCTTGCCAGCGAGCTTTTCTGGCCCCAACAGCTCGCTGGCAAGCCAGCTCCCACAGGCCGCGTCAGGGGCGCTGGGGGAGCAGGGTTCTGGCGAGCTGCAGCCACGCCTGGGCCGCAAACGACAGCTGGCCGTTGCGCCGCCACGCCAGCACCAGCTTCCAGATCAGCGCCGGCGAGCGCACCGGCACGATGGTGAATTGCTCGGGGCGCAGGGTCTGGCAGTACATCTGCGGCAGCAGCGCGATGCCCACGCCCAGGCCCACCAGCGAGGCGATGAAGTCCCACTGGCCGCTGCGGCCGCTGATGCGCGGCACGAAACCGGCCTCGGCGCAGGCGTCGGTCACCAGGTCATTGAGGGCGAAGGCATCGCCGTAGAAGATGAAGTCGCAGTCGGCCAGCTCGCGCAGTTCGACGAAGTCGCGGCCCTGCCACACGGACTGCGCCGGGGCCAGCAGGCACAAGGGCGACTCGAACAGCGGCAGCGAGTCGAATTCGGCCCAGATGTCGGCCACCCGCGGAAAGTCCAGCAAAGTGCCCAGCTCCAGGGCGCCGTCGCGCAGGTCGGCGACCGTGGCGTTGCTGCCGATCTCGAACAGCTTCAGCTCGATTTTCGGGTGGTTGGCGTGGTACGCCGCCAGCACCGGCGCCAACACCGTGTGGGTGAAGGGCGACAGGCCCATGCGCAGCACGCCGCGCTCGATCTGCTGCAGGTCGCGCACTTCCACCTTCATGGCGTCGTGCAGGGCGATGATCTCGCGGGCCCGTTGCAACACCACCAGCCCGGCATCGGTGACCTGGAAGCGCTTGCCGTCGCGGGCCAGCAGCGCCACGCCAAAGCTCTGCTCCAGCTGCTGGACCATCTTGCTCACCGTCGGCTGGGTGACGTGCAGGCGCGTGGCGGCGCGGGTGAAGCTCTGCTGGTCGACCACTTCCACGTAATAGCGCAGGGCACGGATGTCCATGGTGCATTCCAGATTGGCATGATTTTGATGAAGTTAATTCATTATATCTTTCAAGGTCAACTGGCTAGCATGGCGTCACTTCACCTGGTTCATTGCACCCTGGAACGCCTCATGTCGACCCGCCCCCTTACTCCCTCACGTCCCTCGCGGACCGCGCTGCGCTGGCTGCAAATCATCGGCCAGATCCTGCTGCTGATACTGGTCTGGTCCCTGGCCGACCGCGTTGCCACACTGGCGCACCTGCCCATTTCCGGCGGCATCCTCGGGCTGCTGGTGCTGGTGGCGCTGCTGCTGAGCGGGGTGGTCAAGCCGACCCTGTTCGAGCAGGGCGGCGAGCTGTTGCTGGCCAACATGCTGCTGTACTTCATTCCACTGGTGGTGTCGGTGGTGCAGTACACCAGCCTGTTCGAAAGCGAAGGCCTGAAGCTGATGGTCGCCATCGGCGTGGGCTTCGTCTCGGTGCTGGTGACCACGGCCTTCACCGTCGAGTGGCTGTGCGCCTGGACCCGCAAGCGCCAGTTGCAGCGCCTGACCGCACAGCGCGGCAAGCGCCCGGTGGCCGGCCCACAGGAGTTGGCACAATGAGCGCGTCGCTGATCTCGCTGCTGTTCCTGCTGGTGACCGTGGGGTTGTTCTACGCCAACCAGGCCGTCTACAAGCGCTACAAGCGCGTGTGGCTGATGCCCGCCATCGTCACCTCGCTGCTGTTGATCGTGCTGGTGCAGGTCACCGCCACGCCGTACCCGCTGTACTTCCAGGACGCCCATTGGCTGGTGTGGCTGCTGGGCCCGGCCACCGTGGCCTTCGCCTTGCCGATCTACCAGCAACGGCGGCTGATCCAGAAATACTGGCTGGCCCTGTGCCTGGGCAGCGTAGCGGGCATCGTGGTGTCCATCGCCACCACTGAACTGCTGGTCAAGGCGCTGCACATCGACAGCCACATCGCCCGCAGCCTGCTGGCCCGCTCGGTGTCCACGCCGTTTGCGGTAGAGGCCTCGGCGCACCTGGGCGGCACGGCGCAGCTGACCGGGCTGTTCGTGATCATCACCGGGCTGTTCGGGATTGTGCTGGGTGAGGTGATCCTGACGCTGCTGCCGCTGCGCTCGCGGGTGGCCAGGGGCGCGCCGTTTGGCGCGGCGGCCCATGGCTTTGGCTTGAGCATCGCCCGCGCCGTGGGCCCGGAGGAGGGCGCGGTGGCCAGCCTGACGATGATCTTCAGCGGCGTGCTGACCGTGGTGCTGGCACCGGTGATCGCGATGCTGCTGGGCTGACGGCCCTCACTTGAGGAAGTTGTTCACCAGCAGGTCTTTCACATCCCCGCCACGCCCGCCCAGCACCGCCTTGGCCGAGTACAGCGCCATGCCGGCCACCTGGGCGAACTCGACCTTGGCCGGCATCACCAGCTCCTCGGGGTTGACCTTGACGTCCAGCAGCGCCGGCCCTGGCTGGGCCAGGAATGCCTGCACGGCCTCCTCGAGCTCGGCGCCCTCGCTGACCTGCCGCCCCCACAGCCCCATGGCCCGCGCCACTTCGGCAAAGTCCGGGTTGTGCAGGTCGGTGTAGTTGTCCAGCAGGCCCTCGACCTTCTGCTCGATCTGCACGAAGTTCAGCGAGGCGTTGTTGTACACCACCACCTTGATGGGTAGCTTTTCCTGCACCGCAGTGAGCAGATCCCCCAGCAGCATGGCCAGGCCGCCATCGCCCGACAGCGAGATGACCTGGCGGTCCGGGTAGGCCTTCTGCAGGCCCAGCGCCTGGGGCATGGCGTTGGCCATGGTGCCGTGGCGCAGGCTGGTGAGCGTGCGCCGGGCGCCGTTGACGTTGATATGGCGCAGCACCCACACCATGGGCGAGCCGCCGTCGGCGGTGAACAGCGCGTCGCTGCTGGCGTGCGTGTCCAACAGGTGGGTCAGGTACTGCGGGTGAATCAGTTCGCCGTCGGTGTGGCGCTGGTCGTGGGCCAAGGTCTTCAAAGTGTCCTGGCGATGCTTGAGGCATTCCTCCAGCCAGGCCACGGTGGTTTTTTCCTCGATAAGCGGCAGCAGCGCGCGCAGCGTCGGCAGCACATCGCCCACCACGCCCAGGTCCACCGGGTGGCGGCGGCCCAGGTGCGCGCCCTTGCGGTCCACCTGGATGACCTTGGCCTTCTGCGGGTAGAACTGCTTCCAGGCAAAGTCGGCGCCCAGCAACAGCAGCGTGTCGCACTCCATCATGGCGTGGTAGCCCGACTCGACGCCGAACACGCCGGTCATGCCCATGTTGTAGGGGTTGTCGTACTCGACGAAATCCTTGGCCCGCGAGGTGTGGGCAATGGGCGCCTTGAGCAGCCGCGCCAGCTCCAGCAGCTCGTCGTGGGCACCGGCGCAGCCGAACCCGGCATAGATGGAGACCTTCTTGCCGGCGGCCAGCAACGCCGCCACCTGCGCCAGCTCGTCGGGGTTGGGCTGGCTCTGCGGGCGGGGGTGGTGCGCGGCGAAGGGCAGGTCATCCTTGACCTCGGCCATGCTGATGTCCGACGGCAGGATGATCACCGCCACGCCGCCTTCGTTCAGCGCGGTCTGGGCGGCGAGGGCGGTGACCCGCCGTGCCTGGCCAGGCGTGTAGACCTGCTCGCAGAACACCGTGCAGGGGCCATAGATGGCCTTGAAGTCCACCTCCTGGGGAAAGTCCATGCCCAGTTCGCTGGTGATCACCTGGCTGGCGATCAGCACCATCGGCGCGCCGTTGCGCTGGGCCTCGAACACGCCGTTGATGAAATGCAGCCCACCAGGCCCGCACGAACCGGCGCAGGCGGTGAGCCGCCCGCTGATGAACGACTCGGCGCCGGCGGCGAAGGCGGCGACCTCCTCGTGGCGCATGTGCACCCACTGGATGTCGCTGCGGTGAATGGCATCGGTGACGTGGTTGAGTGTGTCGCCGACAATCCCGTAACAATGGCGGACCCCGGCGGCCTGGAGTGTTTCGATGACCACGTCGGCGACTTTTTTGCTGGGCATGGGGTTTCCTCGGTTTAGGGGCACAGCAGGTTAGTCACCATGCCCCGCCGGGGAGTTCAGGTTTTAGCCCATGCCTTGAGCCAAGGCTGGGGTTATTCACCGGCAGGCTTTGTTGCCCGCCCCAGGCATCGCCAGGAAGGTGATGGTGGCAGGTTTGAACACTACGTCTTCGGCCCCGGTTTCCACCCCCTGCAGCACCGGCAACTGGTCGTCGTCGGAAAGCTGCAGCACCTTGCCATTGAGCGAGAGATCGCGGCCATGGCCTGCCAGTGTGTAACGCTGGGCGGGTTGCGCCAGGCGCACATGGCTTGTATGAGCCTCGTCATTGTTGATGACCATCAGCACCACACCGCCTGGCGCGCCGCGCATGCAGTGGGCGTAGGCATGCAAGCCTTCGCGGCGCTGGATGCCAGGGTCGAGCACCACCGTGCCCATCAGCCGGTGCCACAGCAGGGCGCCCCAGTAATTGGGCTTGGGCGCGAGTGAAGCCTCATCCAGCAAACCGTAGTCACTGGCGACCAGGGTATTGTGCGCCACCACCTTGACCCCTTGGCGGGCGAGGCGGCCAAGTTGGTCAAGGTAGCGGAAGGTGTCCCTGAATGTGTTCGCCCATGGGTTGCCGCCGCAGGCAGCGTCGCCGGTTTCCGTGAGCCAGAGTGGTTTGCCGGGTTCGAACCTGTCGCGCTGTTGGCGGTAGAACGCCAATGTCACGTCGGTGCGCGCCAGCCATTCTTCCGACAACGCCGCCTGCTCGGTGGTCTGGTTCAACGGGGCGCAGCGCTGGGACACACCGTAGTAGTGGTGGTAGGAAAAACGGTCGACGCCTTTGCCTGCGGCAGCGAGTAAGTCCTGCGTGGCAATCATGGGCATTCCGGCCTTGGCCATGCCCCACGCCGTGTCGTTCTCGCCCACCGAACCGGGCCCCAGGATCAGCATACCCGGTGCCTCCTTGCGGCTGAACGCCTGAAATACCTTGAAGTCGCGGCCATAGTCAGCGGCGCTGTACCCTTTTGGCGCACCGCCGATTGCCGCGATATTTGGCTCGTTCATGTATTCGGCGGCAGCGATGTTGCCGCCGATGGACCGGGTGTAGGTCAGCAAGCGCCGGGCCTGGTCGGTAGTCCAGGTACCGCTGCTGTCACGGGTACCGGCGCTGGTGGCAAAGGAGGTGATGATGGGCGCGCCCACTGAGTTGGAAAACGCCACCAGCCCACTCCACTGCTGGCGGGTCAGTACCCCCGCGAAGCCGGTCGGCGGGGTGGCCGGTGCGTCATCGGTGTCGGCAAAGTAGGTGGAGTTGGCCCAGGTGCCACTGACCCTCACGTAGGCTGGCGACAACGCAGCCGCTAATGTCCGCAGGCGGCGTTGGCTGAGGTCCAGTGGCGCGCGGTACGCAAACATCGCAGGGTTCATCCCTACGGGCTTGGCGTCGACGGGAGAAGGTGCTGCCGGCAAGTCGGCATAGGGCTTCCAGAACCTGCCCCCGGTCACTTCCAGCATTTCCACGTTGTAGGACTGGAAGCGCTCATCAACCGTGCCGGTTTGCACGAACGCTGCCGGCGACAGGGCAGGCCCAAGGTTTGCGCACAGCGCAAGGCCTGGCTGAATTCCCAGTGCGGCCAGGGCAACTATTTTTGTCATTGCACTTGTTCCCTGTTTCATCAACTTCTTCCTGTTGTTATTTGAATAGATACGTGACTCTTTTGAGTGTCTTTGAAGTTTGAATCTGCCAGTTGGAATAGCGATGGCATGTGTGACAGTTGCTTGTAACTCACCTCATCATACAAGTAAACCATGCCTTTGGCGTTAGACCCGCAACGCCACATTGTTCGCTAGGGCGGGCTACACGGCTCGCGCTGCAGGTATGGAGTAACACGATGGCTGGTATCGCCTGAAAAGATGGACGCTGGTCCCCGGCGAACTAGGCAAATTGCATCGGTCTTGTATGATGAGTAGAGCGATGGCTGCCTTATTCGTTGCGAGCGCTCACCCTTACCTATTCGATTTATCGAAGTGCCTTGATAGTTGAAATGGCTCCATATGGCAGAGGCATGACTGCCTGGCGCCTGACGGGAGGGTGTTTGCCGTCAATAAAAGTTTTGTCCAATAACTCCAACAAGAAGCGGGCTCCTAGATGATTAACCACACACTTATTGCTGCTGGCTGCCTTGTTTCATTGCTCACGGGCTTGGCCGGGCAGGCCGTTGCCGATGATTTCTACGAGCAGGACGATGCCTTGCGGCTGCGCCTGAGGAACGAGCTAAGGCGGGCTGACAAGCCCAGCGCCGGTTCCGGGCATGACATCTACGCCTGGGTGCAGGGTGCGGCCCTGGAATACAACAGCCCGTTCATCAACGACGTGGTGGGGGTTGATGTTGGGGCCTTCTACACTGAGAAGCTGGGCGACCACAAAGGCTGGAGTACACGCTGGTACCTCAATGACCATGATGACTTCAGCCTCTATACCGCCGCGCTGAAGCTCAAGCTGTCGGATAAGCTGCGGGTGAAAATTGGCCGCATGGTCACTGACTCTGCCTACAGCGGCCAGGATGACATTCCGCTGATCAACTCGTCTTCGCAACGCACTCAGCCGTCGATGTCGGACGGGGCGCTGCTCAAGTACAGCCCGCGGCCCACCCTGGATATCTACGGCATGTACCGCGTGGGCGTCTACAACTACCCGGATGTGGCCGTTGGGGTGCACAAGGCCGGCCCCATCAATCCCGCCACCTATACCTACGACACGTTGCGGCCCCAGTACCTGGTTTCCACGGTCTACCACGCCAACCTTGACACCTATGCCTACAGCGCCAGCTGGCAGGACGACGTTGCGACCCTCCTGATGACCCGAGCCTCGCAGCGCTACCCCATGAGTGCGGATGGGCGCAGCTACATCAAGCCGGAGTGGGTGGCGTTCTACGCCCGGCTCAATGGCACCGCGACTGGCTATGATGGCTCGGATCACACCTATATCGTGGGCGGCAAGCTGAGCTACATCAACCCGGCCGGCTCCACTTCCGTGGCAGTCAACAAAACCGGGCACATGCTGAACTGGCTGGCCGGCGTCGACACAGATGTCAGTTACACCTTTGACTTGAGCATCGATCGCAACTACAGCGACATGTGGTCCGCGCAGGTCGGCCATAGTTGGAACCTGCCCCACGACACGTTCTTCGGAGTGGCGGAGCTGGCTACCAACGGTTACGAGAACTATCACCGCGAGGTGAAGATCCGCGGTCTCGCCACCGACCTCTATCTGGGGTACACGCCACAAGACGGCTTCTTGAAGGGCTTCCGGTCGCTGCTGGTTTTGAATGTGGCGCGCGAGCAGCGTGACGGCAGTTCACTGGGCAATCGCCTGGATTACTTCGATGTGAAGATGAACCTTCAGTATGATTTCAATGTGCTGTAAGGCAGACGAGGGAGCGGCCATCGACAGCTTTTATGAGAGTGGTTATTATCCGCACCTTCATTCGCACCCCTGGTTGATCCGCCCTTGTCCACGCCAAGCCCTTGCGCCCCGTCTGCCGCTGACGTCGGCCACCTCTATGTCGATCATGGCGGGTGGCTGCAGCACTGGCTGAGCCGGCGTTTCGGCCATTCCTTCAACGCCGCGGACGTCGCCGACCTGACCCACGACACCTTCGTGCGCCTGCTGCTCAAGCCGCGCCAGTTCGCCGGCAGCGGCGATGCCCGGGCGTTCCTGTGCACGGTGGCGCGGGGCTTGTGCATCGACCAGTGGCGACGCCAGCGCATCGAACGGGCGTGGCTGGAGGCGCTGGCGGCGCAGCCGGAGTTCGTCGAGCCGTCGCTGGAGTACCGCGCGCTGGTGCTGGAAGCGCTGGAGGAGATCGACGCCATGCTGCGGCGCCTGCCGGGCAAGGCGCGCGAGGCGTTCCTGCTGGCCCAGCTGTATGGCCTGGGCTACCGCGAGATTGCCGCGCGGGTGCAGGTGTCGGAGCGCATGGTGAAGAAGTACATGGCCCAGGCGATGTTCCAGTGCCTGCTGCTGGAAGCGGGCCTGGCGCCATGAGCCATTCCCAGCACCAGGTGCTGCAGCAGGCCGCCGCCTGGTACGCCTTGCTGCGCTCGGAACGGGCCAGCGAGCAGGACCAGGCCAAATGGCGCCACTGGCATGACCAGCACCCCGAGCACCGCCACGCCTGGAGCCTGGTGGAACGGGTGGGCGGGCGCTTTGGCCAGTTCGGCGACAGCGCCGAGAAACACGGCGCCCTGGCGGCGCTGCGGGCAGGTGGCAGCGCCGGCATCAGCCGGCGGCGCACGCTGCTGTCGCTGGGTGGCCTGGGGCTGGCGTCCTGGCTGGGCTGGCGCACGCTGGACGCGGGCGGCAGCGGTTGGTTCGCCGATTACGCTACCCGCACGGGCGAGCACCGCCACGTGGCGCTGGCCGGGGGAGGGCAGCTGTGGCTGAACACCCTGAGCGCCGTGGACCTGCAGCACGACGGCGGCCTCAAGCTGATCAGCGGCGAGATCCTGCTGGATGACCAACAGCGCCGGGGCGCCACCTTCCGCATCACCACGCCGGTGGCCGAACTGACCTCGCAGCAGGCGCTGTTCAACCTGCGCCTGGCCGAAGCCGGCCTGTGCCTGGACGTGTACGCCGGCGTGGTAGAGGTGGCCTGCAATGGCCGCAGCCAGCGCGTGCAACAGGGCCAGCAGTTGCGCGTCGGCCATCAGGGCCTGGGGCCACTGCTGCCGGCCAACGAGGCACACCGCGCCTGGGTCAACGGGGTGATGGTGGCCGACGGCACGCCGCTGGGGCAGGTGGTGGCAGAGCTGGCGCGCTACCGCCATGGCTACCTGGGTTGCGACCCACGGGTGGCGCAGCTGCCGGTGGTGGGGACGTTTTCCATTCGTGATACCGACCGTGCGCTGGCGTCGCTGGCCAGCGCCTTGCCGGTGCGGGTCAGCCGCGTGCTGCCCTGGTGGGTCAGCCTGGAGGCGCGCGCCTGAGCCACGGGCGCGCCTGGGAAAACTTTTTTTCAACACGCGGTTCCCTTTTCGAGGGCCTCGTTCGGTGTCAGGGAAAGCACGCCATTTCACCTACCCAACGTTGCGGAACCGGCCCCATGTCTTCGATCCAAAAACGCACCCGTCGATTCAACCTTTCGCCCCTGGCCATGGTCATTCCCCTGGCGTTCGGCAGCGTGGCCGCCCTGGGCATGGCCAGCGCCCAGGCCGCCCAGGGGGTGCAGACGTTCCACGTGCCCGCAGGCAACCTCACCCTGCAACTGGCGCGCTTCGCCCAGCAGGCCGGCATCGAGCTGGCCGGCAACGCCCAGCTCACCGATGGCCGCACCGGGCCGACCCTGGAAGGCGACTACAGCGTCGACGGCGCCCTGGCCGTGCTGCTCGGCGGCGCCGGGCTGACCGCGCAGAAGCAGGCCAATGGCGCCTACGTGCTGGTGGCCAGCGGCGACCTGCAGCTGGGCGCCACCGAGATCGACTCCAGCACCGACATCAACACCAGCTACCAGCCGGCGCCGCCGACCTCGAGCTCCATCCTGCACAGCGACAAACCCACGCTGAACACCCCGCAGGTGGTGAACGTGGTCACCAGCCAAGTGCTGCGCGACCAGAAGCCGCGCAACCTCGACGACGCCCTGGCCAACGTCAGCGGCATCACCCAGGGCAACACCCTGGCGTCCACCCAGGACACCATCATGAAGCGCGGCTTCGGTGGCAACCGCGACGGTTCGATCATGCACAACGGCATGCCGCTGGTGCAGGGCCGCGGCTACAACGCCGCCGCCGACAGCGTCGAGGTGCTCAAGGGCCCGTCGTCGCTGCTGTACGGCATCATGGACCCCGGCGGGGTGGTCAACGTGGTCAGCAAGCGGCCGTCGCTGCAGGCCTACAACACCATCACCGCGCGCGCCTCGGGCTACGCCCACGGCCGTGACGGCAGCGGCGGCACCCTGGACAGCACCGGGCCGATCGGCGACACGCCGCTGGCCTACCGCCTGGTGGTGGACTACGAGGACGAGGACTACTGGCGCAACTTCGGCACCCACCGCGAATCCCTGGTGGCGCCGTCGCTGGCCTGGTACGGCGACGACACCCAGGCGGTGTTGTCCTACGAGCACCGCGAGTACCTGACGCCCTTCGACCGCGGCACGGCGCTGGGCAGCAACGGCAAGATCCTCGACATCCCGCGCACCGAGCGCCTGGACGACAAGTTCAACACCATGGAAGGCCGCTCGGACCTGACCCAGCTGCTGATCGACCACCAGTTCGACGACAACTGGAAGGGCCACCTGGGCTACAGCTGGAACCGCGAGACCTACGACGCCAACCAGCTGCGCATCTCCAAGATCGCCGCCGACGGCACCGCCACCCGCAGCAACGACGCCACCCACGGCGCGGTGAGCACCGACAGCTACGTGATTGCCTCGATGGAAGGCAGCGTTGGCGTGGCCGGTTTGCAGAACGACCTGCAGTTCGGCGCCGACAACGAGAAGCGCAAGATCTACCGCGCCGACCTGCTGCGCGAGACGCCCACCAGCGGCTTCAACGTCTACGACCCGGTGTATGGCCAGCTGAGCCCGTCTTCCACCGTGTCGGCCAGCGACAGCGACCAGACCGACAAGCTGCGCGCCCAGTCGCTGTTCCTGCAGGACGCCGTGCACCTCACCGACCAGTGGACCCTGGTGCTCGGTGGCCGCTACCAGATGTACGACCAACTGGCCGGCAAGGGCCGCCCGTTCAAGGCCAACACCGACATCAACGGCCAGAAATTCCTGCCCCGCGCCGGCCTGGTGTACCAGTACAACGACATGCTGTCGTTCTACGGCAGCTACACCGAGTCGCTGAAGCCCACCTCCAGCATCGCCCAGCTGTCCAGCGGCGTGACCATCGATTCCTCGGTGCTGCCCGAGCACGCCAAGTCCTATGAGATCGGCGCCAAGCTGGAGATCCCGGGGCGCATCACCGGCACCCTGGCGCTGTTCGACATCGACAAGAAGAACGTGCTGGTCTCGCAGTACAACAGCGCCACCGCCACCACCGACTGGCGCACCAGCGGCGCCGCCCGTTCGCGCGGCGTGGAGCTGGACGTGAGCGGCGAGATCACCGACGCCTGGAGCCTGATCGGCAGCTACGCCTACCTGGACGCCATCACCACCAAGGACCAGCTGTACGAGGGCAACCGCCTGTGGAACACCGCACGCCAGACCGCCTCGTTGTCTGCGGTGTACGACTTCGGCAACATCTTTGGCGGCGACCGCCTGCGGGTCGGCAGCGGCGCGCACTACGTGGGCGAACGCCCGGGGGACTCGGCCAACAGTTTCTACCTGCCGGCCTACACCACGGTGGATGCCTTCGCCTCGTACGACACGCACCTGGACGGCCACAAGGTGAACCTGTCGCTGAACGTCAAGAACCTGTTCGACCGCACCTACTACACCTCCAGCGTCAACCAGTACTTCATCTCCATGGGCGATGTGCGTCAGTTCATCCTGTCCTCGACCCTGGAGTTCTAAGCCATGCGCACATTGCAAGCGATGGCCCTGGCCCTGGCGTTGCTGGGCACCCAGGCCCAGGCCGACGATGGCCTGCTGTACCGCACCAGCGCCGTGCGCACCTTGCCCGGCAGCGGCCACAGCTGGGGCTTCGCCGCGCTGGACCCGGCCCGGCCGCTGCTGCTGATTGCCCGGCGCGAGAACGGCCTGACACCGTTCGACGTCGACAAGCAGCAGGCGCTGCCGACCCTGGCCAACACCAACGGCGCCAACGCCGTGGCGTTCGTGCCCGGGCACAACCGCGCCTACGTGGCCAACATGGACGGCACCCTGGGCATCCTCGACCTTGCGCAGCTGAAGGTGCTGCAGCGCCTGCCGGTGGACAGCGGCAATCTCAACAACCTGCTGTATGACGCGCACAGTGACCGGGTGATCATCACCAGCGGGCGTCGCGGCGACCACTCGACGCTGTACCTGCTGGACCCGGCTACCGACCGGCTGGTGGGCCAACGCGATATTGCCGCGCGCAAGCTCGACGGTCCCATCGGGCTCAGCGATGGCCGCTTCATCGTGCCGCTGCGCGACGAGGACCAGGTCGCCGTGCTCAGTGGCCCGCTGCTGGCGCAACAGCGCTTGCTCAGCTTCCCCGGTTGCCATCAACCCAGCGCGCTGGCGGCGGACGAGCAGGGCGGTCGGCTGTTCATCGCCTGCCGCGGTGGCCAGCCGCAGCTGGTGATCGCTGACCTGGCCAGCGGCGCGCCGTTGCAGACGCTGCCCATCGGCCGTGCGGTCAACGCCATGGCGTTCGATGCCGCCCGCCGGCAACTGCTGATTCCCAGCGGCGCCGACGCCAGCCTGGGCGTGGTGGGCAAGGCCGCCGATGGCAGCTTCCGCCTGCTGGGCAGCCTGGGCACGCGGCCGTGGGCGCACAACATGGTGTTCGACGCTGCCAGGGCCAGCGTCTACCTGCTGGCGATGGACTTCACCCAACCGGCGCCCACCACGGCGGTGCCCAAGCCTGACCCGCAGTTCCACCCGGACACCTTCAGTGTCCTGACCTTGAAGGCGCAGTAAGGGTGAATGGGGCGTTTCGGCGCCCCATGCAGTCTGATAGCCTGCAGATCGGTTCCCCGTACGCAGCCTTTGAGACCCCATTATGCCGATGTCAAAACTCGACGCCCTCGACTCGGACATCGTCCGCGAGTTGCAGGAAGACGGTCGTCGTCCGTTCCGTGAAGTGGCCCGCAACCTGTCGGTGCCCGAAGCCACCGTGCGCACCCGGGTCAAGCGCCTGCAGGACCAGGGCATCCTGCAGATCCTGGCGTTCACCAACCCGGCCAAGCTGGGCGACGCCAAGCTGGCGCTGATGTTCGTCAACGTCGCACCGCAGGATCACGAACGGGTGGTGGACACCCTGGGGCGCTGGACAGAAGTCAGCTACCTGTCCACCACCATGGGCACCGCCGACATCTGCGTGCAGGTGCTGTGCCGCGACAACGACGCGCTGTGGGCGCTGAAGCAGCGCATTCGCGCCTTGCCGGGGGTAGAGGAGGTGCGGCTGATGCAGGAAGTGAAGGTGCACAAGATCCGCTTCACCATTCCCGCCTCCGAGATCGAGCTGTAACCTCCGACCTGGCTTCTGCGCATAACGGCACGGCTTTTTACGCGCATTGCGCAATATTTCATTTATCTGATTGCGACACGCATCGGTGCCCCGACCTGGGGCACCGCGCCCCCACCTGTCCGCTGCAAGCCGTCTGCGGCCTGCGCGCCGTATTGGTGCAGCTATAATCAATGGAATTATTGCGTATCTATGCGCGACATAATCTGCGCATTGCGCAGTTTTGTGGCAATAAAACCGTGCTAATGCGCAGAAAAGATGATTATTATTGACCCATCACAAGCTGTTACAAAAATAGCGAATGAGGGTTAAACACCATGCACGAGAGCACCGACGGCCACGCGCCGCAGCAAGGTTTCGAGAAGACGATTCGCTGGTGGGATGGCGTCGCCATCACCCTCAGCCTGCCCGCGGCGCTGTTCGTGGGCCTGGGCTATTCCATGGGCGCCATCGGCGCCTGGGCGGCGGTGGCGCTGTGGGCCACCATTGCCGCGGTGGCCGCCCTGCATAACTGGGTGTACTCGGAAATGGGCGCCATGTTCAGCCACAAGTCCGGCGGCATCGCCCTGTACGCCAACGAGGCTTGGAGCCGCCGTGCACCGGCCCTGGGCCCGCTGGCCACCTACGCCTACTGGTTCGCCTGGGCCACGGCGCCGGCCATCTGGGGCCTGGCAGTGGCGCAGATCCTCACCGAGCAGTTCTGGCCAAACGCAACCTATAGCCTCGACCTGGGCCTGGTACAGCTGGACCTGCCCAAGCTGATCGCTTTGGGCGTGGCGCTGCTGTCGTGGGCGCTGAGCATGATCGAGCTGCGCTTCACCATGATCCTCATCACCCTGGCGGGGGTGCTGTTGATGATCCCGGTGGTGATCTTCGGCAGCGGCGCCTTCGCCTCGCACCTGTGGAGCAGCGCCAGCTTCACCTGGCGCATTCCCGCTGGCCTGGAAGGCGTGCGCACGGTGCTGGCGTGGCTGTTCGTGATGGCTTGGTCGGCGTACGCGGTGGAGGCGGCGGCGTCGTTCATTCCCGAGTACCGCGACACCGTGCGCGACACCCGCAAGGCCCTGCGCGTGTCGGCGATGATCCTGCTGCTGGTGTTCACCCTCACGCCCCTGGGCCTGGCCGGCCTGCTGGGCGAACAGACCCTGGCCAACCAGCCCAACGGTTTCCTGCAAGCCGGCGCCGTGGCGTTGCTGGGCGGCGGGGCGGCGGGCATCACCCTGGTGCTGATCGCCGGTATCCTGGTGCTCTCGGTGATGGGTACGGCGGACGCGGCGCGGGCGCTGTACCAAAGCTCGCGCGACGGCCTCACCGTGCGCCAGTTCGGCGTGCTCAATCGCAATGGCGTGCCGGCCCGGGCGGTGACCGTGCAGCTGTTGATCAACGTGGCGCTGGTGCTGTTCGTGGGCAACGCGCTGGCAGTGATCGTGGCGGGCAATGTCGGCTACGTGCTGGCGCACCTGCTGGCGGTGGCCGGTTTCGTGGTGCTGCGCAAGGATCAACCCGACACGCCACGGCCGATTCGCCTGCCACGACGCTGGCTCGGCATCGCCGCGGCGCTGGCGCTGTTCGACGGGCTGATTCTGCTGGTGGGCATCACCAGCAGCGCCATCACCGGCTACGGCGGCTACAAGGAAGTGGCCATCGCCATCGCGGTGCTGGCGGTTTCCCAGGTCATGTACCGCTGGCGCCAGTGGCAGGACCGCAAGCAGCCTCCGGCCGTGCCCCTGCGCACGTAGCCGCTGCCGCCAGGCTGCGCTGGCCCACATTGCAACGCAGACATCCCGGTTGAACTCCCTGGCCAGCGCAGCCTTCGGCAGCGGCTACGGGAACACTTTTCTTCAAGGAACTTCGCCATGAGCATTGATCACTCATTCGGCCCCGTGTGGCCGAACCGCAGCCCCGTGGCTGTGTCCCTGACCTTCGACGTCGACGCCGAGGCCGGCCTGCTGGGCGACAGCCCCAGCTTTGCGCGGCGCCTGACCGCGCTGTCCGAAGGGCGCTTCGGCGTGACCCGTGGCGTGCCGCGCATCCTCGAGCTGCTGGCGCGCCACCACCTCAAGGCTTCGTTCTTCGTGCCCGGCCACACCGCCGACAGCCACCCCGGCCTGGTCGAGCAGTTGCTCAAGGCCGGCCACGAAGTGGGCCACCACGGCCACCTGCACCTGCGCAGCGACAAGGTGTCCGTGCAGGAGCAGCAGGACGAAATGCACCGTGGTCTGGAAGCCCTGCAACGCGCTGGCGCACCGAAGCCCGCCGGCTATCGCTCGTCGTCGTGGGAACTGACCCCCGAGACCTTCGCGATGATCGTCGAGCACGGCTTCCAGTACGACTCCAGCTGCATGGGCGACGACCGCCCGTACTTCGAGCGCTGCAACGGCCAGCAAATCCTCGAGCTGCCGGTGCACTGGTCGCTGGACGACTGGCCGATGTTCGGCTGGGGCATCGACAACGGCGGCAACTTCACCCACCCGCGCACCCTCACCGACGTGTGGCTGGCCGAGTACGAGTCGGCGCGCCGCGACGGCCGTCACACCACCTTCACCATGCACCCGGAAGTGATCGGCCGCGCCGCCCGCTTCGAACAGCTGGAGCGCTTCGTCGAGCGCCTGGTCAGCGACGGCGACGTGTGGTTCGCACGCCTGGATGAAGTCGCCGCCCAGGTGGCGCCGCAGCTGGAGCGCGCACGATGACCTACGTCTTCCGTTCCACCGTCAGCGATCCCCATGGCCGTGGCCGCGAGTTCGGCGAATGCCACGCCGCGCAGATCAAGGCATCGGTGCAGGCCTATCGCGGCCTGTTCGAGCGCACCGCGCAACGCCCCGTGGACCTGCTGGGCCTGGGCGCCCAGGCGCTGGCGAAAATCGCCGCCTTCGCACCACCGCTGCACGCCGAAATCCTCGGCATGGCCGAAGGGGCAGGGCTGGACCCTCGCGAGCTGGGCGCCATCAACGCCCGCACCGAGATCCTTGCCTACGCCGGTGCCACGTTGCGTGGCGAGTGCTCCACCGTCGTCCATCTCGACCCGCAGTCGCCCATCCCCATCTCGGTACAGACCTGGGACTGGTACGCGCAATTCGCCCCGCAGTGGCTGGTGTGGGAGATCCCCCATGGCGATGGGCGCATGACCACCACGGTGACCGAGTACGGCATCGTCGGCAAGATCGGCGTCAACCGGCAAGGCCTGGGCGTGCACTTCAACATTCTTCACCACGCCACCGACGGCCAAGGCATCGGTGTGCCGGTGCACGTGGCGTCGCGCTGGCTGCTGGACAGCACCGCCGATTTCAACGACGCCCTGCAGCTGCTGGCCGCTACCCGCTTCTCGGCGTCCAGCGTGCTGACCGTGGTCACCGCCAAGGGCGGGGAGAGCAGCGCGGTGTCGGTGGAGCTGTACCCCGAAGGCCCGGCCTTCGTGTTCCCCGGCGCCGACGGCCTGCTGGTGCACACCAACCATTTCCTCGATGGCCGCGCCAAGGCCGGCGACACCGAGTGGGCCACGTACCCCGACACCCTGGTGCGCCACGACCTGCTCACCCGGCGCCTGGCCAACCGCCGCGACCTTGCCGCCGGCCAGATCATCGCCGCCATGAACAGCCACCTGGGCAGCACCGGTGCCGTGTGCTGCCACCCGGACCCGGCCAGCAGCGCCGACCAGTACCAGACCCTGGTCACGGTGGTGCTCGACGTGCCGGCCGGCACCCTGCAAGCCCTGGCGGGCGGGCCCTGCGCCCACGTCAACCATTCCTGACCGATACCCAACGGAGAACCACGCATGCTCAAGCTCAAACGCATCGACAACATGGACATCCTCACCCACGACGTACAGCGCCTGGTGGACTTCTACCACGGCACCCTGGGCCTGGGCTTCTTCCTGCCGTACGTGGCCGAGGAACGCTGGGCCGCCATCGAGACCGGCAACCTGACCCTGTACCTGTTCCACACCGATAACCCGGCCCGCGTGGCCCGCCGCACCGCCGTGAACGTGGAAGACCAGCCCGGCTTCGACTCCTTCGCCTTCGAGGTGGAAAACCTGGACGAGGCCATCGCCTACCTGGACGGCAAGGTGCAGTGGGTGACCGACCAGCCCATCGCCTGGCAGCACCCCAGCGGCACCCACTACCGCTACCGGCCGATGTTCGACCCAGACGGCAACATGCTCTACATCACCGAACCGCACAAAGCCTGACGCCCTGGCCACCTGGAGAACAATAAAATGACAGCGACTGTTTCCGCCCAAGCCGCCAAGCTCGCCCCCCAGCCCGTGCTGGAACTGGCCCCCGAGGCGCAGACGTTCACTGGCCGCGTGGCCCTGGTCACCGGCGCCGGCCGCGGTGCCGGCCGTGCCCACGCCCGCCTGCTGGCCGCCCGTGGCGCCGCGGTGGTGGTCAACGACATCGACGCCGACGTGGCCCAGGCCACCGCTGTCGAGATCAATGAGGCAGGCGGCACCGCCATCGCCCTGGCCTGCGACATCACCACCCGCGACAACGCCGAGCGCTTGATTGCCCAGGCCGTGGAGCACTTCGGCCAGCTGGACATCCTGGTGCACAACGCCGGGATGATGTACTCGCTCACCGGCCTTGAAGCCACCGACGACGCCAACTTCAACCAACTGCTGGCGATCAACGTGCACGCGCCGCTGTACCTGACCCGCGCGGCACTGCCGGCGCTGCGCAACAGCCGCGCGCCGCGGGTGATCTTCATCAACTCGCAGTGGGGCCAGGTGCCGGACGGGCACTCCTACGCCTACATGGTCTCGAAGACCGCGCAGCTGGGCCTGATGAAAACCATGGCCAAGGAGTTCGTGGGGCAGGGGATTCTGGTCAACGCCATTACCCCGGGCGCGATCCTGACGCGCATGGTGCCGGAGGAGTACGTGGAAGGCGAAAAAGCCAACATTCCCCTCGGCCGCCTGGTGCACCCCGAGGAAATCGCCGCCGCCGTGGCGTTCCTGGCCAGTGACGAGGCGGCGTTCATCACCGGCCAGGTGCTGGCGGTGAACGGTGGTGCGCTGGTGGTGGGTATCTAAGCAAGGCCTGATGAGGACACGAACATGACCAATACAATGACTCAACGCCAACGCGCCGAAGCGGCCATGCGCCGCCAGTGGTTCCCGGTGGCCCGCAGCGTCGACCTGACCACGCCGCAATCGGCCACCCTGCTGGGCCAGCGCCTGGTGGTGTACCGCACCGCCTCCGGCCAGGCCGTGGTGCAGGACGCCCGCTGCCCGCACCGCGGCGCCGACTTCGCCCTGGGCCAGGTGCACGGCGAGAACATTGCCTGCCCGTACCACGGCTGGCAGTTCGCGGCCGCCGACGGCAAGTGCAGCCACGTGCCGTCGCTGGAAGACCAGTGCAAGATCCCGCCCCAGGCGAAGATCGCCACTTACCGCGTCATCGAGCGCTTCGCCCACGTGTGGACGGTGCTGGAAGACCCGGTCGAGGACCTTTACGATCCCCAGCAGTGGAAAGACGTGGACCTGCAATGGCTGGCCGCCGAGCCGCTGCATTCGCCCACCGGCGTGGCCGTGGCCATCGAGAACTTCCGCGACGTGGCGCATTTCCCCTTCGTGCATTTTGTCTCCATGGGCCCCAGCAAGCACGTGGTGGAACCGCTGAAGGTGCGCCGCGACGGCCTCGACATTGTCATGGAGCGGCCACTGGACGCCGGCGACGGCGAGTGGGCCAACGACGGCGACTGCATGATGTATTACCACTGCGCCGCCCCGGGCCTGGCCACCATCACCTACGACTACGAGCGCCTGGGCAAGCGCGTGGTCGCCGGCTTCCCGTGCCCGGTGGCCTACGACGAGGTGAAAATCTTCTGGGGCGTGGCCAACGCCGTCGACTTCAAGGGCGCCAGCCTCGAGGAAAACCTGCGCATCGAAGAGATGGTCTACCTGGAAGACATGCCCATCGCCGCCGGCATCTTCCCGCGGGAAATCGACTGGGACGGCGTGTTCGTCGAGCACTCGGTGCCCGCCGACCTGTTCACCCTCAACTACCGCCGCGCGTTCCGCGAGTTCATCGACCGCGCGGTGCCGGAAGGTGCGGCATGAGCCGCCCGGCCCAGGACCGGGAGATGCTGATCAGCGCCATGCGCCTGGAGGCCGAGGGCGTCATGGCCCTGGAACTGCGGGCGCTGGGCGCAGATTCCGTGCCCGAGTGGCAGGCGGGGGCGCACATTGACGTGCGCCTGCCGTCGGGCACCGTGCGGCAGTACTCGTTGTGCGGCGATCCGTCGGACCGACGCCACCTGCACATTGCCGTGCTGCGCGAGGACAAGGGGCGGGGTGGTTCGCGGGAGATCCACGACGAGCTGCGCGTGGGTCAGCGGCTGGCCATCAGTGCGCCGCGCAACGCCTTCGCCCTGGCGCCGGCGGCCGGCTACCAGTTCGTTGCCGGTGGCATAGGCATCACGCCAATCTTGCCGATGATCCTCGCAGCCGAGCGGGCAGGGGTGCCGTGGCACCTGGTGTACGGCGGGCGCTCGCGGGCCTCCATGGCATTTCTCGAACGCCTGTTGCCCCATGCCGGAGCGCACGTGCAAATCCTCCCGGCCGACGAGTTCGGCCTGCTGGACCTGGACGCCATCGCCGCCCGCGCCGCCGCCGGCGCCGAGACCTACAGCTGCGGCCCCGGCGTATTGCTGGACGCCCTGACCGCGCGCTTCCAGGCCCAGGAACTGGGCCAGCGCCTGCACCTGGAGCGCTTCAGCGCAGCGCCGTTGCCGGTGGCAGAGGGCGAGGGCGGTGAGCTGAAAGTAATCCTCGCCCGCAGCGGCCTGGAGGTGGAAGTGCCGGCGAATCGTTCGATCATGCATGCGTTGCGCGACGTCGGCATCGAGGTGCCGTCGTCCTGTGAGCAGGGCGTGTGCGGAATGTGTGAAACGCGGGTACTGGATGGCGTGCCGGACCATCGCGACATGCTACTGACAGACCGCGAGCGGGCGCGCAACAACGTGATGATGGTGTGCTGTTCACGCGCGAAAACCCCCACACTGTTACTAGACCTGTAGCAGCGGCCCACAGGCCGCGTCCTGGCCCAGCGCGGAGGCGGGCATTGGGATCATACGTAATACGTATCAAATGATGGTCACGCCTTGCGAAGCGACGGATAACGGATGGTGGCTTGGCAAGTGAGGGAGGCGAACGGCGAGACGAACGTGCAAAGATAACTCAACTAAATAGTTCTTTAGTTGAGTTAATACTGGAGGCTGGGGAATTGAGGAAGGAGGGTGCCTATCCTACAACCCTTTCATGCAATTGCGCACATCATTATCAATCAGGTTGCCCGGCCTGATGCAATACCGGCCACTTCACCTGGTTGAACATCAAACGACCGCTCCTTGGCTAAAGTTCTCGATCTTTAAGCGTGCTCCTACGTGAAATCTGTGCCCGTTACCCCTACGGGTACACCTGGATTTCGCGTAGGAGCGCGCTTTTCATGCTGCAACGCGTTGAATTTCAACGATAAATCGGCATTCATCGGCCATGCTTCGGCCGCGCGATACGGCAAATCGGAAAATCCCCAGCACTACACAACGCCTGGCGTGCATTCAATCAACGGGATTCGTTAACGTCCGAGACACCTATCACCAGGCAGCAGACTCAAGGAAACGCGATGTACACCTACAAGATGGTCCAAGTGCCGCCGACCATTCAGGTCCAGGCCAGCAAACACCGCGGCAACGAAGCCGCCTTGTACCTGCAGCATGTCGTCAACCAACACGCGGCCGAAGGCTGGGAGTTCTACCGCATCGACTCGATTGGCGTCGCGGTCAAGGCCGGATGCCTCGACGCCTTGCGCGGGAAGAAAGACTCGCTGGCGAGCTACCACGTCATATCGTTGCGCAAGCCGGCGTGATGGTTCGTGCATCGGTGTACGGCATTCGGCTGTACCAACGTGTCGCGCCGGCGCGGTTGAGGGATGCGTGCAGGTTCGAGCCGAGCTGTTCGAGTTACACGTTGTTGGCGATTCGGAAGCACGGAGCGTTGAGCGGTTGGGGATTGGCGTTGAAGCGGATTGGTCGGTGCAGGTTTCCGAATGGTGGTGTTGATTATCCCTGAGGGTGGGTTTGGGCTGGATTCGGCGTTTGAAAAGCGCCACACCTGACCCAGACCTTCGCATACGACACTACGCATAATGTATATTATGTTAAATCGCGTATTGGGTTGTGGGTCGAGTTGCCAGGCTCCGGTCTGCTCCACCCAAACCTCTGCAATCTCGCGCCGGCTGGCGTCCTGTGGGAGCTGGCTTGCCAGCGAGCTTTTAATGCGCCGCTACGCGAAATCTGCACAACCACCTGGGCAACCACCAACAACATTTCACCCAGCGCCTAATTCCGTAGCCGCTGCCGAAGGCTGCGCTGGCCAACCGCATCACCACACCCACCATGGTGTAAGGTAACCCCAGCCCCCACGCCATCAAGGACGCCCAATGGCCACCCACGCAACCACCGCCCAAAAACACCTGGCCGTCCTAATCGACGCCGACAACGCCCCAGCCGCCATCGTCGAAGGCCTCTTCGAGGAAATCGCCAAATACGGCGTTGCCAGCGTCAAACGCATCTACGGCGACTGGACCGGCCCACAACTGGGCGGCTGGAAAAAAGTGCTGCTCGACCATTCCATCCAGCCCATCCAGCAATTCGCCTACACCAAGGGCAAGAACGCCACCGACAGCTCGCTCATCATCGACGCCATGGACTTGCTCTACACCCGGCGCTTCGACGGCTTCTGCCTGGTGTCCAGCGACAGCGACTTCACCCGCCTGGCCTCGCGGCTGCGCGAAGAAGGCTTGACCGTGTACGGCTTCGGCGAAGAAAAAACGCCCAAGCCGTTCGTGGCGGCTTGCGACAAGTTCATCTACATCGAGCTGCTGCGTGATGAAGTGGCGCCAGCGCCGAGCCCAGAACCATCGGTTGAGTCAGCCGTTGTGCCGGATGCAGCCAGGACGGTTGCGGCGGACAAACCCAAGAAGCCCAAGGCGCCGATCAGTTTCATTACCAAGATCCTCGATGACATTGCCGATGAGGATGGCTGGGCGCAGTTGGGTGCCCTGGGCACGAACATCACCAAGCTGCGGCCGGAGTTTGATCCTCGGACTCATGGGTTCAAGAAGTTGAGTGACTTGATCAAGGCTTATCCGCAGGCGTTTGAGTTGCAGGCGCGGGGTGGTTCTGGGGGAGCTACTTCGATGTATGCGCGGCATAGGGTGGGTAGTAAGTGATCGACTTGCCCCCCCTCTCCCCGAATGAGGCGACTAACCTCCCCCCTTGCCGCTTACACAGCAGTCGGCATTGAACATCCCATCGCACATGGAGCACATCTGTACTCCGCTTGCTGCCTTCCCATTTGGTCTATTCGGGCGGCAGTACGACACGCCTGCAGGTGCTCGCCGTAGAGAGCTTTTACCGGTGTACGGTATGATGAAAAGCCAATATGGAGTGAAGTAAATCGATGGATCTGCCACAGGGCTTAGCGTTAGAAATTGATTGTCCGCACTGCTCGACAGCCAACCAATTGCGATGCGAAGCGACTTTAGAATGCAGTAAATGTCAGAAGCCTATGTCGGGCTTCAAATACCGAAAGGTCAAGAAGGCAGTCAGCGCTGCAGTGGTCGCATTCAGCCTAGGCGTAGTTGGTACGGTACAGGTGAGACACCATTTTGTACCCGAGCGATACTCGATACGTAGCGAATACGCGATCGTGGACATGTGCCTGAACTCGTCTGAACGCCCGATCGCCGTATCGGCGTATGAGGGCAAGCGTGACGATTGCGTCTGCGCGCTGGAGCAAGTGCAAAAAACCTTGAAGACCAAAGACTTTAATGAAGACCGCGCGCACTACCTGACAACCTTTGCAGCGGCTGCCAGGCAGTGCAAGGCGGCTAGGACATCATCATCCTATCCAGGGTGATCACTTTTTTCCGTTGCCACCCTTCGAAGCATTCACATTTTTGTCGGCGGCGCGCTGGGCTCGAACCGCAAAAGAGTCGGAATCGGTTTTTTCACCGGTCGTAGCTGCAGCGCCCGATTGAATACGCGAAGCGTCGGCTTTGGTCATTTTGCTCATTTTCAGTTTCCTTATATGGTTGATGTCCCCGCTGGGACGACTCGAACATTACGGAGGTGCGTAGGGACAAATGGGGACAGAAACAGAGACGTTGCAGAATGAAATTAACGGGCTGATTAGTCGGCTGGGCTGGTCGCAAAAGCGCCTTGCTCGAGAGATTCATGCACTCGAGTTTGAAGATACGACTGATACCCCTGAAGAGATCATGCAGGCTGAAGAACGGCTTAAGAAGCACCTGAGTCGAAAAACAACCGCCCCTGAACGGCTGCGCCGCTATCTTGAATTGCTCCAGGAGCACGATGATTTTCGACGCCTTCAGGTTGTGGTACCCAGGTACATTCCCGCCCGGGACTTCTCTGAAGCGTTTGTGGAGGGTATGAAGTCGATCTCCCAGGCTTTAGATGTCGATGCCATGCAGGATGAGTCCCGGAATGAATAATCGAATAAACACCTTACATTTCCGCGCTTGCACCCTTCTGAACAGGTGACTAACCTCCCCTCGCCGCTTACACAGCGGCCGGGTTTGGTCACCCGCTCACCTTGAGTGTTTTGTGGCCGGGCTTCAAACGTCCTCGTATTCCCGAAACCGCTCTTGAAGAAAAGCAATCAATGCCCTGGTTTTCCCCGGCACGAAATTACTTTCTGATCGGACGGCATAAACAGTTGAAGAAGGCGGGGTAAATACCCCCTCGAACAGCCGATGCAACCTACCAGATTTAATATCATCCTTGACGATATACTTGGGCAGTTGAGATACCCCTTCACCCGCTAGGCACACCGCATAAAGCGCTTCGACGCTGTTGCATGAAAACCTGTCGGAAAATGTGAGTGCGCGGCCGGTTGACTGAGAAATACCCCAATCATTAAAACTTGTTTCAAAGTTCAAGCCTAAACAAATATGCTTTGCCAGATCGGCAAGATTGGAGGGCTGACCAAACCGATGTAGATATTCTGGAGCGGCGCAGATGACACGTTCACTGACCCCGACTGCACATGAGACCGCCCCGGGAGTACCCATTTCGCCAAGGCGTATTGCTACGTCGATTTTTTCTCTTCGAATATCAACAAAGTCATCCGTCAATACCAGATCGACCTTGATGTCAGGGTGTGCTTTCATGAAATCGACCAGCATTGGCACTACATGATAGCGGCCAAATACATTGGAAGCGGATATTTTCAATTGCCCGCGAAGCGTCTCGGATTCAGAGACGACAGACAACTCCAGCGCCCTGATGGTTTCCAGAATCTCCCGTGCTTCGCCAACGTAAAGCTCCCCGGCTTCCGTAAGGCTCATCTGCCGCGTTGTACGGAGCAGCAACTGGACGCCCAAGCGTTCCTCCAAGCGCTGCACCCTCTTGCTGAGTGCAGAGTGGGTCATATTCAGTTGCCTAGCTGCAGGTGAAAATCCACGTGCGTCAACTACTGCAACCAGGACTGCCATGTCGCTATATCGGTCCATCCACCCCTCCTTTTGTTCCATTATGGAACAGCTGTTGAGAAAAATGAAGGAATTCCATTTCAGGGTGGTTTACTCGAAAATCAACTCGTGGCGACGGTTCTCTTACTCTCACAATGGATGTGTGACTCATGAAATCAGTAATCGCAAAGCAATGCGGAACAGAAAATGCAGCTTTGCCTCTGGACGGCGCGTTTCACCAGAACGCCATGGCAGACCTGAAAAACTATGGCTCGCACGACCGGATTCAGTCGTACGAAGTAAGTTCCTCCCATGTGGCCGTGACCTGGTACGACGGTCATCTTAGTTATTTTCATCATGGCTGGTTGCGGGAAAACTGCCCGTCCCCTACTTCGCGTCACCCAACATCCATGGAGCGTCTCATTCATCCGCTCAGCATTCCCGTGACGATACAACCACTATCAGTCAGCCTCGATAGTCACGGTGCCTTGGCAATAATCTGGCCGACCGCAAATCAACAATCGACCGACGCTGGCCATCGAAGCCTCTACACCCCGGGCTGGTTGCGAGCGCACTGTTACACCTCAAGCCCAGAGCCGGGAAATACTTTAGCCACGCCCATCAGCAAAGGCCGCGAACCATTGCGCGGAGACTGGCAGTCGTTAATGGACAACGAAGAACACTTCTTCAAATGGCTATCGAATATGCACGAAATGGGATGGTCAGTTGTCAGCGGGGTGCCGAATGAGGACGGGGCGTGCATTAAGTTCGGGCAGAAAATCGGAGTGATCCGTTCTAGCAACTTTGGATTCAGCTTCGACGTGCGCTCCAAGCCCAACCCCAATAGCAATGCTTATACCTCATACCACTTACCCCTGCACACGGACATGCCGCATTACGAACTCCCACCAGGGTTTCAGCTGCTTCATTGTCGAATTAATTCAGCAAGTGGTGGGGAGTCGCTGTTGTCAGATGGCCTGAAAGTAGCCATCAAGCTTAAAGAATCCCATCCGGACGCGTACAACATCCTGTGCTCCGAGACAATACCTTATCGCTTTCAGGATGCCGATAGTGATTACACGGCCAGGCACCCGTTGATCGAGTGTGATCATCACAAGATACCCCGGTACATAAACTGGTCCAATAGCACCTCCGCTCCACTGGACGTGCCCCCTTCGCGAATGGAAAAGATGCGAGAGGCAATCCGGCTGTTTGTGGCGCAACTGGAGCATCCTGATCACCTCATCACAATAAAACTTCAACCCGGTGAAATGCTGGCCTTCAATAACAGGCGGATTTTGCACGGCAGGAATGGGTTTGACACTTCGAGCGGTGACCGTTTTTTCCAAGGTTGCTATCTGGACTCTTCCGAATTGAAGAGCAGGATCGCTGTTTTAGCGCGCACCTGTAAGCAATAGAAAATCGCTTGAGCAGCCCGTCGCCGCATCTCTTACCTCCGAATGAGTTTGCCCATGAACCCATCACTTGGCGTTAGCAGTACATCAACCGTGGGAATAGCCGCGGCCCTCTTTGCGGCGTTGACATGGTCGATGAATTTTGTCGCACCGCTGGTGATTGGCGACTTTACCATTTACGACCTGGCCGCTTGTAGATTCATCATCTCGGGGCTAATCGGCGTGTCGATTCTGGCCATCCGCAGCAAGGGCGTGCGTGGCTTGGTCCTGCAAGACTGGGTCGCAGCAGCAGCCATCGGCTTCATTGGCTATGTAGGCTATTTCATGGCGGTGATGATCGCCGCGACCTACGCCGGGCCAGTCATCGCTCCCGCATTTCTCGGTCTTGTTCCGGTAATACTTGCGATCAGCGGAAACCTGGGTGGCGGTACGCCTTGGCGCTACCTTTACCTTCCCTTTGGCATGGCTGCCACCGGCCTGATCCTGGTGAACGTTCAAACGCTTACGCTCCCGGTTCATACGCCCATTTCGACGCTCTTGTTGGGCGTTGCGGCATCCATTTCTGCGGTGGCACTCTGGACGTGGTTCGGCTTGGCGAACCAAAAGGCCCTAGCCCGGCGGCCATCCATGGACGCTTGGGTCTGGACAGCATTGATGATGATCGGAGGCAGTGTCCAAACCCTAGTCGCTATCCCGCTAGGGATGCAACTGGGTGTATTCACGATTGGCGAGGCGGGCCTCCATCTGGATATCAATACCGCTACCCATCTCTTGCTCCCTGCGGCCATGCTTGCCGTAGTTGCATCAATTATTGGAGCCGGCGCGTGGACAATCGCCTCCCAGCGCCTGCCGATTACCTTGGCCAGCCAACTGCTCTCAATGGAGATGGTGTTTGCGACTTGTTTGGGCCTGGCGTTTCACCACCGATACCCGACAGTGCCAGAAGCAATTGGCATTGGCCTTATCGTCCTCGGGGTGGTGAAAGGAGTCGGTGCGTTCAGTCGGAAACGACCGGAAGGCTGTGCTCTGGTTGGTGTAACCCACGTTGATCGGGTGCGGTAAGAACCTTCGGTTTGCCCCTGGGTTTCCTTCTAGCGCATCGTGTACAGGCACAGGTTATTCCGGGCAAGAGGTAAGCGTCCGGTGATCACGCCTAGCTAATGGTGCTGTCGGGGCGCTACGGACAAATGAACTGGTTCGTGGCTGCCATTAGTGCGATGACCAGGGCGGCGAGCCCCACCGCTGAAGTCCACTCGGAATCAGGTGTACAGGCGAACCAGGAGCCTGGGAGAGGTACGTGGTCATGTAGTCCACCTCCGGTAACCATTCGGCTCCTTTGGCGGGTTGTCATGGCTGCTGCGATGCAAACATGCCCGGTTTGAAACGGCAGCGACATAGACTTTAGCGGAAACGTCGGTGACATATAGGCTGATTTCATCGCTGTGAAGCAGACAAGCAGTTACGTACTGCATGAGTACAAATGTTCTCTTCGTGGCTAGTCAGTCTTTCCCAAGGTGATCGTACTTTGGGCTGCATCGAGAATCTGCACCTTATCTCAACATAGCTTGCCGTATGGCGGCTCACCCAGTCGCGCTACTTGGCCCCGAGTCGCAAATCCGCAATACTGGTAATAAGCCACTATTTTTTCATGGAATACAGCCATGGCACGGAAGCGAAAAGGGCGCGGTGCTGGTCTGGGGAGAGCCCTCCCCATCATCATCGTATTGGCCTTATTGGCACGGGTACCTAAACCAGCATGGGTCGTGATTGGCATCGTTGCGGCCTTGGCTATTTTTGTCTGGCTGGTTCAGAGGACAAAGGCAAAGGCGCTGGCAGCTGCCGCTGGTTCGCAACACGGTTCACCATCCCTCGTGACTCATAGTGCGCCACGACAGCTGCAGGGCAGTACGGCACGTTCCGTTTCGGCCGATTTTCATCGAGTGCAGATTGGTTCGGAAGCGGACCTTAAATTTTCTATTCCAACAGCCTCGGAGCGCCGTGCTAAGGCGCGTTGGTTGGGGCTGAACGAGGTTATTGAGGTTGCGGGCCTCAAACTGCCAGGCGGGCTTTTATATTTTGCACAGAGTGCTCCGATGTTTGGCTACGAGGAGCCCTCACTTATCGATGCCTCACAGCAAGTGCGCAAGTCGGCGGTCGACATCAGCGTAAGCCACATGTCCTACTGGCCCCGATACAACGATATTTCTCCCGAAGCGCGGCGGGGCTACCTTCAGTGGCAGGCCGGTGGGCGAAGTGATCCCGACGCTGATATTGGCAACGTCTTCCTATTTTTCTATGGGCTAGAACGTCGAGCCCTCGTGGATACATCTGAGGTTGTCGAGGCGCGCCAGGAAGTACCGGTGATCGAGCAGGAGGTGCGCCGCTTGTTGGCCTTGTATGGGCAGAACCACTCATTCAGGGGCTATGCATCTCGATTCCTGGAGCACCTGAACATAGGGGAAATCGCTCCGCGAACCTATCTGCAGGCGCCAAGCACAGACTACTCGGGCTCCTACGAGCTATCGATGCCCCTACGGATTGCATTGGGCCAAATGGCCGTCGACAAGTTTCCACTGAATTCGGCCTGGGCACTGGCGTGGGCGCTAAGTGATCCCAACATTGGGCGACGTACGCCCGTCACGCGGTGTGGCGATAAATTCGCTCTGTTGTTCACTGAGGAGTACTCCCGCCGCTATCCAAACGGGATTGTACTGACCAACAATAAGACCAAGCTGCAAATCGCTTATCGGCCTGCCTCGTCACGACTGGATGTAATCCCCGTCAAGCTAGGTGACCTACCTGATGTTTCTGCCACTTCTGGGACACGCAACAAGCTTCAAACGATCGTCGATGACTGCTCGGCCATTCTTGACCCTTACAGCCGTTACTTGGGGCGCAACCCTGAGGGCGCCGAATCGCTGGACGGATTAGTCCAATTGCCTACCACGCTTTGGCCGGCCGCATCTCTGACCGAGCTTGAATTGCTCAAGGAGAGCGTGGGTGTGGATACCGTGTGTATGAGCTTTGGCGAGCTCTCTGGCCGTTTCAAATTCGCCGGCATACTTTCGCGTGACAAACTCTTGGCTTTGGCGCGAGCCTTGGAATCTCTGAGCATCGGATTCGAGCCTGATGTGCTGTCAGGTGCCCGAACGCCAAAGGCGGACGATACGATTGCGCTGTTTGCCATTTTGTCGGCAGAGGGTACGGCACGTGCCGATGATGCCTACAACACCGCGGTTGTTACGTTGGATCTGGCAAGCGCCGTCGCCGCGGCCGATGGCGACACGTCGCTTGAAGAGATCCGCCTGCTCTTAGGGCACATTGATTCCTGGGATCACTTGAGTTCAGCGCATCGTCGTCGGCTGAGCGCTCATTTGGCCATTCAGCTCAAGCAGCCCCCTACCCTTGCAAGCTTGAAGAAAAAGCTGGAGCCGCTTGGTCTTGATGCCAAACGCAAGTTAGCCAGTTTTCTCGCCCATCTGGCTCAGGCGGACGGTGTAGTGAGTCCTCAGGAGGTGAAGTTGCTTGAGCGGGTCTACAAAGCTCTCTCCCTCGACCCTCAAGCGGTGTACAGCGACCTTCACTCAGCCGCTGCGGGGACGGCAAGTACCTCACCGGTGACCTCTGCGCCAGCACCCGGATCAATCGATTCCTCTAATCCGCCGGCGGCCTCTGCACCTGCGTTTGCACTCGACATGAATAAGATCGCCCGCCTTCAGCGTGAGACCGCGGAGGTCTCAGCCTTGCTCGCGGGCGTCTTCGTGGACGAAACCGCTGTCGAAGCGCCCGCTCCACAACCGCAGGAAGTGCCCGAGGCACAGGTCGAAACCGAGGACGCAACTCTCTACGGCCTGGACATCGATCACTCGGCATTCCTGCGCCTGCTTGTGTCCCGCAAAGAATGGAGCCGTGCGGAGCTTGAGGACGCTGCTGCCGATCTCGACCTCATGCTGGACGGAGCCCTGGAAAACATCAACGACATGGCATTCGAGCGCTTTGACATACCGGTCTCCGAAGGCGACGACCCCATCGAAATCAACCCTGAAATTTTGGACGAGCTAGCTTTATGACGACGATACGAGCCAAAGATCGCGATGCGGTCATCCAGTCGCTGCGCGCTGGGGTGGTACCACGTGTCGGCCAGCACCTGATTCAAGTTGGTCGCTCCGGAGAGTTGGACTCCCTGCTCAAGGATATTGATCGTCTTGCGGATGGCGGTTCGGCGTTTCGAATTGTGATCGGTGAGTATGGCGCCGGGAAAACCTTCTTCCTGAACCTCGTGCGAGGTATCGCCATGGAGCGCAAGCTAGTCACCATGCACGCGGACTTGAACCCTGATCGGCGCCTGCATGCTTCTGGCGGACAAGCTCGCTCACTGTACTCTGAGCTAGCCAAGAACATGGCCACCCGCACAAAGCCTGATGGTGGCGCCTTGCAGGGTATCGTCGAAAAGTTCATCTCCCAGGCCAAAGCGGAAGCAAAAGGCAAAGGCGTGGAGACCGACGTGGTCATTCGACAATATCTATCCGATCTCACGGAGATGGTGAACGGGTATGACTTCGCGGACGTCATCGCGGCCTACTACCGGGGATTCGAGGAGGGCAACGAGCAACTGAAGGCCGATGCTATTCGCTGGTTGCGTGGGGAATTCACGACCAAGACGGACGCGCGCGCGGCGCTCGGGGTGCGTACCATCATCGACGACGCATCCGTGTACGATCAGTTGAAACTGCTCGCCCGCTTCGTGCGGTTGGCAGGCTTTTCCGGGCTGATGGTCTGCCTTGACGAGCTGGTCAACTTGTACAAACTGGCCAACACCCAAGCGCGGAATGCTAATTACGAGCAGATCCTGCGGATTCTGAATGACTCGCTTCAGGGCTCCGCCGAAGGACTAGGATTTGTCTTGGGTGGAACCCCTGAATTCCTAATGGACACCCGACGCGGTTTGTACAGCTACCCTGCCCTGCAATCACGTCTGGCCGAGAATTCCTTTGCCCGCACGGGCCTGGTCGACCTGTCCGGCCCGGTTATTCGGTTGAGCAGTCTCACGCCTGAAGATTTTTACGTCCTCCTGCAAAAGCTGCGCAACGTCTACGGCTATGGGGATCCAGAGAAATACCTTTTGCCCGATGAAGCTATCCCAGCGTTCATGGCGCATTGCAACCACCGTTTGGGGGAGGCGTACTTCCGCACACCCCGTACCACGATAACGGCCTTCATCAACTTGTTGGCTGTCCTGGAGCAGAACCCGGGGGCCGAATGGCGGGCTTTACTAGGTGCTGTTGAGGTGGCACAGGACGATGGAGGCAGGCAGGATCTTGCAGTCGAGGCCGACGATGAACTCGCAAGCTTCAAACTCTGAGTCATCGTCCTTCGAGCGCCTGCATCCGGATGTGCAGCAGTGGGTGTGGTCTCAGGGCTGGACATCACTGCGGGACGCGCAGGAATGGGCGGTACCGGCGCTTGTGGAGGCAGACAGGGACGTCATCATCGCTGCATCCACGGCATCAGGCAAAACCGAGGCGGCCTTCCTGCCCATATTGACTCACCTGCTCAATCAGGAAGGTGGGCGGGGCTGCGTCCTCTATATCAGCCCGCTCAAGGCTTTGATCAATGACCAATGGGACAGGCTCAGCCACCTGTGCGAGCGCCTGGAGCTGCCGGTCGTTGCTTGGCATGGGGATGTTTCAGCGAGTAGGAAGCAGCGGTTTCTCAAGACACCTGAGGGAGTGCTGCTGATTACCCCTGAGTCGCTAGAAGCGCTGTTCGTCAACCGAGGTACGGCTCTGCCAGGCTTGTTCACCGCCCTTCGTTACATTGTGGTGGATGAGCTCCATGCATTCATTGGTAGTGAGCGTGGAAAACAGCTTCAGTCCCTGATGCAGCGTGTTGAACTGGTGGTTGGACGTACCGTGCCGCGGGTGGGGTTATCAGCGACCCTAGGCGACATGTCATTGGCGCAGTCCTTCCTGAGACCTACCACACCTCAGGCTGTCAAGGTTATTGAGTCGAAGTCGTCTGGGCAAGAGTTGCTCGTGCAGGTTCGCGGATACCTGGAGCGCCCGATGGAAGAAGTACTGCGCCAGCACGCCGAGTCATCCGCACAGCCCGTCGAAGATGACGACGACGACGAAAACACTGGCGCTGGAACGAAGATGGCGATCGCCGAGCACCTGTACAAAGTGCTGCGGGGAAGCAACAACCTGATTTTCCCCAACAGTCGACAGGGCGTGGAGTGGTATGCAGATCGCCTCCGTTCGCTCTGTGATCGGGACGGTGTCGTCAATGAGTTCTGGCCACATCATGGCAGCTTGTCCAAGGAACTCCGAGAGGATACCGAGCGGGCACTGAAGGCTGGCGGGCTGCCTGCCTCTGCGATATGCACTACTACGCTTGAGCTTGGAATCGACATAGGCAACATCAAAACGGTTGCGCAAATCGGCTGTCCGCCTTCCGTTGCGAGTTTGCGCCAGCGATTAGGGCGCTCAGGTCGAAGGGCGGGTGAGCCTGCCATTCTCAGGGTGTATTGCTCGGAGCGTTCCCTGACGGCGAAATCGAGCCTGTCGGATCAGCTACGTGAAACGCTCGTACAGTCTGTGGCAATGATCCGGCTGCTTATCGGGAACTGGTTTGAACCACCACGGACTGAGGGGTTGCACGTGTCCACGCTTGTGCAGCAGTGCCTGTCCACCATTGCGCAATTGGGCGGCGCGAGCGCGGGTCAGCTCTGGAGCAATTTGATAGCTACCGGCGTTTTTCCGTGCATCTCGAAAGCGGAATTCGCAGGGCTACTGACGGCCCTTGGGAATAATGAATTGATCGTCCAGGACAGCTCGGGTCTGCTGTTACCGGGAGAAGTTGGCGAACGCTTGATAAATCACTACGAGTTCTACAGCGCCTTTACCAGCGAAGAGGAGTTCCGTCTCATAAAAGACGGAAAACCTCTTGGTTCAGTACCCATCAGCAGGCCGCTCGCGGTTGGGCAGCGGATTATCTTTGGTGGGCGCCGATGGCAAGTCAGTCAGGTTGATCAGGAGGCGAAAGTCATCGTCGTGACTGCCGCCCGCGGTGGGGAACCTCCTCAGTTCGATGGTCTGGGGGCACAGGTACATGACCGCGTCCGGCAGGAGATGCATTCCGTCCTGACTTCGGAGGAGCTCTACCCTTTCCTGGACAATCAGGCCAAAGCGCTGCTGGAGGAGGCCCGCACCAACTTCAAGGCGCTGGGGCTGGCGTCTTGCAGCACGTTCGGCTCCGCCAGTAAAACAAACCTGCTGACCTGGCGCGGGGATTACACCAACGATGCTCTTGCTCTCATGCTTGGCCACGTCGGTGTCGAGTGCCAGGTTTCCGGACTTGCTCTGGAAATCAACGCCTCGCCTGAGGACACCTCACGAGCGCTTGCTGAGGTGGCGAGCCTCGCGCCATTGTCGATTGATCTTCTCTTAAAGAAAGTGAAAAATCTGGCGCGCGAAAAGTGGGATTGGGCATTACCGCATCAGCTACTGATGAAGTCATATGCTTCGACACACCTGGACATCGACGGAGCCGCCCATTTCGCTCGCGGGCAGTCAGCCCATACCTAGCAAATGGCAGTGCCTATCGGGGTATCTCTCCGCTACCTGATGCAGTCCCACGTTGGGCGAGCCGCGCAAGATTGAGGTCGTCCTATTCACGGCGTTCGAACGCCCGGGCGCCCCATGGCGCAAGCAAACTCAGGATCTCTGTTATCAAAATGGAAGCAAGTGTTCTCAGTACTTACGCGAAGGGCGATATCTTCGAGGAGGAGGTATTTCAATTCTTAAGCCGCGAAATTGATGAAGGGCGATTTTTCTGCAGACCCGAGCACTGCGCGATATTCAGAAAGCGACGCTACTACTCCCGTGACCGAGAAGATGACATCGTTTTTGATATCGCCGTTGAGGTCTATATTCCTGGTCAATCTAAACCGTCGTTGCTTGTCCTTGTCGAGTGTAAGAATTACGCCGGCACGGTTCCTGTCGGTGACATTGAAGAGTTCGGAGCAAAAATTGGACAGGTAGCGGGATTCAACGCAAAGGGAATCTTCGTGTCGGCGAGCGCTTTTCAATCAGGAACGCTCAATATTGCCAGGAACCGCGGTTTCAGCGTGATTCGGTACTTCCTAGACGAAGGATTCCAATGGGAACTAGCTCGCGCTCTGCTCACTGGCGTGAGCAACGCTAAGTCGCGAAAACGGGCCGGGATTGAGTATGCAATGACCCATCCAGAATTTCGTCCAACGCTTTCAGGCGCTTACGGTGTAACTCCTGGGGGCTATACGAGCACCTGGGAGGGCATCTGGTTAGGGCTGGATCTGATTAGCGCGTTTGACGCCGCGAGCCTAGAGCGAATCCGGGCGCCACGTGCGCCAAGGTTACGAATCGCCTACGTCTCCCGGCAGGAGATTGAAGACTTGTCAGAGGACGTCTTGAGGTCTGCATGCTATAAACAAGGTTCAGTTGATCTGGATGGGGTTGTTACCAGTGCGGCTAGCGCGCTCAGCGTAAGCTACTTGGATGAACCGAGTTCCGTGCTCGGGAGCATCACATTCATGCCTACAGAGATAAAAATCTTCTCCACAAATAAAAAGGCCCACATCACACGATTCACATTGGCACACGAACTGGGGCATCACTATCTCAAACACGGGCGCTACGTTGCTCGGGAAAGCATACGTGCCAAGGATGTTGATCGGACTGATTATGTCGCCGTTCCAAGAAGCGAATTGGAGCGCCTAGAATGGCAAGCGAACGCCTTTGCCTCCTCCCTGCTCATGCCCAAAAGGCAATTGCTGGAAGCGTTTTCACTTCTGGCTAAGCACCATGGTATCCGCAATCGAGGGCACGGAGCCCTTTTCGTTGATAATCAGCGGGATAATATAGAAAATTATCACCTGATCCTCAACGCGCTGAGCCGATTTTTCGAGGTCTCGAAGACAGCAGTGGCAATTCGTCTGCGTGGGCTGGGAATACTGGTGGAAGCATGATTGGCGATTATTGTAGTGGTCAACTGATTCCGGACACTGCTTTGGTATTTAATCAGCGACTGCAGAAGGTAACCGATCGTTGAATGAAACTGGCGCCAGCTGTATCGCCGTATCAAGAAACCAACAGCTTTGAGTATCGGAGGCGCAAACAAATCCCGGTACCTTCAGCCGCACCTGCCAAATCCCCCCGCAGAACCAACGCCGAACCCAAACCCATCAAATACCCCCAAGCCCACCCCGAAACACCCCAGCATCTACCCCCACAAGCCCCGCCGCACTACTCCCCTCATTCTCCCGCAAATACCGCCTCACCAACTCACCCCCAAGCGAATACCCCAACCACCTAGGCAACTCACCCACCCCAAAAAACCACGCCCCATGCCCATAATCCTCCCGGTCCCAGCAGGCCGCCGCCATATCGACATACCGCCGTACAACCTCCACATCAACCCGCTCCCACGGCTCAGGACAACCACCCCACACCTCCTGCGCAAACACACCCGCAAGCCCCTCGGAAACCAGAACCTGGCCTAGCGACGCCCCATACCCCGGCCCATCCCAACGCGCCGCATGGTGAAGCTCATGCGCGAACATCCGCTCAAGCGAGGCATTTTCATTCGCCCTGAAAACGTCACTCGCTGGATCGACAGTCAAATAGATCAGCCCAGGCTCAGGCGAATATCCCAGGTGCCCCTTTTCAGGAATAACCTGGCCGCCGGCTTTCACGATCACATCCAGCGGGCCCAGCGGTAGCAACGCGCTCGCCTTACGGTGGGTGGCTATCAACCGCGCGTGAAGCCAGTCGCGGTGGTCGGTCAGTAGGCCGCGGGCGTCTATGAAGTGAAGATTTAGGGATGCCATTCCTGTGCGCTGTCCTTGACGAGTAAGCCATGCAGCATACCTTCATTCACGGGCCTCTACTCCCCACTCCCCGGCCAAACAACCTCCAACCGCGTCCAACTGATCCGCCACTCCCCCGCCACCCGCCGGTACTCATCCGCATACACCCCCAGCAACAACAACGGGTTCGGGTCAGGCTTCTTGGCCGTCTCGAAATCCACCAGGTAACAGCGCCCCTCCGCCGTATCCGGCCCGGTCACGTTGATCCAGTGGTTGGCGATCACGTGCAGGAACGGGTAGCTGCCCCGATGATCGCGGTCGTACAGCGCGAACGCGTCCGTCAAGCCGGCGCGAATGGCGTCAAGCCCTTCCATTCGGCCAACTGTTACTTCCACCACTGCATCTTCGGTGAACACCTGGTCAAGCTGGGCGATGTTGTTGCTGTCCAGGTGGTGAGCATACAGGGTGCGCAGGTTGCGAATTGCCTCGCGGTCGAGCAGTGCCTTGAGTGTGGTGTCCATCGTGTTTGACCTCTTAATGGTGCGAGCAACGCTCGATGGTGATCACTGTAACCCCGCGCAGGGGAAAGATAATCCGGGTTGGATTCCAGGCACTTGAGCGCGGGAGGATGAAGTGTGCCGGGCGATTCTGGACGCGCATTCCAGACTGCTTGGCCTTGGAGCCCGGTTATCTGCGCATTGTTTGTGCGTATGGTGGCCAGGGTCAGCGCATCGCAGCGCTTCACTTGAGAGACCCCAATGAGTATTTTGTTTTCGCCGTACACCTTGGCTGGTACCCAGCTGAAGAACCGCGTGGTCATGGCGCCCATGACCCGGGCCCGCGCCGTGACGACGGTGCCCGATGAGCTTACCGAGCGCTATTACCGCCAGCGTGCCAGCGCCGGGCTGATTATCAGTGAGGGCGTGCCGGTGTCGTTGCAGGGCCGCGGCTATCTGTTCAACCCGGGGCTGTACACCCAGGCGCAGGTGGACGGTTGGAAGACGGTGACCGCTGCGGTGCATGCCGAGGGCGGCAGGATTTTTGCGCAGCTGTGGCATGTGGGACGCGTGTCGCACACCACGTTGCAGGCCGAGGGTGAGGCGCCGGTGTCGGCCAGCGGCAAGCAGGCGGCCCATTCCATGGCGTATGCCTATGACGAGCACGGGCAGCCGGGGCCGGTGCAGGCGTCGGTGCCGCGGGCGTTGACGACGGCTGAGGTCAAGGGCGTGGTGGCGGACTTTGTGCTGGCGGCGCGGCGCGCTATCGAGGCGGGTTTTGATGGCGTGGAGATTCATGGCGCCAACGGCTATCTGTTCGAGCAGTTCATCAACCCTACGGTGAACGACCGCATGGATGAGTACGGTGGCTCGATCGAGAACCGCCTGCGGCTGTTGCTGGAGACCGTTGATGCGGTAGCTGCGGCCATTGGCCGGGGCAAGGTCGGCGTGCGTATTTCGCCGTTTGGCCGGCTGTTCGATATGGCCGCGTTCGAGGATGAAGCCGAGACCTGGGTGCAGGTGGCCAAGGCGCTGCAGCAGCGCGACATCGCCTATGTGCACCTCAGCGACCAGTTGACCATTGGTGCCGAGGGCATGCCGGAGGGCTTTGCCCGCACGTTCCGGGCGTCGTACCAGGGCACGTTGATTGCTGCCGGTGGGTTTGCGCGGGACTCGGCGCAGCGGGCGCTGGAGACGGGTGAGCTGGACCTGACGGCCTTTGGCCGGCCGTTTATTGCCAACCCGGACCTGGTTGAGCGCCTGCGCAACGACTGGCCGCTGGCGACGCCGGACCGCGCCACGTTCTACGGCAACAGTGGTGCCAAAGGCTATGTGGACTATCCGGTCTATTCGGCAGCGGAGTAAACAACCGGGGGGCTGCCCTGTGCAGGCCCCTGCTCAATCCGGGCGAAACACCTTCGCCTCGCGCCGGGACAGCGCCACCAGCTCATCGACGATCATCCGCACCTTGGGCTGGATGTAGCGCGTGCGCGGCCAGAGCACGTTGATCGGCATTTCGGCGCCGGCATAGGCGTCGAGCACCGGCACCAGCCGGCCCTGGTCGATGAAGTCCTGCACCAGCCAGGTGGGCAGCTGCGCCAGCCCGCCGCCGGCCAGGGTCATGTCCAGCAGCATCTCGCCGTCACCCATCTCGTGCTTCACGCACACTTCCTGCTCCACCACGTTGCCGTTGGGCTGCAGCAGCATCCAGGTCTTGCGGGTGCCGTTGCGCCAGCCGACGATGCAGTCGTGGTGCAGCAGGTCCTCGGCGACCTGGGGCGTGCCACGCCGGGCCAGGTAGTCGGGGGTGGCGCAGATCAGCAGGCTTTGACTGCCCAGTTTGCGCGCAACAATTTCCCCGTCGTCCTTGAGATTGCCGATCCTCACCACCAGGTCCACGCCATCGTTGATGATGTCGACCAGGCGCTCGCTGAAGCTGACCGACAGGTCCAGCTGCTGGTAGCGCACCGACAGCGCGATCAGTGCCGGCACGATGTGCCGGCGGCCGAAGGCGGCGGGCAGGTCGACGCGCAGCCGGCCAACGGGCTCCTGCTGGCCGGTGGTGAGGAAGCTCTCGGACTCGGCCAACGCGTCCATGGCGCGTTGGCAGCTGGCCAGGTAGGCCTCGCCTTCGCTGGTGAGGATGAGGCGGCGGGTGCTGCGGTGCAGCAGCTTGACGCCCAGGCGGGCCTCAAGGCGGGTGACGCTCTTGCCGACGGCGGAGCTGGTGACGCCCAGTTCGAGGGCTGCGGTAGTGAAGCTGAGGGTGCGGGCGCAGGTCACGAACTCTCTGATACCGTCGAAGCTTGGGGTGGGCATTGTGGAATCCGAGGCTGTAATAGGTGGGCGTTTGCCCTGTGAAGCGCTAAATCATACACCAATCCAGGGATGCGCCCAGGCAAGGCCCGGGCGCGGTACCGGTTAACCGGCCGGCGGCGGCGACCACCCTCCTCCCAGTGCCTTGTACAGCTGGACCTGGGCCGTGAGCTGGGCCAGGCGGCCGGTCAGCAGCTGCTGCCGTGCGCTGAGCAGCTGCCGCTGGGCATCCAGCAGCACCAGGTAGCTGTCCACGCCCTCGTCATAGCGCTGCTGGGCCATCTGCGCATACGCCTCGGCGGTGTGCAACAGGTCCTGTTGGCTGCGCAGTTGCTCGTCCCAAGTGCCCAGCGCCGCCAAGCCATCCGCTACTTCGCGGAACGCAGCCTGAATGGCCTGCTCGTAGGTGGCCACGCCGATGTCCTGCTGGATGTTGGCGTAGTCGAGGCTGGCCTGCAGGCGGCCGCCGGTGAAGATCGGCAGGTGAATCTGCGGGACGAAGCTCCAGCTTGCCGAGCCGTTGTCGAACAGCCCGCTGAGGTGGCTGCTGGCCGTGCCGCCGCTGCCGGTCAGGGTGATGCTGGGCAAGAACGCGGCGCGCGCGGCGCCGATGTCGGCGTGGGCGGCCAGCAGTTGGTGCTCGGCGGCCTGGATGTCGGGCCGCTGCAGCAGGCTGGCCGCCGGCAGCCCGGCGGGAATCGGCGCCAGCACCTGCTGGTCGAGGCTGGCGCTGGGCAGCGCTGCCGGCAGCTGCGTGCCCACCAGCAGTTGCAAGGCGTTGACGTCCTGGGCCACCTGGCGCAGGTAGGCCTGCTGCTGGCCACGGGCGCTGTCGACCAGCGTGCGGGCTTGCCGCACGTCGAGGTCCGAGGCCGTACCCGCTTCGCTGCTGGCTTGTACCAGCGCCAGGTTGTGGCGGTAGTTCTGCAGCGTCGATTGAGTGACGCCGAGCAGTTGCTGGTCGGTCTGCCACGTCAGGTAGGCGACGGCGACGTTGGCCACCAGCGCCAGCTGCACCGTGCGCTGGTGCTGTTCGCTGGCCAGGTAGGTTTCCATCGCGCTTTTGTCCAGGCTGCGCACGCGGCCCCACAGGTCGAGTTCATAGCTTGTCAGGCCAACCTGCAGGCTGTTGTTGCCGGTGGTCAGCTGCTGGCCGGTGGACGACAGGTCCGCCGGCGTGCGTGAGCGACCCGCGCTGGCGTCCACGCCGATTTCCGGCAGCAGTGCAGCGCCTTGAATGCGGTACTGGGCGCGGTAGGCGTCGACGTTAAGGACGGCTTTGCGCAGGTCACGGTTGTGGCGGATGGCGAGGTCAATCAGCTGGTGCAGCGCCGGGTCCTTGAAGAAGCGCTGCCAGTTGACCTGGGCGCCGCTGCCCGCCACGGGCGCCGCATAAGAGCCACCCTGGGGGAACTGCGCGGGCACCGGCAAGGCCGGGCGCTGGTACGCGGGGATCAGGCTGCAACCGCCCAAGGTCATTGCCAGGGCGAGCAGCAGTGGCTTAGGCGTCATGGCGGGCCCCTTCCAGGTTGGCGTGGCGTGGCGTGGGCTTGAACAGCTGCATCACCGCCACGTAGAACAACGGCACGAAGAAAATCGCCAGGAAGGTCGCGGCCAGGGTGCCGCCGACCACGGCAGTGCCGATCGAGTGCTGGCTGCCGCTGCCTGGCCCATGGGCGCGGGCCAACGGCAGCGTGCCCATGACGAAGGCGATCGAGGTCATGATAATCGGCCGCAGGCGCAGGCGTGCCGCTTCGGTGGCGGCCTGCACCAGGGTGCGGCCCTGGTTGTCGTGAAGGTCCTTGGCGAACTCGACGATCAGGATGGCGTTCTTCGCGGCCAGGCCCATGGTGGTCAGCATCCCCACCTGGAAGAAGATGTCGTTGGCCAGGCCGCGGCCCAGGGTGGCGGCCACGGCGCCCAGCACGCCCAGGGGCACCACCAGCATCACCGATACCGGCACCGACCAGCTTTCATACATGGCCGCCAGGCACAGGAACACGATCATCAGCGACAGCACGTAGAGCATCGTCGCCTGGGAACCGGCCGCGCGCTCTTCAAATGACAGCCCGGTCCAGGACACCCCGAAGCCGCTTGGCAACTGGGCGGCCACCCGCTCGATGGCCGCCATGGCATCGCCCGTGCTGTAGCCCGGTGCCGGCTGGCCCAGCAGTTCCACCGCCGGAATACCGCCGTAACGCTCAAGCTTCGGCGAACCGTACACCCACTGGCCCGAGGCGAACGCCGAGAACGGCACCATCTGCCCGGCGTCGTTGCGCACGTACCATTTGTCGAAGTCCTCGGGCGACAGCCGCGCGTCCATTTCGCCCTGGACGTAGACCTTCTTCACCCGGCCCTTGTCGATGAAGTCGTTGACGTAGGTCGAGCCCCAGGCCACTGACATGGTGTTGTCGATGGCCTCGATGGACACTTGCAGCGCCCGGGCCTTTTCATCGTCGATGGTCACCTGGTACTGCGCTTCGTCGTCCAGGCCGTTGGCCCTGGTGATAGCCAATGCCGGCTCCTTGGCAGCGAGCTTCATCAGCTGATTGCGCGCCTGCATCAAGGCGGCGTGGCCGCGGGCGCCGTTGTCCTGCAGGAACAGGTCGAAGCCGGTGGCGTTGCCCATTTCCATGATCGCCGGCGGCACGATCGAGACGATGCTGGCGTCCTTCACGGTGCTGGCGAATTGAGTGATGCGCTGGGCAATGGCGTTCGCCGTGTTGTCGCCGCCGGTGCGCGCTTCGAACGGCTTGAGCCGCACCCACACCACGGCGGAGTTCTGCCCGCGCCCGGCGAAGTTGTAGCCGCTGATGGAGAACGCCGAGACCACGCCGGCCTGCTCGTGGTCCAGCAGGTAGCCACGCACCTGGTTCAGCACCGCCTCGGTACGCTCGGCGCTGCTGTTGGGCGGGGTCTGGATCTGCACGATCAGCAGCCCCTGGTCTTCATCGGGCAGGAACGCGGTGGGTAGGTGGCGGAACATCATCGCCACGCCGACCAACAGCAGCACATACACCACGAAGGTGCGCCGGGGGTTGCGCAGAATCCTGCTGACAGAGGCTTCGTAACGCCCGGTGTTGCGCTCGAACACCCGGTTGAACCAGGCAAAGAAGCCTGTTTGTTGCTTCTCGCCGGCCGCCGGGTGAGTCTTGAGCAGCGTGGCGCACAGTGCCGGGGTAAAGATCAGCGCCACCAGTACCGACAGCGCCATCGCCGTGATGATGGTGATGGAGAACTGGCGGTAGATGATCCCCGCCGAGCCGCCAAAGAACGCCATCGGCATGAACACCGCGCTGATCACCAGGGCAATGCCCACCAGCGCCCCGGAGATCTGCTGCATGGACTTGTAGGTAGCCTCGCGCGGCGACAGGTGTTCCTCGGCCATCAGCCGCTCGACGTTCTCCACCACCACGATGGCGTCATCCACCAGCAGGCCGATGGCCAATACCATGGCAAACATGGTCATCACGTTGATGGTGAAGCCACAGGCGTACAGCACGCCGAAGGTGCCCAGCAACACCACGGGCACCGCCAGCGTCGGGATCAGCGTGGCGCGCAGGTTCTGCAGGAACAGCAGCATCACCAGGAACACCAGGATGATGGCTTCGAACAGCGTGTGCACCACCGACTCGATCGAGGCCTTGACCGAGGGGCTGGTGTCATAGGGGTAGACCACCTCGACACCGGGCGGCAGGTACGGCTTGAGCTGGTCCACGGTTTTCTTGACGCGCTCTACCGTCTCCAGCATGTTCGCGCCGGTGGCCAGGCGCAGGGCAATGCCTGCGGCGGGCTTGCCGTTGTAGTTGACGTCGTAGGAGTAGGTCTCGTTGCCCAGCACCACCTCGCCCACATCCTTCAGGCGGATCTGCGAGCCGTCGGGCTGGACCTTGACCAGGATTTCCTTGAACTCATCCGCCGAACGCAGGCGGGTCTTGCCGATGACCGTGGCGCTGAGTTCAACGCCTTTGCGCGTCGGCAGCCCACCAATCGAGCCGGAGGACACCTGCACGTTCTGCGCCGCAATCGCGGCCGTCACGTCGCTGGGCATCAGCTGGTAGCTGTTGAGCTTGGCCGGGTCGAGCCAGATACGCATGGCGTTCTGGAAGCCGAAGACGAAGAAGTCGCCCACCCCTTGGGTGCGGGACAGCGGGTCCTGGAAGCTGGAGACGATGATGTTGCCCAGGTCGCCGTAGTTGAGCTTGCCGTCCTTGGAATAAAGGCTGACCAGCAACATGAAGTTGGCCTGGTATTTCACCACGCGAATGCCCTGGCGCTGCACCTCCTCGGGCAGGTTCGGGGTGGCCAGTTGCAGCTTGTTCTGCACCTGCACCTGGGCGATGTCGGGGTTGATGCCCTGGTCGAAGGTGACGGTGATTTCGACGCTACCGTCGCTGTTGGCGGCCGAGCTGATGTAGCGCAGGCCATCGAGGCCGTTGAGCTGCTGCTCGATGACCTGCACCACGGTGTCTTGCACCGTCTGCGCCGAGGCGCCCGGGTAGGTCACGGTGATCTGCACCGCGGGCGCTGCGATGTTGGGGTACTGGTTCACCGGCAGGCCGTGGATCGCCAGCACGCCGCCGAGCATGATGGCCAGGGCGATCACCCAGGCGAAGATCGGTCGATCAATAAAAAAACGGGACATGGTCGACCTCTCAGTTTGCCGTCAGGGCGGTCTGCAGCTGGACGTTGTCCGCTGGCTGCGCGTCCACCAGCGAGTCGGCCTGCACGAACTGCAGCCCCTCGGTGATGACCCGCTCGCCCGGCTTCACGCCGCTGTCCACCAGCCAGGCGTTGCCGACCGTGCGCAGGGTCTGCAGGTCGCGCTGTTCAACGTGGTTGTCGGCGGTGATGACCCAGGCGGTGGCCACGCCGCGGCTGTCGCGCACGATGGCCTGCTGGGGCACCAGCAGGGCCTGCTCGCGCACGCCCTCCTTCACTTGGGCGTGCACGAACATGCCGGGCAGCAACGCCCGCTCGGGGTTGGGGAACACCGCGCGCAAGGTGACGGAGCCGGTGCCTGGGTCAACGCTGACCTCAGAGAATTTCAAGGTGCCCTTCAAGGGGTAGGCGCTGCCGTCGTCGAGGGTCAGGCTTACCTCGGCCTGGTCGGCGCCAGCGCTCTGCAAGTCGCCGGCCTTGAGCGCACGCTTCAGGGCCAGGAGGCGGGTCACGGGCTGGGTGACGTCCACGTAGATCGGATCGAGCTGGTTGACCGTGGCCATGGCGCTGCTCTGGCCGTCAGTCACCAGCGCGCCTTCGGTCACCGCCGAGCGGCCAATACGCCCGGTGATCGGCGCCAGCACCTGGGTGTACTGCACGTTGATGTCGGCAACGCGCTGGTCGGCCTCGGCCTGCTTCCAGGCCGCGACGGCGTCGTCGTACTGCTGCTGGCTGACGGCGTGGGCCTGCAGCAGGCGCCCGTAGCGCTCGGCGAGGTTGCGGGCGCTGCGCAGGTTGGCCTGCGCGCGGGCTTGCTGGGCGACGTAGGTGCGCGGGTCGATCTGGTACAGCGGCTGGCCCTGCTTGACCTCGCTGCCCTCGGTGAACAGGCGCCGCTGCAGGATGCCGGCCACCTGCGGCCGGACTTCCGCCACGCGCAGGGCTGCGGTGCGGCCTGGCAGGTCGGTGGTCAGCGTCAGCGGCGCGGCGGCCACCTCGTAGTAGCCGACCTTCACCGCCGTGGCGGCCTTGGGTTGCGCCTGGGAGGGGCTGCACCCCGCCAGCAACAGCGCCGACAACGGCAGGCCCGCTGCCAGCGCGAGGGGAAATAATCTTTTCATGGAAGCTCCAGGACCCCGCGGCATTCGTCAAGGTGCACGAATGCGCGAGCCCGAAAAAACCGGGCTCGTGCGCAGGTGGGTATGGGTGTGAAGGTTGAACGTGATGGCCTTCAGCAGGCGTGGCCACACGGCTGGGGCGGGATTCTAGCCTTCGTCCTGAAATAGATTAATTGGGTGAAATTCCATTCATTAGAGCCTTGAGTTCCATAATTGGCCTTTGGTCGTATCCCCGTAGCAGCGGCCAAAGGCCGCGTCCAAGGCGCACGACCCCCTACTCCACTTCCTCCACCACCCCACGATCCTCACCCAAAAACCCACCACTCTGATGCTGCCACAACCGCGCATACACCCCGTTGCGCCCCAGCAGCTCGGCGTGGGAGCCTTGCTCGATGATCTGCCCCTCATCCATCACGATCAGCCGGTCCATCGCCGCGATCGTCGACAGCCGGTGAGCGATGGCGATCACGGTCTTGCCCTGCATCATCTCGTCCAGGCTCTCCTGGATGGCCACTTCCACCTCGGAGTCGAGGGCGCTGGTGGCTTCGTCCAGCAGCAGGATGGGCGCGTTCTTGAGCATCACCCGGGCGATGGCGATGCGCTGGCGCTGGCCGCCGGACAGTTTGATGCCGCGCTCGCCCACCAGGGTGTCGTAGCCAGAGTGGCCGTCACGGTCGCTGAGCTGGGCGATGAAGCCATCGGCCTGGGCGTTGGCCGCGGCGGTGCGGATTTGCGCGTCGGTGGCGTCGGGGCGGCCGTAGGCGATGTTGTCGCGAATGGAACGGTGCAGCAGCGAGGTGTCCTGGGTGACCATGCCGATAGCACTGCGCAGGCTGTCCTGGGTGACGTGGGCAATGTCCTGGCCGTCGATGCGAATGGTGCCGCTGTCGACGTCATAGAAGCGCAGCAGCAGGTTGATCAGCGTTGATTTGCCGGCGCCGGAGCGGCCGACCAGGCCGACCTTCTCGCCCGCGCGAATGTTCAGGCTCAGGCCGTCGAGCACCTGGCGTTCGCCGTTGTAGTTGAAGCTGACGTGGTCGAAGGTCACGGCGCCGCCGCGGGTGACCAGGGTGCCGGCGTCGGGGCGGTCCTGCACCTTGGGGCCGCGCGTGAGGGTGGCCATGCCGTCCTGCACGGTGCCGATGTTCTCGAACAGCGAGGTCATCTGCCACATGATCCAGTGCGACATGCCGTTGATGCGCAGGGCCATGGCTGTGATCGCCGCCACCGCGCCAGTGCCGACCTGGCCCTGGTGCCACAGCCACAGGGCATAGCCGCCGGCGCCGATGATCAGCGCAACCACCAGGGTCTGGTTGACGATCTCGAACTGGCTCACCAGGCGCATCTGCCGGAAGCCGGTGTCCTTGAAGTCTTCCATGGCGGCGCGGGCGAATTGCGCCTCGCGCTTGGAGTGGGAGAACAGCTTCACGGTGGTGATGTTGGTGTAGGCGTCGGAGATGCGCCCGGTCATCGACGAGCGCGCGTGCGCCTGTTCCTGGCCGACCTTGCCCAGGCGCGGCACGAAGTACAGCATGGCCAGGCCGAACAGCACGATCCAGGCAATGAAAGGCAGCACCAGCTTGAGGTCGAAGGCGCCGGCCAGGGCGATGATGGCGATGAAGTACACGCCGATGCCCGGCACGATCTCGATGATGGTGAACAGCACGTCACGCACGGCGAGCGCGGTCTGCATGACCTTGGTGGTCACCCGCCCGGAGAATTCATCGGAGAAGAACGACAGGCTCTGGCGCAACATCAGCCGGTGAAAGTCCCAGCGCAGGCGCAGCGGCAGGTTGATGGCCAGCACCTGGTGCTGGACCATCGTGCGCAGCCCCACCAGGCCGATGCTGGCCAGCAGCACCAGGCCAATGCCCCACAGCACATGGCGCTCTTGCGCGGCGGCGTCGCCACCGGCCTGCCAGGTGGACAGCAGGTCCACCACCTGGCCGAGGAAGGAGAACAGCCAGGCTTCGTAGATCGACACGCCGGCGCTGAGCAGCGCCAGCGCCAGCACGTAGCCCCGCGCGCCGCGCGTGCACGCCCACATGAACCGGGCCAGACCCTCGGGCGGCGGTGGCAGCTCATCGGGTGGGAAAGGGTCTAGCCATCGTTCAAGCACGCGCAGCATGGGGGTCTCCAAATCATCGGTTCCCGGCAATTTTGCCATCTAACGGTGGGCTTAGCCGAGTTTTAGCGCCTGGAGGGTGATTTCGCGCATCTTGAATTTCTGCACCTTGCCGGTGACGGTCAGGGGAAACGCCTCGACGAAGGTGAAGTCCCGCGGAATCTTGTAATGAGCGATGCGCTCCCTGGCCCACAGTTTCAACGCCTCCTGCGTTGCATGCTGGGCAGGATGCAAGCGCACCCAGGCCACAAGGGCCTCGCCGTACTTGGGGTCGGGCACGCCGATGATGGCGATGTCCGCCACCGCAGGGTGGCCGCGGTAGAACGCTTCGATCTCGCCCGGGTAAATGTTCTCGCCGCCGCGGATAATCATGTCCTTGATGCGCCCCACCACACTGACGTAGCCCTGCGCGTCCATGGTCGCCAGGTCGCCGGTGTGCATCCAGCCCTCGCCGTCCAGCACTTCCGCGGTGGCCTGGGGGTTGCCCCAGTAGCCGAGCATCACGCTGTAGCCGCGGGTGCACAGTTCGCCCACCTCGCCCCTGGGCACGATGGCGCCGCTGGCGTCGACGATCTTGCTTTGCAGGTGCGGCTGGGTCTTGCCGACGGTGGCCACGCGCTTGTCCACCTCGTCGTGGGCCGCGGTCTGCAGCGACACCGGGCTGGTCTCGGTCATGCCGTAGGCGATCTGGATCTGCGCCATGTGCATCTGTTCCATCACCCGTTGCATCACGTCCACCGGGCACGCGGCGCCGGCCATGATGCCGGTGCGCAGGCTGGACAGGTCAAACGCTGCGCGCCGGGGGTGGTCCAGCTGGGCGATGAACATGGTGGGCACGCCGTACAGCGCGGTGGCGCGCTCGGCCGCCACCACTTCCAGCACCTTCAGTGGGTCGAACGCTGCGCAGGGGTAGATCATGGTGCTGCCGTGGGTCATGCAGCCCAGGTTGCCCATGACCATGCCGAAGCAATGGTAGAGCGGCACCGGGATCACCACCTTGTCCTGTTCGCACAGGCCCAGGCTTTCGCCCACCAGGAAGCCGTTGTTGAGGATGTTATGGTGGCTGAGCGTTGCGCCCTTGGGCGCGCCGGTGGTGCCCGAGGTGTACTGGATGTTGATCGGGTCGCTGGGTTGCAGCGCGGCCTGGCGGGCCTGCAGCGCTTGGTCACTGACCGACTCGGCCAGCTGCTGCAACGCCGCCCAGGCGAGCATGCCGGCAGGCGGCTCGGCGCCCAGGCTGATTACCCCGCGCAGGCTGGGCAGGCGCTCGATGCACAGGGTTCCGGGCGCAGTAGCGGCCAGCTCGGGCAGCACCTGGTTGATCATCGCGTGGTAGTCGGAGGACTTGAACGCGGCTTCGGCGATAAGCCAGCTGCAGCCTGACTGCGCCAGCGCGTATTCGAACTCGCTGGCCCGGTAGGCCGGGTTGATGTTCACCAGGATGGCGCCGACCTTGGCCGAGGCGAACTGGGTCAGGCACCACTCGGCGCGGTTGGAGGCCCAGATGCCGACGCGATCGCCCGGCTGGACGCCCAGGGCCATCAGCGCCCGCGCATGGCGGTCGACGTTGGCCTTGAGCGTGGCCCATGACCAGCGCACGGCCTGGTCGTGGACCACCAGGGCGGGCCGCTCGGGAAACCGCGCGACGGTGGCATCGAAGACCGCGCCGATGGTCTGGTTGAACAGTGGAGGGTGTGTCGATCCGTGGGAGTAGCTCAGCGGGTTCATGGCGTAAACCTTTGTTGTGCTTATTGTGTGCTGATGTCGCTTCCTGCTTGATGTGCCACCTGTGCAGATGTGACGTTAACGTAAACGGAATGCAGATTTGTTGTCAAACCGCCGCAAGCCTGACGCGACGGATTACAGCAGGTGATTGATGGCGGCGGCTATCTGCCGGGTCGCGTCGTCGACGCTGCCCTCGTTCCGGCACAACAGCCAGCCTTGCTCGGCGGCCGCGCGTTCGAACGCCTGGGTGCAGGCCACTTGCTCCTGCTGGTCGAGGATTACCGTGCTGCCCAGGCCACGGCTGCGCGCGGCGGCCCGCGCCCAGGAAATTTCAGGCGTGGTGACCACGCCGATGTGCAGGTCGGGCACGCGCACGTCGAGCGCCAGGTTCAAGCGCAGGATGTCGGCGAACGGCACCAGCCGCCGGAATGCGGCATCGGAGGGGTACCAGCGGTCGATGAGGATGATGCTGCCGGCCGGCTGCTTGGGCAGCACCTGCGCAGTTATCCACGCGCGGCTCTGCGCCAGGCGCTCGCACACCTGCCACTCCAGGTCCGCGCACGGCCGGCGAGCAAGCTGGTTGACCAGGGCCATGGTCTCGCGCCGGTAGGGATCGTTATTGCGCTCGCACAGGCGGACGACCTTCTGGCCGGTGGCCCTCAGGGCCTGGGTCACCGTTTCCAGCAGCGTGGTCTTGCCGGTGCCCTTGGGGCCATCCATGGAGATAAACAGCGGGCGGTTCATGGGGCGGTTCCTGGGAAGGCAGCCGTGCACTATACCAAAACGCCGAGCCCGCCCTCGCCCTTAACCACTGGCCAGCATCTCGCCGGCCAGGTCGGCCAGGGCCCGCAGCTTGTCGCTGCGGCGCAGGTCCTGGTGGTAGCCCATCCAGATGTCCCGCGCCGGTGGCGGATCGGCGGTGGCCACGCGGGTCAATGACGCCAGGCTGTCGCCGACCGGCCGCGGCAACACCGCCAGGCCCAGGCCCTGGGCACAGAGCTGCGCCTGCACGGACCGGCTGCTGCTGTGCGCGACAATCCTGGCGTGCGGCACTGTCGCTTGCAGCCAGGCGACGTCGGGGTAATGCAGCTGCGCGGTGTTCATCAGGATCAGCGCCTGGCCAGGTTGCCCGGGGTCGAACGGCACGCAGTGGCGGGCACTGCGGTAGAGCCCGTAGGCCATGTTCATGACCCTGCGCTGGACAATGTCGGGCTCGGTGAACGGCACAAGGCGAAACGCCAGGTCGGCCTCGCGCCGGGCCAGGTCGAACTGGCGCGCCCCGGGCATTATCTCGGGCACGATCAAGGGGTAGCGACGGCTCAGCTCGGCCAGCACGGGCGTGAGCACATGGGCGGCAAACCAGTCCGCGGAGGATATCCGCAGGATGCCCTCCACCTCCCGGGGCCTGCCGGCCAGGGTGCGGTCGATGGCCAGCGCGCTGGCTTCCATTTCCTCGGCCAGCGCCAGCACCGAGTCGCCCAGCTGGGTAGTGATCAAACGCTCGCCCACGCGCCGGAACAAGGCGCCGCCGCTGTCCTGCTCCAGCACCTTGAGGCGTCGGCCTGCCGTGGGGTGGCTGATGCCAAGCGCCTTCGCCGCGCCGCCCAGTGAGCCGGCCCGTGCGATTGCCAGGAAAACCCTGATGTCACTCCAGTTCATGTGCCGCCCTTACAAAAATGCACGCCGAATATGCACCCCTGTCAGTCCTCAAGCAAGGCGCCGGGCGCCGACAATGCTCGGCACACGCACAGGCAACGGAGCTTCCATGAAAGTAGCAATCGTCGGTATTGGCAGCATGGCCCGGGCAATCATCCCGGTGCTGGTGGAGGCAGGCCATGAAGTCAGCGCCTGGAACCGCAGCGCCGGTGCGCTTGAGGGGCTAGGACGGGTGCGGGCCCTGGCGGGCGTGGCGCAGGCGTTCGAGCAGGACGTGGTGATCACGCTGTTGGCCGATGACGCTGCAGTGCGGCAGACGCTGGTGGCACCAGTTGTCATTCACCCTTCGGTCGCGTGCAAGGTGCACGTGGTGATGTCGACGCTTTCCCCCCAGATGGTCGGTGAACTGGAGACGTTGCATCGGCAGGCGACCATCGGTTTCGTCGCAGCGCCCGTGTTCGGCATTCCTGCCGTGGCCCGCCAGGGGCAGTTGAACATTCTGGCGGCCGGTGCGGACGAGGCCGTCGCCCAGGTGCAGCCGCTGTTCGACACCCTCGGCAAGCACACCTGGCGCCTAGGCACGCAGCCGCGCCAGGCGAGTATCGCCAAGATCGCCGGCAACCTGATGATCGCCCAGGCCATCGCTTCCATCGCCGAAGCCTGCGCCCTGGTGCGCAGCCATGGGCTGCCGCCTGCGGTGTTCACCGAGGTGGTCACCCAGACGCTGTTCGCCTGCCCCAGCTACCAGCGCTACGCCGGCAACATCGTCGCGCAGCGCTTCGAGCCGGGGTTTGCCCTGCGCCTGGGCTTGAAAGACGTCGGCCTGGCCTTGCAGGCCGCCGGCGCCGAAGGGTTGGCATTGCCGGGGGCGGCACGGGTGCAGCAGGTCATGGCGGCGTGCGTGGACGCAGGCCTTGGGGAGCTGGATTGGTCGGCGTTGGCAACCCAATGCGCCCTGCCGCCAGCCGCAGAACCCCTGTAGCAGCGGCCAAAGGCCGCGTCATAAGCGCCGGGGTGTGCCTGACGCAGCCTGGCGGCAGCTGCTACGCCGGGCCTGGCGGGCGACCAAGCTGACGCAGCCTGGCGGCAGCTGCTACGGGGGTGGCTGGCGTGTTATGCGCAGCGCTTGAGCAGGGTCTTGATCGGCCGGCGCACGCGGCGCTTGGCCACGTCACGGGGCTTGATCCAGCGGCAGGCGTCTATTTCGTTGAGTGGGCGCGGCTTGTCAGCCGACTTGCGCGCTTCGAACAGGTAATGGATGACCTTGTCTTCGCGGTACTCGGAGATGTAGCGCAGTTCATCGAAGGCCAGGCCGGTTTCCTCGGCCATTTCCCGTTGCGCCGCCTGCAACGGCGTCTCGTCCGCCTCGACCCTGCCCCCTGGCAGGTTCCACTTCGCGTTGCGCTTGCGCACAAACAATACTTCGCCGTCCCTGCGATAAATGACCGTGGCGCGAAGCTTGATGCCCTTGCGCCTGGCTGTAGCAATGTCCATTGCCTTCATGCGCTGCTCCGAATGATTGACCCTGCGGCCACTGTAGCCTGCACATGTGTCGGTTAAATGACCGTGGATAGAGCTTCAGCGCACGCAGGGGCCAACGCAGCCTGGCGGCAGCGGCTACAGGACTTGCCGGCTTTCACCTTTTCACCACTTTTGATCATCAAACCGCACCAATCCGCTCAACTCCCGCCGCCCTTTCCCCTCGCAAATCCGGGCCCCTGCCCGCCTGGCACAGCCCATGCAACCGCCCTGCTACCTAATAACAATCAGCAGGAACCGTCCCATGCCTACCTCCCCCTCTATCGTCCAGCTCCCCCCAGAACCCCACGCCGCCATGATCGAGCGCTTCGGCCTGCACGGCGGCCATATCGGCACCGGCGAGGATGAGTCGCCCTGGGTGCCCTTCGGCGACAGCGCCGCCATCCGCCACCTGAGCTTCGACGTGCGCACCGGCAGCGTCTGCAACATCCTCTGGGTCAAGGGCGGCGGGCGCATCGGCACCCACCGGCACCGGGCGGCGGTGCAGGCCGTGACCCTGGAAGGCACTTGGGGCTACGAGGAATATGACTGGCTGGCGCGCCCCGGCAGCTACGTGTACGAGACCCCGGGCACCGCCCACACCCTGTACGCCGAAGGCCCCGACGGCATGAAGGCGCTGTTCTGGATACACGGGCCCATCGAGTTCTTCGACGAGTGCGGCAACCACACCGAAACCACCGACGTGTTCTGGTTCATCAACCATTACGTCAGCCATTGCCGGCAGCACGGCCTGCCGATCAATACCGCGCTATTCGTTTGAGTGCCGGGGGAATCAACATGAACACAGTGCAACGATTCTCCGTGGACGGCCTGACCTGCGTGGTGACCGGCGCCGCCAGCGGCATCGGCCTGGCCTACGCCGAGGTGATGGCCGAAGGCGGCGCCCAGGTGACCTTGCTGGACATTGACGCGGCGCAACTGCACGACCAGTTGGCCCGCCTGCAAGCCCAGGGGCTGGCGGTGCGCGGCGAGGTGGTGGACGCCACCGACCGCGCGGCCCTGTACGCCTGTTTCGAGCGGGTGGGCGCGCACTACGGCCACCTCGACGTGGTATTCGCCAACGCCGGCATCGACGCCGGCCCCGGTTTTCTCGACTGCGACGGCCAGCGTTGCCCGCAAGGCGCGCTGGAGGCGCTCGACGAGGCCCACTGGGACAAGGTGCTGGCCACCAACCTGACCTCGGTGTTCACCACGCTCAGGGCCGCGGTGCGGCTGATGAAGCCCAGGGGCCAGGGGCGCATCATCGTCACCACCTCCAACGCGGCGATGCTCAACGAAGCCATCGTCGGCACCCCGTACATGCCGGCCAAGGCCGGCGCCGCCGCGCTGGTGCGCCAGGCGGCAATGGAGCTGGCGCGCCATGGCATCACCGTGAACGCCATCGCCCCGGGGCCGTTCGTGACCAACATCGCCGGCGGCCGCCTGCGCAACCCGGCGGACCGCGCCGCCTTCGCCACACGGGTGCCGCAACACCGCATCGCCTCCACCGAGGAGATCAAGGGCCTGGCGCTGTTCCTCGCCTCCCCGGCGGCCAGCTACATCACCGGCGCGCAGATCGTTATCGATGGCGGGCAGATGCTTGGCCGCGTGGACTGAGGAGGTGCACATGCAAGCCATTGTCTTCAAGGCGCTGAAGCAGCCCATGCAGCTGCACACCCTGCCCATGCCGGAGCCCCGGGCCGATGAGGTGTTGATCGAGGTGTGCCGCTGCGGCATCTGCGGCAGCGACCTGCACATGACCCAAGAACCGGCGTTCGGCCTGGCGCCCGGCAGCGTGCTGGGCCACGAGTATAGCGGGCGCGTGGTGGAGTGTGGCGCCCAGGTGCAGGGGGTGCGCGTCGGCGACCACGTCGCGGTGGCGCCCTTGCGCGGTTGCGGCCATTGCCCCGAGTGTCAGCGCGGCAGGCCGGCCTGGTGCGCCGGGTTCAGCCTGCAGGGCGGTGGTTTCGCCCAGTGGGCGACCGCCCGCTGGCACCAGTGCGTGGTGCTGCCCGCCAGCGTTGGCGTGGCGGACAGCGCCCTGGCCGAACCCCTGGCGGTGGCGTTGCACGGGGTCATGCGCGCGCAGCTGCGCCCCGGCGCCAAGGTGTTGGTGCTGGGCGCCGGGGCCATTGGCCTCGCCGTGGCGTTCTGGGCCCGGCGCCTGGGCGCTGCCAAGGTGGCCATCACCGACCTGGGCGACTGGCAACGCGAGCGCGCCCTGCAGCTGGGCGCCAGTGCCTTGCTGGTGGACGACGGCAGCCTGCACAGGCGCATCCCCGAGCAGCTGGGCGGGCCGCCGGACATCGTCTTCGAATGCGTGGGCCGCCCCGGCTTGATTGCCCAGGCGCTGGAGCACGTGCGCCCCCGTGGCACCGTGGTGGTGCTGGGCCTGTGCACCGTGGCCGATAGCTTCGTCCCGTTCCGGGCGGTGTCCAAGGAGGTCAACCTGGTGACCTCGGCGTTCTTCGAGCGCGACGAGTTCCGCGCCGCGGTCGACGTGCTGGAGGGGCCCGGCGCGGCGCCCTTGGCCCTGGTCAGCAGCACCGTGTCGCTGGCGCAGTTGCCCCAGGCGTTCGACGCCCTGCGCCAGCGCACCCACCACTGCAAGGTGCTGGTTGCGCCACACCTGCCTTGAACCTCACCGCTGGCCGTGGGCCTTGAGCCGGTAGGCCAGCTGCGGCCGAGTCATGCCCAGCTGGCGCGCGGCGGCCGAGAGGTTGCCGCCGCAGGCGTGCAGCACCTGGTGGTACTGCTGCAACTGTTGCTGCCGCACTGCCTGCCGCAGCGGTGCCGCGCCTACGCAGACGTACGCCTGTTCCCCACCCGGGAACACATGCTGGGGGCCGATGGCGCCATGGGCGGGCGCGGCGATCACCCCGCGCTCCACCAGGTTCTGCAGCTCGCGCACGTTGCCGGGGTAGTCGTGGGCCAGCAGCGCCTGCACCGCCGCGGCGCTGAAGCCGCTCACCGCTTTGCCATGCAGCTGGGTGAAGTGGGCGAGGAAGTGCTCCATCAGCAGTGGCAGGTCGTCGCGCCGCTCGCGCAGGGGCGGCAGGTGAATGGGGAAGACGTTGAGGCGGAAGAACAGGTCCTCGCGAAAGGTGCCCTGGGCAATGGCCGCCCGCATGTTGGCGTTGGTGGCCGCCACCACGCGTACGTCCACCTTGATCGGCCGTGTGCCGCCCACCCGCTCTATTTCCCCTTCCTGCAGCGCCCGCAGCAGCTTGGCCTGGGCGCCCAGGCTCAGGGCCTGCACTTCATCGAGAAACAGCGTGCCGCCCGCTGCCCGTTCGAAGCGGCCGGCGCGGTCATGGCTGGCGCCGGTGTAGGCGCCCTTCTGCGCGCCGAACAGCTCGGCGTCCAGCAGGCTCTCCGGCAGCGCCGCGCAATTGACCGCCACCAGCGGCCGGTTGGCGCGGGGGCTGAGGCGATGCAGGCACTGGGCGAACACCTCCTTGCCCACCCCCGACTCGCCACTGAGCAGCACCGTCGCCCGGGTAGGCGCCACTTGCGCGACCTGGTGGCGGGCCAGCCGGAAGGCCGTGGAGATGCCGATCATTGCTTCCTGGGGATGGCTGCAGGCGGCGACCGGGGCCTGCGTCGCCAGTTCAAGGCCGGGCGCGTCGCCGGCGGTATCACCGACGATGCGGCAGGCATGCCCGTCCGCCGCCACGCATTCGACCTCGCGGAACACCACCGGCCGGCCCAGGAAGGCGCTGGCATAACCGGCGGCGTAGCCCAGGGTCATCCAGCACACCGCCTGGTCACCGACGCCATGGCGGGCCAGGTGTTCGTGGGCCTCGCGGGACTCGTGCCACAGGTACTCGCCGTGGAAATGCCCCTGTGCAAGGTTCAACTCCAGTTGCAGGGTCTGCACCCGCACGATGCCTTGCAGCGCGTGCAGCCGGCCGCCGGCAATAAAGGCGCTGCGCGGGTCCGAGCCGGGCCAGCGCTTGCGCACGCGCAGGGCGTCCTGGCTGCCGGCCGCGTGGCCGATGCGCGTCAGCACACGCTGGGCGCCGTCCTGGCCGAGGCTGTCGATCAACTCCTGGCGCAACGCGCCCAAGGCCGTTGAATGCAGCATGACCATGCTCTGGTCGTCCAGCCAGATGCGCGCCTCCTCGTCCGAGAAACGCAGGCACTGGCGCAGGTCCGCCGGGGTCGGCGTGCTGCGTTCGTAGGCCAGCAGCGAGTGTTCCATACCCTCTCCTTGTTATTGTTGTGCGTTGATTCATACCGCAATACGTATCAGCAAGCCCTCAGCGAAAATCCCCCGCGCGAATCGAAAACCGCTCCATTTTCCCGTACAGCCCCGCCCGCGACACCTTCAACAGCTGCGCCGCCACCCGCACGTTGCCGCCGGTGCTGCGCAGGGCGCCGATGATCGCGCTCATCTCCTGGGTGCCCAGGTCCATGCCGCTCGCCTGCTCCTGGCCCGCCTCGCGGCGGCCCCTGTGCATCAGTTCCACCGGCAGGTCGGCTGGCTCGATCAGGCTGCCGGAGGCCATGTGCACCGCCCGCTCCACCGCGTTCTCCAGTTCGCGCACGTTGCCCGGCCAGCCATGGGCGGCCAGCACCTCCAAGGCTGCCGGGGCGAAACCGCTGACCGCCTTGCGCAACGACCGTGCGCACCGCTGCAGGAAGTGCTGCGCCAGCAGCGGAATGTCCTCGCGGCGCAGGCGCAGCGGCGGCACGCTGAGGTTGAGCACATTCAGACGGTAGTAGAGATCTTCGCGAAAGGCGCCCTCGGCCACGGCCTGGCTCAGGTTGCGGTGGGTGGCGGCGATGATGCGCACGTCCACCCGCCGCGATTTGCGCGCGCCCACCGGCGTCACCTCGCCTTCCTGCAACACGCGCAGCAGGCTGACCTGGGCGTCGAAGGCCATGTCGCCGATCTCGTCGAGGAAGATGGTGCCGCCGTCGGCCAGCTCGAACTTGCCCGCCGAGCCGCCGCGGGCCGCGCCGGTAAAGGCGCCCTCGCTGTGGCCGAACAGCTCACTCTGCACCAGGTCGCGGGGAATGGCCCCGCAGTTCACCGCCACGAAGGCGCCGGCGCTGCGCGGGCTGGCGTTGTGAATGGCCTGGGCGAACAGCTCCTTGCCGGTGCCGCTTTCGCCGAGGATCAGGGTGGTGGAATCACTCTGGCTGGCGATGCGCCCCAGGCGCAGGGCGTGCTGCATCACTGGCGAGCCGCCCAGGATGGTGTCGAAGGTGTAGCGCGCCTGGGCGCCCATGATGCGCCGGGTGATCTCGCGGATGCGCCGGTTTTCGCGCACCGACACCACCCGCCCCTGGCGCCCCACCAGGCACACCGACACCAGGCAGGCCAGCTGGCTGCCGTCGTGCAGCTGGAAGGTGCAGTCCAGGTCGCGCAGGCCGTCGCCGGCGTGCTGGCAGATCTCGGCATTGAGGTCGCTGCGCCCCAGCTGCGCGAAGGGGCTGCCCAGCAGCTCCGGGCCGGCCTTGAACAGCTGGCGGGCGTAGTGGTTGAGGGCCTTGATGCGCCCCGCCTCATCAAGCACCACCAGGCCTTCGTTGAGCAGTTCCAGCACGCTGCGCTGTTCCTGCAGCAGGCCCTGCAGCGCCAGCTGCCGGGAGATGGCCTCGCCCGCCGCCTGCACCGTGCCCAGGGTGTGGAAGTGGAACCAGCCGGGCTCGGCGGTCAGGGTCAGGATGGCCAGGGTACGGCCCTTGGCGTCGCGGATCGGCGCGGCGGCGCAATGCATGCGGCGTTGGCGCAGGGCGCTGGCGAAGTTTTCCTCGGCCAGCACGTACACCAGGCGGTCCTCGGCAATGGCCAGGCCGGTGCAGTTGGTGCCCTGGGTGGACTCCAGCAGCTGGCTGCCGATGGGCGTCAGCTCCAGGCCGCAGAAGCACAGGGTGGTGCCTTCGGCGTCGGTGAGGTTGATGTGGCCGCGCGGGTTGTAGGCCAGCAGGCCGCCCATGATCTCCATCGCCGTGTCGATCAGCAGCCGGTGCTCGTGCAGCTTGGCGGCCAGGCGCTGGGGGGTGACGAAGCGGTAGGCGGCGTCTTGCGGGTCGATGCCGGCGGCGCAACTGCGCCGCCAGGACTCCCAGATCAGCGGGCGGACCTTGGGCGGCCGCGCCGTTTGCCCCTCCAGGCAAGCCTGCCAGGCCTGTTCGAGGCCGGCGACGGGGCCGTCGCTGAGCTCGCGGGGGTCGAGGGTGGTGATGTAGTCGAGGGCTTCCTGGGTCAACTCCATGGGCGTCATCGCGGGCCTTGGCAGTGTCTGGATTCTGGACATGTCAGTGTAGACATGTCTTGGAAATAGACACCTCCAGCCCATGCAAAACTCATAAAGCCTAGGTAAATCAGTGGCTTATGGCGCTGGCACAGGCCTTGCTCTTTCCCTGTCCAAGCGTGACCACGCTTTCGCCCAACAACAAAAAAGGAGCGTCATCGATGAGCAACATCATTCGCCTGGGCCTGATCGGCGCCGGCCGCATGGGCAGCTTCCACGGCCAGACCGCCGCGCTGCATATTCCCGGCGCCTGCCTGGCCGCCATTGCCGACCCCACCCCCGGCCAGGCCGCGCGCCTGGCCGGGCAACTGGGCGTGCAGAAGGTCTACACCGACCCGCAGCAGCTGCTCGACGACCCGGACATCGACGGCGTGCTGATCGCCGCTCCAGCCCGCAGCCACGCGGAACTGGTGATCAGCGCCGCCCGCGCCGGCAAGGGCATCTTCTGCGAAAAACCCATGGCCATCACCCTTGATGAGGCCGACCGCGCCATCGCTGCCGCCGCAGACGCCCGGGTGCCGTTGCAGGTGGGCTTCAACCGCCGCTTCGCCCGCAGCTTCCGCCAGGCGCACCTGGACGTGGTCGGCGGGCGCATCGGCACGCCGCAGCTGCTGCGCTCGGTCACCCGTGACCCGGCGCTGAACAACCCGGCGGGCATTGGCCAGTGGGTGATCTTCCTGGAAACCCTGATCCACGACTTCGACGCCCTGCGCTACCTCAACCCCGGCGCCCAGGCGGTGGAGGTGTTCGTGATGGCCGACGCGCTGGTGGCGCCCGCCTTCAAGGCCAAGGGCCTGCTGGACACCGCCGTGGTCACGATTCGCTTCGACAACGGCGCCATCGCCACCGCCGAGGCCAACTTCCAGGCCGTGTACGGCTACGACGTGCGCGGCGAAGTGTTCGGCAGCGCCGGCATGCTGACCATGGGCAGCGTCGCCCAGTCCGAGCTGGTGCGCTACCTGGCCGACGGCATCCAGGCCGACACCCAGCGCCTGGACACCGACCTGCTGCGCGACGCCTACGTGGCCGAGCTCAACCACTTCGTCGGCTGCCTGCGCACCGGTGCCACGCCGCTGGCCAGTGGTGCCGACGCCCGCGCCGCGCTGGCCATCGCCCGCGCCTGCATCGAGTCTGTGCAACAGGGCAAGGCCATCCAGCTGGCGGGGGTGTCGGCATGAGCCACTGCCCGTTCACCCTCGCCATCAGCGCCGAAATGGTCTTCCTCGACCTGCCGTTGGTGGAGCGCGTGCGGCGCATTCATGCGCAGGGCTTCGCCGCCGAGATCTGGGACTGGACCCACAAGGACATCGCCGCGCTGGTGGCCACCGGCGCGCGCTTCACCTCCATGACCGGCTACATCGAGGGCAACCTCACCGAGGCCGACGGCATCCAACGCCTGCTGGAAACCGCGCGCGAGTCCCTGGGCGTGGCCGAGCAACTGGGCTGCCCCAGCCTCAACCTGCACGGCACCGGCCTTGGCGAAGGCGGCTTGCCGGTGCGGCCGGTGCAGGTCACCACCGGGCGCATGTGGCTGCAGGCCTGCAAGACCCTGGAGCAGCTCGCCCGCCTGGGCGAAGCGCACGGCAAGGTGTTCCTGCTGGAAAACCTCAACACCGCCGTGGACCACCCCGGCGTGCCGTTCGCCCGCGCCGAGGACACCCTGGCCCTGATCGAGGCCGTCGGCAGCCCGCACCTCAAGCTCAACCTGGACCTGTACCACGCGCAAATTGGCGAGGGCAATCTGATCGAACTGCTGCGCCGCGCCGGCCCCGCCATCGGCGAGATCCAGGTGGCCGACGTGCCCGGGCGCAGGGAACCCGGCACCGGCGAGATCAACTACCCGGCCATCGCCAGGGCCCTGCACGCGCTGGGCTACACCGGCGTGGTCGGCCTCGAAGGCTGGGCCTCGGGCGACTCGGCGCTGGCGTTGCAGCGGTTCCGCGAGGCGTTCACCTTGCACCTTTAAGCCTGTACTCCACCCCATAACAACAACAGGACACTCCCCATGCGTAGCTCCAGACTGCTTCTTGCCGCCGCTGCCTTGCTGGCCAGCCAGCTGGCGTTGGCCGACTACCGCGTCGGCATCACCATCGCCAAGGTCGACGACAATTTCATGACCTATATCCGCAACAACCTGGTGGAGGCCGCCAAGGAGCAGCACATCCAGGTGCAGGTGCAGGACGCCCAGGGTGACGTGGTGCGCCAGCTCAGCCAGGTGGAGGACTTCCTGGCGCAGAAGGTCGACGCCGTGATCGTGCTGCCCGCCGACACTGCCGGCGCAGTGAACATCACCCGCGCGGCCACCGCCGCCAAGGTGCCGCTGGTGTACGTCAACCGCCGCCCGGACGAGAAAACGCTGCCGCCCGGCGTGGCGGCGGTGACCTCCAACGACATCGAGGCCGGCCAACTGCAGATGCGCTACCTGGCGGAGAAAATGGGCGGCAAGGGCAACCTGGCGATCATCATGGGCGACCTGGTGAACAACGCCACGTTGGGCCGCACCGAAGGGCTCAAGCAGGTGCTCAAGCAGTACCCGGACATCAAGATCGTCGGCGAGCAAACGGCCCTGTGGCAGCGTGACAAAGGCATGGACCTGACCAGCAACTGGCTGCTGGCCGGCACCCGCATCGACGGCATCGCCGCCAACAACGACGAGATGGCCATCGGCGCGGCCATGGCCTTGAAGCAGGCCGGCCAGCAAGATACTCCCGTGGTGGGCATCGACGGCCTGCCCGATGGCCTGGCCGCCATCGACAAGGGCCTGCTCGCTGCCTCGGTGTTCCAGGACCCCAAGGCCCAGGCGCAGGCGGCGGTGGCCATCGCGCTGAAGATGATCCAGGGCGAGCAGGTGAGTGGCGACACCTTCGTGCCCTTCCAGCTGATCAAGCCTGACCAGGTGCCGCTGTTCGCGGCGCGTTTCAAATAGCCACCGCTTGCCGCTTGCCGCATGCCTCGGGCGAGCGGCAAGCCCCCTGTTCGTGTACCCTGCCCCGCGTCGTCAGAATGAAAGGGGCTGCCACCGTGCCGACCACACCCCTCGCTGCGCGCGAGGTTTACCAAGTGCTGCGGGACGTCGCCATGGGCGAACGCCGCTTGCAACGGCTGGACGCCGTGACCTTCGACGTCGATGACTGGGTCATTACGCTGCACTGCGACGGCGCCGTGCTGGAGTACTGCGAGAGCTGCCACGGCCCGGATGCCCGGGCCTATCGCTTCGACGCGTCCAAGCCCTACGGCAGCAACCCCGTGGAGCTGTTGAGCGGCTGGGAACGGGCGCAGCTGGAGCGGTTGCTCAGCGCCACCTGAGCGCTTTCAAGCCGATAAAAAGAACCGATACCTGCTTAAGCATTTCCCGGAGGAGGCGCCCACCACCCGAGGCCTATAGTCGTGCCCAACGTTCGGCTGTCGGACGGTTCCTCCGTACAACAATAAAAAGGTGAGCGCATGAGTCACGAAGCAGATTTCAGCTTGAACGCCAGCGGCCGCAGCACAGGCGCCAGCCTGGACAAACACACCCTGAAGACCCTGTTGCGCGCCGGTGCACTGGGCGGCCTGACCGGCGCGGTGTGCATCTGGGTCTACGAGGCGTTGATCTGGGTGGGCGTGCAGCACTTGCTGCCGTTGGCCGGCATCCCGCGCAACGCCACGGGGCTGGTGTTCGGCAAGGACGTGCAGGAGGCCCTGGGCCTGTGGGCGTCGGTGCTGGGTACGGTCATTCACTTCGCCTTCGCCATCGGCTGGGGCGTGTTGTTCGCGCTGATCTGGCCGTATTTCCGCCGTCGCGGCTATGAAGCCACTTTCATCGCCCTGTTCTACGCAGTCATCGCCTGGCTGGCGATGCACGTGGCCATCTCCATCGCCTCCGACAACCACCCCAACTACTACGACCCGGCGGTGATCATCGGCGGCTTCATGTCGCACTTCTTCTTCACGGTGCCGTTGGCGTTGACGGTAAAGCGGTTGTTGACGGCGCGCTAGGGCGCAAGGCTGGCAAGCGGCTCCCAGGTGGGTGTGGTCCAGCACTCACTTGGTAAATCCTTAATTGCTCGCGTCGCCGGGCATTTTTTCTTCAGCGACCCAAGAAAATCTTAACTTAAGGGGATTATCACCATTTTTTCTTCACTCGCCAGCGCTCCCGGCGAAAATTGCGTGGCCTAAGCGCTCAGCGCGTCAACATGATCTTCAACCCCAACCCGATAAACACCGTGCCCGCGACCCGATCCAGGATCACCCCCGCCTTGGGCCGACGGTTCAGCCACTGCCCCAGCGCGCCAGAAAAATAGCCCAGCAGGCCGAACAGCAGCGCCGCCTGCAGGGTGAAGGTCAGCCCCAGCTGCGCCACCTGGGCGCCAACGCTGCCGTTGCCGGCGACCACGAACTGCGGCAGGAACGACAGGAAGAACAGCACCACCTTGGGGTTGATGGCGTTGGCGAAGCAGCCTTTGAAAAACAGCTTTGCCAGCGACTCGTCCGCGACGTTGACTGCGCCGACCTTCACCGCGCCAGAGCTGCGCCAGGCGTTGTAGCCCAGCCAGATCAGGTACAGGCCGCCGGCGATCTTCAACAGGGTGAAAGCGGTAGGCGACGCGGCGATCAAGGCGCTGACGCCGACCACCGCCAGCAGCGTGTGGCTGAGGCAGCCAAAGGCGCAGCCCAGGCCAAAGGCGATGCCCTGGCGCCGGCCCTTGGACATGCCCATGCCCAGCACCATCAGGTTGTCCGGGCCGGGCGTGGCGGTGATCAGCAGCGCGGCTGCGAGGAATCCGAGGAATTGCTGCAAGGTCAACATCGTCAGGAAGGCTCCAGCCAGGCAACGCTGGGCAGCGCCGTGCGGTTGATGCCCACCACGTCGCAGAACTCCAGGATCGGCAGCACGTAGGTCACCACCCGCGCGCCGAAGCTGCCGTCGGGCCGCTGGCGTGCGGCACGGCACAGCGGGCCGGCGCGCTCGGGGTCCTGGTTGGCCTTGACCTCGATGGCATTGGGGCGATCGAGGTGGCCGTTGCTGGCCAGGTACCCCAGGGTCTGCTCGAAGGCCCGGCGCGGCAGGCGCACGCGGGTGGCACGCTCGGCCCCGGTGAACACGTCGATGTGCGTCTCGCCGCCCTCGCCTACGAGGAAATTGCGCTGGCCGCCCGGCGTCAGCAGGGAGGCGCCGGCGGCTTCGGTGATGGCTTGCCAGAGCGCGGGCGAGACGTGGGGAGCGGGCATAAATCGAGTCCATGAAAAAACGGGGCGCCAGTGTGCCACGCCGCGTCGAAAGCGCCTAGAACCACCCCGTAGCAGCTGCCGAAGGCTGCGTCCTGAGCCTTGCCTGAAGGAGTACGTATGTACTCCACCCTCCTTAACCCAGCCCCGCCACATACGCCCACGGGTAAATCCCGCGGTCATGCCCATCGCTGAACACCACCTGCAGCCCATACCCTTGGTCCACCACCTGGGTGATGCGCACCTCAGGGTTCACCACGTCGATTCGCCCACGCAGCCGTGCCGCTCGGCAGTGGGAACAGGGGCAGCGTGCGCGCAACTGGCCATGGGTGAGCACCTGTACCCTGCCGCCGGGCCACTCCACCTTCAGCACACCGCTGTGCGAGCTGTTGCGCACGGCCACGGGCGTGCTCATGGCTGCAGCTGCGACAGGGCGATACGTACGGCCTTGCGCACTTCGGGGTCGCCATCGTGTTCGGCCGCCCACAGGGCCGGCAAGGCGCGGGCGTCGCCGAACTCGCCGAGGGCCAGGGCTGATTCCTTGCGCAGGTTGCTGATGCTGTGCGCCAGCAACGCCTCGACCGCGGCCCGTGCCGGGCGGTATTTGAGGCGGCCCAGGGAGCGCACGGCGCGCAGGCGCACTTGCCAATAGGCGTCGTCTGCCGCGGCCACCAACGCCGGGCCGGCGCCGTCGTCGCCGACCTTGCCCAACGTGCTGGCAGCTTCCTCGCGCACCCGCCAGTGCGGGTCGCCCAGCGCGGCGGTCAGGGCGTCGGTCACTGCCGGGGTGCTGGCAAAACCAATAGCGCCGGCGGCCATGCGTCGTACCTCCAGGTCGTCGTCGTTGGCCAGGTGTCGGGCCAGGTCGGCCAGCGCTTCGGTGTGCTTCAACCACCCCAGAATGCCCACGGCTTCGCGGCGAATGTCGGCGGCAGCGTCCTGCAACGCTTCGCGGGCCACCTCGGCGCTGTCCGCCAGGCGCAGCTCGCGCAAGGCGCGCAAGGCACTGGCACGCACGAAGGGATCGGCGTGGCGCGCCCAGGGCAACACCCAGCGCCCGGCGGCTTCGGTCTTCAGCTGGGACAGGCTTTGCGCGGCCGCTTCGCGCACCTGGGCGTCGGTGTCGGCCAGGGCTTCGCACAGGCCGGCTACTACCGGCTGTTCTTCCCAGGCTTCCAGCAGGCGCGCGGCTTCGGCGCGCACGCTGGCGGCGGGGTCGTGCTTGAGGGTGGCGATTAGCCACGGCAGGCTGTCGGGGTCTTCAAGGTCGGCCAGGGCGATCACGGCGATGCGCCGCACCACCGGGTCGGCGTCTTCCAGGCGCGGTTGCAGGTCAAGGATATCGGGGTTGTCGGTGCTCAGGGTCATGGTTGGCTCACAGTGCAATTCGGGACAGGTCGTGTGGCAGGGGCAGGCCAAGGGGGGTCAGGCGCGGCAACGCCGGTGCGTCGGGGCCGTGTTCCAGCAGCTCCAGGCAGTGGCGCTTGAGGGCGACGAACTCGGGGCTGGTCAGCAATCCCGGCTGCCGGGGCCGCTGGAACGGCAGCTGCAGGTCGGCGATGAAACGCCCGGGCCGGGCGCTCATCACCAGGATGCGGTCGCCCAGGAACAACGCCTCATCGATGTCGTGGGTGACGAACACTACGGTGGTGCCGATGCGCCCCCAGATATCCAGCAGCAGTTGCTGCATGCGCGCACGGGTCTGCGCGTCCAGGGCGCCAAAGGGCTCGTCCATCAGCAGCAGGCGCGGCCGATTGATCAACACCCGGGCGATTTCGGCACGCTGCTGCATGCCGCCCGAGAGCTGCCGCGGCCAATGCCCGGCAAAATCCTCCAGGCCCACCCAACGCAGCATTTCCAGGGCCTGGCGATGGCGCTCGGCGGTGGCCACGCCTTGCATCTTCAGGCCGAAGGCGACGTTGTCGAGCACACTGCGCCAGGGCAGCAAGGTGTGGTGCTGGAACACCATGCCACGGCTCGGCGACGGCCCGTTTACCGCCGCGCCGTCCACGCGCAGTTGGCCACTGCTGGGCTGCAGGTGGCCGGCCAGCGCGCCCAGCAAGGTGGATTTGCCGCAACCCGAAGGCCCCAGGATGCACACAAACTGGCCCGGCTCGATGCTGAAGTCCAGCGCCTGCACCGCTTCGAACGCCTCGGCGCCAGCGCCCAGGCGAATACCCACGCGTTCGCCTTCGATGCGCCCGGCACTCATTGCTGTGCCCCCGCCTGGCTGTGCCATGGCATGCACCAGGCGCCCAGGCGTTTCACCAGCAGGCTGCTGAGCAGCCCGAATAGGCCGATCAGCAGCATGCCGACCATGATGTCCGCGTAGTTCTGCAAGGTGTACGACTCCCAGGTGTAATAGCCCAGGCCCCATTGCCCGGAGATCATTTCGGCGGTCACCAGGCAGAACCACGAGGTGCCCATGCCGATGGCAAGGCCGGTGACGATGCTGGGCCCGGCGCCCGGCAGCACCACTTCGCGCAGGATGGCCAGCCGCCCTGCCCCCAGGCTACGGGCCGAAGCCACCAACCGGCGGTCGACGTTCTCCACGCCGTGCACGGTATTCAGCAGGATCGGGAACAGCGCGCCGGTGAAGGTGATGAAGACCATCGACAGCTCCGATGAGGGGAACATCAGGATCGCCAGGGGAATCCACGCCACCGCCGGAATCGGCCGCAGCACTTCCAGTGGTGGCAGCAGCAGGTCGGACGCCCAGCGCCAGCGGCCAATCAATACACCCAGCGCCACCCCCAGCAGCGCCGCGGTGGCATAGCCGGCCGCCACCCGCGCCAGGCTGGCGGCCACGTGGCGGGCCAGGGCGGCGGACGACAGCAGTTCGTGCAGCGCCGCGAACACCTCGCCCGGGGTGGGCACGTTGCGAAAGGTCACCAACCCCAGGTCCAGGTGGTGGCCGGCCGCGACCTGCCAGAACAGCAGGCAGGCCAGTATCGACAGCCCGCGCAGGCCCCAGCGGGCCGGAATGGAATGGCTCATGGCTGGTCCTCAGCGCGCAGTCAGCGCAGCGGTGCCGGTAACGCCGGCGAAGTCCAGCACCTGCCCGCCGCGGCTTTGCGCGTCACGGCTGGCCTGGTCCTTGAGCAGGAAGGCGTCGACCCGGCCCTGGGCGGTCTTGACGAACCAGGCGTCGTCGGCCAGCAGCTTGATGCCGCTGTCGCTGGCCTGGGCGTAGAAGCCACGGATCGGCGTGCCCGCCTGCTTCAGCGCCGCCAGTTGCACCAGCGCCTCTTCAGGCGTGGCATAGCTGCGCACCTTGGCTTCACCCTTGACCCAGATTTGCGCCACCCGCTTGAAATCGGTGATCGGCTGGCCGGTCACGGCGTCCCTGGCCACCAGCGGCTGCGGCGCATAGTTGGCGAGGGCCTTGGCGTAATCGACGCCGCTGGCCTTGAAGGCAGCCCGCAGGTACTGGTCGTCGATGAAGGTGTCGGTGTTCAAGCCACGGTCAGCCTTCTTCAATAGCTTCAGCGTATCGATGGCGGTGCTCACGGCCTGGCGGTATTCAGGCTTCCAGGTCAGGTCGCGGGTCTGCAGGCCCAGCGGGCCGTGGTACAGGTAGTTCACCGCAGCGTCGATGCCGGTGACTTTTTCGATCAACTCGCTGTACTGCTCGGGCTGCTCGGCCAGCAGGCGGTTGGCTTCCTGCGTGGCTCGCAGGTAGGCGACGACGATCTCCGGGTACTGGCGGGCAAAATCCTGTTCCACCAGGGCGCCATGGAAGGTCGGCGCCTTGGCTTGCGAGCCGTCGTAGATCTTGCGCGCAAAACCTCGGCTGACGAACAGCTCGGCGAACGGCACGAAGTCGGCGTGGGCGTCGATCTTGCCCGCCTGCAGCGCCGAGCCGGCCACTTCCGGCGGCTGGGCGATGATGGTCAGGTCGCGCTCCGGGTCCCAGCCCTGGGCCGCCACGGCGCGCAGCAGCATGCCGTGGGCCGTGGAGGCGAACGGCACGGAGACGGTCTTGCCCTTGAGTTCGGCAATCGACTGCACCGACGAGTCCTTGGGCACCACGATACCGTTGCCGCTGCCCTGCACGCTGCCCGACAACACGTTGATAAACAGGCTGTGATGCCCCGCCGCCTCATGGGCCACGCCGTTGAGGGCGCCGGGGAAATCGGCCATGGCGCCGAAGTCCAGCTTGCCAGCGACCATCTCGTTGGTCAGGGGCGCGCCGCTGGTGAAGTTCTTCCACTGGATGTCGTACTGGGCGTCCTTGTACTGGCCGTCATGGGGCAAATACTTCTGCAGCAGGCCCAGCTCACGAATCATCAGGCCACCGGCGGCGCAATTGATGGTGGTGTCCTGGGTGCCGATGGCAATGCGGATGGTCTGCGCCTGGGCGCCGAAAGCGGTGGCCGCCAGCAGCAGGCCGGCCAGTGTGGTACGAAGCATCATAGGTTATCCCCTCGGCGGGTGTTCAGCGCAACAGGTAAGGAATTTCCACTTTCACCGCGCCCGTGGGGCAGTCGGTTTCGCAGGGCATGCAGTACCAGCATTCATCGAACTGCATGAACGCCTTGTGGGTGGTGGGGTCGATGGCCAGCAGGTCCATCGGGCAAACGTCGACGCACACGGTGCAGCCCTTCTCGGCAATGCACTTGTCGCTGTCCACGGTCACCGGGGCGGTGCTGCGGAAGAAAATATCCTGGGGGGCAAAGGCCATGGTGCGGTCCTCGATGGCGGGCAGAAGTCAGGCAGGTTGGCCGGGGGCCACCCGCAGCCGGTTGTAGGCGGTGCGCTCGTCGTTATCCAGGGCCACCACATAGGGTTCCACCGGTCGCTTGAAACTGACCATGCGGCCATCGGCGTCCTTCTTCAGGTGGCAATGGCAGAACCAGTCGGCATCGTTGCGCAGCGGGTGGTCCACCCGGTGGTGGTACAGGCCCCAGCGGCTTTCCTCACGGAACAGCGAGGCGCGCGCGGCCATTTCCGCGCAGTCGCGAATCACCGTCACTTCCAGGGCGCGCATCAGTTCGTGGGGGTTGCTGGCCTTCATGCTGGCCAGGTCCGCCTCGATCTGCGCGAAGCGCTGCAGGCCGATCTCCATCTTGCGGGTGACCTTGGGCGGCTGCAGGTAATCGTTCACCATGCGCCGCAGCTTGTATTCCACCTGCGCTGGCGGCAGCCCGTGTTCACGCAGCAATGGCGCGTACACCCGCGCCTGTTCAGCCGCCACCTGCCCGGCAGACGGCGCCTGGAAAGCCACGGTGGCCACGTGGTCGGCAGCGTTGACGCCGGCGAACCAGCCGTAGGTAAAGGCGCCGAGCATGTAGTTGTGCGGCACTGCGGCCATATCGCCCGCCGAGTACAGGCCTTTCACCGAGGTTTCCGCGCGCTCGTTCACCCACACGCCCGAGGCGCTGTGGCCGCTGCAGAAACCGATTTCGGAGATGTGCATTTCCACCATCTGCTGGCGGTAGTCGGTGCCGCGCCCTGCGTGGAACTGGCCACGGCTGGGACGCTCGTTGCTGTGCAGGATCTGCTCGATGTTCTGGATGGTTTCTTCGGCCAGGTGGTCCAACTTGAGGAACACCGGGCCGTTGCCGCCCTCGAGTTCCTGGTGGAACTCCCACATCATCTGGCCGCTCCAGTAGTCGCACTCGATGAAGCGCTCGCCCTTGTTGTTGGCGGTGTAGCCCCCCAGCGGGCCGGTGACGTAGGCGCAGGCCGGACCGTTGTAGTCCTTGATCAGCGGGTTGATCTGGAAGCACTCCAGGTTCGCCAGCTCCGCGCCTGCGTGGTAGGCCATGGCGTAACCGTCGCCGGCGTTGGTGGGGTTCTCGTAGGTGCCCATCAGGTAGCCCGAAGCCGGCAGCCCCAGGCGCCCGGCGGCGCCGCAGCAGAGAATCACCGCCTTGGCCTTGATCACGTGGAAGTCGGCGGTGCGGCAGTCGAAGCCCATCACGCCGCTGACCGCGCCTTCGCTATCCGTCAACAAACGGGTGGCGATGACCCGGTTGGTGATCTCGACCCGCGCCCGCTTGAGCTGGCGGTACAGCACCTTCTTGATGTCGTGGCCTTCGGGCATCGGCAACACGTAGGCGCCCATGTGGTGCACCTTCTTCACCGCGTAGTCGCCGGTCTCGTCCTTTTCGAACTTCACGCCCCAACGGTCGAGCTGCTCGATGGTTTCGAAGCTGTGTTCGGCGTAGGCCAGCACGGCCGTCTGGTTGACGATGCCGTCATTGGCGACGGTGATTTCCTTGGTGTACTGCTGCGCCGTGGCGTGGCCGGGAATGACCGCGTTGTTGAGGCCGTCCATGCCCATGCTGATGGCACCGCTGCGCTTGACGTTGGCCTTGTCCAGCAGCAGCACGCGCAGGTCGCGGTTGCGCTCCTTGGCCTTGATGGCCGCCATGGGGCCGGCCGTGCCACCGCCGATGACGACGATGTCGTACTCGCGCTCGATTGTCTTGAACTCGGTCATCCCCTGCTCCTCTTGCGCGGCACCCAACAGGTCGCCGCCGCACCTTGATGTAACTTGTTATAACAAGATAGGGGAGGATGTTATTGGTTATCACGGGAGAGCCGTAAATACTGTTTGGCTATAACGATATATTGGCTGTCAGCGGTCGATGCGCAGACGGTACTGGAACGCGTCGCCGCGGTAATACAGGTATTCGAAGTCCAGCGGCTGGCCGTCGGCGGTGTGGGTCAAGCGCTCGATGCGCATGATCGGCGCCTTCGCCTTCACGCCCAGCGCGGCAGCCATGGCTGCATCGGCTTCGGTGGCGTCGATGGCAAGGTCCGCATGCCCCAGGGCAATGTCCAGGTCGTTTTCCAGAATCAGGAAAATGTCGCGGGTGGCCAGGTCCGCCGAGGCCAGGCGGCGCCCCACCGCTTCGGGCAAGTAGGTGATTTCCAGGGACACGGGCTCGCGATTGACCAGCCGCACCCGGCGAATCTCCGCCACTGCTTGCCCCTCCTCCAGCCCCAGCCGCTGAGCGACGATGGCATCCGCCGGCACGTACTCGAAGCCACACATGCGGTTGACCACTTCGTGCCCGGACGCCGCCAGCGCTTCGGCCAGCCCTTGCAGTGAACTGACGTTCTGGAACGCCTTGGGCTTGGACACAAAGGTGCCCTTGCCGTGGATCTTGAAGATCAGCCCTTCCTTTTGCAGGTCGCCCAGCGCCTGGCGCACGGTAATGCGGCTGACGCCGAACGCTGCGCCCAGTTCGCTCTCCGAACCCATGCGGCTGCTGGGCGGGTAGGTGCCATCCAGAATGCGCGAGCGCAGGTGTTCCTTGAGTTGCGCGTACAGCGGCACGGGGGACTGGCTGGTGAGTTTGGCGGGCGGCTCGGGTGTCATGGGGTGTCGCTTGGCAGTGAGGGAGATGAACGGGCGGTAGACTACCTTAGCTAGGGTGAGCATTTCACCCTGCTTGACGGCTCGGTGGTCAAGTACGACACCACCAGGACCGTGGGCACGCGGCGCCTGAGGACGCGGCCTTGGGGCCGCTGCTACGGGGTATGACGGCGGTCAAAGCCGGCCGAAGTTGATCCCCAGCGGCACGTTGAGTGCGTAACCACATCCAACCAGCAGCATCATGATGACCACCCAGTTAAATCCTCGGGAGGCCAGGATGGTTTGTCGGTAGTGTTTCCGATACAGCCACGTCCAATGCGTAGCCACCAGCAAATAAGCCCCCCCGGCAGCCAGCCACATCAATTTCCCGCCGGGCGTTTTTTTCCATAGCAGCATCAACGCCATGACAGCCAGGCTACCGCCGATACCCAGCCAGGTCTTGAAGCCGATCCGTACCTGTTCCCCACTGAAATACCTGAACAGGCGAACCAGGCCAAACAGTCCCCACCACAGAAATAAGGGGATAAGCAGCAAGACCAGCAATGACACCGCGCCAAAGGCAAACAGCGCGATGAGCGGCACGTAGCGGAAGGACAAATACGCATAGACGCACATCAACGGACAGATGACGCCGTAGAGCTGCAGCTGCACCAGCCGAGGGTGATAACGGAAAAAACGGTCCATGTAGGTTTCCTTGATCGTCCAGGTCATTGGCGCCCGAAGCGCCAGCGCAGCCTAACGACATGGGCCGGCGCCGTGCGATAAACCAGCCGCCGCTTCAGCAACCGTTCAGCACTCCTGTAGCAGCGGCCCCAGGCCGCGTCAGGGAGCGTGAACATGAAAGATATCGTTATGCCATCACCCATGGTTGCCCTGTCGCGCCCTGCCCCCGATAATCAAGCCCTCTGAATACCCCCAAGCAAGGAACCGCTGTGAAAAAAGCTTTATTGTTGGTGCCGTTGTTCGCCCTGTTGCTGCAAGGCTGTGGCGCCACCATGACCCCCTACGAGCCCAACTTCGATAACGTCCAGACCCTCAAGCAGCACGCTCCCCTGCAACCGGTGACCCCGGCCCAGGTGACCGCGGCGCCGGGCCAGGGCTCGATGTTCGTGCGCATGAACCCCATCAGCTCGCCCAGCGGCAGCATTGCCGGCCACGTGCAGGACGCGCTCAACGGTGAGCTGGCCCGCGCCGGGCTGGTTAACCCGCAGTCGCCACGCCATCTGAATGTGCTGGTAACCGAAACCAACCTGGCTGCAGGCCTGGTGACAGGCAATGGCACCCTGGCGGCGCGGTTCACCTTGCTGGACGGTTCGGTGGTGAAGTATGACGCTACCAAGACGGTGAACAGCGAGTGGAGCAGTAGTTTTTTCGGGGTGATTGCCGTCGCGAATGCGGCGAATGCTTATAACCCGCTCGTGCGTGACCTGCTCAAAGCGCTGTACAGCGATCCGTTGTTCACCCAGGCGCTGGCGCAGAAGTAATTGCGGTAGCTCTCGATCGGATTTTGATCTGCTGTTGATCTGCTTGTGATCTGGCTCTTGATCTTGATCTTGCTTGTGATCTTGATTGTATGCCCCGTAAAGCGCCAGGGCCGACTGGAGGCGTCGATCAACGGGCTGCCCGAAGGGC
>NZ_JBSKHP010000005.1:0-273206 GCF_057128625.1 Pseudomonas imperatae | reverse complement strand
GGCCGACGGCCCGGAATAGAAGCGCCTCCGGTTCCGTCTTCCCCGGCTACGCCGTGGACCGCTTGGCCAACGCCTCCGGTCGGCCCTGGCGCTTTATGGGGCACACAATCAAGATCAAAGGCCTCACGGGATCAAGATCAAGATCTACGGCAGCGGCAGTGCAGGCCAGTTACGGCTGCCGCTGCCGCCAGCGCTACGCCGCCGCAGCCTCCTGCGCAGCCACCAACCTCTGCAAAAACGTCGCCAACGCCACTTCCTCCAACCGCAACCCTTTACGCTTGCGCGGCTTCGGCAGTTTGGCCAGCTCCCCCAGCACATACCGCTCCAGCACGGCCGGGTGGATGTAGCACTTGCGGCATACCGCCGGGGTGTTGCCTAGGGTACGCGCCACGGCCTTGACCATCTCGACGATTTGCCGCTTGGCCTCCGGCTCGGGCTGCCAGTGCAACTCGCGCAGCATGGCCAGGGCCAGCGCGCTGCCAGCCCAGGTGCGGTAGTCCTTGGCGGTGAAGTCGGCGCCGGTCATTTCGTGCAGGTAGGCGTTGACGTCGTTGGAGCTGACCGTGTGCCGCTCGCCCTGCTCGTCCAGGTACTGGAACAGGTGCTGGCCGGGCAGCTCCAGGCAGCGCTTGATGATCCGCGCCAGGCGCTTGTCGCGCACCGATACTCGATGTTCAACGCCACTCTTGCCGCGAAAGTGGAATTCGATGGCGCTGCCTTTCACCGCCACATGGCGGTTGCGCAAGGTGGTCAGGCCGTAGGAGCGGTTGTCCCGGGCGTACTGGGTGTTGCCCACGCGGATCAGCGTGGTGTCGAGCAGCGAGATCACCGTGGCCATGATCTTGTTGCGGTCCAGGCCGGGCAGCGCCAGGTGCCCCTCCAGTTGCTTGCGCAGCTTGGGCAGGGCCTTGCCGAACTCGATCATGCGCGCGTACTTGTCCTGGTCACGCACCTCGCGCCAGCGTGCGTGATAGCGGTATTGCTTGCGGCCACGGGCGTCACGGCCGGTGGCCTGCAGGTGGCCGCGCGGGTCGCTGCAGATCCACACGTCGGTGTAGGCGGGAGGTACGGCCAGGGCGTTGATGCGCTTGATCTCTTCGGCGTCGTCCACGCGGCCGCCATCGGCGTGGAAGTAGACGAAGTGGTCGCCCTGGCGCTCGCGGCGAATGCCCGGTTGCTGGTCGTCGACGTAATGCAGGTCCGGGGGCAGGTCGGGCAGGTCGGCGGCGATGTCGTTGATTTCGGCCATGGCGCATAGGTTTCCAGGGGGGCATGAAGGATGGACCACGTCCTGTGCCGCAGGTGCCATCGGCGTGCGGGCCCCGGAAACAGGGGCTTCGGAAATTTCCTCGTTTCGTTCGGAAGCGTCCGACTTTTCGCACAAGTCGCGTCGCCAATAATTCGCTCCGTTGACTGCCTGGGCCTGCTCGCCCGGCCTGGCGGTCGGTAGGGCAGGCGTGCTGCCCACTCAACGAATACAACGGAGATCCACCATGAAAAAGCTGTTCCTCGCCCTGCCATTGGCCCTGCTTGTTGTCGGTAATGCGATGGCTGTCGACCCTATCGAGAAGCAAGTGACGGTGACGGCTGTCATCCCGACCGACAGCTTCTACGTGGAGCCGGTGGGTGGCAACTGGATGAATGATCCGCAGGAGATGGCCTGGAACCCCTTCCAGCAGACCCTGACCCCGATCACCAAGCAGCTGCAGGTCAAGAGCACCACCGGCGCCATCTCCGCCTATGTGCTGACGCCGCCGGTAATGACCAGCGGTGGCAGCAACATCGGCCTGCAGGTGTCGGTGGCTGGCAAGACCCTGACCACCACGGCTGCCGAAGTGGTAACAGCCGCCCAGGCAGCACCCGGCAGCACTGTGTCGTTCCAGGTAGCGGCCTTGGGCGACGGTTCCACCTACGTGCCGGGTGCCTACCAGGGCGTGGTCAACATGATGTTCGAAACCGTCACCCCGCCGGGTAACTGATCGCGTTTCACCTTTATTACCGTTCCCGACCTGTGCCCCGTGGCGCGGGGCGGGCGCGGTTTACCCGTGAACCGTAGATGGCGCCTGTCATGAACCTTGCATTTTTCATTCGCCTGGCGCTGGGTTGTTGTGCCGCGTCATTGTGGTGTGCCCAGGCCCAGGCGGCGCCCTCCGCGCCGACCCCGCTGGGCGTGCTGAGCCAGGCCGAGAACCTGCCCAGCGATTTCAGCGAACATTTCTTCGACGTGCCCCTTGCCGTGCGCGTTGACCTCGATGGCCGTTTCCTTGGCGAAGCCATGATCGTGCTGTCACGCAATGAAACCGTGCAACTGCTGGAGTTCACCCAGGTGGACGAAAGCCACGAACCCGATGCCACCCGCCAGCGCTGGCGCGACCTGCTGGTGGACGGCCGGCCCTTGGGCAACTGCCTCAAGGACTGCGCCCAGGACCTGGTGGCCCTGCACTACAGCCTGGTGAACTCGCAGCTATCGATACTGACCCGTGCCGTGGAGCAGGACCCGGCCCAGGCACGCTTCTATTCGCTGCCCGAGCAGGGCAGCCGCGGCCTGATCGTGCGCAACCAGCTCAACCTGGCCCGCGACGGCGACCAGACCAGTGGCCGCTACGCCCTGCAAGGGCAGAGCAGCCTCGGCAACTGGACCGGCCTTGCCAACGTGCAGGCTGACCGCAGCAACGAGGTCGGTGCCCAGTCCCGCCACCGCGTCGACCAGCTGTACGGCGAGCGGCTCAGCCCCGCGCATTTTTTCCGCCTGGGCTATTTCACGCCCAGCTCCCAGGGCCTCACCCGCCAGCCGCGGTTGATGGGCTCGAGCCCCGACGCCACGGTGGGGGTGATGTTCGGCAGCAGCGACAGCCTGGCCATCAACAACGGCGCACCCAGCAGCACGCCGATCTACGTTACGCCCAACCGTCCGGGCGTGGTCGAGATCTACCGCAACGGCCAGCTGATCAATAGCCAGCCGGTGCAGGCTGGCCTGCAAGCCATCGACACCCGCGTGCTGCCCGGCGGTATCTACGAGGTGGAGGTGCGCCTGGTGGAAGACGGCCAGGTGACCTCGCGCACCCCCGAGTTCATCTACAAGCCCGGCAACTGGGCCAACCCCGAGCAGCGCTGGCGCTACAACCTGTTCGCCGGCCAGCAGCGCGACCTGCTCAGCAACTGGGACAACCAGGATGAGGAGGGCGGCCTGAGCGCCGGCGTGCTCACCAACTACCTGCTGCACCCGCGCGCCGTGGTCGGCCTGTCGGCCCAACGCGTCGACGACCGCATGCAGTACGGTACGTCGCTGGACTGGGACCCCCATGACCGCTTCAAGTTGTTCGGCAACCTGTACCACACCCAGGACCAGGGCGATGGCTTCGACCTGCAGGGCATCTTCAACTACGAGCGCGGCAGCCTGGTGGCCAGCCACACCCGCGCCTGGACCGAGCCGCCCAAGCTGGACCGCCGCGATAACCCGCGGCGCTACAGTAACTGGCGCGGCGGCCAGACCCAGCAAAGCTCGCTGTCCCTGAGCCACCGCCTGACCCGTGAAAACACCGTCAGCGCGCGCCTGTCCCACAGCAGCGGCGCGATCCAGGGCATGGCCATGGACCTGGGCTGGGCTTACCACGGCACCCTCAAGGGTTCGGACGCCACCTGGCGGCTGTCGCTGTTCGACCGCCCCGGCACCTACAGCTCCGGCAGCCAGCGCAACCGTGGCGTCAACCTGAGCCTGAGCCTGGCGCTGGGCAAGCCCGGCCAGCGCCTGTCGGCCAGCGTCGGCAGCCAGACCTCGCGCGATGGCGGCCGCGACCAGACCGCCACGCTCACCTACCAGCAGGACCTGCAGCACCACACCCTGCGCAGCGTCTCCGGCTCGGTGTCGGCGGACCGCTACGGCGCCGGTTTCGGTGCCAACACCCAGTTCCAGAACGGTTACCTGTTTGGCGATGCCTACGCGCAGAACTCTTCCTACAACGGCGAGCTGTCGGGCGGCCTGAACCTGGAAAGCACCCTGGCCCTGGGCGAAGGGCACGTGGCCATGAGCGGCGAGTACGGGCTGTATGACGCCGGCCTGATCGTCGACGTGGATTCGGATTTGGCGCAACTGGACCTGCGCGCCGACGATATCTCTGGCGCCAGCACCGCCTTGCACCCGGGGCGCAACGTGATCGCGGTGCAGGCCTACAAGTCCGGCAGCGTGCAGCTGGACTTCGCCGGCCGCGATGCCCACGCGGCGGTGATCCAGCCGGCCAGCCTGGGCTACCACCTGAACAAGGGCGGCGTGGAGTACCGCCAGGTGCGGGTGATGCGCACCCTGACCGTGCTCGGGCGCCTGCTGGACGGACAGGGGCAGCCGCTCAAGGGTGCGCTGGTGATCAACCATGCCAGCCGCAGTGTCAGCGAGGCCGACGGCTTCTTCGCGGTGGAGATGAGCGAGTCCACGCCCACCCTCGAAGTGCGCCACAAAGGCGCCAGGGTGTGCTTCCTGCGCCTGGACGCCAGGCACGCGCGGCGTGAGAACGAAGTGCTGCTGGTGGGCGACCAGCGTTGCACCACCGACACCCTGGCCCAGGCCGATGGAGCGGCGGGCGAGGGCGCCTAGGCCGCCATCGGCACGAAGGTAACTCGGAAATTTCGACGGGGTGTTTGGGAATCAGCCTACATCCCGCGTCGATCAGTTTTCCAATAATGGGCGCAGTCGCCGGCCACCTGGCAGCGCTGCCCCGTCACTGCAAGGTCAACCATCATGAAACGACTCATCGTTGCCATCGCCTGCCTGTTGCCCGGGCTGCTGCAGGCCGCGCCGCAACTCAACATCGGCGGCCTCTATGACTACCTGGACGGCAACCGCAGCACCCAGCTCAAGCGGGTGCGCAACAGCGGCGACAGCACTGCTTTCGTCAAGGTCAGCGTGGCCGAGATCGTCTATGCCGCCGACGGCACCTCGCGCGAGGTGCCCATGGACGGCCTGCCGGCCGAGCAGCGTGCGCTGGTGGCCAGCCCGGCGCGGCTGATCGTGCCGGCCAACGGCATGCAGGCCGTGCGCCTGCTGTACCGCGGCGAGCGCGATCGCGAACGCTACTTCCGCCTGCGCTTCATCCCGGTGCTGCCCCAGGTCAACGACGGTTTTGCCCTGACCCAACAGGAAAGCGAGCAGTACAAGGATTCGCTCAAGGCGGGGGTGAATATCCTCGCCGGCTACGGCTCGCTGCTGTTCGTGCGGCCCCAGGCCACCCGCTTCGACACCCAGGTGCTGCAGGAGCCGGGGCGCTTCCTGGTGCCCAACCAGGGCAACAGCACCGTGGTGCTGGACCATTTCAACGACTGCGACGCCAGCGGCCAGCAATGCGAAGTCACCACCAAGCACCACCTGCTGCCCAATTCGCGTCGCAGCTTCACCAAACAGCCGGGGCGCCAGTACCGGTTTGAATTGATCGAGGGCGAGCAATCGCGCCAGGTCGAGTTTCGGGGTTGAGCAGCGATTTGCCAGCCCCAGCGAGGATGCCATGTACAGAGCGATGATTGTCGATGACCACCCGTTTATCCGCGCCAGCGTGCGGTTGCTGTTGGAGAAGATGAAGATCAGGGTGGTCGCCGAGCTGGACAACGGCGTGGACGCCCTGGCGGTGATCCGCGACTGGATGCCCGAGCTGCTGGTCCTCGACATCGCCATGCCCCGGCTCGACGGCATGGAGGTCATCGCGCGTATTCGGGACATGCAGCTGCCGATCAAGATCCTGGTGCTGACGTCCCAGGCGCCGGACTATTTTTCCCTGCGCTGCATGAAGGCCGGCGCGGCCGGCTACGTCTCCAAGTCCGACAACCTCAACGAGCTGACCAAGGCGGTGCAGGCCGTGCGCAGCGGCTATTCGTACTTTCCCGACGTGGCCTTGAGTTCGGTGCACCGTGGCGACAGCCTGGACAGCGAGGCCCAGTGCATCGCCCGGCTCACCGACCGCGAGCTGCTGATTCTGCAGCAACTGGCGCGCGGCTACAGCAACAAGGCCATCGGCCACGAAATGCTGCTGAGCAACAAGACCGTGAGCACCTACAAAACCCGCCTGATCGAGAAGTTGCGGGTCAAATCCCTGGTCGACCTGGCGGATCTGGCCAGGCGCCATGCGCTGATATAGGACGCCGCGATGAAGGCACGGATGCTGTGCTGGCTGTGGCTGTGGCTGGCGTGCCCGGCGCTGGCCGATGACGCCGCGCCCATGCTCTACGGCCGCTCGAACCTGGCCGCGGCTGAAATCGAGCAGCTGGAGCTGACCGATGACGACCGCCGCTGGCTATGGCAACAGCGCACCCTGCGCCTGGGCGTCAGCCAGCCCGAATACGCGCCGTTCGATGTGCTGGGCACCGGCCGCGAGTACGAAGGCATCACCGCCGACTACGCGGCGCTGGTGGCCACGCTGCTGAACCTGAGCGTGGAAGTGGTGCGTTACCCTTCACGGGCGGAGGCGCTGGCGGCGGTGCGCGATGGTGCCATCGACATGCTCGGGACCTCCAATGGCTTCGAGGCGTCCATGGCCTACCTGGTGCTGTCCGAAGCCTACGCCCAGGACGATTCGGTGCTGGCCACCCGCACCGACGATCGCACGGCACTGCTCAGCGGCCTCGATGACCGCCGCCTGGCCATGCAGGAGTTCTACCTGCCGCGCGAGATGGTCACACACCTGTACCCCAACGCCCACCTGCAGCTCTACCCCTCGACGCTGGCGGCCCTGGGGGCGGTGGCTTTCGGCCAGGCGGATGTATTCCTGGGCAACGCCCTGGGCGCCTATTACCAGATCAACAAGGGCCAGCTCAACGGCCTGTTCCTCAGCCACCTGGTGCAGGCGCAGAGCAACCATTTCGGCTTTGCCCTGTCGCCGCGCAACAGCCGGCTGCTGGCCCTGGTCAATACCGCGCTGCAGGCCATTCCCGAGAGCGAGCGGCGGGCTATCCTGGGGCGCTGGAGTGTCGGCGGCGTCAGCATCGGCCAGCGCCGCGAGCTGGGGTTGAACGCGGCCGAACAACGCTGGCTGGCCACTGCGCCGACGCTGCGGGTATTGATGGACGACCAGTTCCTGCCGGTCAGCTACCGCGATGCCCAGGGCCGCTACCGGGGCATCAGCGCCCAGGTGCTGGACGTGATCGGGCAGATGACCGGGCTGCGCTTCGACGTCCAGTCCGGCACCACCCTGGAGGCGATGACCGAGCAGGTGGAACGCGGCGAGGCCGACCTGATCGCGGCCCTGCCGCAAAGCCGCGCCCGCGAGGAGCACCTGGGGTTCACCCGCGCCTACCTGAGCAGCCCGCGGGTGCTGGTCACACGTGACCAGCGGGGCACTGCGCAGTCGCTGGAGCAACTGAGCGGCAAGCGCCTGGCGCTGATCCATGGCAGCTTCATGCGCGACCGGGTGGTCGACCAGTACCCTGCCATCATCCCTGTGGGCGCGCGCAGTGCCGACCATGCGCTGACGCTGGTGGCCGAGGGCAAGGCCGATGCGGCGATCCTCACGCTGATTGGCGCGCGCTATCGTATCCAGCGCCAATATTCCGGGCGGCTGCGCATCAGTGCCACGCTGCCGGTGCGCCCGGCCAGCCTGGCGTTCGCCACCTCGCGCCAGGCCCCCGAGCTGCTGTCCATCCTCAACAAGGCGCTGTTGGCCATTCCCCCCCAGGAATTCAACGACCTGGCCGCCCGCTGGCGCGGCGAAGTGGTGCTGGAGGACAGCTTCTGGTCGCGGCACCGCTGGCACATCGTGCAACTGCTGATCACCACCCTGGTGCTGCTGGGCCTGCTGCTGGGCTGGCTCAGCCAGCTGCGGCGCCAGGTCAAGCGCCGGCGCGAAGCCGAGGCCAAGCTGACCGACCAGCTGGAGTTCATGCGCGAGATGATCGATGGCACGCCGCACCCGCTGTACGTGCGCGACCGCAGCGGTGAGCTGGTGACCTGCAATGCCAGTTACCTGGAAGCGTTGCAGGTGCTGCGCGACGAGGTCATCGGCAAGCCCGTGGGGCAGACCATCGCCCTGACCGCCGAGCAGGCCGAGGACTACCAGCAGGCCTACCTGGAGGCCATGGACGCGGGGGAAAAGGTGGTCGAGGACCGTGAAGTGCAATTGCGCAGCGGCGAAACCAAGACCATCTACCACTGGGTGCTGCCCTACAAGGCCGGCGACGGCCAGATCGCCGGCCTGATCGGTGGCTGGGTCGACATCACCGAGCGCCAGCGCCTGCTGCTGGCCTACCAGCAGGCGAAGGAGCAGGCCGAGGCCGCCAACCACGCCAAGACGGTGTTCCTGGCCACCATGAGCCACGAGATCCGCACACCGATGAACGCCATCACCGGCATGCTCGAACTGGCGCTGAAGAAATCCCAGCAGGGCCGCCTGGACCACCTGTCCATCGAAGTGGCGGCCGGCGCTGCCAGTGGCCTGCTGGCGTTGATTGGCGACATTCTCGACATCACCCGCATCGAGACCGGCCAGCTGACCCTGGCGCCCGTGCCCACCCTGTTGATGGCCCATGTGGAGGCCGTGGAGCGGCTGTTCCAGGGGCAGGCGCGGCACAAGCGCCTGCGCCTGGCCCTGGAGGTGCAGGGCCAGGCCGACACCCCGGTCATGCTCGACCCGCTGCGCTTCAAGCAGATCATCTCCAACGTGATCAGCAATGCCGTGAAGTTCACCCAGCGCGGCCAGGTCCTGGTGCGGGTGGTCTTCACCCCGAAAGACGCCGCCGTGGGGGTGCAGTTGACGATCAGCGACACCGGCGTGGGCATCCCGCCCGACGAGCTGTCGAAACTGGGTGCCGCGTTCGCCCAGGCCAGCAATCATCAGCACTCGGCCCGCGAAGGCTGCGGGCTGGGGCTGAACATCAGCCGCACCCTGTGCGCCATGATGGATGGCAGCATGAGCCTGGACAGCACCCTGGGCGAAGGCACGCAGGTGGTGATCGAACTGCAGCTACCGCGCGCCGAGGCCGTGCCGCCGCCCAAAGTGGCGCCGGAGGTGCCTAGCCAGGGCCCGGCGCTGAACATCCTGGTGGTGGACGACTACCGCGCCAACCGCATCCTGTTGCAGCAGCAACTGGCGTACCTGGGCCACCGGGTTACCCTGGCCGAGGACGGTGGCAGCGGCCTGCGCGCCTGGTTGGGCGGGCAGTTCGACGTGGTCATGAGCGACTGCAACATGCCGGGCCTGGACGGCTACCAGCTGGTGCGCGCGATTCGCGTGCACGAACGCCGGCAGCGCCGCCCGCGCTGCCGCGTGCTGGGCTTCACCGCCAACGCGGTGCCCCAGGAACGGGTGCGTTGCCTGGAGGCGGGCATGGACGGTTGCCTGTTCAAGCCCCTGGGCCTGACCGAGTTGGCCGTGGCCCTGCAGCCTGGCCAGGGTGGGCAGGTGACGGTGGCGCCGGCCAGCGATGGCATCGACCTGGCGTCACTGGAAGAGCTGACCGCGGGCGACAGCGTGGCGCTCAAAGGCCTTCTCGGCGATCTGGTGGAGTGTTGCCGCCAGGACCTGGGCAGCCTGGCCATGCTGGACGTCGAGGCCGACCGCGAAGGCATCGCCAACCTGGCGCATCGGGTCAAGGGCGGCGCGCGCATAATCCGCGCCGTGCAGGTGCTGGAGGCGTGCGAGCTGGTGGAGCGGGCGTGCGCGGATGCGCAGCAGCCGTTGGCGGGCAGGGTGGAGCAGTTGCGCGATGCGCTGCAGGAACTGACCGCGGGGCTGGAGGTCCGCTGCCGCGCCTGACCCCGGGCCTGGAACTACGCTGCCGCGCCTGACCCCGTAGCAGCGGCCCCAGGCCGCGTCCGGTCGCGCCGCGGTGCTTCAGTTGCGCTGCGGCGCGACCGGACGCGGCCTAAGGGCCGCTGCTACGTGTTTATTTGTTGTACTTGTCCAACCGGCTCTTCACCCGGTCGGTGATCTCGATGCAGTCCTTCACGTTGCCCTTGTCGCGGGCTGCGGCGGCAGAGTCGATGTCCTTGCCCACCAGCTCGTGCACTTTGGGGTCAGTGGTGGCAGCGCTGTTGATGCGGTCCTGCAAGCGCTGGATGTTCGCGTTGCACGTCTCGGTCTCGCCGGCGGCGCTGGCCTGGAAACTCAACGCCCCTGCCAGCACCAACAGCCCACAGCTCAAGATTCGCTTCATGGATGACGTCCTCGATCAATTGGTTGAACCATCTCGTTTAGGACAAGCACAAGCCAGTGTAGATGGCTTATTTGGTACGACAGATGTTGTTGTCGCTTCGTTCAGACAAAGATGCAGGCAAAACGCTTGCAGGACGGGGCATGGCTGGCAGGCATTTGGTTAATGTATATAATCATTAATCGTATTATCCATGTGCCACCACAACCACAACAAGAGATGCACACCATGCCTGCACGTCCCGCTTCCCCGCGGCCGGTATTGACCGTCGCGCTGTGCTGCGCCGTGGCCTTGCTCGAAGGCCTCGACCTGCAATCCACCGGTATCACCGCACCCTTCCTGGCCAAGGCCTTCGGCCTGGCACCCGCACAGTTGGGCTGGGTATTTAGCGCCGGGCTCATGGGCCTGCTGCCCGGCGCCTTCCTGGGCGGCTGGCTGGCCGACCGTGCCGGACGCAAGGGCACCTTGCTGGCGGCGGTGCTACTGTTCGGCGCCTTCACCCTGTTCACCGCCCATGCCAGCAGCTACCCCGGCCTGTTGCTGGCGCGGCTGCTGACCGGCCTCGGCCTGGGCGCGGCGCTGCCCATCATCATTGCCGTGGCCAGCGAGGCTGCAGCGCCGCGGCTGCGCAGCACCGCCGTCAGCCTGACCTATTGCGGCGTGCCACTGGGCGGTGCGCTGGCCTCGCTGATCAGCCTGTCGGGGGTAGGGGAGCAGTGGCGCACGGTGTTTCACATCGGCGGCCTGGCGCCGCTGCTGATCGCCGTGGCCCTGCTGGTGTGGCTGCCGCGCCTGGGCGTGGCGGCAACGTCGCAGCGTGCCGAGGGCTCGCCCGCCGGCCGCCTGTTCAGCCAGGGGCGGGCGCGGCAGACGCTGCTGTTGTGGCTGGCGTGCTTCTTCACTTTGACCGTGCTGTACCTGCTGCTGAACTGGCTGCCCTCGCTGCTCATGGCCAAGGGCTTCGACCGCGTGCAGGCCGGCTGGGTGCAGGTGCTGTTCAACCTCGGCGGCGCCGCAGGCTCGCTGCTGACCGGCCGGCTGATGGACCGCCGGCGCACCGGGCCGGCGGTGGTGATCGCCTACCTGGGCATGCTGGTGGCCCTGGCCGGCCTGGGCCTGGCCGCGACGTTCACCGGCATGGCGCTGGCCGGCGTGCTGGGCGGCTACTGCTGCATCGGCGCGCAGCTGGTGCTGTATGCGCTGGCGCCACGGGTCTACCCGGCGGACATGCGCGCCACCGGCGTGGGCGCGTGCGTGGCGGTGGGGCGCCTGGGGTCCATGGCCGGGCCGCTGGCGGCGGGGCAGATCCTGGCGGCCGGGGCGGGTGTGGGCGGGGTGCTGCTGGCGGCCTCGCCGGGGCTGGTGGTCGCGGCGCTGGCGGCGTTGGCGTTGGTCGGTGAAGGGAGGGGTAAGGCTTTTTCTGGAAATATAGTTAATAGTATTAACGATTAATTGACGTAACCAGTTTTAGCCATTACTGTCTCTTCATCCACAACGCACAGCCCAAGAACAAGAGGTGTGAAATGAGCCGCTACGCAAACCGCTGGCAGACCGTGACCGTCGACGTCGAGGACGGCATCGCCTGGGTAACCCTCAATCGCCCGGAAAAACGCAACGCCATGAGCCCCACCCTCAACCGGGAAATGCGCGACGTGCTGGAAACCGTCGAGCAGGACGCCGACGCCCGCGTGCTGGTGTTGACCGGCGCCGGCAGCGCCTGGACCGCCGGCATGGACCTCAAGGAATACTTCCGCGAAGTGGACGCCGGCCCCGAGATCCTGCAGGAGCGCATTCGCCGTGATGCCTCGGAATGGCAATGGAAACTGCTGCGCCTGTACAGCAAGCCGACCATCGCCATGGTCAACGGCTGGTGCTTTGGCGGCGGCTTCAGCCCGCTGGTGGCCTGCGACCTGGCCATCTGCGCCGACGAGGCTACGTTCGGCCTGTCGGAGATCAACTGGGGCATCCCACCGGGCAACCTGGTGAGCAAGGCCATGGCCGACACCGTGGGCCACCGCCAGTCGCTGTACTACATCATGACCGGCAAGACCTTCGACGGGCAGAAGGCCGCCGAGATGGGCCTGGTGAACAAGAGCGTGCCGCTCAACCAGCTGCGCGAAGAGGTTATCCTGCTGGCCCAGGACCTGCTGGACAAGAACCCGGTGGTGCTGCGCGCGGCGAAGAACGGCTTCAAGCGCTGCCGCGAACTGACCTGGGAGCAGAGCGAGGACTACCTGTACGCCAAGCTCGACCAGGCGCAGCTGCGCGACCCCGAGCACGGCCGCGAGCAGGGCCTCAAGCAATTCCTCGACGACAAGAGCATCAAGCCCGGCCTGCAAGCCTACAAGCGCTGACCCGTTGTGGGAGCTGGCTTGCCAGCGAGTTTTGCGGGCCCCTGAAAATCTCGCTGGCAAGCCAGCTCCCACACGTACCGTCGTAACAACGCATCATTCCCGACAACCATAACAACGAGGAATGCACCATGTTCGAAGTCCCCTTGCTGATCGCCGGCAAGGCCGTGGGCGCCCGCGACGGGCGCACGTTCGAGCGCCGCTGCCCGATGACCGGGCAGGTGGTGTCGATTGCCGCGGCCGCCACCCTCGAAGACGCCGACGCCGCAGTGGACGCTGCCCACGCGGCGTTCCCGGCCTGGGCCGCGCTGGGCCCCGGCGAGCGTCGCAACCGCCTGCTGCGCGCCGCCGACGGCATGCTCGCGCGCAGCGCCGAATTCATGGCCATGGCCGCCGAGACCGGGGCCATGGCCAACTGGTACGGCTTCAACGTACAACTGGCGGCCAACATCCTGCGCGAGGCCGCAGCGCTGACCACCCAGGTCAACGGCCAGGTCATCCCGTCTGATGTGCCCGGCAGTTTCGCCATGGCCCTGCGCCAGCCGTGCGGCGTCATTCTCAGCATTGCGCCGTGGAACGCGCCGGTGATTCTCGCTACTCGCGCCATCGCCATGCCACTGGCGTGCGGCAACACCGTGGTGCTCAAGTCCTCGGAGCTGAGCCCGGCGGTGCACCGGCTGATCGGCCAGGTGCTGGAGGACGCCGGCATCGGCGCCGGCGTGGTCAATATTCTCAGCAATGCCCCGGCCGATGCCGCGGCCATCGTCGAGCGGCTCATCGCCCACCCGGCGGTGCGCCGGGTCAACTTCACCGGGTCCACCCACGTCGGCCGTATCATCGGCCAGCTGGCGGCGCGGCACCTGAAGCCGGCGTTGCTGGAACTGGGCGGCAAGGCGCCGTTCCTGGTGCTGGCCGACGCCGACCTGGACGCAGCGGTGGAGGCGGCGGCCTTCGGCGCCTACTTCAACCAGGGGCAGATCTGCATGTCCACCGAGCGGCTGATCGTCGACGCGGCAGTGGCCGATGACTTCGTCGCGCGGCTGGCGCGCAAGGTCGCCGGCCTGCGCGCCGGTGACCCGGCGGACAGCCGCTCGGTGCTCGGCTCGCTGGTCGACCCTGCGGCGGCCACGCGCCTCCAGGCGCTGGTGGCCGACGCGGTCAGCCAGGGCGCCACCCAGGTGTGTGGTGGCGCGGTGCAGGGCAGCGTCATGCAGCCAGTGCTGCTGGACCATGTGACCCCGGCCATGCGCCTGTACCACGAGGAGTCGTTCGGCCCGGTGGCCGTGGTGCAGCGCGCCGCTGGCGACGAGGCGCTGCTGGCGCTGGCCAATGATTCGGCCTTCGGCCTGTCGGCGGCCATCTTCAGCCGCGACACCAGCCGCGCGCTGGCCCTGGCGCAGCGCCTGGAGTCGGGCATCTGCCACATCAACGGCCCCACCGTGCACGACGAGGCGCACATGCCCTTCGGCGGCGTGAAGGCGAGCGGCTACGGCAGCTTTGGTGCCAGTGCCGCCATCGAGCAGTTCACCCAGCTGCGGTGGGTGACGGTCCAGCACGGCCCTCGTCACTACCCAATCTAACCGCAACCCCATTAACTGCTTCCAATAACAACAAGCAGAGGGACATCGCGTGAATCGTTCAATGGCAGCGGCGCCCTGGCGCGCCGTGAACATCGGCCACCCCCAGGTGCAGGTCGATGAAGTGCAAGGGGTGCTGCACATGCGCGCCCTGGAACCGCTGCAGGCACACCCCCAGCGGCTGATGGAACGCCTGGTGCAGTGGGCGCAGGTGCGCCCGCAGCAGACCTTCGTCGCCCGCCGCGACGGCCAGGGCCAATGGCAACGCATCAGCTACGCGCAGATGCTCGAGCGCACCCGCGCCATCGCCGCACGGCTGCTGGGTTTCAATCTCAGCGCCGAGCGGCCGCTGGTGATCCTGTCGGGCAACGACCTGGAGCACCTGCAGCTGACCTGCGCCGCGTTGTACGCCGGCATTCCGTACTGCCCGGTGTCGCCGGCCTACTCGCTGGTGTCGCGGGACTACGGCAAGCTGCGCCACATCATCGACACCCTGACGCCGGGCCTGGTGTTTGCCAGCGATGGCGCCTACCTGCCGGCTATCGAGGCAGTGCTGCCAGCGGATGTACCGGTGATTTTTGCCGATGGACAGTCGCCCGGGCTGGCCTTCGATGAACTGCTCGGCGCTGCCGACCCAGCCTTGGCGGACGCGGCGTTCGCGGCCGTGACCGCCGACAGCATCGCCAAGTTTCTCTTTACCTCCGGCTCCACCAAGCTACCCAAGGGCGTGGTCACCACCCAGCGCATGCTCTGCGCCAACCAGCAGATGCTGCTGCAGACCTTTCCCGAATTCGCCGACGAGCCGCCGGTGCTGGTGGACTGGCTGCCGTGGAACCACACCTTTGGTGGCAGCCACAACGTCGGCATCGTGCTGTACAACGGCGGCAGCCTGTACATCGACGACGGCAAGCCGACGCCTGCGCTGTTCGCCGAGACCCTGCGCAACCTGGGCGAGATCTCGCCCACGGCCTACCTCACCGTGCCCAAAGGCTGGGAGGAGCTGGTCAGCCAGCTGGAGCAGGACGGTGACCTGCGCGAGCGCTTCTTCGCGCGCATGAAGCTGTTTTTCTTCGCCGGGGCAGGGCTGTCGCAATCGGTGTGGGACCGCCTGGACAAGGTTGCCGTGGCCCACTGCGGCGAGCGCATCCGCATGATGGCCGGGCTGGGCATGACCGAGACCGCGCCGTCGTGCACCTTCACCACCGGGCCGCTGGCGGTGGCCGGCTACGTCGGCCTGCCGGCACCTGGCTGCGAGGTCAAGCTGGTGCCGCGCGACGGCAAGCTGGAGGTGCGCTTCCGTGGCCCCCACGTGATGCCGGGCTACTGGCGCGCGCCGCAGCAGAGCCGCGAGGCGTTCGATGAGCAGGGTTATTACTGCTCCGGCGACGCCGTGCGCCTGGCCGACCCGCAGAACCCGCAGCTGGGGTTGATGTTCGATGGCCGCATCGCCGAGGACTTCAAGCTGTCCTCGGGGGTGTTCGTCAGCGTCGGGCCGCTGCGCACGCGGGTGATCCTCGACGGCGCGCCGTACGTGCATGACGTGGTGGTGGCGGGCCCGGATCGCGAGCGCCTGGGGCTGCTGATTTTCCCGCGGCTGGACGAGTGTCGGCAGTTGGCAGGGCTGGGTGCCGATGCCACGGTGGCACAGGTGCTGGCGGCAGCACCTGTGCAAGCCTGGCTGGCGGACCTGCTGGGGCGCCTCAACCAGCACGCCACCGGCAGCGCCAGCCGCATCGACTGGGCGAGCCTGGCGCAGCAGCCGCCGTCCATCGACAGCGGCGAGATCACCGACAAGGGCTCGATCAACCAGCGCCTGGTGTTGCAAGGCCGCGCCGCGTTGATCGACGACCTGTACGCCGGCAAGGTCCCGCGTACCCTGGCCCGATGACGCGGCCTGCGGCCGCTGCTACGTAGCAGCTGCCGCAGGCCGCGTCCACAGGCTCAGGCGTTACCCTGATACACCTTGCGCAACAACCCCAGCAACTGCTCGCGCTCTTCGGCGCTCAGGTTTGCCGTTGCTTCCTGGTCGCTGCGCGCGGCCACCTCTTTCAGTTCCTTGAGCAACGCCTCGCCGGCCTTGCTCAGGAACAGTCCATAGGAACGCTTGTCCGGCTTGCAGCGCACCCGCAAGGCCAGCCCGCGTTCTTCCAGCTTGTTGACCATGGGCACCACCTGCGGCGGTTCGATGGCCAGGCTCTTGGCCAGTTCCGCCTGGGTGGGGCCGGGGTTCTGGGCGATGATCGCCAGGGCGGAAAACTGCGCCGGGCGCAGGTCATAGGCATTGAGCTGTTCCACCAGGTGCTGGAACACCTGGATCTGCGCGCGGCGCAGGGCATAGCCGATCAGATCGTCGAGCACGCCGGTGTCCAGCGGGTCGGGGGTGGTGGGCGGGGAGCTGGGAGTGGCCATGGTATCGGGCTTTTATTAGGGGAATCGTTAACCAGTATAACGGTTTATCCCGCCCCTGGTGTACCACCTTGCCGGACGACGAAGGGCAGGGGCGGCGACTTGACGAACGCACGGAGGCAGCGAATACTCTTTCCAGATTCATATAGATGACTACATAACTAAAAGAGCCCGTCTGCCATGAACAGTCTTTCCAGTGACGAGCGCCTGCCGCTGTACCAGCGCTTGCGCGACCAGCTCGCCGAGCAGATCGCCAGCAACCGCTGGCAGCCCGGCGCGGCCATTCCCACCGAGTCGGCGCTGGCGGCCGAGTACGGCCTGTCGATCGGCACAGTGCGCAAGGCCATCGACCAACTGGTCAGCGAGTCGCTGCTGGAACGCCAGCAAGGCCGCGGCACCTTCGTGCGCCGCCCGCAGTTCCAGTCCTCGCTGTTCCGCTTCTTCCGCTTCCAGGACGCCGACGGCGCCCGCCAGGTGCCGGAAAGCCGCATCCTCTCCAATGAAGCCCTGCAGGCGCCTGCCGACGTGGCCCATGCCTTGGCCCTGGAGCCCGGCGCCCAGGTGATCCGCCTGTTGCGCCTGCGCCTGATCAACGCCCAGCCGCTGCTGGTGGAAGAGATCTGGCTGCCCCACGAACCGTTCGCCGCCATCCTCGACCACGATCTCAACGCCCACGGCCCGCTGCTGTACCCGGTGTATGAAAGCCTGTGCGGGCAGGTGATTGCCGCCGCCGACGAGACCCTGACCGCCGAAGCGGTCAGCGAAGTGCACGCGCGCCTGCTGCGCGTAGATGCCGGTAGCCCCGTGGTGGTGATCGAGCGAGTGGCACGCAACTACGCCGGCCAACCGCTGGAATGGCGGCGCTCCTGGGGCCACGCCCGGCACTTCCGCTACAGCGTCGAAATCCGCTGACCTGTCCCACCCATAAGGATAAGAAAACATGTTCACCTGGTATCGAGACGTCACCGCGCGCGAGCGCAAGACCTTCTGGGCCTGCTTCGGCGGCTGGGCGCTGGACGCCCTGGAAGTGCAGATGTTTGGCCTGGCGATTCCGGCGCTGATCGCCGCGTTCGCCCTGAGCAACACCCAGGCCGGCCTGATCAGCAGCGTCACGCTGATCACCTCGGCGGTGGGCGGCTGGCTGGGTGGTACGCTGTCGGACCGCTATGGCCGGGTACGTACCCTGCAGTGGATGATCCTGTGGTTCTCGCTGTTCACCTTCGCCTCGGCGTTTGTCACCGACTTCAACCAGCTGGTGGTGATCAAGGCCTTGCAGGGCTTTGGCATTGGCGGCGAATGGGCGGCGGGTGCGGTGCTGATGGCCGAGAGCATCCAGGCGCGCTACCGCGGCAAGGTCATGGGCACGGTGCAGAGCGCCTGGGCCGTAGGCTGGGGCACCGCGGTAGGGGTGTTCACGCTGATCTATTCCTTCGTGCCCGCGGACTACGCCTGGCGGGTGATGTTCCTGGTGGGCCTGCTGCCCGCCATCCTGATTATCTACGTGCGCCGCAGCGTGCCGGAGCCGGACAGTTTCCTGCGCCAGCAACAGGCCAAGGCCGCGCCCTTGAACCTGTTCGCGGCCATGGCGGCCATTTTCCGCCCGCAACTGCTGCGCGTAACCTTGCTGGGCGGGCTGCTGGGCCTGGGGGCCCACGGTGGTTACCACGCGGTGATGACCTGGCTGCCGACCTTCCTCAAGACCGAGCGCAACCTCTCGGTGCTGAGCTCGGGCGGCTACCTGGCGGTGATCATCGTCGCCTTCTTCTGCGGCTGCGTGGCCAGTGGTTTCCTGGTGGACCGCATCGGCCGGCGCAAGAACATCATCCTGTTCGCCTTCTGCTGCGTGCTGACGGTGCAGGCCTACCTGTTCCTGCCGCTCACCAACCCGCAGATGCTGTTCCTGGGCTTCCCCCTGGGCTTCTTCGCCGCCGGTATTCCCGCCAGCCTCGGCTCGTTGTTCAACGAACTGTACCCGGCCGACGTGCGCGGCGCCGGGGTGGGCTTCTGCTACAACTCCGGCCGCGTGGTAGCCGCGGTGTTCCCGGCCATGGTCGGCCACCTGAGCGCGAGCATGTCCCTGGGCTCGGCCATCGGTATCGACGCCGGCATTGCCTACGGCGTGGCGATGATCGCCGCCCTGGCACTGCCCGAAACCCGCGGCCGCAGCCTGGTCGCCGAGGCCCCGGGCGCCACCCCCAAGCCTGTGGCGGGCACCCACCCGTCACGGGCCTGACCCCATCACTCCATGCAGACCATCACCATGCCACTGACCGCCCCCTTGCCCATCCTCGGCATTGACGCCCACGCCCACGTGTTCGGCCGCCAGCTCGACTTCGTCGACGGCCGCCGCTACACCCCGGACTACGACGCCACCCTGGCGCAATGGCTGGGCCACCTGCGCGAACAGGGGCTAAGCCATGGCGTGCTGGTGCAGCCCAGCTTCCTGGGCACCGACAACAGCCACCTGCTCCAGGCCCTGGCCGCCGCCCCCGAGCAGCTGCGCGGGGTGGCGGTGGTGGCGCCGGACGTCAGCCAGTCCCAGCTCAAGCGCATGGCCCGGCTGGGCGTGTGCGGCATCCGCCTGAACCTGATGGGCCAGGCCTTGCCGGACCTGGCGTCGCCCACCTGGGCGCCGCTGCTGGAAACGGTGGCGGAGCTGGGCTGGCACGTGGAACTGCACCGCCAGATCGAAGACATACCCAGCCTGTGGGCGGCGCTGCAGCGCTACGGCTGCAAGGTCGCCATCGACCACTTCGGCCGCCCCCACGCCGGTTTCGGCACCAGCCACGCCACCTTCCAGCGCCTGTTGGAACTGGGCGACGGCAAGCGCACCTGGGTCAAGCTCTCCGGGGTCTACCGCCTGGGCGGCACCCACAGCGAGAACCTGTCGTTCGCCCACGACGCAGTGCCGCTGCTGATCGAGCACTTCGGCGCCGACCGCCTGATGTGGGGCAGCGACTGGCCGCACACCCAGCACGAGCGGCAGGTGAATTACGCGGGTGAGTTCGAGCTGTTCCAGAGCCTGGTGCCGTGGGCGGCGCAGCGGCGGGCGATTCTGTGTGATGGGCCGGGGAAGCTGTTCGGCTTTTGAGGCTGGCGTCGTAGCCGCAGGGTTGGCAGTGCGGCTACGAGCGTTTGGCGGGGTACAACTTTAGTGACGAGTGATCCAGCGCTGCGCCTAGTCCTGAAGTTCGGCGGCCAGTACAGGCACCGCCTCCAGTCGTGCCTTGAGCTGATCGACGTAGGCCTGTGCTTCTTCCTCGGTGCGGAAGGTCACGGGGTCGTCGTTCAGCCAGACCAGGCAGGAGGAATCGTTGTTGTTTTTTTCGATCTTGATCTTCATCCGTAAAGCCATCTGCAGTTTTTGTGCGGGCGATAGTAGCCGAATCTTTCGCCACGTCAAATGTATCTTGAGGTGTCTAAAACGCGGCTTTCAGCGATTTTTAGGGTTTTGCTAGTAAATACTGGTATTTCGCTAGCATTGAAGGATCGTTCGATATAAACAATCAAGCCTGTCTGTGTCGTCGCTGAAAAACAGACCTGGGGCGCACGACCTGTAGCAGCACTGTCTTTGTGGGAGCTGGCTTGCCAGCGAGTTTTCAGGGCCTCAACAGCTCGCTGGCAAGCCAGCTCCCACAGTACGTAGCAGCGGCCGCAGGCCGCGTCCTGGCGCACCGCACCTCCCATCACCCCAGATGCGCCGCATCCACGTCAATCAACAACAACCGCTGGCCGTTGGCGAAGAACTGCCCTGCGGTGAGGCAATACTGGTTGCTGGTGGCGTCGCGGTAGGTGCTGGACAGGATCAGCCGGCGTTCGTCCCAGCCTTCGGCCAGCAGGTGGTAGAAGTACGGGCGCCACGACCAGTTGTGGCCCAGGTAGCTGGGGTCGGCCTGCCAGCCCTGTTGGCGCCATTCCATGTTGGGGGTCAGTTGGGTGCCGTGGCGGTCGCACTGGTAGAAGCGCAGCAGCCAGGGGTAGGCGTCCAGCCGGGGCAGGGCGCTGGCAGGGGCGCCGGCCTGGGCCCAGGGTTGCAGCACGGCCATCAGCTCGCCCAGTTGCAGGCGCAGGTTCATCAGCCGCGCACGCTCGCCCAGTTTCTGCTGCACGTAGCGCTCGCGCAGGGCGGCGAAGCGGGTGACGAAGGCGTCGGCGGGGAAGAAGTCCGGTTCGGCGCGGGCGAACAGGTAGCCCTGCACGTAGCGTGAGCCGCATTCCAGGGCGAAGTTGAGCTCGGCTTCGGTTTCCACGCCCTCGGCGATGATCCAGCAGCCGGTCTTCTCCGCCATCTGTGCCAGGGCCTTGACCACTTCGCTGCTGGGGCCGCCACGGGCGGCCGCCTGGAACAGGCGCATGTCGAGCTTGAGGATGTCGGGTTGCAGCGCCAGCACGCGGTCCAACTGCGAATAGCCGGCGCCGAAGTCGTCGATGGCGATGCGCGCGCCGGCCTCGCGGTAGCGCTGCACCACCTGGCTGAGGCGACGGCTGTCGCCGCCCAGTTCGGTGATCTCGAACACCACTCGTTCGGCCGCCACGCCGTGGCGCTGCAGTTGGGTCAGGCTGGGCAGCGGCTGGTTGTCGCGCACGCGGCTGATCCAGCGTGGCGAGATATTCAGGCTCAGGAACCAGTCCTGCGGCGCCTCATGCAGGCGGGCCAGGGCGTCGCCGCGGATCTGCCGGTCCAGGCGCCGCAGGGCCGGGGCCAGGGTGCGTGGGTCGCTGAACAGCGGCCCCACCGACTGCACCGTGCCGTCGGCCTGGCGCAGGCGGCCCAGGGCCTCCACGCCGGCGATGCGGCCGGTGGCGGTATCGATGAAGGGTTGAAACCAGGCGAGCGGTTGCCCGTCGAACACGGCGGCTCCTCAGATGGCAGCTTCTTGAGCGCCCCGGCCGGAACCGGGGCATGGCCTAGGGCCTTTGCAAGAATGTAGCCAAATGATGGCAACCTAATCCTTGCGTTGCATGGCCAGCTTGATCAAGGGCAGCAGGCTGGTGCCCAGCTTCACCAGGCGCGTCAGCCCGCCGGTGCCGCCGCTCTTGGCGCCTTTGCCGGTGAGGAAGCCCAGCAGCACCACGCCGGCCAGGCCCCACAACGGTGCGTGCTTGATGCCCAAGCCGTCCTGGACCGACTGGCCCATGCCGCGCAGGCGGTTCAAGGGGTTGATCAGTTGGCCGGATTCGTGGCGGATTTCCTGGCGGTGCATTTCCATGCGCAAGCGGATCAAGGCCTTGCGCATTTCGCGACGCGACTGGTTCTGTGGCAGGTTCGGTGCACTCATGGCAACAGGCGCTCCCGATCGTTGGCCAGCTCTTCGAGGGTGCCGCTGAACGGCGAGGATTCATCGAAGATCGCCGCTTTCAACTTCATGGCGCAGAACAGCCCTGCCAGCAGGTAGAACACCGCCAGGCCAATCATGCCCTGCATGCGGTAGTTGTCCCACAGCAGAATCAGGATCAGGCCTGACAAGGCCACCAGTGCCAGCAGCGCGAATACCAGGGCCAGCCCGGCGAACAGCAGCAGGCTCAAGGTGCGCGATTTCTGCTCCTGCAGTTCGATGCCGAACAGTTCCACATGGCTGTGCAACAGGCCCAGCAGGGCCGCGCCCAGGCGCCGCGACGACGGCCCGGCGGCCGTCGATTTCGAGTCCATGTCCAAGGCCATCGGTTAGCGCCTTGTGGCCAGCAGGCCGACCAGGAAGCCCACGCCGGCGGCGATGCCGATGGACTGCCAGGGGTTTTCCTGCACGTAGGCCTCGGTCTTGGCCACGGCCAGTTCGCCCTTCAGGCGCAGGGTCTGCTCGGTGGCCTTCAGGGTTTCGCGGGCGCGCAGCAGGCTGTCGTGGATCTGCTCGCGCAGCTCGTCAGCCTGGTCGCCGGCCAGGGTCTTGGTGTGGTCCAGCAGCTTCTCGGTGTCGCGCACCAACGTCTGAAAATCAGCCATCAGTACGTCTTGTGCAGTCTTTGCCGTGGTGCGGGCCATGGTGCTCTCCATTGGTTGGCGTCTGGTGTTTCGAGTGCCCAGGCTTTCTGAAGGTTCCTTCACGTTTGCCTGGTACAGCTTTTGCTTTTCGTTGGTGCATAACAGCAGGCCCGTGCGCCAGATCGGCGCGCCAGAGCCTGCGGTGGAAATAAACCTTAACCCAAACGAAATAAACCCGAGGAAAAATTACCACGCAGTCGAATAAAGAGCGCGTTGCACGTTCCATATTGGTGCAATGACTCATCGGTCGACCTGCTTTGGTGCTGTTTTTCCGGACTTCAGGTCTGCCTTCTCGATGGATAATCTGCAAAGCGCCGTGCAAACACTGATTCACGGCTCCAATACCCTGTTCCTGCTGATGGGCGCTGTCATGGTCCTGGCCATGCACGCCGGCTTCGCGTTCCTGGAAGTCGGTACCGTGCGCCAGAAGAACCAGGTGAACGCGCTGTCGAAGATCCTCAGCGACTTCGCCGTGTCCACCCTGGCCTATTTCTTTATAGGCTACTGGATCGCCTATGGCGTCACCTTCATTGCCCCGGCCAGCGAGCTGAGCGCGGACCATGGCTATGCACTGGTGAAGTTCTTCTTCCTGCTGACCTTTGCCGCGGCCATTCCGGCGATCATCTCCGGCGGCATCGCCGAGCGTGCGCGTTTCGTCCCGCAGCTGTGCGCCACCACGCTGATCGTGGCCTTCGTCTACCCGTTCTTCGAGGGTATTGCCTGGAACGGCAACTGTGGCGTGCAGCCGTGGCTGCTGGCGCATTTCGGCGCCACCTTCCATGACTTCGCAGGCTCGGTGGTGGTGCACGCCATGGGCGGCTGGCTGGCGCTGGCGGCGGTGCTGCTGCTGGGGCCGCGCCAGGGCCGCTATCGCGATGGCCGCGTGGTGGCCTTCGCACCGTCGAACATTCCGTTCCTGGCGCTGGGCTCGTGGATTCTGATCGTTGGCTGGTTCGGCTTCAACGTCATGAGCGCACAAAGCGTGGCGGGCATGAGCGGCCTGGTGGCGATCAACTCGCTGATGGCCATGGTCGGCGGCACCATCGCCGCGCTGATCGTGGGCCGCAACGACCCCGGCTTCCTGCACAACGGCCCGCTGGCCGGGCTGGTGGCGGTGTGCGCCGGTTCCGACCTGATGCACCCCATCGGCGCCCTGGCCACCGGTGCCATCGCCGGCGCGCTGTTCGTGGGCTGCTTCATTGCCGCCCAGGGCAAGTGGAAGATCGATGACGTGCTGGGCGTGTGGCCGCTGCACGGCATCTGTGGCGTGTGGGGCGGCGTGGCCTGCGGCATCTTTGGCCAGCAGGCGCTGGGCGGCATGGGCGGCGTGAGCCTGGCCGTGCAGGTGCTGGGCAGCCTGGCCGGGGTGGTCGTGGCGCTGGTGGGCGGCTTTGCGGTGTACGGGCTGCTCAAGGCGGTGGTGGGTATTCGCCTGAGCCAGGAGCAGGAGTACTACGGCGCCGACCTGTCGCTGCACAAGATTGGCGCGGTCAACCACGATTGACCGGGTGGCGTCCCGGCCGCGATGCGGCGCTTGGGGACGCGGCCTGCAGCCGCTGCTACGGAGGGTGGGGGTGATGGCAGTTTGACGCCATAAACCAATGGTTTTCTTGCGTCGGCGTTCGGCATAGCATGCAGTTGGCCCAGGAGCATTTACCCTGGGCCACGGCTTTGGTATGGGGTTCGAACACAAGGGGCAAGGGGTATGGAGCGCCTGTTTTCGTTGCAGGGCATGCGGGGCGTCGCGGTAGTGGGCGTGGTGTTGTTCCACATGGCGGCGGTTGAAGCCAAATACAGCGGTGGCGACCTGTTGCTGCCATCCATGGTGGATTTCTTCCAGCTGGGCGTCGACCTGTTCTTCGTCATCAGCGGCTTCGTCATGGTCATCGTCACCCGCGGCCGCCATCAGGACTGGGTGCAGGGCCAGCGCTTCCTGTTCAATCGCCTGTCGCGCATCTATCCCAACTACTGGCTCTATTACCTGATCACCCTGGGCATCTACCTGGCGGCGCCGGGGCTGGTCAATTCCACCCACGGCGACTCGAACCTGGGCATGTCCTTCCTGCTGCTGCCCAGCGACAAGGTGCTGCTGGTGATGGTGGCCTGGTCGCTGGTGTTCGAACTGTGGTTCTACCTGGTGTTTGCCGCGCTGCTGTTCCTGCGCGAACAGTGGCTGCCCTGGCTGCTGGCGGGTTGGGCGCTGGTGCTGGTGGCCTTCAACCTGACCCAGGACTGGCAGGACTATTCCCCGGCGCTGCGGATCATGCTGCACCCCTACGCCCTGGAATTCATCGTTGGCTGCGCCGTGGCGCGCTACTTCTATTCGGCGCGCAGTGCCGCGCTGCCCACCGGCGTGGTCTGGGTGATGCTGCTGGCCTCGGTGCTAGGCATGCCGCTGATCGCCAGCCTGGGCCTGTACAAGACGGTGGGGCTGCCGCGCATGCTGGCGGCTGCCCTGGTGTTCGGCACGCTGACCTTGTCGCTGGCGTTGCTGGAACGGCGAAAACTGATCACGGTACCGCGCTTCCTTACGCACATAGGTGACATGTCCTACACCGTCTACCTGTCGCACCTGCTGGTGCTCGGGGTGATGGGGCAGGTGTGGCGCCTGGTGGGCGCGAATCCGGACAGTCTGTGGGACAACCTGGCGTTTGTGCTGCTGATGCTGGCAGCCACGTTGTGCTATGGGGCAGTGGCGTACCGGGTGTTCGAGAAACCGCTGCTGGACCGCGCCACGGCGTGGTGCAACCAGCGCTTTCGCAAGGCACCGGCACGCGGGGGGTACGACACGGTGTGACGCATTCGTCGTCACGGGGCTTGGCGCTTTTTCGTCAGGTGACATCACATGGGCAAAACAACAACAAAAACAGTCAACGCAAACCTCAACTGGCTCAAACTTACCCTGGCCCTGATCGTGGTCGCGGTGCATTGCAAGATACTCGGCGGCAACGACACCCTGGCCGGGTACCTGTTGTGCAATGGTGTTTTCCGCGTGGTCGTGCCGGTGTTCTTCATCATCAACGGCTACTTTCTGGGCCAGGCGCCCATGACCTGGCCGGTGATGCGCCAATGGCTATGGCGCGTCACCATGCTCTACGTATTCTGGATGGTCATCTACAGCCCGCTGTACCTCACGGGGCTGGGCTTTGCCGATATGCTGGCGGCCATCAAGCAATGGGTCATCGGCTATTTCCACCTGTGGTACCTGGTGGGCATGATCGGCGCCGGCGCCCTGCTGTTCGTGCTGCACCAGCGCTCCACCGCCACGCTTGCGGCCGCGGCCCTGGCCACCTTCGCCATTGGCGTGGCGCTGCAGTACGCCAGGGTGTACGTGCACATTCCCAATGACTTCCTGCAGCACTTCAACCAGAACGACTACACCGCGCGCAATTTCCTGTTCATGGCGTTTCCGTTCATGGCCCTGGGCTACCTGCTGGCGCGCCACCCGCTGCACCTGCGCCTCAACCGCAGCCTGGTGTGGGGTTGGCTGCTGCTGGCCATGGCGCTGATGCTGCTGGAGTCCGAGCTCAACTACCGCAATGACCCGGTGCACCTGTTCAACTTCGACCTGCTGGCTTCGATGCCACTGGTGGCGCCGGCGCTGTTCATGCTGGTGATGGTCTACGACCGGCCCACCCAGAGCGTCTACGTAGGGCAGATGTCATCGGCGGTGTACTTCGTGCACCCGCTGATCTTGTGGTGTGCCCTGGGCGCGGGGGTGGTCTATGGCAACTTCATGGTGGCGCTGGTGACCCTGGCGGCCGTTGCGCTGGCGCCGCTGTTGATTGCCATGAACCAGCGCTGGCGTTTCATGCTCTAGGTGCGCGAGGCTCGACGGCAAATAGCCATCACCGATAAGATGGTGGCTGTTGCCGCTGCTACGCTGTGTGGCGGTTGGACTGCTCCAGGTTTTTCCAATTTCGCCCACTAGAGCGCTTAGGGATGAGCAAGATCGTCAACGCAAACCTGGACCGGCTCAAGCTGCTGCTGGCGCTGATGGTAGTGGCCATGCACTGCAAGGTGCTGGGTGGCAACGACAGCCTGCCGGGCTACCTGTTGTGCAACGGCCTGCTGCGCATCGCGGTGCCGGTGTTCTTCCTGATCAACGGCTATTTCCTCGGCCAGGCGCTGCAGGGCGCGGCCGGCATACGCCGCTGGCTGGGGCGCATCGTGCTGCTGTACGTGTTCTGGATGCTGGTCTACAGCCCGTTCTACGTGGCGGGTTCAGGCGTGGGCGCGGTGCTGCTGGCGCTCAAACAGTGGCTGATCGGCTTCTTCCACCTGTGGTACCTGCTGGGCATGATCGGTGGTGGCCTGCTGCTGTATGCCGTGCGCGAGCGCCGCACCTGGCAGGTCGCCGCGCTGGCGTTGATTGCCTTTGCCCTGGGCCTGGCGCTGCAGTACGCGCGGGCCTACGTGCAGATTCCCGAGGCGTTCCTGCAGCACTTCAACCAGAACGACTACGCGGCGCGCAACTTCCTGTTCATGGGCTTCCCGTTCGTGGCGACGGGCTTCCTGCTGGCCCGCCACCAGGTGCCGGCACGCCTGGCCCCGGGGCTGTTGTGGAGTTGGCTGGTGGTGGCGCTGCTGCTGATGCTGGCCGAGTCGTGGTTCAACTACCAGCACGCCCCCGACCGCGTCATCAATTTTGACTTCATGTTCACGCTGCCGCTGGTGGCCCCGGTGGTGGTGCTGCTGGCCCTGCATTACCCGCGCCCAGGCACGGGTGACCGCGTGGGTCGATTGTCGGCGGCGGTCTACTTCACCCACCCGTTGTTGATGTTCGCGGCGATGGCTGCGGGGCTGGCGTACGGCAGCCTGATGGCCCTGCTGGTGGCGCTGCTGACCCTGGCCGTGGCACCCCTGGTGATTGCCGCCAGCCGGCGTTGGCGGTTTATCCTGTAGGTTCTAGAATAGGGCCCATTCCCACCTTGCCCGGTAAGCATCATGCCTGCTGAATGCCAATTGCTTGGAACCCTGGGGTGCCACCTGTGCGAGCTGGCCGAGGCTGAGCTGATGCCGCTGGTGGAGCACGGGTTGCAGGTGGAACTGATCGACATCGCCGAAAACCCCGCGCTGTTCGACAGCTACTCGCTGCACATCCCCGTGCTGCTGCGCATCGACACCGGTGCCGAACTGCGCTGGCCGTTCGACACCGCCCAGGTGGTCGCCTTCGTGCGCTGAGCCTGCGCAGGCTTTCCCGCTGCCCCGTCGCCGCGCCTACATAGATAACTACACGCTCCCTCCACCGGCCCCGGACAATGGCCGGTGCACCCGTGCGCACGTCAAGGAGCGACAGCATGAACCTGAGCGACAACTTCACCCTGGCAGAGATGATTGCCTCCCCCTCGGCCGCCAAGGCCGGCATCGACAACACCCCCGACGCGGCCGTTATCGCCAACCTGCGCCGCCTGTGCCAGCTGCTTGAGGCCATCCGCGCCCTGGTGAACGCGCCGCTGCTGATCAGCAGCGGCTACCGTGGCCCGGCGTTGAACGCGCTGATTGGCGGTTCGCCCAACAGTGCGCACCTGCGTGGCCTGGCCGCGGATTTCACGGTGGTGGGCTTGGCGCCGCGGCAAGCGGTGGAACTGATCGCCGACAGCGGCCTGGTGTTCGACCAGCTGATCCTGGAGTTCGACCGCTGGGTGCACCTGGCCGTCAGCGAGCGGCCACCGCGCCGCGAGGTGCTGACCATTCGCAAGGACACCGGCTACCTGCCCGGGATTGTCTGAGGCGCCACCGATCATCTGCGCATTGACGCAGAGGGTAGCGATCCTTATGCTGTATATAAATACAGTGTTCGTGGAAGTGCGCACTACAGGGTGCCCGCGCGTGCCCTGAGCAACGAAGTCAGAGGATTGCCCGCGTGGTCAATGTCGAACAACTGAAATACAGCGTCAACCGCATGAGCCCGGAAGTGGTCCAGGAGGCGGTGCTGGAGCTGCGCCTCGATGGCCTGGTAACGGAAGGCAAGACGCCCTTCAACAAATTGCATTTCAACACCTGCTTCGCCGAGATCGAGGCACTGTTCCAGCGTGCCGGCTACCATCGCCCGCTGGACGTGGTGGGCTACGAGGGCCTGCTGTACGCCCTGTACGACCCCACTCGCTGGGAAGCGGTGCAGGTGCTGCGCTGGCTCAAGGAGTTCACCGACGCGGCGCGCCAGGCCCACGCGCAATGACAGCGGGCGCGGCACTGGGGGATAATGCCAGGCTGCCTTAGCCCAGAGCCCTGCCCATGTCCGATCGTGCCTTCAACGCTGCCCATCACCAGGCCAGCACCCTCAGCCTGCCGCCTGGCCCCTGGACGACGGTGCTGGATTGCCTGTGCGATCACTTCAAGGCCATCGACCGCGCCCAGTGGCTGGACCGCATTGCCCGGGGCAGGGTACTGGACGCCCAGGGGCAGCCGATAGCGGTCGACCTGCCCTACAAACAGGGCCTGCGCATTCACTATTTCCGTGAAGTGCCCAATGAAAAGCCCATCGCCGCCCAGGAGCAGATCCTGCACGTGGACGAGCACCTGGTGGTGGCCGACAAGCCGCACTTCCTGCCGGTGACACCCACTGGCGAGTACGTGGAGCACACCTTGCTGCGCCGGCTGATCCGCCGCCTGGACAACCCGCACCTGGTGCCGCTGCACCGTATCGACCGCCACACCGCCGGGCTGGTGCTGTTTTCGGCCAACCCCGAGAGCCGCTCGGCCTACCAGTCGCTGTTCCCCAACCGCCAGATCGACAAGCGCTACCACGCCATCGCCCCGGCGCTGCCGCACCTGAGTTTCCCGCTGGTGCACAAGAGCCGCATGGTGCACGGCGAGCCGTTCTTCCGCATGCAGGAAGTGGACGGCGTGCCCAACAGCGAGACCTTGGTGGAAGTGGGGGAGAAACATGGGGATTTGTGGCGCTACATCCTCTATCCCATCACCGGCAAGACCCACCAGCTGCGGGTGCACATGACGGCGCTGGGCGCCAGCCTGTGCAACGACCCGTTCTACCCGCAGGTGTGCGGGCAGGGCGAGGCGGATGATTACGCGAAACCGTTGAAGCTGCTGGCGCAGAGCCTGCGCTTCAAGGACCCGTTGACGGGTGAGGAACGCAGCTTCGAGAGCCGCCTGACACTAACCTTCCCGTAGCAGCTGCCGAAGGCTGCGTCCCTGGCGGATCGCGGTGCCTGGGGACGCGGCCCTAGGCCGCTGCTACGGGGCGTTGGTCCAGCTGCCGAAGGCTGCGTCCCTGGCGGATCGCGGTGCCTGGGGAGGCGGCCTTAGGCCGCTGCTACGGGGCGTTGGTCAGAACACCGAGTTGAACAACCAGTACAACGAGCCTGACAGCAGGATGGCCGCCGGCAAGGTCAGCACCCAGGCCATCACCAGGTTGCGGATGGTGCGCATCTGCAGCCCCGAGCCGTTGGCCACCATGGCCCCGGCCACGCCCGAGGACAGCACGTGGGTGGTGGACACCGGCAGCCCGTACATGTCCGCCGCGCCGATGGTCAGCATGGCCACCACTTCGGCGCTGGCGCCTTGGGCGTAGGTCAGGTGGTTCTTGCCGATTTTCTCACCGACCGTCACCACGATGCGCTTCCAGCCCACCATGGTGCCCAGCCCCAGGGCGATGGCCACGGCCACTTTCACCCACAGCGGGATGAAGCGGGTGGAGCTGTCGATCTGCTGCTTGAACTGCGAGACCTTGGCCTGGGTGTCGGCGTCAAAGTGGCCGACCTTGTCCTTGTCCATCAGGCGAATTGCCTCGGAGGTCAGGTACATGTCGTTACGCACGTTGCCCACCGCGGCGGCAGGGATGGCGGTAAGGCTGCCGTAGGCGTTGACCTCGTTGCCGATCAGCCCGGCAATGGCGGCCAGGGCCGGTACCAGTTCCGGGGTAGGCTGCTTGTTGCGGATATAGTCCGTCAGGATCGCCCGCGGGTCGCCGTTCACCGGCGTTGGCGCGGCCTTGACCAGCGCCTGTTGGGTCACCTGGGCCACGGCGGCGAACTGCACCGACTGGTCGGCCGGCATGGCGCGGTTCAGGGCGTAGGCCATGGGCAGGGTGCCCACCAGGATCAGCATGATCAGGCCCATGCCTTTCTGGCCGTCGTTGGAGCCGTGGGCGAAGGACACGCCGGTGCAGGTCAAAATCAGCAGGCCGCGAATCCACCATGGCGGTGGCGCGTCGCTGACGGGCGCCTTGTACAGGGCGCGGTTTTTCACGAACACGCGCAGCACCACCAGCAACAGCGCGGCGAAGGCGAAGCCCAGCAGCGGCGACAGCAGCAGCGAGTAACCGATTTTCAGCGCCTGGCCCCAGTCCACGCCGCTGGTGCCGTCGCGGCCGTGCATGAGTGCGTTGGCCACGCCCACGCCGATGATCGAACCAATCAGGGTGTGCGACGAGGAGGCCGGCAGGCCCAGCCACCAGGTGCCCAGGTTCCAGATGATGGCCGCCAGCAGCAGGGCGAAGATCATCGAGAAACCGGCGGACGAGCCCACCTGCAGAATCAGCTCCACCGGCAGCAGGGCGATGATGCCGAACGCCACCGCGCCGCTGGAGGTCAGCACGCCGAGGAAGTTGAACAGGCCCGACCACACCACCGCGAACTGCGGCGGCAGCGAATGGGTGTAGATCACCGTGGCCACCGCGTTGGCGGTGTCATGGAAACCGTTGACGAACTCGAAGCCCAGGGCGATCAGCAGGGCTACGCCCAGCAGGATGAACGGCGTCCAGGTGGTGACGATGGTGCCCATCTCGTCGACGTCGGTGACCAGGCTCCAGGTGCTGTAGATCAGCCCGATGGCCAGCACGATGAAGAAGCCGATGAGGGTGCCGCGCCCTGGCTTGCGGTCAAACTGCGGGCGCGCTTGAGTACTGCTGGGGGATGAAGAAGCCAGGGTTGGCGTAGCCATGTCAGGCAACTCGATTGAGGGAGGGAACCCTCATAATCGTTGCAAAATGTGACAGACTGGCGTCAGCCCCGGGTCAGTAGTCGGTCCGCTTGCGGAACGCCCAGCGCCCGGCCAGCAGGGTGAAGGTGGCCACCAGCGCCACCAGGATCCAGAAGCCCTCCGGGTCGCTGGCCAGCGGGATGCCGCCCACGTTCATGCCGAAGAAGCCGGCGATGATGTTGATGGGCAGGGCCAGCACCGTCACCACGGTCAGGGTGAACAGGGTGCGGTTGCTCTGTTCGTTGAGGTTGGCGGCAATTTCTTCCTGCAGCAGCTTGATGCGTTCGCCCAGGGCCGTGAGGTCGCTGAGCACCAGGGCGAACTCCTCGGTGGCCTGGCGCAGGGCCTGCACGTCATCCTCCTGCAGCCAGGCCGGCGGCCGGTTCAGCAGCCGCAGCAACGAGCCCGGCTCCAGCGCCAGCAGGCGCTGCAGGCGCACCAGTACCCGGCGCATGCTGCCCAGTTCAGCGCGGTTGTTGCTCAGGCGCAGGGACAGCAGTTGGTCTTCGATATTGTCGACGCTCATGCTGGTTTTGCGCACGATCTGCGTCAGCACCTCGGCCTGGTCGCGGAACAGGTGCACCAGCAGCTCCATGGGCGAGCGGAAGCGCTCGCCGCGCTTCACCGACGAACGCAGCTTGTCCACCGAGTGCAGCGGCTGCAGGCGGGCGCTGACCAGCACCCGCTCGTTGGCGCACAGCCACAGGGTGGAAATGTCCGAGGAGACCATGCCGAAGTTGAACACCACGTCGTTGACCACCGCCAGCAGGGCGTCGTCGACGTGCTCGATGCGCGTGGAACGCGATCCTTCGTGCAGGGATTCGTAGAAATCATCGGGCAGCTGCAGGTGCGCGCGCATCCAGCGCTCGCAGCCGGCGTGGGCCAGGTTCAGGTGCAGCCAGACGAACTCGTCGTTGTGCTCGGCGTCGCCCAGGGTTTGCAGCACGGCGGCCGAATCCAGCTCGCACACCGGGCCGCCGGGGCGGAAGCGGTAGCCGTACAGCAAGCCGAAGAGGTCCGAGTCCTGGTGGCTCTTGATGATGCTCGAATTCATGTCGGCTCGCGGCGCAAGGGCTGATGGCGCGATCATGAGGAGGAAATATTGCAGTTATGTGACAGTTTGTGAGCGGATGTGAATGTTCATCTAGGTTCGCGCAATCCATGAAAATTGCTGGGTGCGAGGCGCCGGCCAGTGAGTGCGGCGGCGGTAGCTACCCAGCGCGTCGGTATGGCAGCAGGTGCAGCGGTCGACGACCTCGACCTGATCGGCGGCAATGCCTTGCTCGGCCAACAGCAATTGGCCGTAGCGCGCCAGGTCGAACCACAGGCCGTGGGGGTTCATGGCTGGTGGCTGCGGCAGGGCGTTTGGCTGCGCGGGGGCCGGACGCTGCTGATACCAGGGTGGATTCGAGCCGGCCCACAGCGTGCGAAAATCATCGCTCACCTCATAGCAGCAGGGCTTGATCGACGGGCCGATGGCAACGCGCACGCGGTGCCGTGGCACGCGCGCCTGGTCGAAGCGGCGCAGGGCGTTGCCCAGGATGCCGGCCCGCAGGCCCTTCCAGCCGCCGTGCACGGCGGCCACGTGCCGGCCGTCGGTGGAGGCCATCAGCACGGGCAGGCAGTCGGCGGTGAAGACGGCGATGGGCCGTTGCTGATCGGTGAACAGGCCATCGGCGATCACGTCCCCGTGGGAGGGGGCGACGATCTCGGCGGTGTGCTTCTGGTTGCAATAGAAGGTATCGGCAGGCAGCGCATCGTCGATGCCGAGGAATCCATGGGCGATGCCGGGGATGTCGGCCAGGTTGTTGGCGGTCCAGCGCATGAAAGGGCTTTCCATGGGAGTTGGGTAGAACAGGATAATGCGCCTGTAGCAGCGGCCGCTAGGCCGCGTCACAGGCGCTGGGCGTGTTGGCCATGACGCGGCCTTCGGCCGCTGCTACAGAATTGCGTTCCATGCCGCGCGATCGGCGGTGCGCGCAGCCCTGTAGCAGCTGCCGCAGGCGGCGTCCGGGTTCGCTGCGGTGTGCCGGGAATAACGCGGCACCTTGTACGCGGCCTTCGGCGAAAGACCGTTGCTGCTACAGGGTTGTGTAGGGTCAGCCGCCGTGCAGTCCGGCCAGCGAAGCATCCACCTTCTCCCTCAACAGAATCTCCAATTCGAACGCCCGCAACGCGGCCCCCACCACCTCAGCCACCTGCGCATCGGCAACGATGTCCGCCGCCGTCATGCCTTTGGCCAACAGGTTAACCGTCACCGACGCCTGCTCCACCAGGTGGGCCGACATGGTCCGCAGCACCAGGCGCAGTGCCGCCTGGGCGTCGCTGGCGCGTGGGGAGGCGTTGAACAGCGCCACCGGCTTGTCGGGGAATTGCTGGCTGGCCACCAGCCAGTCCAGGGCGTTCTTGAAGGCACCAGGAATACCGCGGGCGTATTCGGGGCAGGCGATCAGCAGGCCGTCGGCGGCGTCCACCGCTGCGTGCAGGGCCTGCACCGCAGGCGGGGGCGTGTCGCTGAGGTCGGGGTTGAACAACGGCAGGTTGCCGATGCCCTCGTAGTGCTTGAGTTGCAGGCCCGGGGGCGCCAGTTGCGCGGCGGCGTGCAGCAGCGCGCGGTTGGATGAACCTTGGCGCAGGCTGCCGCAGAGGGTGAGGAGGTGGGGCACGGGCAGGGTCCTTTGCGTGGGTGGTTCGAGGCGGCGGCGGGGGCTTTTGACGCAGCCTGCGGCAGCTGCTACGTCGAATGAAGGAGCGCCTTCAGGCGCATTGTTGTCCCTCGCTGTGCCAGCGGCCCTCGTACGCCAGCTTCAATTCATAAAGATGGTGATCAAGGTCGTTGATCTTGTTGATGGCAGTCATGAGGTCGGCTTCCCCTGTCTTCGCCTCCAAATACAAACCTCGCAAATAGCGATCACTCACGGTTGGAATTTTGCCGGTTTTTTCCCAGATTGCCACCGCTTGGCTGGTGAGCCCGACAATGTCGCCCAAGCGCTCCTGGGACAAGCCCAATTCCTTGCGCAGAAACCGAAATTCGGCGCCTGTCAGCGGTGCCGGTTTTTCTGCGAGTGCCTTGCCTATTGTGTCGTGCAGCCCTTGCACATCGGTGATGCCCAAGGCTTCACCATATGACGTCTGTTTCAGTACGTAGCCGTTGCTCAGCCACACGTTCGGCAAGCCGCTCTCAACGTAGTGGTACATAAATTCACCTCTGTTTCTGGATCGCGGTCACCACGACGAGATAGGTCCCGTCCTCGTCAATATCTATCGCGCCCACAACCTGGAGGGGTGACCCTGCCCGGAACCAGGAAAGTGTGAAGCGCCAATCCCCTTTTGGCATGTAGGCCGGCCCTTCAGTGATTTGCCCTTTGGCCAGGCATTCCATGACATCCGGCAAGGTGATCTCGCGCTCGGTCATTCTTTGTCGCGCATGGGCCGTGTACAGGACACGGCCCGAATTCACTGCGATCTGGCGAATCAAGCTGAGCGCGGTCTGTTTCGGAAGCGGGTACGGCAGCGACCTGATCATGGCTTAATCTATAAAAACTATAGGTCGCGCTATGCTAAATGACAACACCCAGCCGTCAATGAATCGATTGTTCGGTTTTGTTTCCCGGCTATGTCCTGGAACACCGGGCACAAAAAAGCCCGCACAAGGCGGGCTTCTTCACAAGACTGGTCGGGGAGACAGGATTCGAACCTGCGGCCTTCTCGTCCCGAACGAGACGCGCTACCTGGCTGCGCTACACCCCGATAGACCTGATTCTATTCCAAAATCGGCGCTCGGCAAGTGGGGGCACGCCGGCCGGCCGTGCCCCTGGGGTCAGGCCGTCACAGCTCTTTGACGGTGCGTACCTGATCCTTGTTGATGCGGGTTTCCTTGCCATCCAGCTGCTTGATTTCGTAGAAGCCCGAGTCTTCGTCGTATTTGGGCGTGTCCACCGCCTGGATCTCGCGCCCGTCGTTGAGGGTGATGACCGTGGGCGTGGAGCAACCCGCCAGGGTGGCCAGGCCCATTGCCAGGAGCAGAGCGGGAAGGGTCCGTTTAGTCATTGTCTGTTTCTCCAAAGGGGGACGATTGTTCCATGTACAAGGTTTGAGACGGTTGTACCCTGGGTGAGTTCCATTTTTTTGACACTGTCAGGCATCGCCCAGCAGCTGCGGGGTGTTGAGGTTGGCCAGCCGCGGGTCATCGGCCGGGCACTGCAGCGCCTGGGCGCCAAGGGCCAGCATGACCTGGCGCGGGCTGCGCTCTCCGGCCTGCCAGGCCTGCTCGAACACCGCTGCGTGGGCCACCGGGATCACGCACAGCAGCGGCTCCCAGTGCTCGCCCTGGCGCACCATCAGCGGTTGTTGCGGCTGCGCGAAGGCCAAGCGCAGCATGGCCTGCAGCAGGTCGCCGTCAATGCCCGGTACGTCGCAGGGCAGCACCAGCAGGTGGCTGTGGCGGGCGGCGGCAAGCCCTGCGCGAATGCCCGCCAGGGGGCCGGGGAAGTCGGCGCTGTCGTCGCCTACCAGGCGGTCGGCGTAGGCGGCGTAGACGGCCTGGTTGCGGTTGCAGGAGATGATCAGGTCATCGCCCAGGCCGCGCACCCGGGCGTGCAGGTGGGCAATCAGTGGCTGGCCGCGCCAGGGCAGCAGGCCCTTGTCGCGGCCGCCCATGCGCTGGCCACGGCCACCGGCCAGCAACAGGACGGAACAGGCGGGCAGGGCAGTGTCGGGCATCGCAGGTCTCGGTCTTCAGATGAGGGCTGCTGTGATATAACACTGCCTATTCCTACACACAACCGGACGAGCCCTGATGAAAGCCAAGGCTGATGTACCTTTTGTGCCGCTCAATATTGCGGTGCTGACTGTCAGTGACACCCGTACCCTGGAAACCGACACCTCCGGGCAAATGTTCGTCGACCGCCTGACCGCCGCCGGCCACCTGCTGGCCGAGCGCGTGCTGCTCAAGGACGACCTGTACAAGATTCGCGCGAAAGTCGCCCACTGGATCGCCGAGGACGTGGTACAGGTGGTGCTGATCACCGGCGGCACCGGCTTCACTGGCCGCGACAGCACCCCCGAGGCCGTGGCCTGCCTGCTGGACAAGCAGGTGGACGGTTTTGGCGAGCTGTTCCGCCAGATCAGCGTGCCGGACATCGGCACCTCCACCGTGCAATCGCGCGCCCTGGCGGGCCTGGCCAACGGCACCCTGGTGTGCTGCCTGCCGGGCTCCACCAACGCCGTGCGCACCGGTTGGGACGGTATTCTCGCCGAGCAGCTGGACGTGCGCCACCGCCCCTGCAACTTCGTCCCTCACCTCAAGCAGGCCGAGCCCTGCCAGTCCCGTGGCTGAGTTGGGCGCGGCCAAGCCGCTGATGCCGCTGGAGCAGGCGCTGGAGCGCCTGCTGGCCATGGCTGACCAGGCGCCCTTGCGTGAGACCGAGCGCGTGGCCCTGGCCGACGCCGATGGCCGGGTGCTGGCCACCGACCTGGTATCGACCCTGGACCTGCCGCCCTGGTCCAACAGCGCCATGGACGGCTACGCCCTGCGCCTGGCCGACTGGAGCGGCGAGCCGCTGCCGGTGAGCCAGCGCATCCAGGCCGGGCAGATGCCCACGCCGCTGGCGGCGGGCACCTGCGCGCGGATCTTCACCGGCGCGCCCGTGCCGGCGGGTGCCGACTGCGTGGAAATGCAGGAAAACGCCGAGGTGCTGGACGACGGCCGCGTGCGCTTCACCGAAGCGCTCAGCCTGAACCAGAACATCCGCCCCCAAGGCCAGGAAACCCGCGTCGGCGAGCAGGTGCTGCCGGCCGGCACGCGCCTGGGCCCGATCGAACTGGGCCTGGCGGCGTCCCTGGGCCACGCCGAGCTGGAGGTGGTACGGCGCGTGCGCGTGGCGGTGCTGTCCACCGGCGATGAGCTGGTGGATCCCGGCCAGCCGCTGGCACCGGGGCAGATCTACAACAGCAACCGCCGCCTGCTGGTGAGCTGGCTGCAGCGCCTGGGCTGCGAGGTGATCGACGCCGGCATCCTGCCCGACGACCTCGCCCGCACCCGCGCGCGCCTGGCCGAGCTGGGCCAGGCCGAGCTGATCCTGTCCACCGGTGGTGTGTCGGTGGGCGAGGCGGATTTCCTCGGCGTGGCCTTGCGCGAGGAAGGCGAGCTGGCGCTGTGGAAGCTGGCGATCAAGCCGGGCAAGCCGCTGACCTTCGGGCATTTCCGTGGCGTGCCGGTGATCGGCCTGCCAGGCAACCCGGCCTCCACCCTGGTGACCTTCGCGCTGCTGGCGCGGCCGTACCTGTTGCGGCGCATGGGCGTGGCCGACGTCGCGCCACTGGCGTTCGACGTGCCGGTGGGCTTTACCTGGGGCAAGCCGGGCAACCGCCGCGAGTACCTGCGCGGGCGCCTGGAGAACGGCCGTGCGGTCATCTACCCCAACCAGAGCTCCGGGGTGCTGCGCAGCGCCGCCTGGGCCGAGGGCCTGGTGGAGGTGCTGGAAGGCCGTACCCTGGCCGAAGGCGACCGCGTGCGCTTCATTCCCCTGAGCGAAGTGCTGGCCTGAATTTAATGTTACCGGCCTCGGCCCCGTGTGCGCTAATCTTCAACACGCTGTACCGCACATCGGGTGCCGTTGTCGGCAGGCTTGGCCTGCACCGCCAATGGCCGCAACAAATGGACTTGGCAATCACGTGGGGATATGGCCATGACGACTTTGAAAGTAGCGTGCGTGGTCCCAACCTACAATGGTCAAAGGGATCTGCAACGTCTGTTGGATTCGCTGGGTAGCCAGACGATTGATTTCGATACCCTGATCGTCGATTCCTCCTCCAGCGACGGCACCACCGAACTTGGGCGCGAATGCGCCGACCATTTCCTGTTGATCCCCAGCCGCGAGTTCAACCACGGTGGTACGCGCCAGCGCATGGTCGAGGAGTTTCCCGGCTATGACGTGTACGTGTTCATGACCCAGGATGCCTACCTCGAAGACCCCCAGGCGCTGGCGCGCATCGTCGCGCCCTTCGCCGATGACAGCGTGGGCGCGGTGTGCGGGCGGCAGCTGGCGCACAAGGACGCCAACCTGTTGTCGGCCCACGCGCGGGCGTTCAACTACCCGGCCAGCTCGCAGCTCAAGAGCATGGCCGACGTCGACCGCCTGGGCATCAAGACCTGTTTCATGTCCAACTCGTTTGCCGCCTACCGCCGCAAGGCGCTGATGCAGGTGGGCGGCTTCCCGCTGCACGTGATCCTCTCGGAAGACATGTACGTGGCCGCGCGCATGCTGGTGGCCGGTTGGAAGATTGCCTATGCCGGGGATGCCTGCTGCCGGCATTCGCACAACTACACCCTGGCCGAGGAGTTCCGCCGCTACTTCGACATCGGCGTGTTCCAGGCCCGCGAACCCTGGATTCGCGAGCAGTTCGGCGGGGCAGGGGGCGAGGGCTTGCGCTACGTGAAGTCAGAGCTCAAGTACCTGGGGGTGCGCCGGTGCTGGCTGTGGCCAGCCTCGTTCCTGCGCAACGGCTTGAAGCTGCTGGCGTACAAGTTCAGCCAGCAGGAAGCACGCTTGCCGGTGAAGTGGAAGAAACGCCTGGGGATGCACAAGCGTTACTGGGACAGCCCTTACGCCTGAGCACGGCGCGACCCGGCCTGCGGCCGGTGCCACGGGGCGCGCCGTGGGTGCTTCAGGCGCGCGCCCAGGGCCGCAGCCACATCCCCAGCCCCACCAACAGCACCAGCCCGCACACGCAGCTCACGCCCAGTTGCACCCACATGCCCGGCAACGGGTGCACCAGTAGTGCCGCCAGCAGCATCGCCACCGCGCCCAGCAGCCAATGGCTGCGCCACGGCAATTGCCCCAGCAGGGCCTGGCGGCGCATCAGTAGCACGCCGGTCAGCAGCACACCGCACAGGGCCGCCATGGCAATGCCGATCAGGCCGAAGGCCCACGGCAGCACACCCAGCAGCACGGCGTTGAGCAGGCTGCCGAGCAGTTCGCAATTGAGCGGCATGCGCGTGTCGCCCGCCGCGTAGGCGTAGCGCGCCAGCAGGGCGTTCCAGGCGCCGAACATCAGCGGTGCGCAGAACCAGGCCAGCAGTTCGGGCAGCGGGCTGCCAGCCGACTGGTTGGGCAGCAGCAGGGCCACCAGCGCCGCCGAGGCGCCGATCAGGCCGGTCACCGCCGGCACGGTGAGCAGGGTGGCGCTGCTCAGGCCCTTGCGCAGCAGGGTCAGGCGTTGCTCGCCGGCGCTGCCGCTCATCAGGCCCAGCAGCACCTGGTTGAGGCTCATCAGGGCAATCAGCGGCAGGTTGATCAGCTTGCGGGCCAGGTTGATCCAGGTCACCGACCCCTCGCCCAGCAGCGACGCCACCATGCGCTCCAGCAGTGCCAGGCCCTGGCTGGCGAGGTTGCTACTCAGCAGCGGGCCGATGCGTTGCAGCAGCTCCTTCACCGCCCCTGGCGCCTGTTCACGCTGCCACGGCCGCCAGCCGTTGCGCAGCAGCGACGGCGTGAGCACCGCCGGCATCAGCCAGCTGCCCAGCACGCAGGCGCAGGCCATGCCGGTGGTGGTGGCGTCGTGGCGCAGGATGGCCAGGTACAGCACCGGCGGCAGGTTGAACAGCAGCGACCCCAGGCCGGCCAGCACGAACCGCGAGCGCGCCTGCAGCGGCACGCAGAACAGCGCATGCAGCAGGAAGCCCGGCGCGCACCAGGCCAGCCAGTGCAGGGAACCCGCGGCGCGGGCATAGCCGTCGCTGTCCAGGCCCGGGCCGATGGCGCGTACCAGCAGCGGCGCGGCCAGGCTCAGCAGCAGCGCCAGCAACAGGCCCAGCAATAGAATGCGTGGCACCAGCGCGCCCAGCCAGGCGCGCTGGCCGTCGCTGTCGCGCTGCTGGAACAGCGGCAGCGCAGCGGCGCTCAGCAGCCCGGCTGCCAGCGCCATGCGCAAGGCTTCGGGCAGGAACAGCGAAACCAGGAAGGCGTCACTCTGCCCGCCCGCGCCCCAGGACGCCACCAGCAGCCATTCGCGGGCAAAGCCCGCGGCCAGGCCGGTCAGCGTCGCCAGGGTCAGCCACAGCGTCGATCCGAACATGGCAGGCCTCAGTGGAACAGGGTGAACAGGCCTTTGCCGCCCACCTTGTAGTTGAGGTTGCGGCAGCGCTCGCCCTTCACCTCGGCGTTGGGCCCGCCGACGATGGCATAGGGCGGCACCGGCTTGCTGACCACGGTGTTGCCACCGACAATGGCGCCCTCGCCGACGTGCGCGCCGAACGACAGCAGCGCGCGGGTGGCGATCCAGGCGTAGTCCTCGATGTACACCGGCCCGCCCACGGCCCAGAATTCGGGCGCCTGGGTGTCATGGCCGCCGGCGATGATCAGCACGTGGGAGGCGATGGTCACGTGGTCGCCGATGATCAGCCCGCCGCGGGCGTCGAGCTGGCAGTGCCAGCCCACGGTGGTGTCATCGCCGATGCGCAGGCTGTCGACACCCAGCACCTCGGTGTTGCGCCACACCGAGGAGCCCTTGCCGATCTTCGCCCCGCCCAGGCGCAGCCAGGCCAGGCGCAGGGTGTGGCTGGGAATCTTGCAGATGAGGATGTTGTAGGCCTGTTCCCAGGCCCGCAGCCAGCGGTCGCGCAGGGTCGCCCAGTTCTTGCCGTACAAGGGGATTAGCGCGCCTTTCAGCTCGCGGCCCAGCAGGGCGTAGAAGCGTCGCGCCAAGGGGTGTTCGATGCGCGGTTCGATGTTCACGTAGCTGATGAAGGTGAGAATGTTGCCCTTGAGTGGTTGTTCGAAGATCACTTCGTTGGCCAGCATCCATTCGTAGGCGCTTTCCAGTTCTTCCAGGCTCACACCCATCTTGATGGCGTATTCGGGCAGTGCCTGCCGCAGATTATGGGAGTGAAGTAGACGATGTCTCATAGGCGGCTTCCAACAGGGACTGAAGTAGTGGCAGGTGCGGCGCGCAGCCGCTGGGCCTCGTGCAGGTTGAGACCCAACAACAGCCAGAACAGTGCGACCAGCACCATGGTGAAACTGAAATAGTGGTCGAACAGGCCGCTGACCAGCGCCGCCAGCAGGCCCACCAGGGTGCCCAGCCAGATGGCGTTGTCATGGGTCAGCACCAGGGTCTTGGTGGTGGGGCCGCTGGCGCGCCACCAACTGCGCACCACCAGCAGGAACATCACCAGGCCGATGACCCCCACCTTGTAGATGTAGTTGAGGTACAGGTTGGAGATACCCCACAGCGTGGTGCCTGGCACCGGCGGGTCGACCTTGAAGCCGATGCCCAGCGGGTACATGGCCATGGCGCGGGGGAAGTTCGAGTATTCGTCGAAGCGCACCGAGGTACTGGCGTCATTGCTGGAGAACAGGTCCAGCACGCGGTCCTGCAACGGCGGGTAGAACATCAGCAGCAGTGCCGCACCCACCAGGCCCACCATCAAGGCGCGGCCGGTGTAGGGCAGGCGCTTGCGCGCCAGCCACATCAGCACCAGCACCAGGCTCACCAGGGCACCCCGCGAACCGGTCAGCAGCAGGCCGAACATGCCCAGCAGGGTCACCGCAATGCCCAGGGCGCGCGGCCAGCCCTTGCGGGTCAGGCCGAAGCAGGCGGCCAGCGGCACCAGCAGGGCCATGGCGCCACCGGTGATGTTGGGGTGCGTCCAGCCCGAGGCCATGCGGCTGCTGAGGCCGGCCAGGCCTTCGCTTAGTTGGTCGATGGAGCCATAGCCCAGCTTGCCGAGGATGTCGGTGAGGGTGGCCGGGGTGCTGTCCTTGAGGTACACCGGGATCGCCAGCAGCAACAGGAACAGAGTGCCCAGCAGCAGGCCGATGACCAGTTGCTCACGCTTTTCCCGGGTGTCCAGCAGGCGCGGCACCAGGAACAACGTCGACAGGTTGAACAGCCAGCGCACCCAGTTCACCGGGCCGTTGCCGGCGGCATCGATGACGATCTGGCCGACCACGAACGGCAGGGCAGTGAACAGCATGAACGCCACCACCATGCGCTCGGTGTGCAGCAGCTTCGGCGCCCGGTGCATCTGGCCGAACAGGTGCTGGGCCATGACGCTGGCCCACACCAGCATGATCAGCGCTTCCGACACCGTGGTGCGAATGCCGACGTTGACCGTGGTATAGGGCAGGAAGGTGGCGATCACGGCAAACAACAGCAGGCCCCACAGGGGCTTGCGAATAACGGTGACGATGGCGGCGATGCCTATCATCACCGCCAGCACCTTGGGCGCGGGCAACAGCCAGGCCAGCACGCCGAAGGTAATGCTGGTGATCAGCGCGAGCGGAAAGGCCAGTGGCATCAGCGCAGCTCCCCGAGCAATTCATCGAAGCGTTGGCGGTAGGCCTGCTCGCCGTAGCCGTCGGCCCAGGCCTTGAGCGGGGCGCTGTCGACCGGATGGTCGAGGGCCAGTTCCTTCATCAGTTCCACCAGCGCGCCGGTGTCGGTGGGCGAGAAGCGCGGGCTGTCGGGCGGGGTGATCTCGTCCAGCGCCGAGCCGTTGGCCACGGCCACCGGGGTGCCCTGGGCCAGCGCCTCGATCACCGGCAGGCCGAAGCCTTCGGCGTAGGACGGTTGCCACAGCCGCGACGCGCCAGCGTACAGGGCGTGCAGCTGGGCGTCGCTGATGCCGCTGACAAAGTGCATGCCGTGCAAATGTTGCTGGGCCACCGGCAGGTGCTCGCGGGCGCCTACCAGCACCAGCTCGGGCACCTCGGGGTTCTGCTGGCGCGCCTGCTGCCAGGCGGCCACGAACCAGGGAATGTTCTTGCGCGGCTCGCGCGTGCCCACCACCAGCCAATAGCGCGGCGGCAGCTGCAGGTCGCTGATGTCGGCCAGGGCGTCGGTGTAGGGCAGCACCAGGTTGGGCAGCACGCGGGTCTTGTCGCGGGCCTGGGGGAACAGCTTTGCCACCTCGTCTGCGGTGTACTGCGACGGCACCCAGATGCGGTCGGCGACCTTCACCGACCAGCCGATCGACAGCTTGTCGGTGTAGCCATAGACCCGCGCCTTGAGCTGCGAGCCGTGGGCGTTGGTCAGGGTCAGCTGGAACAGGTCGTGCAACTGCAGGATGTACTTCATGCCCTCGGGCTTGCGCGCCAGTGGCAGGCCCATGTTGAAGTTGGCGATGTAGGTGTCCACCCCGGCTTCGCGCAGGGAACCGGGCAGGAAGCCGGCCTCGAACTTGAGCCGCAGCGGCAACCGGTGCACCCCGGCCAGCGGGGCGCCCCAGCGCGGGCAGTGGGCCTTGCGACGGATGAGGTGGTCCTCGGGGGCTACGCTGAACAACTGCAACTGCACGTCCGGGTTGGCCCGCAGCGCCTGCTCCAGGGCCAGGGTCTGGCGGCCGATGCCGCTGTTGGGGTAACTGGTGGCCGGGCGATAATCCAGTCCTATGCGCATACGCTGGTGTCTTCCATAGGTTGCAAAAGCCGTGAATAGACGTCTTCAAGCTGGGCCGCGGCGACGGCCCAGTCGTGATGGCCGCGCACGTAGCGGCGCGCGGCTTCGGAGAGTTGTTGCAGGCGGGCCGGGTCGCGCACGGCGTCGGCCAGCAGCTGGGCCAGGCCTTCGGCGGTTTCGCTGCCCAGGTAGTCCTGGCCATTGCTGACCGCCAGGCCCGACACGCCCTGGCCCGTAGTCACTACCGGCAGCCCGGCGGCCATGGCCTCCAGCACCTTGAGCTTGGAGCCGCCGCCCTGGCGCAGGGGCGCGAAGAACACCGCGGTCTGCTCCTGCAGCGCGCGCAGGTCGGGCACGAAACCCTGGAACTCCACCCGCGGGTCGGGCCAGCGCTGGCGCCACTGGGCGGGCAGGGCGAAGCCGCACACCGCCAGGCGCACCTCGGGGTTCAGCGCCCACACCTTGGGCATGATTTCATCCAGCGCCCATTCCACCGCATCCAGGTTGGGGCTGTACTCGTAGTTGCCGATGAACAGCAGGCGCTGGCTGTCGAAGGCCGGGCGCACCGTGGCGTAATGCGGGCAGTCCACGCCGTTGACCACCACCGACGCCTGGCGCTGGAACAGCACCTGCATCTGCCGGGCATCCGCCTCGGTCACCGCCACCAGCTGCGCGGCCTGGCTGAACACGCGTTGCTCCCAGCGCCGGTAGCGCCACTGGTCGTAGGCGGTGAACGGCTTCATCCAGCCGGGCAGGCGGTCATAGCTGGCCGCGCCCAGGGCCGACTCGATGTTGTGCTCGGTGAGCAGGAACGGCTGGCCGTGGCGTTGCAGCGCTCGTTCGTAGGGCTGGAAGCTGTAGCTGTGCTCGATCTGCACCACGTCCCACGGGGTGGCCAGCAACTGGTCGAAATAGCGTTCCAGCTCCGGTGCCAGGCCGTTGATGCTGGCCAGCATCGGGTAAGGCGCCGCCAGCACCGCCAGCAGGGTCTTGAGGCTGCGCAGCGGCCGACGCGGCAACACGATCAACTGCTCCAGGAACGGCTCCAGGGCGTTGCGCGTGGCCTGGTCGACCTCGGTCTTGGATTGCACCAGCAGCGTGATGCGGTGCCCGCGCGCGGCCAGGCTGCGCAACAGGTGGTACTGACGGGTCTTGCCGCCGCTGGTGGTAGGCCAGGGCAAATACGGCAGTGTCCATAAAATGCGCATTCAATCGTCCTTGTTACCAGACCAGCATTTGCAGGCTGGTCTTGAGCGGAACACTGATGCCCTGGGCGTTGGCCAGGGTGGTGCTGGTGCCCTGCAGCGGGTCGAACAGCGTCGCCGAGGTCACCGAAGGCAGGCTGACCGAGGTGCCCGAGGCGCTCCAGAACAGCCATAGATGAGTGCCGTCGGCGCGGGTCCAGGCCACGTTGAACAGGTCGCCCGGGCCGTTGGTGTAGGCGGGTGGGTCCGCCGGTTCCAGGCGCGCGCCGGTCACCCCGAGGAAATTCTTCAGGGCGGTGTAGACCGGCTTGGGGTTGCCGTTCAGGTCAACCAGGCCGTAGTACTGGTCGCGGGCCGAGGCGCGCGCGTCCAGGTCATTGAGATTGAACAGGAAGATGCGCTGGTAGTCCATTGCGCTCATCAACGCCAGGCGGCGCAGGGTGTAGTCGGCCTGGCCGTCGACGCCGATCACCGCCTGCATTTCCACCGGGCCTGCGTAGCTGGACCAGCCCCACTCGGTGGCCCACACCTGGGTCACGCCCTTGGCGTGCAGGGCGCTGTTGATGTAGTTGCCGCGCTGGATGAAGTCCTTGGCGGTGGTGTCGTCGCCCTCGGGGTATTCGGAGTAGGGGTGGTAGGCGGCGACGATGTTGCTGGTGGGCAGGCCCTGGGTCAGCAGGTCGGCCAGCATCAGGCCGTCGGTGCTGCGCATCTGGCTGTAGTAGGCCATGCCGGCGGTGGCCACCGGCTTGTCGGGGATGGCCTTGCGAATGGCGGTGGCCGTGCTGAACAGCAGGTTGCCGTAGGCAGTGGGGTCTTCCTTGGGCAGCCAGACGATATTGGGCTCGTTCCACACCTGCCAGGTGTTCACCTGCGGGTAGCGCTTGGCGAGCATGGTCATGCGGTCGGCGAAGATGCTGTAGTCAGTGGGCGGGTACTGGTCGGTGCTGGCGGCGCCGCTGGGGGCGCTGCTGTCGAATGTTGCCGAGCCCACCATGTAGGCGAGGATGTTGTACTTGTGCTGGGCCATGGCAGTCATGGCACCGTCCAGGGCGGTGAGGTCGAAGTTGCCCTGGGTGGGCTCGATGATCGGCCAATGGATGGTCAGGCGCACCCAGGTCAGGCCCAGGGCGTCGAGCGCGGCCATCTGCTTCTGGTAGACCGAGGGGTCAAAATATTCGAACTGGGCGTTGACGCCCAGGAAGTCACTCCATGTGACCGCTCGCGGACCCTTGAGGCTGATGTCAGCCTCGGCCTTGTCGCTCCAGGGCAGGGTGCTGAACGCCACGGCGGCGCACAGCAGGACGGGTATCCATACGATTGGCTTCTTCCACATGATCAGCGGCCTCCACAGGCGTCCTCGAACATTTGCACAAAACGCCCGGCCGTGAGTGGCCAGGTACGTTGGCTGCCGATCAGACTGGCGTGCTCGGCCCAGCGAATGGCCAGCTCGGGAGCAGCGCACAGGTGACTCAATTCTGCGGCCAGGGCCGGTACATTGCCCTGGGGGAAGATGACGCCGTTGTCGTGGGCCACTTCCTCGGCGAACGAGCGGGCGTCGGAGGTAATGGCCCCGCGCCCGCACGCGACCGCCCAGGACAGCGCGCCACTGGTGCCGCGCAGGTTGCCCAGCAGCTTCAGCTTGCTGGACTCGCGGTAGGGCAGCACCATCACGTGATGGGCCTGGATGACCGCCGGGATGTCCGCGGCGGGCAGGTCCAGGCCCCACTCGATGTTGTCGTTGAGTTGCAGCTGGCTGATGCGCTGGCGCAGCTGGTCCAGGTAGCTGCCCGACGGCCCGAAGGCCATTTCCGGTTCGCTGCCACCGGCCAGGGTCAGGCGGATGCGCTCGCGCAGCGCCGGTTGCTGGCTGAACGTCAGGGCCAGGGCGTCGAGCAGGTCCTCGATGCCCTTGCCACGGTAAATGAAACCGAAGTACAGCAGGCGCAGGGGCTCCAGCGGTGGCAGCGGCGCCGGTGGTATGACCAGGTTGCCGTGGGGAATCACCACCATCTGTTCGGTCGCAAGGCCCATGCGTTGTTTCAGGCACTGGCTGCCCGACTGGGTCAGGGTCACCAGGCGCGTGAGGCTGCGCGCCAGCAGGCGTTCCTCGCGCAGGCACAAGGGGTCGGCCAGCACCGTGGCCACCTGCGGCAACGGGTTGGGCATGCCCGCCACCATCGACAGCGGCCAGGGCAGCTGTTCGCGGCGCCACACCAGGCGCTCCGGGTCGTGCACGGTGGCGGTCAGCGGCAGGCGCGGGAAGCGCTGGCGCAGGGTACGCAGGCCGTTGAACTCGGCCAGGCGGCCACCACCGATCTCTGCGTGCACCAGGTCGATGCCCTTCCAGTCAAACGCCTGCAGCGCCTCCTGGGTGCGCTGCACGTCGTTGCCCAGGCCCGCCAGCGGTGTGCTGACGGTCACGCCCCGTTGCTCCAGGGCGTGCTTGAGGTGCCCGGCGTAGTCGGCGATGCCGTTCTGTTCCGGTGGCAGGGGAGCCAGCAGGGCAATATGCATCAGGCATGGCTCCGGATGCGGGTCATGAAGTTCAGCACCTTGGCCGGGATCTCGAAGCGGCGGCGGTTGATGATGATGCCGTCCACGTGCTTGAAGGCGGTGTTGAGGATCGACACGGCGTTTTCCAGCACCGGCACGGTGGTCTTCTCGGCTTCCACGATCAGCGCGATCAGGTCGGCTTCACGCAGGGTCACGAAGGCTTCCTGGTTGGAGAAGAACCCGGCGGCGTCCAGCAGCACGATTTCGCCCGGTTGCGCACTGGCCTCGCCGTTGACGCGCACCTTGTGGCCGCGGTCTTCCAGCAGCTTGCGCAAGTGCTCGATGACGAAGCTCACGCCTTCGCCCTTGCGCGCCGAGGTCAGGCCGATGCTCAGGCCGCTGAGTGCCACTTGCTTGAGCGGCAGCACGCCGTACAGGCGGTACATGCTGGCGGTGAAGGCGCTGATGCGCTGGGCGTCCTGGCCGCTGATGTCCTGCAGGCTGGTCCACACCTTGATGCCGAAGCGTTCCTCGATCTTGTCGCCGTCGTGGATGCGCTGGTCCAGCAGGTAGAAGAAGTACAGCGCCAGCAGGCCCACGGCCAGGCTGATCGGGATGGCGAACAGCAGCATCAGCAGGCTTTTCGGGAACACGCGGCTAGGGTTGAGGGTTGCCTGCTCGATCACCGCGATGTTGCTGATCTGGCTGGCGTCCAGTTCACGGTCGATGCGGGCTTTTTCCAGGCTGTCGCTGTACAGCGCGAAGCTCTTCTCGGCGGCGTCCAGTTCAAGTTGCAACTGCGACAGTTCCGGCTCCAGGCCCACGGCCTGGGTGCGGTCGGCTTCCAGCTTGGCCAGTTGGGTCTCCTGCTGGGCTGCCTGGGATTTCAGGCGGCTGAGGCTGGCGGCCTGGTCGGCGTAGCTGTTCTGCAGGCGGGTGTAGATGGGGTTGGGTGCCATGTTCTGCGAGCGCTGCACGGTGGCGTTCTCGCCGTTCATCAGCGCTTGCAGGTTGGCGATGGCGGTGTTGATCGCACGGACCGGCGGCGCGTCGTCCTTGAAGGTGCGCAGCAGTTCCTGTTTCTCGATCTGCTTGGTGTTGATGCGCTGGCTCAGGTCTTCACGGTCGGGGTTGCGGGCGATCTCGCGGGCAATGCTGATTTCCTTGGGAATGCCATTCATCTGTTGCTTCAGCACGTCCAGCCCGGCTTGGGTGGAGGCAATGGAGCGCAGGGTGTTCAGGCGTTCGCCCTTGAGGTCGTTGAGGTTGCGCGACACATCGTTCAGGCGCTCGGTGATGCTCACCGCGCCGAGTTTGTCGAGCAGGGTCTGGATGCGTTTCTTGGTGTCCAGGATGCGCTGCTGGGTGGCCTTGCTCTCGCCTTCATAGAAGGAATAGAGGCTTTTGCGGCCCAGGGTGCGGGTACGCTCTTCCTGATACTTGTCGAGCCAGTTCTTCACCACGGTCTGCGCCACTTGCGGGTCGCTCCAGGTGAAGCTGACCTCCATCACCGAGGAACCGGTGGCGTGGGTCACGGTAAAGTTCTTCTCCAGCTGGGTCGCCAGGCGCTCCACGGGGGTCTGCTTCTCTACCAGGCCCAGGGCCTGGAGGAAGCCGCGGCCGATGTCGGCCAGGCTCTGCACCGCGCCTTTCACGGCATACTTGATGCTGGCTACCACGCCTTCCTGGTGCGGCTGGCGCGCCTGGTCATCCAGGTACTGCTCGGCCACCAGGCGGGTGATCGGGCGGCCGGTGAGCATGCGCTCCTCGTCGGCCACCGGGTCGCGCTGCAGCGGGATCACGGCGGTCTGGCGGTCGCTCATCTCGATGGGCAGGGTGCTGTCGCGGCCGGGCTTGACCAGCAGCAGCGCGGTGGATTCATAGCGGTTGGGAAGCAGGAAGGCACCCAGCAGAATGACCACGAAGGTCACCGCCACGGTGATTTTCACTTCCCGCTTGAAGATAAAGAACAGCCGCAGCAAATCGCGGAAGGAACGGATATTGATCATGTCTGTTGTCCTTGGCGATTAGCTTCAGTTGGAGGAGTTGTAGTTGCGCAGGTCATACGTCACGCCAAGGCCGATGGACTTGGTGAACGGGATGAGCTGGTTCAAATACAGGTCCACCCACTCGATGCCGTTGCCCACGTGGGACTTGGGCACGAACACCACGTCGCCGCGCTGCAGCCATACGGGCGGGCGGTCGTTGTTGGCATACAGGGAACTGGCGTAGTCGAAGAAGTAGGTCTTGTACTTGCCGTCGGGCTCCTGGCGCATCAGCGCGACGTTGCCGCTGTCGGCCACCGACAGCACGCCACCGGCGCCGACGATGGCCTGGTCGAGGGTGGTGGCGACGTTCACCGACAGGTTGGCCGGGTTGCGCACCGCGCCACCGACGAACACCGTGTTGCCCGGCGCGGCGTTGATGTTGATGGTCAGCGAGGTCTCGCGGTAGATGTTCTCCAGCTTGACCTCCAGCACCTTGGTCAGCTCTTCGGTGGACAGGCCGGCGGCCTTGACCTGGCCCACGTAGGGGTAGGCGAAGGTGCCGTCGTTCTGCACGGTGAACAGCGTCAGTTCATAAATGGTGTTGGCGGTGAACGCCGAAATCGACGGCGCCTCGCCAGTGTTGCGCACAATCCTTAAAGTGTCGCCCGGGCGGATGCGCTGGGGTGGCAGGGGTTTGCCGGCCAGTGCGTCGCCGGCCTGGTGAGCTGCTTTCAGCACGTCGTTACTGGGCAATGAAACCTTAGCCTGATTGCTGCATGCGGCGAGCATGACAATACTTAATATGAGCAACACTTTTTTCATTGGTCAGTCTTCCTGTGGTGCATGAAATACAGCTCCCTGGCGAATCCGGGTCGGTGCAGCGTTAGAGGTCAAGGGTCAGGCTTTGGGTGCTTCCGGCACGCGGCCGTAGATGTCGGTGAAGCGCACGATGTCGTCCTCGCCCAGGTACTCGCCGCTCTGTACTTCAATCATCACCAGGTCGATGACCCCGGGGTTGACCAGGCGGTGGGTGTGGCCAGGCTTGATGAACGTCGATTCGTTGGTGTCGAGCAGGAACTCGCGCTCGCCATTGGTCACGCGGGCCATGCCGCTGACCACGATCCAGTGCTCGCTGCGGTGGTGGTGCATCTGCAGTGACAGCGAGGCGTTGGGGCGTACCACGATGCGCTTGATCTTGAAGCGCTTGCCTTCCTCCAGCACCGTGTAGGTACCCCACGGGCGGGTGACGGTGCGGTGCAGGCGGTAGGCGTCGTGGCCCTGGCGCTTGAGCTCCTGGGCGATGAACTTGACGTCCTGGCTGCGCGCGGCATCGGCAATCAGCAGGGCGTCGGGGGTGTCGATGACGATCAGGTTGTCCAGGCCCACGCCGCCCACCAGGCGCTTGGGCGAGTCGATGTAGCAGTTGTGCACGTCGTGCAGCACGGTCTCGCCGTTGCACTGGTTGCCGTTGGTGTCTGCCGGGCTCAATTCGCGCACCGCTTCCCACGAGCCGATGTCGCTCCAGCCCAGCTCGCAAGGGATGACCGCGACCTTCTGCGAGCGCTCCATGATGGCGTAGTCCACGGAAATGTCCGGGGCGTTGGCGAAGGCGCCGCTGTCCAGTTCCACCTGCAGTTCGCGGTTGCCGTCCTTGCGGTGGCTGGCGGCCAGGCAGGTGTTGACCGCCTCCAGCACGTCCGGGGCGTGGGCCTGGAACTCGCGCAGAATGGCGTCGACGCGCATGCAGAACATGCCGGCGTTCCACAGGTGCAGGCCGCCCTTGAGGTATTCCTGGGCGGTGGCGGCGTTGGGTTTCTCGACGAAGCGCGCCACCTGGAAACCACCTTCGGTCAAGGCCTGGCCCTTCTCGATGTAGCCGAAGCCGGTTTCGGCGCGGGTGGGGATGATGCCGAAGGTCACCAGCCAGCCTTGGTCGGCCAGGCTGCGCGCGGCCTCCACGGCCTGGGTGAATGCCGCCACGTCGGTGATCAATTGGTCTGCGGGCAGCACCAGCAGCTGCGCGTCCTCGCCGTACAGGCGCGCGGTGTGCAGGGCCGCCGCGGCAATGGCCGGGGCGGTATTGCGACCGAACGGTTCAAGAATGAAATCCAGCCCCGCGCGACCCTTGTTCAGCAGGCGGTAGTCGTCCACGGTGCGGAAGAACACCTCGCGGTTGGTCACCGTCAGCAGGCGGTCGACGCCGGGCAGGCCGGCGGCGCGCAGGAAGGTTTTCTGCAGCAGGCTCTCGCCATCCGGCAGGCGCATGAAAGGCTTGGGCATCGCTTCGCGGGATACCGGCCACAGGCGGGTGCCAGCACCGCCGGCGATAATGCAGGGAATGAGCGTGCCCATTTCAATAAACCTCGCGCGTCAGGAGCACTGCCGGAACAGTGCGGAAGAGGATGTAGAGGTCGAACCACACGGACCAGTTCTCGATGTACTCGAGGTCGAACTCCACGCGTTTCTCGATCTTTTCCAGGGTGTCGGTCTCGCCGCGGTAGCCGTTGATCTGCGCAAGGCCGGTGATGCCCGGCTTGACCCGATGGCGGGAGGTGTATTCCTTCACCGCCTCTTCGAAGAGGATGCCGGCGGCCTTGGTGGCCGTGGCGTGGGGGCGCGGGCCGACCATCGACATGCTGCCGCCGAACACGTTGAACAACTGGGGCAGCTCATCCAGGCTGGTCTTGCGGATGAAGCGGCCTACCCGGGTAATGCGTGAGTCACCGCGCACGGTCTGCTTCTCGGCGTTGGCATCGGCCTGGTGCTGGTGCATGGAGCGGAACTTGTACACCTCGATCAGGCGGTTGTTGTAGCCGTAGCGCTTCTGCTTGAACAGCACCGGGCCTGGGGAGTCGAGCTTGATGGCCAGCGCCACCAGCAGCATGATCGGCGACAGCGCCACCAGCGCCAGGCTGGAGATGAGCATGTCTTCCAGGCGCTTGAAGAACGGCGACCAGCCGCGCAACGGCACTTCGGAGGCGTTGAACATCGGCAGGTTGGCGACTTCGGTGATGCGGTTGTGCGAGTGGCGGAAGGCGACCATGTCCGGCACCAGCAGCACGTTCACCGGCAGCCGGCGCAGTTCGCGAATGATGTAGTCCATGCGGTTTTCCGCCGACCAGGGGATGGCCACCAGCACCTGGGTGACCTTCTCGTCGCGGATCAGTTGCTCCAGCTCCTGGCTGTTGCCCAGCAGGGGCAGGTTGACCAGGGTCTTGGGCAGGCGGGCGATGCGGTCGTCGATGAAGCCCACCACGCCGGAGCGGATGTCCTGGTGCTGCAGCAGGTACTCGGCCAGGCGCTGGCCGTTTTCGGTAGCCCCCAGGATCACCGCGTTCTGCAGGAACACCCCGCGCACCATGAGTTGCTGGAACAGGGTGAGGATGATCATCCGTTCGATGCCGAACAGGATGAAGGTGCCGATGAACCAGATCGCCAGCTGCAGGTTGCTGATGAAGTCGAACAGTGACAGCGCCCGGTGCATGAACAGCAACAGGCAGAACGCCGACGCCCAGGCGTAGAAGGTGGTCTGGAAGCGCAGGCGGTTGCTGAAGATCGATTCGGCGTACACCCCCAGCGCCTGGAAGATCAGCACGCTGAGAAAACCGAAGAACACCAGCACGGCCAGGTCGTCCTTCACGGCGCCGGGCTTGATGTTCGAGTCGATCATCAAAATCAGCAAGCCAGGGGCGATGGCGGTAAGCCCGTGGACCAGGCGGATAGCGAACAGGAAATACTCGACCATACTGGGCCGAGTCATCAGCAGACTGTCCACGGGTTGCAAGCGCATAAATCCCTTCCCTCCAGACCATTGGTGATCCAAGGCCGACAACAAGAATTGCGGCAGTTCCATTGTGTACGTTGGGTGTTACCGTTTGTTGCTGACTCCGTCCCTGGTGGCAATTTTTTGTCGTTTTATTATTGGCGGGGAATTTTGCGTCAGTTTTCCGTTACAAATATTAATTTACGATTGAATGGCCCTGGAAGGCAATCTTTCCGATGGCACTTTGAAACCTGAGTAAAGTCCATGAAACACCGCCTTGCGAATCAAAAACGCGCAAAGCGCCAAAAAAATATGCAATCGCTGATGATCTGTATGGCTTTTTTTGACGGTGGTGTGGTCGAAACGCTTCAGTGGGCGGTTCTAGACGGGGGAAACGGCATGGCAGCGCGCAAGGCATTTTTGATTCTGCACGGCAAGCAGGCCCTCAACGAGGACGTGCGGCGCGCCGTGGAAGCCCAGCGGGCGGCGGGCGTCGAGCTGGCGGTGCGGCTGACCTGGGAGGCGGGGGATGCCCAGCGCCTGGTGGCGGAAGCGCTGGCGGCCGGTTACCCGCACATCATCGCCGGGGGCGGTGACGGCACCCTGCGCGATATCGCCGAGGCCATCGCCCTGGCGGGCACTGACGCCAGCCTGGTGCTGATGCCCCTGGGCACCGCCAACGATTTTGCCCGGGCCGCCGGCGTGCCGCTGGACTGCGCCGGGGCCCTGGCGCTACTGGATGCACCGGCCCGGCCGGTGGACCTGGGCGAGGTGGGCGGGCAGTTGTTCCTGAACATGGCCACCGGAGGGTTCGGCAGCCAGGTGACAGCCAACACCTCCGACGACCTGAAAAAAGTGCTGGGTGGTGCGGCCTACCTGTTCACCGGCTTGTCGCGCTTCGCCGAGCTGCGCCCGGCCTACGGCTGCCTGCGCGGGCCAGACTTCGAGTGGGAAGGGCAGTTGCTGGCGCTGGGCATCGGCAATGGCCGGCAGGCGGGTGGTGGCCATGTGCTGTGCCCCGAGGCGGTGGCGGATGACGGGCTGCTGGACATCAGCATCCTGCCGGCGCCCACCGAGGTGTTCAGCACCTTGAAGGATTTGCTCGCTGGTGGGCTCGGAGTGGATAACCTGTTCGTTCGGGTGCGCCTGCCCTGGGTGGAAATCCACAGTGCCGAGGGCCTGGACATCAACCTCGACGGCGAGCCGCTGACGGGCGACAGCCTGCGTTTCAGCGCCCGGCCCGGCGCCCTGAAGGTGCACCTGCCGGCGAATTCACCGCTGTTGTCGCGCGGGCGCCCGTGACGCGGCCTGCGGCCGCTGCTACATCACTCCCTGCGTAGCAGCGGCCGCAGGCTGCGTCAGGAGTTCCGCAATGCCGGCGCAATCATCAATCGTCGAGGCTGATGATGCGCTCGCGCACGGCGAACAGCACCAGGCCCGCCACGTCGAAGATCTGCAGGCGCTTCATGATCTGCGAGCGGTGGGTTTCCACGGTCTTCACGCTCAGCCCCAGGCCGGTGGCGATCTCGCGGGTGGACTTGCCGCGCACGATCAGCCGCAGGATCTCCAGCTGGCGCGGGGTGAGGTTGTGGTTGTCGGCCTGTTCCGGGCGGCTGCTCTGCGCGCGGATCAGCGCCTGGTTGATCACCGTGTGGGCGATGGCCGGGCTCAGGTAACGCTCGTTGCTGCGCAGGGCGTCCAGCGCCTGGCCCAGTTCGACGGCCGTGGTGTCCTTGAGCAGGTAACCATGGGCGCCCATCTCCAGCGCCTGCATGATCATTTCCGGGTCGGTATGCATGGACAGGATCAGTACCTTGCTGCGCGCCCGGGTGGCCTGCAGCCGGCCCAGGGCTTCCAGCCCGCCGGTGTCACGCATGGACAGGTCGAGCAGGACGATGTCCGGGTCCAGCCGGCGCACCATGTCCACCAGTTGTGCACCATCGCTGGCCTCGCCCACCACCGCGTAACCGGGAATATCCGACACCAGGGCGCGCACGCCCGCCCTGATCAGGGAATGATCGTCCACCAGCAATAATTTGCAGATCATAGGCCTTTGCCGAGTTTGGCTCGTTGCAGGGCGCGCGGCGCCCAGGGGAAGAGTGCTTCAAGTTGGGTGCCCTGGCCGGGCTGGCTATTGACCTTCAGCCAGCCGCCAATCAGCGTGGCGCGCTCCTGCATGCCCGACATGCCCCGCAGGCCATGGCTGGCCGGGTCGCTGACGGGGGTGAAGCCCACGCCGTCATCGCTGACATACAGGTGCAGGCCTTCGGGGGTGCGTTGCAGGCGCACCAGCAGGTTGGTCGCCCGGGCATGGCGCAGCAGGTTGGTCACCGCTTCCTGGGTAATGCGGAAGGCGGCCACCGCCATCTCCTCGGGGATGCCGGTCATGGCCTGGTGGCATTCCAGGGTCCAGTTCACCTGGGTGTTTTCCAGGGTGCGCAGCAGGTGCCCGCGCAGGCTGGCTTCCAGGCCCAGGCTGGTGAGCTGGCGCGGGTTGAGGATGGCGGACACGTCGCGGACCTTGGTCAGGGTTTCGTCGATGGTCTCGCGCAAGGTCGCGAAGCCTTCTTCCAGGTCGTTGGGCAGGCGTCGTTGCAGCCAGTCTGATTGCATCTTGGCCGCAGTCAGCAGCTGGCCGATGTCATCGTGCAGTTCCCGGCTCAGGCGGTGCCGTTCGTTTTCCTGCACCTGCAACAGGTGGTCGGCGAGTTCCTGGGGCTTGAAGGCGATGGACTTCTGCGCGTTGCGATGCTGCACCCATACGCTGAGCATGGCGGCGATGTTGATGGCCAGCAGCCCCGCGGGAACCGTGCCTTGGGTGGCGAATATCCAGGCGTTGCCCAACAGCGAGCCCAGGCACAGCAGTACCGTCAACCAGCGCATGTGTTGCACGCCCATTGGCCACGATGTGTATTTTCTGAAACTGGCGTACATAGAAAACGGAGCCAAGAAAAAGTCGCTGCTGAGAACCGGTTAAGGCGTTGTTGAAAGCCGTTTCCAAGGCTCCATGCTCTAGATGTAGCGCCGTGGGCGAAAGATGCAAATGAATAGAACATATCGCCCGATTCCCGATGACACCTTGCAAGTGTCAGGTGGTCAGGGCATCCGGTCCGTGGGGGGAATAGGTCTGCCATGGTATCACTTCATCAACAGTTGGTCGCCTGTTCAGCAATATATGCCTGAACGGTCAGGTTTATTTTCGGCGTTAACAGTTATCTCGCGAGCGCAATCACATCGCCATCATTGGGGGCGGCTGGAGTACGGTTGTCATCACATTGCAACTCAGGCCCCTGAACAACTTCAGTCAACGGACAAAAATGCACAATCATAGGGCAGGAACGCACTCCTGGTAACTTTGAGTGTAATGCCAAAGTTACAGAAAGCCGGGGGTAGTTGTACCTAGGGGAATAGCTGAGGGTGGCCTAGGTGAATGGCTGGTCATTTCATGAACGCACAATTATACCGCGCCCTGGCGCGGTGTATGGAACTGGCAACAAAGTGGATGCAGTCGGGGTCACATGACCCGTCGGTCCAATTGCCCGCTGGCCTTGCCCGCGGTGGGAGGCACAGGGGCGAGGTTCGAATCGATGGTGACCGCCAGGGCCTCCACCAGCGCCACCTGTTCGTCACTGTCCAGGCTCAACTGGCCGGTGCGTGGGTCGATCAGCTCCAGTTGCCAGGCCAGCAGGGTGAGGCATTCGTTGAGCGCCTTGAGTGTGGCCCCCTCCAAACGATTGCGCGGTTTTGCCAGGTGCAGCAGCTGGCGCAGCTGCTGGCAAAATGCAGCCACTTGCTCAAGTGACAGGCCCTGGGCCCGTAAACCAAGGCTTTCCAGGGTGTACAGCAGGCAGTCGGCGGCGTCCTGATCGTTGCGGATCAGTTCGAGGTGGCTGATGCATTCCTGCAATTTGTTCAGCATGGCCTGGGCCTCGACGAGGAAGTCAGGCAGGGCACATGACCATTGGGTGTCATTGAGCATGTTGATCTCCACAACTCCGTGCGGACGCGTCCATTGCGTGCGGTCCGTGCGTTGGTTCCATCTGGCCACTCAAGCTTAGCTGCATCCGCGCACGGATGGCTGGCATTTGCGCTGTCATTTTCAATGTGTCCTGCGAGCCACAAGCCAGACACATTGTCTTGGCGGGAAAAGATGAAATCAGGCCCTTGCTGCCGCTCCGAAGGCTGCGATCGGGGGATAAAAAGCGAGCGAACAAAAGCCTGACTCCGTTCATGCATTGAGAATGGCGTCACATTAATGGCTATTGGATATTGCGAATATCAGGTTTCGCCCGATTGCCTATAGGGGAATCCCTGATAAGAAGGGAGGGTTCTTAGCAGTTTTGTATCTAAATGTTCAGCGACGGCAATGCGATCAGTTAAGCATGATGTTAATGTGACATCAATGCTCACCAGCGTGTATTTCGTCGGGCTTCAAGATCGGTCGCGCGCTGCCGATAACCCTTATCAGTTCACCTCAGCATCGTCCCCAGGAGTCATCGATGGCCGGCATTCTCGACACAGTAGACCAACGTACCCAGCTTGTGGGTGAGAACCGCCTTGAAATTCTGATGTTTCGCCTGGCGGGCCGGCAATTGTTCGCCATCAACGTGTTCAAGGTGCAGGAGGTGCTGCAACTGCCCAAGTTGACGCTGATGCCCCAGCGCCACGCTTTCGTGTGCGGGGTGGTCAACCTGCGCGGGCAGACCCTGCCGGTCATCGACCTGTCCCAGGCCATCGGCATGCGCCCGCTGCAGCCGGGGCCCAACAGCACCATCATCGTCACCGAGTACAACCGCTCGGTGCAGGCGTTCCTGGTGGGCGGCGTGGACCGCATCGTCAACATGAACTGGGAGGCCATCCTGCCGCCGCCTACCAGCGCTGGCCGCCAGCACTACCTCACCGCCATCAGCAAGGTCGATGACCAACTGGTGGAAATCATCGATGTGGAAAAAGTGCTGGCCGAGATCGTGCCCTACAGCGCCAAGGTGTCCCGCGAGAAGCTTGAAGACCCCGTGCTGGCCCGTGCCCGGGGCAGGGAAGTGCTGCTGGTGGACGACTCTACCGTGGCGCTGGCGCAGCTGCGCGACACTCTGTCCCAGCTGGGGGTGAAGATGCACGTGGCCAGCGATGGCCTCAAGGCGCTGAAGATGCTCAAGGCCTGGGCGGATGCCGGCGAAAACCTCACGGACAAACTGCTGATGGTGTTCACCGACGCGGAAATGCCCGAGATGGACGGCTACCGCCTGACCACCGAGATCCGCAACGACCCGCGGCTGCGCGGTTTGTACGTAGTGCTGCACACCTCGCTATCGGGCAGCTTCAACGAATCCATGGTCAAGAAGGTGGGCTGCGACAACTTCCTGTCCAAGTTCCAGCCGGACAAGCTGGTGGACGTGGTGCGCCAACGCCTGATGCTGGATAACTGACCCTGTGGGAGCTGGCTTGCCAGCGAGCTTTTCAGGCTTCAACAGCTCGCTGGCAAGGCAGCTCCCACAAAGAAGTGGCGTGATAAACTGCCGGTCTAAATTGACCGCAGGAAGCCGCCATGCACCTCAGCGCCCTCTACCGCTACCCCCTCAAGTCCGCCATCGCCGAACCCTTGCAGGCATCCGCCCTGGACAGCCTGGGCCTGGCCGGCGATCGCCGCTGGATGCTGGTGGACGAGGCCAGCGGGCGCTTCCTGACCCAGCGCGCCGAGGCACACATGAGCCAGCTGGGCGCCGCCCACCAGGGCGATGCCGGGCTGCAACTGTCGGCACCGGGCCTTGCGCCGCTGTTCGTGCCTACCCCTGGCGCCGACGCGCCGCTGCGCGGTGTGACCATCTGGCGGGACACCCTGCGCGTGCCTGATGCGGGCGATGAGGCAGCCCAGTGGGTCTCTTCCTTTATAGGCAAACCGACGCGCCTGGTGCAGGTGCCGGTCGAGCGGGCGCGCAGCACCCAGGCCGGCTACGGCCTGGACAGCGACCGCGTGGGCTTCGCCGATGGTTTCCCATTACTGCTGATTGGCCAGGCGTCGCTGGATGACCTGTCGAGCCGCGTGGGCCGTGAACTGGAGATGCTGCGGTTCCGCCCCAACCTGGTGGTCACCGGCAGCGAGGCGTTCGCCGAGGATGGCTGGAAGCGCATTCGCATTGGCGAGGTGGAGTTCCGGGTGGTGAAGCCGTGCTCGCGCTGCATCCTCACCACCATTGACCCCGCGACCGGAGTACGCAGTGACGATCGCGAGCCATTGGCGACGCTCAAGACCTATCGCCAGGTGGATGGCGACGTGATGTTCGGGCAGAACCTGGTCAACGACGGGGTAGGGCAGCTGCAGGTCGGCATGCCCGTCACGGTCCTCGAATAACCGTAGCAGCGGCCAAAGGCCGCGTCCACGGGGTTATTGGTCGTCGAAGAAGCGTTCGTTCCAGTCGGCGATCGGCTGCGGGATGTTCAGCTTCTGGCCGTAGATCACTGCGTAGGACAGCACGTTCTGCACGTACTGGCGGGTCTCGTCGAACGGAATCGACTCCACCCACACGTCGAAGCTCAGGTGGTTGGCGCCGCGCAGCCACTGCTTCACGCGGCCGGGGCCGGCGTTGTAGGCGGCGGAAGCGAGCACGCGGTTGCCGTTGAACTGCGCGTGCACCTGGCTCAGGTAGGCGGCGCCCAGCTGGATATTCTTGTCCGGGTCGATGGCCTGCTGCGGCGAGGCCAGGGGAATGCTGAACTTGCGCGCGGTTTCCTTGGCGGTGCCGGGCATCAGCTGCATCAGGCCCATGGCGCCCACGCCCGAACGGGCGTCGTCCATGAACGCGCTTTCCTGGCGGGTGATGGCGAACGCCCAGCTGGCATGGATGCCGCGGTTGTTGGCTTCGCGCACCAGGGCCTCGCGGTGGGCCATGGGGAAGCGGATGTCCAGGTCATCCCAGTACTGCGCCTGGGCAATGGTGCGGATGGCCGGGAAGTACCAGTGCATGTCGTAGGCCAGCTTGGCCTGGGCGACCATTTCGTCGCGGCTGAACAGGTTGCTCACGTAGTACCACTCGCGGCGTGCGTCCACCACCTGGCCACGGTCCAGCAGCTCCATGGCGCGGCGGATGCCCGGGGTGTTGCGCACCTTGTTCATCAACGCCTGGCTGATCACCAGCGGGCGGTTGGCCAGGGAGTAGGGCGCCTGGGTGCGGTCGGCGGCGAGGAAGCCGTAGAAATCACGCTCCTTGGACACGTTGCGGTACAGCAGCGGCACCTGCGGGTTCTGTGGTTGTGCCAGCTCCAGGCTGCGCGCCTGCCAGTATTTCCAGCGGCTGGTGGCCGCCAGGTCCTGGGGCAGGCGGCGGGTCAGGTCGTAGGCGTCCTGCCAGCGGCCCAGGCGCAGCAGCAGGCGCAGGCGCCACTCGGTGACGGTGTTGTCGCGCAGCTCGGGGTCGTACTGGGTCATCAGGTCGAGGGCGCGCGGGTCGTAGTTGCGCGCCAGGGTCAGGCCGATTTCCCGGGCGATGGCCACCTTTTCGTCACGAGAAAAGTGCATGCTGTTGGCGTAGCCGTCGAGCATCTGCATGGCCCGGTCCGGGTCCTGCTTGGCCAGGCGCCGCAGGCCCAGGCCGACCACGTCGGACATGGCCTCGGTGGCCGGCTGGAAGCGCGACGGGTCGGTGAGCAGCTCGGGGTTCTGCGCCACGCTGATCAGCAGGCGGCCCTGGTTGCCCAGGGTCGGCAGGGTGGCGACCAACGCGTTGGCCAGGGCGTAGTTGCGGGTGTGGGCGGCCAGTTTCAGGCGCTGCCAGCGCTTGTCCTCGGTCAATTGGCCGTCGGCGGCCCACAGGCCGAACAGCGCGTCGCAGGCGTCGGGCTGGGTCTTGCCGGTCAGCCACAGCTTCTGCGCGCTGGCGTAGCCCTCGGCCTTCTGGTTGTGGCCCAGTTGGTACTGGCCGTTGAGGCAGTCAAGCTCGGTGAAGTTGAGCTTGGCGTCATAATATTTGGCAAAGGTGTCCCAGTCGCCGCGTTCCGCCAGCCAGCGCAACCAGCGCAGCTTCATCCAGTTGGCCTGGGGCAGGTCACCGTGGGCGGCGAGGAATTTCTCGATCTCGTCGTTGCTGGCGGTCTTCAGGCGTGCGGTGAGCTCGTCATAGGCCAGGTACGGCTCCAGCGGGTAGTCGCTGAGCATCGGCGCGTAACGGTAGTAGGGACCGCTGTCGCCCTTGGCCAGTGCGCGCTTGGCCTCGTCGTAATACTGGCGCTGGGTGGTCAGGTCCACTGCGTGGGCGCAGGAGACGGCGGTGGCAGAGAGCAGCAGGCAGGACAAGAGGCTAGACAGGCGACCGCGCATGAGACATCCGTGCAGATAAGGCATGACAAGTGCGGCGTTGCCTGCACTGATTTCCCATTAGCTTAGCCGGTTGCGGGTGGCCGATGAAAGCATTGTGCTTGTAACAACAGATGAATTCAGACCGTCCGGCCCATATGGCGGCATTTACTGTGCTGGGCGCTCAAGTCAGGTAGAATGCGCGCCCGGTTTTTGGAGAAACACATGACCCTGCTCAAATTAAGCGATGTGTCCCTCGCTTTCGGCGCGATGCCGTTGTTGGACAAAGTGTCCTGGCAGATCGCCCGTGGAGAGCGGGTCTGCATCATCGGTCGCAACGGCACTGGCAAGTCCAGCATGTTGCGCCTGGTCAAGGGCGATCAGAAGCCTGACGAAGGCGAGGTCTGGCGTGCGCCGGGCCTGAAGATCGGCGAGCTGCCGCAGGAACTGCCGGTGGCCGACGATCGCACCGTGTTCGACGTGGTTGCCGAAGGCCTCGATGGTGTGGGCGCGTTGCTGGCCGAATATCACCACCTGAGCCAGAACATCGTCACCGATGAAGACCTGACCAAGCTCATGCACGTCCAGTCGGACCTCGAGGCCCGCGACGGCTGGCGCCTGCAGCAACTGGTGGATAGCACCCTGAGCCGCCTGCAACTACCGGCCGACAAGACCCTGGCGCAGCTGTCCGGTGGCTGGCGCCGCCGCGTGCTGCTGGCCCAGGCGCTGGTGTCCGAGCCCGACCTGCTGCTGCTCGACGAGCCTACCAACCACCTGGACATCGGTGCGATTGCCTGGCTGGAAGAGGCCCTGAGCGGTTTCGGCGGCGCCGTGCTGTTCATCACGCACGACCGTTCCTTCCTGCAGAACCTGGCCACGCGCATCCTGGAACTGGACCGCGGCGGCCTGATCGACTGGAACGGCGACTACGCCAGCTTCCTGGTGCACAAGGAAGCCATGCTGGCGGCCGAAGAGACCGCCAATGCGCTGTTCGACAAGCGCCTGGCCCAGGAAGAGGTGTGGATTCGCCAGGGCATCAAGGCCCGTCGTACCCGTAACGAAGGCCGCGTGCGCGCCCTGAAAGAGCTGCGCGTCGAGCGCAGCGAGCGTCGCGAGCGCCAGGGCAAGGCCAACATCCAGCTTGATACCGCGGAGAAATCCGGCAAGCAGGTGATGGTGGTCGAGAACGTCAGCTTTGCCCACCCGGGCGGCCCGTTCCTGGTCAAGGACTTCTCCATGGTGCTGCAGCGCCAGGACCGCATTGGCCTGCTGGGCGCCAACGGCACCGGCAAGACCACGTTGCTCAAGCTGATGCTGGGCGACCTGGAAGCCACCAGCGGCACCGTGGCGGCCGGTACGCGCCTGGAAGTGGCGTACTTCGACCAGCTGCGCCACCAGCTGAACCTGGAAAAGACCGTGATCGACAACCTGGCCGAAGGCCGGGACTTCATCGAGATCGACGGCCAGAACCGCCACGTGCTCAGCTACCTGGGCGACTTCCTGTTCAGCCCGCAGCGTGCCCGCACGCCGGTCAAGGCGCTGTCGGGTGGCGAGCGTGCGCGCCTGCTGCTGGCCAAGCTGTTCAGCAAGCCGGCCAACCTGCTGGTGCTCGACGAACCGACCAACGACCTGGACGTGGAAACCCTGGAACTGCTGGAAGAAGTGCTGTCCAGCTTCAAGGGCACCGTGCTGATGGTCAGCCACGACCGGGCCTTCCTCGACAACGTGGTGACCAGCACCCTGGTCTTCGAAGGCGAGGGCAAGGTGCGCGAGTACGTGGGTGGCTACCAGGACTGGATTCGCCAGGGTGGTTCGCCGAAGCTGCTGGGCGTTACCGAGAACAAGTCGGGCAAGGCCGAGCTTAACAGCGCCGTGGTGACTGCCCCGGCAGCCGTCGTGGCACCGGCAGTGGAAGCTGCTGCCCCTGCGAAGAAGAAACTCAGCTACAAGCTGCAGCGCGAGCTGGAAGCCTTGCCGGGTGAGATCGACGCCCAGGAGCAGAAGATTGCCGCGCTGGAAGCGACCATGGCGGATGCGGGTTTCTACCAGAAGCCGGCGGCCGAGACGGCCAAGGTGATTGCCGAGCTGGAACAGGCCCAGGCCAAGCTGGACGAGATGGTCGAGCGTTGGGCTGAGCTCGACGCCTGATCCGTGTTGCCCCATCGCGGCCAAGGCCGGCTCCTACAGGTAGGAGCCGGCCTTGGCCGCGATGGGGGCGCCGCGATTACTCAGGTTTCTTCAGGCGTACCGCCAGCACATCACAGGGCGCGCCATGCAGCACGTCATTGGACGTGGAGCCCAGCAAGAGCGCCAGGCCATGGCGGGCATGGCTGCCCACCACCACCAGGTCGCAACCCTTTTCCTTGGCCAGGCCATGGATTTCCTGCTTGGGCTGGCCATAGGTCAGGTGGCAGTTCTCTTTCGTCAGTTCCGGGTACTTGGTGATCAGGCGCTCCAGGCGCTCCTTGGCCTGGTCGAACTGCTGCTGTTGCAGCTGCGACAGGTCCATGGGCACGTCGCCGCCGAAGGCCATGGCCATGGGTTCGACGATGTGCACCAGGGACAGCTTGGCGTCCTGGCTGGAAGACAGCTCGCGGGCCCGGTGGATCACCGGATCGCACTCTTCGGTCAGGTCGACGGCGACCAGAATATGTTGGTAGGGCATGGGAAGCTCTCCTGACGTGGCGATAGGCTAAGTATGGCCGGTTTCAAGTCGGTCTGTTTGCGCGTGTCCTAACCAACTCATTTCTAAAAGTTTTACAGGGTGCACAGTCATATGACGGTATGGATAGTGGTGTCAATCCTTGCGCTGGTTTTAAGCCCCCTGGTGTGGCTGCGCCCCTCGCGCAAGCAGAGCGGCCAGATGGCCCTGCGCATGGAAGCGCGCCGCCTGGGCCTGGCCATGCAGCTGATGCCCCAGGAATGGCCGCACTGGCTGCCCCAGCAGCCGCCAAGCCCCTGCGCGCAGTACTGCCGGCCGCGGCGGTCGGCCACGGCCGCGCGGTTCTGCTACTGGCAGACCGAGCCGGGGACCTGGCTCAACCAATGGCGCGAGCCTTGTGAAGACCCGATATTACTCGCGCAGTTCGCCACCTTGCCGGGTAATGTCTACAAGGTTGACGCAGGTCAACAGTTGATCGCCCTGTACTGGGGCGAGCGCGGGGAGGCGAGTGTGCTGGTGGCGATAGACCAGGTGCTGAAAGCGCTGGCATGACCTGTGGGGGCTGTCGCCCTGTGGGAGCTGGCTTGCCAGCGAGCTGTTGCGGAACAAGAAGCTCGCTGGCAAGCCAGCTCCCACAGGTGTCGGGGCGTTAGATTTCGGGCAATAAAAAGCCCGATAATCTGCGTCGGGCTGGGGTTGGCCAGGCAGGCCGGTAAGACATTTTCTGCATGTGTGGTCGACAGTGTAGTCGCGAAGCGATCTTACGCCGGCCTCTTTCAAAATTCCTTTCTTTTTATTTCCCTGCGACGTTTGGTTTGCCCCAGGCCCCGGTGTATCTGGCTGTCATGGGTATGTGCCATGCTGTTGCTGAATGTTGCGTCATCAGTCCCGGCGCGGCGTGCGCTGTTATGACGCACGCGTGACCGCAAAGTCGCGTTTTTGCCGCCTTCCAGCGCATTTGACAATTGCCGGTTTTTCCCTGAATGTGTGCATACCCAAATCAAACGGGCGTATGAATTGAGCGTTTGTCTTGTAGGAACGCTCTTATACAGAATCCCGAATATCGCGCTGACGGGTGTGTCTGGAAGCGAGGGAGCGGCAACCGGCGTCAATGCGCCTGCCGGCCTCGCACCAGCGTTTGGCGTGTACAGTTCAGCTTCCATATCGTGGAGATCAGTTGATGATTTACGAAGGTAAAGCCATCACGGTTAAGGCTCTTGAAAGTGGCATCGTCGAATTGAAGTTCGACCTCAAGGGTGAGTCCGTCAATAAATTCAACCGTCTGACCCTGGGCGAATTGCGCCAGGCGGTGGACACCATCAAGGCCGACGCCAGCATCAAAGGCGTGATTGTCAGCAGTGGCAAGGACGTTTTCATCGTCGGCGCGGACATCACCGAATTTGTCGACAACTTCAAGCTGCCCGAGGCCGAACTGGTCGCTGGTAACCTGGAAGCCAACCGCATTTTCAGCGACTTCGAAGACCTGGGCGTGCCCACCGTGGCCGCCATCAACGGCATCGCCCTGGGCGGCGGCCTGGAAATGTGCCTGGCCGCGGACTTCCGCGTCATGTCCGCCACCGCCAAGATCGGCCTGCCGGAAGTGAAGCTGGGCATCTACCCAGGCTTCGGCGGCACCGTGCGCCTGCCGCGCATCATCGGTGCCGACAACGCCATCGAGTGGATTGCCTCGGGCAAGGAAAACCGTGCCGATGACGCCCTGAAAGCCGGCGCCGTCGATGCCGTGGTCGCGCCTGAGCAGCTGCACGCGGCCGCCCTGGACCTGGTCAAGCGCGCCATCAGCGGCGAGTTCGACCACAAGGCCCGTCGCCAGCCCAAGCTGGACAAGCTCAAGCTCAACGCCATCGAGCAGATGATGGCCTTCGAGACCGCCAAGGGCTTCGTCGCCGGCCAGGCCGGGCCGAACTACCCGGCCCCGGTCGAAGCCATCAAGACCATCCAGAAAGCCGCCAACTTCGGTCGCGAGAAGGCCCTGGAAATCGAAGCCGCCGGTTTCGTGAAAATGGCCAAGACCCCGGCTGCGCAAAGCCTGGTGGGCCTGTTCCTGAATGACCAGGAACTGAAACGCAAGGCCAAGGCCTACGACGAGCTGGCCCACGACGTGAAGCAGGCCGCCGTGCTCGGCGCCGGCATCATGGGCGGTGGCATTGCCTACCAGTCCGCCGTCAAGGGCACCCCGATCCTGATGAAGGACATCAACGAGAAGGGCATCGAGCAAGGCCTGGCCGAAGCCTCGAAGCTGCTGGGCAAGCGCGTCGAGAAAGGCCGCCTGACCGCCGCGCAGATGGCCGAGTCGCTCAACGCCATTCGCCCGACCCTGTCGTACGGTGATTTCGGCCACGTCGACATCGTCGTCGAAGCCGTGGTCGAGAACCCCAAGGTCAAGCAGGCCGTGCTGGCCGAAGTCGAAGCCCAGGTCAAGGTGGACACCATCCTGGCGTCCAACACCTCGACCATTTCCATCAGCCTGCTGGCGAAAGCCCTCAAGCGTCCGGAAAACTTCGTCGGCATGCACTTCTTCAACCCGGTGCACATGATGCCGCTGGTGGAAGTCATCCGTGGCGAGAAGTCCAGCGAAGTGGCAGTCGCCACCACCGTGGCCTACGCCAAGAAGATGGGCAAGAACCCGATCGTGGTCAACGACTGCCCGGGCTTCCTGGTCAACCGCGTGCTGTTCCCGTACTTCGGCGGCTTCGCCAAGCTGGTCAGCGCCGGCATCGACTTCGTGCGCGTCGACAAGATCATGGAAAAATTCGGCTGGCCGATGGGCCCGGCCTACCTGATGGACGTGGTCGGCATCGACACCGGCCACCACGGCCGCGACGTAATGGCCGAAGGCTTCCCGGACCGCATGAAAGATGACCGCCGTTCGGCCATCGACGTGCTGTACGAGGCCAACCGCCTGGGCCAGAAGAACGGCAAGGGCTTCTACGCCTACGAGACCGACAAGAAGGGCAAGCCGAAGAAAGTCGCCGACGCCTCGGTGCTCGAAGTGCTCAAGCCGATCGTCTACGAGCAGCGCGAGCTGAGCGACGACGACATCCTCAACTGGATGATGATTCCGCTGTGCCTGGAGACCGTGCGTTGCCTGGAAGACGGCATCGTCGAAACCGCGGCCGAGGCCGACATGGGCCTGGTCTACGGCATCGGTTTCCCTCCGTTCCGTGGCGGCGCGCTGCGCTACATCGATTCGCTGGGCGTGGCCAACTTCGTCGCCCTGGCAGACCAGTACGCCGACCTGGGCCCGCTGTACCACCCCACCGCGAAGCTGCGTGAGATGGCCAAGAACGGCCAGAGCTTCTTCGGTTAAGCGCCCAACGACTAGAGCGAGAACGATTTTATGAGCTTGAATCCGAGAGATGTGGTGATCGTCGACTTCGGTCGCACGCCAATGGGCCGCTCCAAGGGTGGCATGCACCGCAACACCCGCGCCGAAGACATGTCGGCGCACCTGATCAGCAAACTGCTGGAACGCAACGTCAAGGTCGACCCGAGCGAAGTCGAGGACGTGATCTGGGGCTGTGTGAACCAGACCCTGGAGCAGGGCTGGAACATCGCGCGCATGGCGTCGCTGATGACCCAGATCCCGCACACCGCGGCCGGCCAGACCGTCAGCCGCCTGTGCGGCTCGTCCATGAGCGCGCTGCACACCGCCGCCCAGGCGATCATGACCGGCAACGGCGACGTGTTCGTCGTCGGCGGCGTGGAGCACATGGGCCACGTGAGCATGATGCACGGCGTCGATCCCAACCCGCACATGTCCCTGTACGCCGCCAAGGCCTCGGGCATGATGGGCCTGACTGCGGAAATGCTCGGCAAGATGCACGGCATCACCCGCGAAGCCCAGGACGCCTTCGGCCTGCGCTCCCACCAACTGGCCCACAAGGCCACCGTGGAAGGCAAGTTCAAGGACGAGATCATCCCGATGCAAGGGTATGACGAGAACGGCTTCCTGAAGATGTTTGACTACGACGAGACCATTCGTCCGGACACTACCCTGGAGAGCCTGGCCGCGCTGCGTCCTGCGTTCAACCCCAAAGGTGGCACCGTGACAGCGGGCACTTCGTCGCAAATTACCGACGGCGCCTCTTGCATGATCGTCATGTCGGCCCAACGTGCCCAAGACCTGGGCATTCAGCCGATGGCAGTGATCCGCTCCATGGCCGTTGCCGGCGTCGACCCTGCAATCATGGGCTACGGCCCGGTGCCGGCGACCCAGAAAGCGCTGAAGCGCGCAGGCCTTTCGATCAACGATATCGACTTCTTCGAGCTCAACGAAGCCTTCGCCGCACAGGCCCTGCCGGTGCTGAAGGATCTGAAAGTGCTCGACAAGATGAACGAGAAGGTTAACCTGCACGGCGGCGCCATCGCCCTGGGTCACCCATTCGGTTGCTCTGGTGCACGTATTTCGGGCACCCTGTTGAATGTCATGAAGCAGAACAACGGCACCTTCGGGGTGTCCACCATGTGTGTAGGTCTGGGTCAGGGCATCACCACCGTCTTCGAACGCGTCTAAGCGCTCGCGAGTCGGCGAACCGGGGCCAGGTGCCCCGGTTTTTGTTTTTCAGGATATTTTGTTCAAGCGAGGCAAACATGCAGCTACAGCCAGGGCTCTATCGTCACTACAAAGGGCCTCACTACCGCGTATTTGGTGTTGCGCGCCATTCCGAAAGCGAGGAAGAGGTGGTCTGCTACCAGGCGCTGTACGGCGAATTTGGCCTGTGGGTACGGCCGCTGAGCATGTTCCTGGAGTCGGTCGAAGTTGACGGCGAGCGCGTACCGCGCTTTGCTTTGGTCGAGGCCGAACCGAGCCTGTTCGAGCAGCCCGGCGACGAGATCGCTTGATCATCCGCGCTTGACCTCGTTTCGTCGCCACTATATATAGCGGTGCCTCGAAGGCACCAATCGCTTTCATTTCTAGTATTCAGGAATTTTCCGATCCATGGGCAAATCGCTGGTCATTGTGGAATCCCCGGCTAAGGCCAAGACCATCAACAAGTATCTGGGCAACCAATACGTGGTGAAGTCGAGTATCGGCCATATCCGAGACCTGCCCACCAGCGGTTCGGCTAGCGCCACGAAAGAACCGGTGAAGCGTGGCAAGGCCGCGGCCGCCGAGGCGCCTGCCTTGTCGCCCAAGGAAAAGGCGCGCAAGCAGCTGGTGGCGCGCATGGGCGTCGACCCCGAGCACGGCTGGAAAGCCCACTACGAGATCCTTCCCGGCAAGGAGAAGGTGATCGAGGAGCTGCGCCGTCTCGCCAAGGATGCCGACACCATCTATCTCGCAACCGACTTGGACCGCGAGGGGGAAGCCATTGCCTGGCACCTGCGCGAAGCCATCGGTGGTGACGACACCCGCTACAAGCGCGTGGTGTTCAACGAAATTACCAAGAAGGCCATCCAGGAGGCCTTCTCCACGCCGGGCGAGCTGGACATCGACCGCGTCAACGCCCAGCAGGCGCGCCGTTTCCTCGACCGCGTGGTGGGCTATATGGTCTCGCCGCTGCTGTGGTCGAAGATCGCCCGTGGCCTGTCGGCTGGCCGCGTGCAGTCGGTGGCCGTGAAACTGGTGGTGGAGCGCGAGCGCGAAATTCGTGCGTTCATCCCTGAAGAGTACTGGGAGATCCACGCCGACCTGGGCACCGCCAAGAACGCCAAGGTGCGTTTCGAAGTGGCGCGCGAGAACGGCGAGGCCTTCAAGCCGCTGAACGAAGCCACGGCCATGGCCGCCCTGGCCAAGCTCAAGGCGTCCACCTACAGCATCGTCAAGCGTGAAGACAAGCCGACCAGCAGCAAGCCGTCGGCACCGTTCATCACCTCGACCCTGCAGCAGGCTGCCAGCAACCGCCTGGGCTTCGGCGTGAAGAAGACCATGATGATGGCCCAGCGTCTGTACGAAGCCGGCTACATCACCTACATGCGTACCGACTCCACCAACCTGTCCGCCGACGCGGTGGAAATGGCGCGCAGCTACATCGAGAGCGAATTCGGCAAGCAGTACCTGCCGGCCGCGCCCATGGTGTACAGCAGCAAGGAAGGCGCCCAGGAGGCGCACGAAGCCATTCGTCCGTCTGACGTCAACACCCACCCCACCAAGCTGGCGGGCATGGAGCGTGACGCCGAGCGCCTGTACGAGCTGATCTGGCGCCAGTTCCTGGCCTGCCAGATGCCGCCAGCGCAGTACCTGTCCACCACCGTCACCGTGGCTGCCGGCGAGTTCGAGCTGCGTGCCAAGGGCCGTATCCTCAAGTTCGACGGTTACACCCGCGTGATGCCACAGATGGCCAAGCCGGGCGACGACGACGTGCTGCCGGAAATGGACCAGGGCGAGAAGCTGAAGCTGATCGAGCTGGACCCGACCCAGCATTTCACCAAGCCGCCGGCGCGCTACTCCGAAGCCAGCCTGGTGAAAGAGATGGAAAAACGCGGTATCGGTCGCCCGTCGACCTACGCCGCCATCATCTCCACCATCCAGGACCGCGGCTACGTGGCCCTGCACAACCGCCGCTTCTACTCCGAGAAGATGGGTGACATCGTCACCGAGCGCCTGTCGGAGAGCTTCTCGAACCTGATGGACTACGGCTTCACCGCCGGCATGGAGGAGAACCTCGACGACGTGGCCCAGGGCGAGCGCGACTGGAAGAACGTGCTGGACGAGTTCTACGGCGACTTCAAGAACAAGCTGGAAGTGGCCGGTTCCGCCGACAGCGGCATGCGTGCCAACCAGCCGACGCCGACCGACATCACCTGCCGCGAGTGCGGCCGGCACATGATGATCCGTACCGCATCCACCGGCGTGTTCCTGGGTTGCTCGGGCTACAGCCTGCCGCCGAAAGAACGTTGCAAGGCCACCATCAACCTGGTGCCGGGCGACGAGATCGCCGCCGACGACGAGGGTGAATCCGAGTCGCTGGTGCTGCGTGGCAAGCACCGCTGCCCGATCTGCGCCACCGCCATGGACGCCTACCTGCTGGATGAGAAGCGCAAGCTGCACATCTGCGGTAACAACCCGGACTGCGTGGGCTACGAGATCGAGGAAGGCAACTATCGCATCAAGGGCTACGAAGGCCCGAGCCTGGAATGCGACAAGTGCGGCAGTGAGATGCAGCTCAAGACCGGCCGTTTCGGCAAGTTCTTCGGTTGCACCAACCCCGAGTGCAAGAACACCCGCAAGCTGCTGAAGAGCGGCGAGGCGGCGCCGCCGAAGATGGACGCGGTGAAGATGCCGGAACTCAAGTGCGAGAAGGTCAACGACACCTACGTGCTGCGTGACGGCGCCTCGGGCCTGTTCCTGGCGGCCAGCCAGTTCCCGAAAAACCGCGAGACCCGTGCGCCACTGGTCATCGAGATCATCCCGCACAAGGACGAGATCGATCCCAAGTACCACTTCCTCTGCGAAGCGCCGAAGAAGGACCCCGATGGCCGCCCATCGGTGATCCGCTACAGCCGCAAGACCAAGGAGCAGTACGTGCAGACCGAAGTGGACGGCAAGCCGACGGGCTGGCGCGCGTTCTACGAAGGCGACAGCTGGAAGGTGGAAGACAAGCGGGCGAAAGAGAAAGAGCCGGCTTGATTCATCCCTGAGAAAAAACCGCGCCCCGGCGCGGTTTTTTTATGGCCCGATATTTATCTTGCGACGGCGGGCGTTCATCGCTGAAACTGTTCGTCTGCCCGAACCCCGTCGTTACTGGAGGGTGCCCGCCATGGCCCACGAACTCTACACCCGCACCAATCAGAAAATTTACTTCGCCGGCCTCTCCCTGGAAGCCATGGGCAAGGCCGAGCAGGGCCAGGCCATGAACGCCCTGGCGCGCATCCAGGCCGAGCGCGAGTCGTCGTTGTTCCACCTGTACGGTGCCTTGCTGGGCCTGTGCCATGAAATCGCCGGTTTCTACCGCTTGCCCCAGGCCGCTACGCCGCGCGCCGAAGAGTTGCTGACCCCGCAGATTCTGGCGCAGATCGCCATCCCGGAAATGGCCGAGCTGGTCGAGCTGGCCCAGGCCCCAGGCAGCTGGGTGTACGAGCTGCTGGCCGCCCACGCGGCGCTGCATCGCCCGCCCCAGGCGCCGAAGGTAGCGAAAGGTGATGTCACCCAGCCACTGATCGTGGCGGTCAACCTGGATGCGCCTGAGGAGCCTGAGGAACTGACCCGCGAGGTGTTGGAGGGCTGGCGCCAGCAGCTCAAGAGTCTGGCCATTCGTTACCGCGATGGCCTCAGTGAGTGCTGATTGCGTCAGCGGCTGCTACAATAGCGCCCTCACGTGGAGAACCCCCCTTTATGCCAACGTCCTTTCTTGAAATTGTCGAGCTGCCCGACGGCCGAATTGAACTGCGCCGCGCCGAGGATGAAGGCTCGCTCGTGACCTTGGACTTCTCGGAAGACGCCAAGGCTTTCCTGCAAGGACAGCATGTTGAAGTCGCCAAGGCCATGCTCAGCGTGGGCGTGCAGATGGCGGGCAAGATGGTGGAAGGCGAGCTGGAGAAAGAAGAAGGCCCGCGCGTCCTGCATTGATCTGGCGCGACTGAGTCTGTGGGAGCTGGCTTTCCAGCGAGCTTTTGATCTTTAAAAGCTCGCTGGCAAGCCAGCTCCCACAGACGTTCTACCCCATGCGAATGTTCAGGCTCTGGGCGTCGCCCAGGCGTGCGGCGGCAATCAACTGCTGGCGCGCGCTGCTGGCCAGCGGGTGCAACCAGCTCACCACCGTGTGGCTGCGGCCCAGGCGCAGCGCCTCGCAGGTCAGCTGCAGGGCGCTCTGGTTGCCGCCCGTTTGCAGGATCAGGATGCGTTCGCGGTTCAGGCCGGCGTCGCGCAGCCAGGCCTGGGTCAGGCTGGCGGGCGGGGCTATCAGGGTCAGCCAGCGGGCGTCCTGGTCCTCGCTGAGCTCGCGCAGCATCGGGGCCAGCAGGTTCAGGCAGTTCCCGGCAGCGCCACGCAATGACACTTCACTGAAGACCTCGGGCTGCGGCGCCGTCCAGGGCACTTCGGTGGCGTGGGTGAACAGCGGCGCCACGGGTTGAGCCATGAAGGCCTCGAACAGGGACAGCTGGGCCGGTTGCATCGAGTGTGGGAACTGCATGGAGCCTCCTTTATCGGCGTATGACGCCGACGCTCAAGCCTTCGATGACCAGGTCCTGATCCTTGAGGTTGACTTCGATGGGTGCGAACTCGGGGTTTTCCGCCAGCAGCCAGACCTTGCTGCCTTCGCGCTTGAAGCGCTTGACGGTGACTTCGTCGCCGATGCGCGCCACCACGATCTGGCCGTTGCGGGCCTCGCGGCAGGTGTGCACGGCCAGCAGGTCACCGTCGAAGATGCCGACGTCCTTCATGCTCATGCCATGCACGCGCAGCAGGTAGTCGGCGCGGGGGTGGAAGAAGGTGGGGTTGATGTTGCAGGATTCCTCGATGTGCTGCTGGGCCAGTATCGGCGCACCGGCAGCGACCCGGCCAATGATGGGCAGGGTGGATTCGTCGGCCTTGGCCTCGAAACCGGGAATGCGGATGCCGCGGGACGCGCCCGGGGTCATTTCGATGGCCCCCTTGCGCGCCAGCGCCTTGAGGTGTTCTTCAGCGGCGTTCGGCGACTTGAAACCCAGTTCCTGGGCGATTTCCGCGCGGGTGGGCGGGAAGCCGTTGTCGTCGAGGCAGCGCTTGATGAAAGCCAGGATCTCGGCTTGGCGTGGCGTCAGTTTCAGCATGTCGATCGCTCTGTCTTTTTATACAGTGACTGGGATTATATACAGTATGCGGGGCTTGGCAATCCTGCCGTGCCCACCGCTCGTCCCTCCAGGCCGCCATGCCGCCTGGCGGTTGCTTCGTGGCGAAACCCCGGCAATGGGGGCGAAACCCCCACCGGCTGTGGTTAAATACGTGACCGACCAGACACAAAACGCCTGCCCGGACTTGACAGGGCAGGGGTATGAAACGTATGTTTCAAACAAGTGTTTGTCAGGTGGAATTAGCATGGCCCAGTCGGAAACCGTTGAACGCATACTCGACGCTGCCGAGCAGTTGTTCGCGGAAAAAGGTTTTGCCGAAACCTCGTTGCGGCTGATCACCAGCAAGGCCGGGGTCAACCTGGCGGCGGTGAATTATCATTTCGGCTCCAAGAAAGCCCTGATCCAGGCGGTGTTCTCGCGCTTCCTGGGGCCTTTCTGCGTCAGCCTCGAGCGTGAGCTGGACCGCCGCCAGGCGCGCCCCGAGCACAAGGCCAACCTGGAAGAACTGCTGGAAATCCTGGTGGAGCAGGCCATGGTGGTGCAGCCGCGCAGCGGCGACGACCTGTCGATCTTCATGCGCCTGCTGGGCCTGGCGTTCAGCCAGAGCCAGGGCCACCTGCGCCGTTACCTGGAAGACATGTACGGCAAGGTGTTCCGCCGCTACATGCTGCTGGTCAACGAAGCCGCGCCGCGTATCCCGCCGCTGGAGCTGTTCTGGCGCGTGCACTTCATGCTGGGTGCCGCGGCGTTCAGCATGTCCGGCATCAAGGCCCTGCGGGCCATCGCCGAGACCAATTTCGGCATCGATACCTCCATCGAGCAGGTGATGCGCCTGATGGTGCCGTTCCTGGCTGCCGGCATGCGCGCCGACAGCGGCGTCACCGACGAAGCCATGGCCACCGCGCAGCTGCGCCCGCGCAGCAAGTCCACGCCGGCCCTGGCCAAGGCCTGAAACAATTGACGGTGGGCGTGGCCGGCAGCTTCCGCTAAGCTAGCCGCCCATGCCTATTCTGAACCTGCGGCGTCGTCCAGGCGCCGTGTTTACCCCCTTGCTGATCGACCCCTGCGCGGCCCCGGGCTGCGTGGGGCGGCACGCATGCACCCGCGAATCAAGGACTACCCCATGACTTCCCGCCTCCAAGGCTCGTTGATGGTCGATATCGCCGGCACCTGGCTGACCGCCGAAGACCGGCACCTGCTGCGCCAGCCCGAAGTGGCCGGCCTGATCATCTTCGCCCGCAACATCGAACACGCCCGCCAGGTGCGCGAGCTGACCGCGTCGATCCGCGCCATCCGCCCGGACCTGATTCTCGCCGTGGACCAGGAAGGCGGCCGCGTGCAGCGCCTGCGCCAGGGCTTCGTGCGGCTGCCGGCCATGCGCGCGCTGGCCGACAACCCCAACGCCGAGTACCTGGCCGAGCAGTGCGGCTGGATCATGGCCACCGAAGTCCTGGCGGTGGGCCTGGACCTGAGCTTCGCCCCGGTGCTGGACCTGGATCACCAGCGCAGCGCCGTGGTTGGCAGCCGCGCCTTCGAGGGCAACCCCGAGCGCGCCACCGCCCTGGCCGGTGCCTTTATCAAGGGCATGAACGCCGCCGGCATGGCCGCGTGCGGCAAGCACTTCCCCGGCCATGGCTGGGCCGAGGCCGACTCCCACGTGGCCATCCCCACCGACGAGCGCAGCCTGGAGCAGATCCGCGCCCTGGACCTGGTGCCGTTCGCGCGCCTGAGCCAGCAGCTGGCGGCGGTGATGCCGGCCCACGTCATCTATCCCCAGGTCGACAGCCAACCGGCCGGTTTCTCGCGCCGCTGGCTGCAGGACATCCTGCGCGGCGAGCTCAAGTTCGACGGTGTGATCTTCAGTGACGACCTGTCCATGGCCGGCGCCCACGTGGTCGGCGACGCCGCCAGCCGCATCGAGGCGGCCTTGAGCGCCGGTTGCGACATGGGCCTGGTGTGCAACGACCGCGCCGCCGCCGAACTGGCTCTCAGCGCTGCCCAGCGCCTGCAGGTGCAGCCGTCGCCGCGCATCGCCGGCATGCGTGGCCAGGCGTTCAGCAACGTCGAATACCGCCAGGATCCACGCTGGCTTACCGCTGTCGGAGCGCTGCGCGACGCCCAACTGATCGACTGAGGGTAATTCATGACTGTCTACGCGATTATCGGCGGCACCGGCCTGACCCAGCTCGATGGGCTGACCATCACCCGCAGCCTGGCCTTGGACACGCCCTACGGGGCGCCCTCGGCGGATATCCTCCAGGGCGAGTACGCCGGCCACGAGGTGCTGTTCCTGGCGCGCCACGGCCACCCGCACCGGGTGCCGCCGCACAAGGTCAACTACCGCGCTAATATCTGGGCGCTGAAGCAGGCCGGCGCCCAGGCGATCCTGGCAGTCAACGCGGTGGGTGGCATCCATCCAGCCATGGGCACTGGGCATTTGTGCGTGCCGCACCAGTTGGTGGACTACACCAGCGGGCGCGAGCACACCTTTTTCGCCGATGACCTGGAGCAGGTCACCCACATCGATTTCAGCTACCCCTACACCGAGGCGCTGCGCACCCGGCTGATCGCCGCCCTGGCGGCGCAGGGCCTGGCCTACAGCGATTTCGGCGTGTACGCCTGCACCCAGGGCCCGCGCCTGGAAACCGCGGCGGAGATCGTGCGGCTGGAACGCGATGGCTGCGACATCGTCGGCATGACCGGCATGCCGGAAGCGGCGCTGGCCCGCGAGCTGGACCTGGATTACGCCTGTCTGGCGCTGGTGGTGAACCCAGCGGCGGGCAAGTCGACGGCAGTGATCACCATGGCCGAGATCGAACAGGCACTGCACGACGGCATGGGCCAGGTAAAGGCCACCCTGGCCCACGTCCTGGCAAACCCGGCCACCCGCCCGTAACGCGGGTGCGCGGCGCCCCCGGCCGCGGCCTTGCGGCCCCGGCGCAATCTTCCCGGGAATACGCGGTGCATCCGGACGCGGCCTTGTGGCCGCTGCTACGGAGGGCGGCGTAGCAGCTGCCGCAGGCTGCGTCCGGCCTCGGCGCAATCTTCCTGGGAATACGCGGTGCATCCGGACGCGGCCTGTGGCCGCTGCTACGGGGTTTATTTCGGTTTGCGTGGCTTGCGGCCGGGCAGGGGTTCGAACAGCGCGTCGATGTCTTCGGGGGCCAGCTTCCAATCGCCGGTCTCGCGGCCTTCGAGGATGCCGGCGGCCAGCGCCGATTTCTCCGACTGCAGGTGCTGGATTTTCTCCTCCACCGTGCCGCGGGTGATCAGCTTGTAGACGAACACCGGCTTCTCTTGGCCGATGCGGTACGCACGGTCGGTGGCCTGGTGCTCGGCGGCCGGGTTCCACCACGGGTCGTAGTGGATCACCGTGTCGGCCGCAGTCAGGTTCAGTCCCACGCCACCGGCCTTCAGGCTGATGAGGAAGATCTGCACCTTGCCTTTCTGGAAGTCCTGCACCGGTATGCGGCGGTTCTTGGTGGAGCCGGTCAGCAGCGCGTACTCGATGCCGCGGTGCTGCAGTTCCTGCTCGATCAGCCCCAGCATCGAGGTGAACTGCGAGAACAGCAGAATGCGCCGATTCTCCAGCAGCAGCTCCTCGAGCATTTCCATCAGGCTGGCCAGCTTGCCCGAGCTGTGGCCGGGGCGCGGCGGCGTGACGCTGTTGACCAGGCGCAGGTCGCAGCACACCTGGCGCAGCTTGAGCAGCGCCTCGAGGATGATGATCTGGCTGCGTGCCACGCCTTTGCGGTTGATTTCCTCGCGCACCTTGCGGTCCATGGCCAGGCGCACGGTCTCGTACACGTCGCGCTGGGCCTCGTTGAGCTCCACCCAGTGGGTGATCTCGGTCTTGGCCGGCAGCTCGGTGGCCACCTGCTCCTTGGTGCGGCGCAGCAGGAACGGCTTGATGCGCGCATTAAGGTGCTGCAGGCGCTCCTGGTCGCCGTGTTTCTCGATGGGCACGCGGTAATCGCGGTTGAACGCCTTGGCGTCGCCCAGCCAGCCCGGCAGCAGGAAGTGGAACAGCGACCACAGCTCGCCCAGGTGGTTTTCCAGCGGCGTGCCGCTCAGGCACAGGCGCTGGCGCGCGCGCAGCTGGCGTGCCGCCTGGGCGGCCTTGCTGCCCGGGGTCTTGATGTACTGCGCCTCGTCGAGGATCAGCACGTGCAGCGGCACCTTGCTCAGCACCTCCAGGTCCTTGGGCAGCAGGGCGTAGGTGGTCAGCAGCACGTCGTAGTCGAACAGGTGGTCGAAATGCTTCTTGCGCCCGGCGCCGTGCAACGCGGCCACGCGCAGGGTAGGGGCGAAGCGCTGGGCCTCGTCCTGCCAGTTGGGGATCAGGCTGGTGGGCATCACCACCATGGCCGGCCGGTCCAGGCGCCCGGCGTTTTTCTCGCTCAGCAGGTGCGCCAGGGTCTGCAGGGTCTTGCCCAGGCCCATGTCGTCGGCGAGGATGCCGCCCACTTCCAGCTCGCGCAGGGCCTGCATCCAGCTCAGGCCTTCATGCTGGTAGGGGCGCAGCGTGGCCTTGAGGTCGGCGGGCGGCACGGCGGGCTGGGTGCGAATGTCGCGCAGGCGTTCGGCAAAGCCGCGCAGGCGCTCGCCGCCTTCCCAGCTCAGCGGCAGCTCCTTGAGTGCGTTGAGCCGCGTGGCATCGGGCGTGGACAGGCGCAGGCGGGTCTCGCCCGGCTCGCGCAGGTAAAAGTCGCCCAGGGTCGCCAGCACCGGTTTCAGGCGGCCATAGGGCAGCGCTACCTGGATCAGCTTGGCCTTGTTGCCCTGGGGGCTGTGCACCGGCACCAGCATCTGCTCGTCGTCGCGGCGCCGCGCCAGTTGCGCCGGGTTCAGGAGTTCGGGGTGGGTGCGCAGCAGGTTGATCAGGATCGGCAGCAGGCTCAGGCGTTCGCCGTTGACCACGATGCCCAGCTCCAGGTCGAACCAGTCGCGGTCGCCGGCCTCGTCAATCACCGCGTACCAGTCGTCCACCGGGGTCAGGTCGAAGGCGAAGTCGTCCGAATACTCGATCTCCCAGCCCTGGTCGCGCAGCACCGGCAGGTCGTTGAGCACGAAGCGCAGCCAGGCGCTGTCGCTGGGCAGCTCGAAGATGTCGCCGGCGCTTTCGGGCAGCGCCTTGCTTTGCCGGGTGGCGATGCGAAAGCCCAGGTTCTGCAGGGTCTCGCGCAGCAGTTTTTCGCTCAGGGGTTGGCGCGCCACGCTCGGTTCGTGAGGCAGGCGGTTGCTGGACACATAGTGCCCGGCGTAGCCGAACGCCAGCGCGGCGCGGTGCTGGATATGCCGCTGCATGCGGCCGTTGCGCGGTTCGAAGGCGCTGAACTCGACACTCCCCAGCCACAAGCGTGGCCGGGGTTCGAGGGTGGTCAGGTGTTCGGACATTTAGCTGGCAGACACCTTGTTCAAAACGACAATCATGTTCATGCGGACTTCGGCGTCAGGCGCTCGAACAGCGCCTCCAGGGTGTTGAAGCGTTCATCGGCGCGCTCCATGGGCACCATGAACTTGAACAGCGTGGCGCCTTCGAACTTGTAGCGGTTGGGCTGGCCCTGGATCAGCTTGATCAGCACCAGCGGGTCCACCGGCGTCTCGGCCGCGAACTCGATGCGGCCGCCTTGCGGGCCGGCGTCGACCTTCTTGATGCCCAGGGTTTCCGCCTGCAGCTTGAGCAGGGTCAGGCGCACCAGGTTCTTGGTCGGCTCGGGCAGCAGGCCGAAGCGGTCGATCATCTCCACCTGCAGGTCCTTGAGGCCGTCCTCGTCCACCGCCGAGGCGATGCGCTTGTACAGGATAAGCCGCGCGTGCACGTCGGGCAGGTAGTCCTCGGGGATCAGCGCCGGCAGGCGCAGGTTGATCTCCGGGCCGCCGCCCAGGGGCTGGTCGAGGTTGGGCTGCTCGCCCTTGCGGATGGCCTTCACCGCGCGTTCGAGCATTTCCATGTACAGGGTGAAGCCCACTGCCTGGATCTGGCCGCTCTGGCCTTCGCCCAGCAGCTCGCCGGCGCCACGGATTTCCAGGTCGTTGGTGGCCAGCACAAAGCCGGCGCCCAGGTCCTGGGTGTTGGCGATGGCCTCCAGGCGCTTTTCGGCGTCCGGGGTGATCTGTTGCCGGGGTGGCGTCAGCAGGTAGGCGTAGGCCTGGTGGTGGCTACGGCCCACGCGGCCACGCAGCTGGTGCAGTTGGGCCAGGCCGAACTTGTCGGCGCGCTCGATGATGATGGTGTTGGCGCTGGGCACGTCGATGCCGGTCTCGATGATGGTCGAGGCAATCAGCACGTTGAAGCGCTTGTGGTAGAAGTCACTCATCACCTGTTCGAGTTCGCGCTCGCGCATCTGCCCGTGGCCGATGCCGATGCGTGCCTCGGGCACCAGTTCGGCGAGGTCGGCGGCGCACTTCTCGATGGTCTTCACGTCGTTGTGCAGGTAGTACACCTGGCCGCCACGCAGCAGCTCACGCAGCAGCGCCTCTTTCACGGTGCTCTTGTTCTGCTCCATGACGAAGGTGCGCACCGACAGCCGCCGCGCGGGCGGGGTGGCGATGATCGACAGGTCGCGCATGCCCGACACCGCCATGTTCAGCGTGCGCGGGATGGGCGTGGCGGTCAGGGTGAGGATGTCCACTTCGCTGCGCAGGGCCTTGAGCTGCTCCTTCTGGCGCACGCCGAAACGGTGTTCCTCGTCGATGATCACCAGGCCCAGGTTCTTGATCTTGACGTCGTCCTGCAGCAGCTTGTGGGTGCCGATGACGATGTCGATCTTGCCTTCGGCCAGCTCTGCCACGGCGGCGCTGACTTCCTTGGCGGACTTGAAGCGGCTCATCACCTCGACGCGCACCGGCCAGTCGGCGAAGCGGTCGCGGAAGCTGTTGTAGTGCTGCTGGGCGAGCAGGGTGGTGGGCACCAGGATGGCCACCTGGCGGCCGCCGTGCACGGCGATGAACGCCGCGCGCATGGCCACCTCGGTCTTGCCGAAGCCGACGTCGCCGCACACCAGGCGGTCCATGGGCTTGGGCGCGAGCATGTCCTCGCGCACCGCCTCGATGGCCGACTGCTGGTCGGGGGTTTCCTCGAAGGGGAAGCCGGCGCTGAAGGTGGCGTAGTCCAGCGACGGGTCGGCGAAGGCGTAGCCCTTGCGCGCCGCCCGGCGGGCGTAGATGTCGAGCAGCTCGGCGGCCACGTCGCGCACCTGTTCGGCGGCCTTGCGCTTGGCCTTCTGCCAGGTTTCCGAGCCCAGCCGGTGCAGCGGCGCCAGGGCGTCATCGCTGCCGGTGTAGCGGGCGATCAGGTGCAGGTTGGCCACCGGCACGTACAGCTTGGCGTTCTCGGCGTATTCCAGGGTGAGGAATTCGGCCATCTGGTTTTCGATTTCCAGGGTTGCCAGGCCCAGGTAGCGGCCCACGCCGTGGTCGATGTGCACCACCGGCGCGCCTTCGCGCAGCTCGGCGAGGTTCTTGATGACCGCGTCGCTGTTGCCGTCGGTGCGTTTTTCCCGGCGGCGGCGCTGCATCACGCGCTGGCCGAACAGCGGGCTCTCGGCGACCAGCGCCAGGGCCGGGTCGTCCAGCACCAGGCCTTCGTCCAGCGGCGCGATGGTGATGGCCAGGCGGTCCTTGCCGCCGGCGAAATCGGCCCAGCCGTCGACGGTTTTCGGTTTCAGCTTGAGGCGGTCCAGCAGCTCCAGCAGCACCTCGCGGCGGCCCGCCGATTCGGCCGTGAACAGCACGCGGCCGGGGAACTGGTCGAGGAAGTTCGACAGCGCCGCCAGCGGCTGGTTGGCCTTGGCCTCGATGGCAAGGTTGGGCAGCACTTGCGCCGGGAAGCGGTCGCGGCCCACGCCAGGCTCGATGTCGGCCTGGCTGACGACTACGCGCGGCCAGCCCTTGAGGCGGGCGAAGCAGTCTTCCACCGGCAGGAACAGTTCGGCCGGCGGCAGCAGCGGCCGCTGCTTGTCGATCTTGCGTTCCTCGTAGCGGTTGCGCACGTCGTTCCAGAAGTTCTCCGCGGCCTGCTCGATGCCCGGCAGCGAGAACACCTGGGTGTCCTGGGGCAGGTAGTCGAACAGCGTCGAGGTGTCCTCGAAGAACAGCGGCAGGTAGTACTCGATGCCGGCCGGGGTGATGCCGCTGCTCAGGTCCTGGAAGATCGGCGTGCGCCGGAAGTCGACGTCGAAGCGCTCGCGGAAGCGCGCCTTGAAGCGCGTCACGGCTTCCTTCTGCAGCGGGAACTCGCGGGCCGGCAGCAGGCGCACCGAGTCCACCTTGTCGATGGAACGCTGGGTTTCCGGGTCGAAGGTGCGCAGGGTCTCGATCTCGTCATCGAACAGGTCGATGCGGTAGGGCAGCTTGCTGCCCATGGGGAACAGGTCGATCAGCGCGCCGCGCACGGTGAACTCGCCGTGCTCGTACACCGTGTCCACGTAGCGGTAGCCGCTGGCCTCCAGGCGCGTGCGCATCTGCTCCACGTCCAGCTTCTGGCCGACGTCCAGCACCAGGCTGCTGCCGAGCAGGAATTGCGTGGGCGCCAGCCGATGTAGGGCAGTGGTCACCGGCACTACCAAAACCCCGTGGTCGAGCTCCGGCAGGCGGTACAGGCTGGCAATGCGCTGGGAAATGATGTCCTGGTGCGGCGAGAACAGGTCGTATGGCAGGGTTTCCCAGTCAGGGAAATGCAGCACGGGCAGGCCGGGGGCGAAGAAGCGCAGCTCCTGCTCCAGCCGGTCGGCGCTCTGGCTGTCGGCGGTCAGCAGCAGGGTAAAGCGCTTGGCGGCGCTGGCGGCTTCGGCAATGGCCAGGCTCAGGGCGGCCCCTGGCAGGTTGCCCCAGGTGTGTTTCCCCGCGGTGGAGGACAGTAGCGGTAGACGCAGGACAGGCACGGGCGGTCAGGCTCCAGGCGTTGCGACAAAGACAACGATTGTACCGACCCTTGGCCGGGCTGTCAGTTTCGACCGCTCGAAAACGAAACCTTCGCCGCAAAGCCCGGTCTATGAGCCTGTGTCGACAGGCGCTCATTGCTCCGGCGTGCGCGCGAAGTCATAATGTAGCCCCTTTTTTCTGTCCCTACATGTGGAAGGTTCCCGTGACTCAGAAGCCCGACCAGTGTCTTGGTGAATGGATCGATCGTGAAGCGCTCGCCGAGGCGATGATTCCGCTGATCGGTCAGCTCTACCGCAATAACAACGTGGTGAGCTCGATCTATGGCCGCAGCCTGATCAACCGTTCCGTCATTCAGATCCTCAAGGCCCACCGCTTTGCGCGTCACCGCCAGGCTGGCGAAGTTGAATTGTCTGTCCACGAGACATTCCCCCTGCTCAAGGCCATGAGCGAGCTGAAACTGGGCGCCGCCTCGGTGGACCTGGGCCGCCTGGCCAACAAGTTCAAGGAACAGGGCAACGGCCGTACTGCCGAGCAGTTCGTTCGTGAGGAAATGGCCGACATCGTCGGCCAGCAGAACGCTTCCCCACGCAAGGGCAAGGACGTCGTGCTGTACGGCTTCGGTCGCATCGGCCGCCTGCTGGCACGCATCCTGATCGAGAAGACCGGTGGCGGCGACGGCCTGCGCCTGCGGGCCATTGTGGTGCGCAAGGGCGCCGAGAACGACCTGGTCAAGCGCGCCAGCCTGCTGCGTCGCGACTCGGTACACGGCCCGTTCGACGGCACCATCACCATCGACGAAGCCAACAGCACCATCACCGCCAACGGCAACCTGATCCAGGTTATCTACGCGAAGAACCCGTCCGAAGTCGACTACACCCAGTACGGCATCAGCGACGCGCTGCTGGTGGACAACACCGGCGTATGGCGTGACGCCGACGGCCTGGGCCAGCACCTGGCCTGCCCGGGTGTCGACCGCGTGGTGCTGACTGCACCGGGCAAGGGCAAGCTGAAGAACATCGTCCACGGCATCAACCATGGCGAAATCACCGCTGACGACAAGATCGTTTCTGCGGCGTCCTGCACCACCAACGCCATCGTGCCGGTGCTCAAGGCCGTCAACGACAAGTTCGGCATCGTCAACGGCCACGTCGAGACCGTTCACTCGTACACCAACGACCAGAACCTGATCGACAACTTCCACAAGGGTTCGCGCCGTGGCCGCAGCGCCGCGCTGAACATGGTAATCACCGAGACCGGCGCCGCCACCGCTGCTGCCAAGGCCCTGCCTGAGCTGGCCGGCAAGCTGACCGGCAACGCCATTCGCGTGCCGACGCCGAACGTCTCGATGGCCATCCTGAACCTGAACCTGGAAAAGGCCACCACTCGCGAAGAGATCAACGAGTACCTGCGCCAGATGGCCATGCACTCGGACCTGCACAAGCAGATCGACTTCGTGAACTCCCAGGAAGTGGTGTCCACCGACTTCGTCGGCTCGCGCCACGCCGGTGTGGTGGACGCCGAGGCGACTATCGCTAATGACAACCGCGTTGTGCTGTACGTCTGGTACGACAACGAGTTTGGCTACAGCTGCCAGGTAGTGCGGGTGATGGAAGACATGGCGGGTGTGAATCCGCCAGCGTTTCCACGCTAAGCGCTAGCTTGGAAATGAAAAAGCCCCGGCAGTGATGCCGGGGTTTTTTTATTTTCGAAACACCGCGAACCGCTCTTGATCTTGATCCCGTGAGGCCCTTGATCTTGATTGTGTGCCCCGTAAAGCGCCAGGGCCGACTGGAGGCGTTGGCCGAGCGGTCCACGGCGTAGCCGGGGAAGACGGAACCGGAGGCGCTTCTATTCCGGGCCGTCGGCCGCTTGGGCGACGCCGGAGGGAGGGGACCCGCAGCGAAGCGTAGGGACCAAGCAGGGGCAAGCCTTTTTTGCTTACTTTTTGTGGCGTTTGACAAAAAGTGAGCCGGCGTAAGGCCGGAAAGGTGAAGTGGCATCACCCTGAATGCTGGATATACATAGGGCTTTCGAATCCCGCTTCGGCGATTTCGAACATATCCATTTTCGCGGGGATACCACCGACCGTTTCGCCCTTACGGCGAGTAACTTTTTGGCAGTCGCCCCAAAAAGTCACCAAAAAGGGCTTGCCCCTGCTTGGGCCCTACGCTGCGCTACGGGTCCCCTCCTTCCGGCGCCGCTCAACGGGCAGACGGCACCCGCTATAGAAGCCTGCGGGTTACCGTCTCTTCGGCCTGCGGCCTCGGCCCTTCGGGCAGCCCGTTGAGCGACGCCTCCAGTCGGCCCTGGCGCTTAACGGGGCCAAGATCAAAAGCCAGATCAAGATCAAGATCAAGATCAAAAGCCAGATCAAGATCAAAAGCCAAATCACAAGCAGATCAACAGCAGATCAACAGCGGCTCAACAGCAGATCATAGGGCTGTATTTACGCCCTAGCAGCCTCGGCTGTCCGCAGTGCATGCTTGTTCCCATGGAACAACACCAACGTCGCCACCAACCCCAACACCGCCGCACCACTCAACCAAATCCCCGGCGCCGCCTTGTTGTCCAGCACATGGATCAAGTAGGTGCAGGCCGCCGGGGTGAAGCCGCCGAAGGTGGCGGTGGCCAGGCTGTAGGCCAGCGAGAAACCGGTGGTCCGCACCTCTACTGGCATGATCTCGGTCAGCGCCACCACCATGGCGCCGTTGTAGCTGCCGTACAGGAACGACAACCACAGCTCCACCATCAGCAGGCGTTCAAAGCTGGGCGCCTGCACCATCCAGTTCAGCGCCGGGTAGGCCGTGAGGATCGCCAGGATGGTCGCCGCCAGCAGCAGCGGCTTGCGGCCGATGCGGTCGGACACCGCGCCCATCACCGGCAGCCAGAAGAAGTTCGACAGGCCAATCAGCACGGTCACCAGCAGGGCGTCGAAGTCGGACAGGTGCAGCTCGGCCTTGCCGAAGGTGGGGGTGTAGGCGGTGATCAGGTAGAACGACACGGTGGTCATCACCACCAGCGCCATGCCGGCCAGCACCAGGCCGAAGTTCTGGCCGATGGAGCGCACGACTTCCTTGAGGCTGGGGCGGTGCTTGCGGGCCTGGAACTCCGGGGTTTCTTCCAGCGAGCGACGGATCATGAAGATGGCCGGCACGATCATGCAGCCCACCAGGAACGGCACCCGCCAGCCCCAGTCGCCCATTTGCTCGGGGCTTAGCCAGTGGTTCAGGGCCACGCCCAGCAGGCCGGCGAACACCACGGCAGCCTGCTGGCTGGCGGACTGCCAGCTGACGAAGAAGCCCTTGCGGCCGGGCGTGGCGATTTCCGCCAGGTACACCGACACGCCGCCCAGTTCCACGCCGGCCGAGAAGCCCTGCAGCAAGCGGCCCAGCAGCACCAGCAGCGGCGCCACCACGCCCAGGGTGGCGTAGCCGGGCACGCAGGCGATCAGCACGGTGCCCATGGCCATCATCGCCAGGGTGACGATCAGCCCTTGGCGGCGGCCATGGCGGTCGATGTAGGCGCCGAGGAATATCGCCCCCAGCGGGCGCATCAGGAAGCCGGCGCCGAACGTCGCCAACGACAGCATCAGCGAGGCGAAGGCACTGTCGGAGGGGAAGAAGGTCTTGGCGATGGCGGTGGCGTAAAAGCCATACACCATGAAGTCGAACATCTCGAGGAAGTTGCCGCTGACAACGCGAAAAATCGCCTTGCCCTTGCCTGTGGTCGAGGCCATGGAAGTGCACTCACTGCAAATTGTTGTAGTTGGTGGCCGCAGCGCACGGCCTTTCGCAGGCTTTGGGGCCGTTTTGCGAAAAATAATTTGTAACAATATGTATAAGTGTAGGACTTGGCAACGATTCTGCCTGGAAGGTGTAACGTTTCAGCCGATCGATCAAGATGCCCGAGGCTGCAAAAGTGCCTCGCGCAAGTTGTCAGAAAGGCCCCTGGGGGCCAGCCAGATGTTCAGGTATAAGCGTGCCAAGTCCTTGTCTTTGCTGATAAAAATGACCTGGCCGTTGCGCTCCAGGGTGAGCCCCGATGCGCTGTTGTAGGTGAGGGCATAACGGTCACCGGCATGGATGTCGATGAAGCTCTGGTGCAGGCGGTCGATTTCCGGCCGGGCCGCCCGCAGCTGGTTGGGGCTGGCCTGGCGTTGCAGGGTCTGGTTGGCGGCCTTGATCACGTCGTCGCGGCCGATGTCGTGGAAGTAGAACAGCTCCAGGCGCTGGTCGCGCAGGCTGTCCACGGCCTGCTGCGGGCTGACGTCGGCTTCGGTATAGAAAGCGGCGGCGTAGACGTCGACGAATAGGTAATTGAGCAGCGCCTGGTTTTTGCGCTGCAATGTCGGCGACTGTCCCCATTGCGTGGCGAAATTCGCCTCGTTGAGACGGTCGGCGCTGTTGCCCCAGGCCAGGGCGCAGAAGAAGAGCAGAAGCAACAGCGGCTTGTGGCGCATAATGGCGTCTTCCTCGAATGTCTGCCTCAAGGTTAAGTCAAAATTCGCCTGTCCACGCACCTTGCCCGTCCTTTTCTCCTGCTCAACCTGCTGACGACCCTGGCGGGTTGCAGCGCTGGCGACCCGGTGGAGTCCTTCAGCGGGCCCACCATGGGCAGTCGCTACACCATTCAATACGTGCCCACCGCCCATACGCCACGGCCCGGGCAGGTGCAGGCGGAGGTGGAGCGCATCCTCGGCGAGCTTGACCAGCAGCTGTCGCTGTACCGCGACGACTCCGAACTGGTGCGCTTCAACGCCTTGCCGGCCGACAGCTGCCGGGTGATGCCGCCGGCGGTGCTGGAACTGGTGCAGTACGGCCAGTCGCTGTCCAGTGCCAGCGATGGCGCCTATGACCAGACCGTGGGGCCGCTGATGAACCTGTGGGGCTTTGGTCCGCACAGCCGCCTGCAACAGGTGCCGCGCCCGGCCGTGCTGGCCCTGACCCGCCAGCGCGTGGGCTACCGACACCTGAGTATCAGCGGCAACCAGTTGTGCAAGGACGCCGCCGTGCAGGTCGACCTCAACAGCGTCGCCGCCGGCTATGCGGTGGAGCGTATCGGCGCGCGGCTGCAGGCGCTGGGCATCGGCAGCTACCTGGCCGAGGCCACGGGCGAGCTGAAAGCGGCGGGGCGCAAGCCCGATGGCAGCGCCTGGCAGGCCAGCGTGCCCACCCCGCGCGCCGACGACCAGCAGGCCAGCCAGGTGCTGGGCGTCGACGGTTACGGCGTGTCCACTTCGGCCGAGCACCGCCACTACTTCGTGCAGGAGCACCGCCGTTATTCGCACCTGCTCGACGCGCGCACCGGCGCGCCCATCACCCACGCCCTGGCCTCGGTCACGGTGATTCATCCTTCGGCGTTGTCGGCCGATGGCCTGTCGACCCTGTTGATGATCCTGGGGCCGGAGCAGGGCTGGGACTACGCCAGTGGCCACGACATCGCCGCGCTGTTCGTGCGCCGCGATGGCGAGGTGCTGTCCAGCCGGCCGACGCCTGCATTCGAACGGATGGCGGCAGCAGGAAAAGTTGATCATTGACGTGCAGGTGATAGCCTTTGACGCGACCAAGGGTTAATGTTCGCGGCAATTCCGCTTCTATAGACTGCATCCCCGAGTTTTCGATGCCGCGCTGGCGGCATGTTGAGCCGGAGGTACCAGAGTGGTGCCTCGGCCTGTTCTGAAGGAGTACGCATGGCTGTCTACAACTATGATGTAGTGGTGCTGGGTTCCGGGCCCGCGGGTGAAGGCGCGGCAATGAACGCCGCCAAGGCGGGGCGCAAGGTGGCGATGGTCGACAGCCGCCGCCAGGTCGGCGGCAACTGCACCCACTTGGGCACCATCCCGTCCAAGGCCCTGCGTCACTCGGTCAAGCAGATCATCCAGTTCAACACCAACCCCATGTTCCGGGCCATTGGCGAGCCGCGCTGGTTCTCGTTTCCGGATGTGCTGAAAAGCGCCGAGCAGGTAATCGCCAAGCAGGTTGCCTCGCGCACCACCTACTATTCGCGCAACCGCGTCGACGTGTTCTTCGGCACCGGCAGCTTCTCCGACGAGCAGACCGTGGAAGTGATCTGTGCCAACGGCGCCCAGGAAAAACTGGTGGCCAAGCAGATCATCATCGCCACCGGCTCGCGCCCGTATCGCCCGGCCGACATCGACTTCCACCACTCGCGCATCTATGACAGCGACACCATCCTGAGCCTCACCCACACCCCGCGCAAACTGATCATCTACGGCGCCGGGGTCATCGGCTGCGAATACGCGTCGATCTTCAGCGGCCTGGGCGTGCTGGTAGAGCTGGTGGACAACCGCGAGCAACTGCTGAGCTTCCTGGACTCGGAAATTTCCCAGGGCCTGAGCTACCACTTCAGCAACAACAACGTCATGGTCCGCCACAACGAAGAGTACGAGCGCGTCGAAGGCCTGGACAACGGCGTGGTGCTGCACCTCAAGTCCGGCAAGAAAATCAAGGCCGACGCCTTGCTGTGGTGCAACGGCCGTACCGGCAACACCGACAAGCTGGGCCTGGAGAACATCGGCATCAAGGTCAACGGCCGTGGCCAGATCACCGTCGACGAAGCCTACCGCACCAGCGTGCCGACCATTTATGGCGCCGGCGACGTGATCGGCTGGCCGAGCCTGGCCAGTGCCGCCTATGACCAGGGCCGTTCGGCCGCCGGCAGCGTGGTGGACAATGGCAGCTGGCGCTACGTCAACGACGTGCCGACCGGCATCTACACCATTCCCGAGATCAGCTCCATCGGCAAGACCGAGGCCGAGCTGACCCAGGCCAAGGTGCCGTACGAGGTGGGCAAGGCGTTCTTCAAGGGCATGGCCCGCGCGCAGATCTCCGGCGAGCCGGTAGGCATGCTGAAGATCCTGTTCCACCGCGAGTCGCTGGAGATCCTCGGCGTGCATTGCTTCGGCGACCAGGCGTCGGAGATCGTGCACATCGGCCAGGCCATCATGAACCAGCCGGGCGAACTCAATACCCTGAAGTATTTCGTCAACACCACCTTCAACTACCCGACCATGGCCGAAGCCTATCGGGTAGCGGCCTATGACGGCCTGAACCGGCTTTTTTGAGCGGCTCCGGCCGGTGGCCTGAGCCGGCCGGGGATACCGATTTCAGCGATTCCCGAGCGTGGCGGTGGCCAAACCGGGAAAGTCTGTAATCAGGCTGTCAACGCCGAAGTCGGCGAGCCGGCGCATCAGTGCCGGCTCGTTGACCGTCCACACCGACACATGCAACCCCTGGCGCTGGGCCTTGATCAGGCGCTCGGGGGTGCAGTGCGTCCAGTTCAGTGCCAATAGATTGCAGCCGTAGTTCTGGGCCACCTTCAGTGGGTCCAGCCAGGCGTATTCGGCCACCAGCCCACGGGCCAGGTCCGGGGTCAGCTCGGCAGCGGCGCGCAACACTTCCCGGGAGCTCGAGGTGATGGTCACCTTGTCCAGCATCCCGTATTCCTGGGCCAGCTCGCGAATTGCCAGCACCGTGGTGGCGGCGCGGGTGCGCGAGGCACTCTTGACCTCCAGCTGCCAGTGCTCGAAATCGCACGCCTTGAACAGGTCTTCCAGGCGCGGGATGGGGCAGGGCTGCACCCAGCCCGGGCCGCCCTTGCGCGCGTCGTAGGTCACCAGCTCCGCGGCGTCGTGCTCCACCACCTTGCCGCGGCGGTCGGTGGTGCGCTTCAGGGTCGGGTCGTGAATGACCATCAACTCGCCGTCGCGGGACAGGTGCAGGTCCAGTTCGCAACGGCGCACGCCGTGCTTGAGGCATTCCTGGAAACTGGTGAGGGTGTTTTCCGGTGCTTCGCCTTTGGCGCCGCGGTGGCCATAAATAAGGGTCACGTCTGTTCCTTCAAAAAATGCAGAAGTCGGAGGAGGGCTGAAACTCAGGCACCCGGGGAATCGTTTTGTTCACGTTCGCGGCGCCGTTCGGCCGCTTGTTTTTGCAGGATGTAACGGGCCAGCAACTGGCGCTGGGCGTCACTGATGTCATCGAACTCGGTGCCAATCTCGAACTGGCCGTCAGGCTTGGCGTCGCAGTGGGTGACCTTGGCACGCAGCAGCAGGCCCAAGGCCTGGGGCATCAGCGCCATTTTCACCGACACGCGGCTGCCCGGGGCAATGGCCTCGGCCTGGCGGAATTCCACGCCACCCTCGGACAACACCACCGGCCGTGGCTCGCCGATGTGCCCCAGGATGGTTTGCGCCACCACCTGGCTGAGCAGGTCGATGCGCTTATTCTGGGCTTTCAGGAAATTGCCCAGGGTGCGGTCGCTGTCGCTGAGTTGGCGCAGCAGGTGCTGGGACTCGAATTCGCTGAGGTGCAGTTCGCTGAGCAGGTTGAACAGCGGCGAAGCATCTTGCAACAAGTCCGTGCCAGCGGCGTCGGCAGCTGAAAGTGGTTGAATTTCCAGTGCGATCCTATCGTCGATACGGTAGTATTCGCGGCGATCTTCTTCATCTAATGTCGACATGGCGAACCCATGGTAGCGGCGGTGGTCTGAGTGTAAAGCTGCTCGTCAAGCCCCGCCACAAGGACGTTCCTCTTTCATTCGAACAAGCCCCGACATGTTCAGACCTCTCTTCGTTTTCATCGGCGCGCGTTACACCCGCGCCAAGCGTCGCAATCATTTTGTGTCATTCATTTCCCTGACCTCGATGATCGGACTCGCCCTTGGCGTGATCGTGATGATCGTGGTGCTCTCGGTGATGAACGGCTTCGATCATGAAATGCGCACCCGCGTGCTCGGCATGGTGCCCCACGCGACCATCGAGTCCAGCAAGCCCATTGATGACTGGCAGGCCCTTGCCAGTAAAGTAAAGCAGAATCCCGCGGTGCTGGAGGTAGCCCCCTACACCCAGATGCAGGGCCTGATGACCAATGACGGCAAGGTCCAGAAAATGCTGCTCAATGGCGTCGACCCGGCGGAGGAGCGCAAGGTCACCATCCTTGACCAGTTCATCAAGCAGGGCAGCCTCGACGACCTGAAGGCCGGCGAGTTCGGCATCATGCTGGGCGACAACGCGGCCAACAAGCTGGGCGTGAAGGTGGGCGACAAGGTCACCTTCGTTACCCCGGAAGTCAGCATCACCCCGGCCGGCATGTTCCCGCGCATGAAGCGCTTCACCGTCACCGGCACCTTCCACGTGGGTGCCGGCGAGATCGACGGTTACCTGGGCCTGACCAACCTCGACGACCTGGCGCGCCTGCACCGCTGGCAGCCGGGCCAGGTGCAGGGCGTGCGGCTGAAGTTCGCCGACCTGTTCCAGGCGCCGCGCATCTCCTGGCAGATCGCCCAGGGCCTGGGCGACGAGTACTACGCCCGTGACTGGACGCGCACCCACGGCAACCTGTACCAGGCCATCGGCATGGAGAAATCCATGATCGGCCTGCTGCTGTTGCTGATCGTTGCGGTGGCGGCGTTCAACATCATCTCCACCCTGGTGATGGTGGTGAACGACAAGCGCGGCGACATTGCCATCCTGCGCACCCTGGGCTCCACGCCCGGTCAGATCATGCGTATCTTCATGGTGCAGGGCACCGTCATCGGCGTCGTCGGCACCCTGATCGGTGCCGGGCTGGGCATGCTCGCGGCCGTCAACGTCAGCGGCGCCATCGCGCTGCTGGAAAAGGTCATCGGGCACAAGTTCCTCAACCCCGACGTCTATTTCATCGATTACCTGCCGTCGCAGCTGATGGCCAATGACGTGTTCATGGTCTGCGGTGCGGCACTGGTCCTGAGTTTCCTCGCGACCCTGTACCCGGCGTGGCGCGCAGCGCGCACCCAGCCGGCAGAGGCGCTACGTTATGAGTGAGTTGGGCATGAGTGATAAAGCAGTGCTGAGTTGCCGCAACCTGGGCAAATCCTACGAGGAAGGCCCGGAGTCGGTGGTAGTGTTGTCGAACCTGCAGCTGGAGCTGTTCGCCGGCGAGCGCGTGGCCATCGTCGGCCAGTCGGGCTCGGGCAAGAGCACCCTGCTGAACATGCTCGGCGGCCTCGACACGCCCAGCACCGGCAGCGTCTGGCTGGCCGGCGAGCAGCTGTCGGCGCTGAACGAGAAGGCCCGCGGCCTGCTGCGCAACCGCGCGCTGGGCTTCGTCTACCAGTTCCACCACCTGCTGCCCGAGTTCACCGCCCTGGAGAACGTGTGCATGCCGCTGCTGATCGGCAAGACGCCGATCCCCGAGGCCAAGCAACGTGCCACGGCGCTGCTGGAGCGCGTGGGCCTGGGCCATCGGCTGTCGCACAAGCCGGCCGAGCTGTCGGGCGGCGAGCGCCAGCGCGTGGCCATCGCCCGTGCGCTGGTGAACAAGCCGGGGCTGGTGATGCTCGACGAGCCCACCGGCAACCTCGACCAGCACACCGCCCAGGGCATCCAGGACCTGATGCTGGAGTTGAGCGTGTCGCTGCGCACCGCCTTCCTGGTGGTGACCCACGACCTCAACCTGGCCCGGCAGATGGACCGCGTGCTGCGCCTGGAAGAGGGCCGTCTGGTCCCGATCTAAGCCCTTGCGCCCGGGTTCGCCCGGGCGTTGCTCCAACCCTTTTTCCAGGTGCCTTGACGTATGTTCAGACCCTTATCCATCTTCGTCGGCGCGCGCTACACCCGGGCCAAGCGCCGCAACCATTTCATCTCGTTCATCTCCATGACCTCGATGATCGGGCTGGCCCTCGGCGTGCTGGCGATGATCGTGGTGCTGTCGGTGATGAACGGTTTCCAGAAGGAAATGAGTTCGCGCATTCTCGGCATGGTGCCCCACGCGACAATCCTCGGCGCCAAGCCCCTGGACGACTGGCAGCCGGTGGCCGCCGCCGCCCTGAAGAACCCCGAGGTGCTGGCCGCGGTGCCGTTCACCGACATGGACGGCATGCTGTCCTACAAGGGCTACATGCAGCCGATCCAGGTCAGCGGCGTCGACCCGGCCCAGGAAGGCAAGGTCTCGATCGTTGCCGACCACATCACCAAGGGCGCGCTGCAGGACCTCAAGCCGGGCGAGTTCGGCGTGGTCATCGGCGACATCACCGCGCGCCGCTTTGGCCTCAACGTGGGTGACAAGATTACCCTGATTGTGCCGGAACTCAGCGGCGAGCCCGGTGGCATCACCCCACGCCTGCAGCGCCTCAACGTAGTGGGCGTGTTCAAGGTGGGCGCCGAGCTGGATGGCTCCATGGCCCTGATCCACATGGCCGACGCCGCGCAGATCCAGCACTGGCAGCCCAACCAGGTGCAGAGCGTGCGGCTCAAGCTCAAGGACCTGTACATGGCGCCCCAGGTGTCCAAGGCTATCGCCGCCAGCCTGGGTGACGGCTACAAGGCCGACGACTGGACCCACACCCAGGGCAGCCTGTTCAGCGCCATGAAGATGGAAAAGACCATGATCGGCCTGTTGTTGCTGATGATCGTCGCGGTCGCTGCGTTCAACATCATCGCCACGCTGATCATGGTGGTGAACGACAAGGGCGCCGACATCGCCATCCTGCGCACCATCGGCGCCACGCCGCGGCAGATCATGGGCATCTTCATGGTCCAGGGCACGGTGATCGGCGTGGTGGGCACCCTGATCGGCGGCGTGCTGGGTGTCATCGCCGCCATCAACGTCAGCGCCGTGGTGGGCTGGCTGGAGCGCACCACCGGCCAGCACATCTTCACCTCGGACGTGTACTTCATCAGCAACCTGCCGTCTGACCTGCAGGCGGGCGACGTGATCATGATCTGCAGTGCCGGCCTGATCCTCAGCTTCCTGGCCACCGTGTACCCGGCCTGGCGCGCGGCGCAGATCGAGCCGGCCTACGCGTTGCGTTACGAGTGACCCCCTGACGCGGCCTGCGGCCGCTGCTACGACTGGCCCTGTAGCAGCGGCCACGGGCCGCGTCGAATGCAACCACTGGGCACACAAAGTGCGTGGTAAACTGGGCGGGTTTACTCACGTCCAGGTTTCCAACATGCATCCCGCAGCCGAACATTCGCCGTTGGGCAAGTCCAGCGAATACATCTCCACCTACACGCCATCCCTGCTGTTCCCCATCCCGCGCGCGGCCAAATGGGCCGAGCTGGGCCTGAGCGCCGAGACCCTGCCTTACCAGGGCGTCGACTTCTGGAACTGCTTCGAACTGTCGTGGCTGCTGCCATCGGGCAAGCCGGTGGTGGCCATCGGTGAATTCAGCATCCCGGCCGACTCGCCGAACATCATCGAGTCGAAGTCGTTCAAGCTGTACCTCAACTCCCTGAACCAGACCCCGTTCGACAGCGTGCAGGCGCTGGAAGCCTGCCTGGTCAAGGACCTGTCTGCCGCTGCCGGCAAGCCGGTAGGCGTGCGTGTGCGTTCGCTGGCCGAGGTGCAGGCCGAAGGCGTGGTGGCCTTGCCGGGCGTGTGTGTCGACGACCTGGACGTGAGCATTTCCAGCTACGAGCACCCGCAGCCCGAGCTGCTGCGTTGCGACCCGTCGCGCGTGGTGGAGGAGAGCCTGCACAGCCATCTGCTGAAATCCAACTGCCCGGTCACCAGCCAGCCCGACTGGGGCAGCGTGGCCGTGCACTACCGCGGCCCGGCCCTGGACCACGCCAGCTTCCTGGCGTACCTGGTGAGCTTCCGCCAGCACTCGGACTTCCACGAGCAGTGTGTGGAGCGCATCTTCATGGACTTGCAGCGCCTGCTGGACCCGCAGGTGCTGACGGTATACGCGCGCTACGTGCGCCGCGGCGGGCTGGACATCAACCCGTACCGCAGCACCTCGGCGGTCACCCTGGAAAACGCACGGTTGGTGCGCCAGTAACGGATTCTGTAGCCGCTGCCGAAGGCAGCGGCTACAGGGCTGGGTCAGATCCCCATGCCACCCAGGGTCTGGACGATGTTGCGCAGCGTCCCGGCAAGCCCTGGGTGCTCCACTTCGAAGCGCTCCACGGCCAGGTTCACGCCGTCGGCGAGGTTGGGGTTGTTGGTGGCGGTTTCCAGTTGCAGCTCGGCCTCGATCTGGGCCATCAGGTCGTGCAGGTTCGCACGCTCCTCTTCGTTAAGCGGCGGGTTCTGCTCCAATTGCTCGCGCAATGTGTTCAATTGCTCTTGCAGTTCGCGGGCAGGCATGGCGATCTCCCTTCAATGATAGGCACAGCCATTGACCGCGGCGCGGTGCCAAAGGTCCATGACTGACCTTTAGATTAATCCACCGCCGCGTTCCCTGCATGATCCTGATCAATGCAGTCGTATCAGGGTTTTTCACCCTTGTAGCGACGCAGGGCGATGTCGGCCAGGCAGGCCTCCAGCTCTTCCAGGTGATCGATCACCGAATGCACCCCCAGGGCGAACAGCTTCAGCGTGGCCTTGCCGCGCAGCAGGTCGCGCTCGCGCGCTTCCAATTCGCCCCATTGCTCGGCGGACAGCCCGCACAGCGGCCCGCACGACGCCAGGCCCACGGTCCACAGCCCGGCGTTGAGCCCCGACTGCAACAACCGCGGGTTGCCACTGACCAGCACGCAGCCGTCCAGGCGCGAGACGTTCAAGTGCATCAGCGCCTGCCAGCAGGCATCGGGGGCGGGCCAGGGGTTGCCATCGGGCACGCCGACGGCTTTCACCCAGCGCGGCAGCGGCGCGGCCAGGGGTAGGGCGAGGGTGTCGTCCAGTTCATCCAGCCACGCACAGGGCACGCCCTGGTGACGCAGCAGTTTCAACGCTTGCAGGGCGCCGGGGGTAGGGCCGGCGTCGGGTTCGGTGCGTGCGCCGAAATCCACCAGGCAGCCGCTCAGGCCGAACAGCAGCGCGGTGAAAGTGGGGACGCAGGGTGCGGTGTCAGGCATGTCGGCTTCCCTGTTTGGACCGATGAAGGCTACGGGGTATGCGTGACAGTTGTATGAATGTGGCGTGACGCTACTTTGGTCGGAGAAGGAACACTTTGCGACTAAACTGACGGATTCGGCGCAGAAGCTTTATACTGGGTCACTCTGTAATGCGCCCCCGGGGGCGTGAATCGAATTCCAAGGAGTAACATCTATGCGCTTGATCGGTACGGGTGTGATCGATCGTCTGGCCAAGGCCTGCCTGATCGCCGGCGTCGTCCTGGCCCCGGTTGTGGCCCAGGCCGCCGATGAAGACCCATGGGAAGGGGCTAACCGTGTCATTTTCCGCTTCAACGACACGCTGGACACCTACGCGCTCAAGCCGATCGCCAAGGGCTACCAGTGGATCACGCCGCAGTTCATGCAGGATGGCGTGCACAACTTCTTCAACAACATCGGTGACGTCGGCAACTTCGCCAACGACGTGCTGCAGGCCAACCCCCAGGCCGCCGGCGTCGACACCGCGCGCCTGCTGCTCAACACCACCCTTGGCGTCGCCGGCCTGTTCGACGTGGGTACCCGCATGGGCCTGCAGCGCAACGACCAGGACTTCGGCATCACCCTGGGCAAATGGGGCGTGCCGAGCGGCCCGTACGTGATGATCCCGCTGCTGGGCCCGAGCACCGTGCGTGACGGCATCGCCAAGTACCCGGACAGCTTCACCCAGCCGTACCGCTACATGGACGACATGTCGCTGCGCAACAGCCTGTTCGCCCTGAGCATCGTCGACACCCGCGCCCAGCTGCTGCAGGCCGAGAAGATGATCAACGGCGACAAGTACATCTTCATCCGCAACGCCTACCTGCAGACGCGCGAATACAAGATCAAGGACGGCCACGTCGTCGACGATTTCTGATTCACCGCTGCATGAAAAAAGGCGACCCATGTGGTCGCCTTTTTGCTGCTCAGCGCATCTCCACGATGCTCAGGCCGATGGTCTGCAAGCCGGCGCCCAGTTCCTCGATGCGCACCACTTCCGCCTGGGCATCGAGATCGCGCAGCGCCGCGTGCTCGGAGGGCAGGTGCACGCCCACCACGTCACCCACCCGCAACGCGCTGCGCGCCTCGATCTGCATGCCGGTGCTGGACAGGTCGCGGCACACCCCCAGCACGCGCTGGCCGTCGACGATGAGAAACACCTTGGCGTTGACCGTCATGCGAATGAAATCACGTTTTTCGGCGAAGTCGCGCTCGGCTTGGGACATGGGCTGCATCCTTCCATTAGGTTGCTTGCGGATAGGTTTTTATAACCCCCGGTGATTTGCGCTGTAAAGACAGCAAGCGACCATCGGCACACGCTTGAAACACCCGGCGGATGGGAGTACCGTCTGCGCCTTAGAGGGCACCTCTGGTTCAGTGTGGCAGGCTTTGGCCTTGCAACCACTGCCAAGAGAGGCTAGAAGTGAATCCAGTAAGCGAGCTCAGGCCCGGCCGAGTACCTTACGCCAACCAATTTCTGGCGCCGTTTGCCCACATGCAGAAAACCAGTGCCACGCTGCTGATAATCGATGATGACGACGTAGTGCGTGCGAGTCTCGCCGCCTACCTGGAAGACAGTGGTTTCAGCGTCCTGCAGGCCTGCAACGGCCTGGAGGGACTTCAGGTATTCGAGCAGGAACAGCCCGATCTCGTGATCTGCGACTTGCGCATGCCGCAGGTCGGCGGCCTTGAGCTGATCCGCCAGGTCACCGAGCGCGCGCCGGACATGCCGGTGATCGTGCTGTCCGGTGCCGGGGTCATGAACGACGCCGTCGAGGCCTTGCGCCTGGGTGCGTCCGACTACCTGATCAAGCCCCTCGAAGACCTGGCGGTGCTCGAGCACTCGGTGCGCCGGGCGCTCGACCGTGCCTGGTTGCTGAAGGAAAACCAGCGTTATCGCGAAAAGCTGGAAACCGCCAACCGCGAACTGGAAGCCAGCCTGCACCTGTTGCAGGAGGACCAGAACGCCGGGCGCCAGGTGCAGATGAACATGCTGCCCGAGAGCCCGTGGGTGGTCGACGGCTTCACCTTCGAACACCAGATAATCCCCTCTTTGTACCTTTCAGGTGATTTCGTCGACTGTTTTCGCGTTGATGAGCGTAGAGTGGCATTCTATCTGGCTGACGTTTCCGGGCATGGTGCCTCCTCGGCCTTCGTGACCGTGTTGTTGAAATTCATGACCACGCGCCTGATGTTCGAATTCAAGCGCAATGGCACCCTGCCGGAGTTCAAGCCGTCGGAAGTGCTGGGCCACATCAACCGCGGGCTGATCAACTGCAAGCTGGGCAAGCATGTGACCATGGTGGGCGGGGTGATCGACGAAGACACGGGGCTGCTGACCTACAGCATCGGCGGGCACTTGCCGCTGCCGGTGTTCTTCAGCCAGGGCCAGGTGCGTTACCTGGAAGGGCGTGGCTTGCCGGTGGGCCTGTTCAATGAGGCCACCTACACTGACCACGTGCTGGAATTGCCGGAGAGCTTCAGCTTGACCTTGTTCTCTGATGGCATTCTGGACCTTTTGCCCGGCGAAACACTCAAAGATAAAGAGGCTGCCTTGCCGGAAATCGTCAAGGAAGTCGGCGGCGGCCTGGATGGCCTGCGGCGCAAGTTTGGATTGGCCACGCTTGGGGAGATGCCGGATGATATCGCCCTGATGGTGCTAAGCAGGAACCTAGAATGAGTACTGGTAGAATCCAGTTCGCTGAACAAAATGGCACTTTCGTGCTGAAATTTGTTGGTGAAGTGCGCCTGACCCTGTGTTCGGCGCTGGATGCGACTATTGAGAAGATCTTCACTGCCCTGAACTTCTCGGCGATCGTCATCGATCTCACCGAGACGCGCAGCATTGACAGCACCACGCTGGGCCTGTTGGCCAAGCTGTCGATCCTGTCGCGGCAGAAAGTTGGCTTGCTGCCCACCGTGGTCACGACCCACGAGGACATCACGCGCCTGCTGCAATCCATGGGCTTCGACCAGGTGTTCAACATCGTCGGCCGGCCGATCCCGTGCCCCGAGTGCCTGACCGACCTGCCGTCCCAGGACCAGTCCGAAGACATCGTGCGCACCAAGGTGCTGGAGGCGCACAAGATCCTGATGGGCCTGAACGACTCCAACCGCGAGGCGTTCCACGACCTGGTCAGCGCCCTCGAGCGCAGCTGACCCGGCTCGCCTTTGTAGGAGCCGAGCTTGCTCGCGATGCGGCCATCGCAATTCTTCCGCCAGGCCAGGCACAAAAAAGGGCGACTCCCGTGGGAGTCGCCCTTTTTTCATTGCTGCGGCGCGATCAGATCTTGGCTTTGAGCAGCGCTTCCAGTTTTTCCTGGTCGCGGGCGAACTGGCGAATGCCTTCGGCCAGCTTCTCGGTGGCCATGGCGTCCTCGTTGGACTCCCAGCGGAACTGCGCCTCGGTCAACGGGTGCTTGGCTTCGCCGCCATTGCCTGGCTTGAGCTTGTGCGCCAGGGTGCCGGTGTCATCCGACAGCTTCTGCAGCAGCTCGGGGCTGATGGTCAGGCGGTCGCAACCGGCCAGCTCTTCGATCTGGCTGATGTTGCGGAAGCTGGCGCCCATCACCACGGTGTCGTAGCCGTTGGCCTTGTAGTAGTTGTAGATGCGGGTGACCGACTGTACGCCCGGGTCCTCGGCGCCAGTGTATTCCTGGCCGGTGGACTTCTTGTACCAGTCGTAGATGCGGCCCACGAACGGCGAGATCAGGAACACCCCGGCGTCGGCGCAGGCGGCGGCCTGGGCGAACGAGAACAGCAGGGTCAGGTTGGTCTGGATGCCTTCCTTCTCCAGCTTCTCGGCGGCGCGGATGCCTTCCCAGGTGGACGCCAGCTTGATCAGCACGCGGTCGCGGCCAACGCCGGCCTTGTCGTACAGGTCGATCAACTGGTGGGCCTTGCCCAGCAGGGCTGGTTCGTCGAACGACAGGCGGGCGTCCACTTCAGTGGAGATGCGGCCCGGGATCACCTTGAGGATACCGCTGCCCACCGACACCGCGAAGCGGTCGCAGGCCAGGCCGATATCGCCCTTCACGTCGCGCACGGCGTCGTTCAGCAGCTCGGCGTAGCCGGGCATCGACGCGGCCTTGAGCAGCAGCGAAGGGTTGGTGGTGGCGTCCACGGGCTTGAGGCGGCTGATCGCATCGATGTCGCCGGTGTCGGCAACCACAGTGGTAAATTGCTTGAGTTGTTCCAGCTTGGAAGTCATGAGCGTGCTCTGTCCTGTGCGATTGAGTGACATTACCCGACCGCCGCCAAGCGCTCAAGCGCTGCGGCCATCGGGTGGAAGAAGACTGCCGTTTAGAGCCCCAAAAGGCCGCAACGGTTCCCCGTAGCAGCTGCCGAAGGCAGCGTCACGTGCGCAACGTCCATGACGCGGCCTGGCGGCCGCTGCTACAGGGCATCAGCGACCTTCGAGCAACCCACCTGCCTGGTCCAGCAACCCCAGCGGGTCGTTGGTCTTGTGAATGTCCACCGACAGCAACTGGCGGAACTTGCGTGCCCCCGGGAAACCCTGGCCCAGGCCGAGGATATGCCGGGTCACGTGATGCATCGCGCCACCTTCCTCGATATGCCGGGCGATATAGGGGCGCATCTTCGCCAGGGTTTCGGCACGGGAAATCACCGGCGCCGTGCTGCCGAACAGCTCCTGGTCCACCGTCGCCAGCAGGTACGGGTTGTGATACGCCTCGCGGCCCAGCATCACCCCGTCAAACGTATTCAGGTGCGCCTGGCACTCGGCCATGGTCTTGATGCCGCCGTTCAGCACGATTTCAAGGTCCGCGAAATCAGCCTTCAACTGCGCCGCCACGTCATAGCGCAGCGGCGGAATATCACGGTTCTCCTTGGGCGACAGGCCCTCCAGAATCGCAATGCGCGCATGCACAGTAAAGCTGCGGCACCCGGCCTCACGCACCTGGCCGACGAAATCGCACAGCTCGGCATAACTGTCGCGGCCATTGATACCGATGCGGTGCTTCACCGTCACCGGAATCGACACCGCATCGCGCATCGCCTTCACGCAATCGGCCACCAACGCCGGGTGCCCCATCAGGCACGCGCCGATCATGTTGTTCTGCACCCGGTCACTGGGGCACCCGACGTTCAGGTTCACCTCGTCATACCCGGCCTCCTGCGCCAGGCGCGCGCACGCCGCCAGGTCGGCAGGCGTGCTGCCACCCAGTTGCAGCGCCAGCGGATGCTCGGTGTCGTCGTGGCGCAGAAAGCGCGCGGCGTCACCGTTGAGCAGCGCGCCGGTGGTGACCATCTCGGTGTAGAGCAGGGCGTTGGCGGAGAGCAGGCGCAGGAAGAAGCGGCAGTGGCGGTCTGTCCAGTCCATCATGGGGGCAACGCTGAAGCGGCGCGAGGGTTCAACGGCAGTTACGGCAGCGGTATTGGTAGACATATTGCTCGGACATTCTGGGCGTAGGGGCGGCATGGTCAGGGTGCATGCTGCCGAGGGCCCATGGGTGATGGGCGGATCTAGGCCGCTATTCTACCAGACCCGCCCGCAGCCCGGGTTTCCGCTTATTCCAATGACGCCACCAGCGCCCGGCCGAAGCTGGCCGTGCTGAACAGCTCCGAGAAAGCAGCGCGCAGGTCATCGCCCGTTGTGCAGGTGAACTCTTCCCCTTCAAATGACAGCACGCAAGGGAAGCCATCGGTGTGCTGGCGCCACTTCGCGATGACCGACGTGGTCGAAGCGCCCTGTGTTGTCACGGTGAGTTGGATGACATCTTCGGGGGCGTATTCGCTGGTGACTTCGGTGAAGAAGCTGGTCACTGATTTTATTGACGCGACGGTGGATACCGTTCGTGCAAGCTTGAGGTTTACCGATTCGTCGAATCGCGCCAGGTCCAGGTTGATGGCCTCGAATATCGTGTTGACTTCACACGTGGCAGCATCGGCCTCGCGCGCCTTGCACATTCCCTGTTTTACGGCGTCTAGAAAGTTCATGGGGTGGCGCTCTTGAGAGTCAGGAAGATAGGGTAGTGGTCTGATACTTTTTTCCATTCCTTGGCGGGTATCTCATTGAGCACCGCTCTATCCGCCACTTTCCAGCAGCGCAAGGCCGCCGAGCACAGCATCATGTGGTCGAACATCAGCAGCGAGGACACGCCCTTGCCACTGGTGAGGAACGTGCCGGGAGGCAGTTCGCTGCAACTGGGGGACCCCATCAGGGGCCAGAATGGGTTGAACAGGGCGTTTTTCCGGGTCTTGAGCAGCGAGACATCGCGGGTGGCGCCCAGCCCATGTACCACGGAGGGGTCAAAGGGCTCGTCGTTGTAGTCACCGCACAGAATGATGGGCGCGCCTGGGTTTTCACGACGAATTTTCGTCACCGTCGCATTTAGCGCCACGCCCAGCTTGAAACGCGAGGGTGAGCCCTCTGGCAGGGTGTTACGGCTTTGCCAGTGAGACAGCCCGATGAATACAGGCCCAAGGCCGTGCAACTCAAGGCATATGAAAACACCTGCTTTCAGCCACGTGTCGTAAGTGGTATCACGAGCGTTGGCGTACTGCGGCGTACCCCTCGGAACAAGCCGGGTTGTGTTGTAGATCAGGCACAAGTCGTCAATGGAGCGGCCTTTTTTGTAAAGGCTGATGACCTTGAAGTGTGAGAGGGCGGGGCGTTGCAGCAATTGCTCTATATGTTCGATATCCGTGTCATCAACTTCGCATAGTCCAACGATGTCCGAATTCCGGTCCTGCAGCAGCGACCTGATGATTTCATCGAAGGCCGGGGTGATGGGGTATCGCGAGGCGCCTGCCGCCGGTGGTGCAAGTCGACAGTTCCACCATGTCATGTTCAGCATCACGATAGCCAACCTTCAGGTCATTGCCGCGTTGCAATTGATCGCTGCTCACTCCTTTATCGTCTTGAAGTTGCCGCAGAGTCTGGAGGCCGGAATTGTATCGTGGCGGCCGCTTCGGACAATCCTTGAACTGTTACCCTTTGAGACCCGTCACTGTGCCGAAAGGTACTCGCGCAGCCGCGCCTGCAGCCGGTCGATGCCGTCGGAACGGGCCAGAAAAGCCTCTACGTTGGTCACCTCCCAGCGCTGGCCTTCATCACCAAACACCACCTGCGCGAAGGTGCCCACCGGCACCTGGGCGACGAAGAACCAGGTGTCCAGCCCGTTCATGCCCTGGCCAGGGTAGACCCGGGTCCAGACGATCCAGCTCTCATCCAGGGTCAAGCCGAACTCTTCCCAGGTCTCGCGGGCGGCGCATTGCACAGGCGTTTCATCGTCTTCGCGGCCACCGCCGGGCAAGTCCCACAGCCCTGGCCAGGGGATGCTCGGCTTGTCGTCGCGCTGGTAGGTGAGGATCTGGCCTTCGCACAGCAGGGCGATCTTGGCGCCGGAAAAGGGCGGGTGTGGCGGCATCGTGCAATTCCTCAAGGGCTCAAGGCCGCCCATTCGCCATTCCTCAGTACATTGAGCAGGCAGACGGCGGCGGGTGACAAAAAGCTTTCCTGCCGGTAAATCACGCCAAAGGTGCGTTTCATGGTGGTGCCGGCGATGGGTACTTCCTGCAGCGGGTGCCCTGGCCGCCCAGGGCCGAGGTTGCGCCGTGAGAGCAGGCTGAGCAACTGGTTTTCCACGATCAGCCCCGGCAGCGACAGGATTGAGTTGGTCTCCACTTGCACCGCCGTCGGCGGCAGGCCCGCCTGGCTCAGCTGGGTGTCCAGCCAGCGCCGGGTGGAGGCCTGGGTGGAGGCGAGTATCCACGGGTAGCGGGCCAGTTGTGCCAGGTCCATGGGGCCGGCGAAGATCGGGTGCCCGGGGGCTGCGACCACTACCACTTCGTCGTCCAGCAACGGTAGGGCGATGTTGCTGGTGTCGCTGCTGTCCAACGGCCCCAGCATGATGTCGATGTGGCCGGCATTGAGCAGGTCGCGGAGCATGTCGTTCATGCCGATTTTCAGCTCCATGGTTACCTTCGGTGCATCGGCCAGGAAGCGCGCGGTCACCGTCGGCAGCACCAGCTCGGCCATGGTGGTGGACGCACCCAGGCGCACGTGGCCGGTGATGCCCTTGGAAAAATCGGCGATCTGGCGCCGCGATTCCTCCATGCCGCGGCGCATGATCTTCGCCCGCTCCAGCAACAGCGCGCCCACCGGGGTGAGGGCAATGCGCCGGCCGCTGCGCTCGAACAACTGCGCGTCCAATTCCGCCTCCAGGCGCCGCACGCATTTGGACAGCGCCGACTGCGTGCGGCACAGCCGGTCCGCCGCCAGCCCCAGGTGGCCAAGTTCGGCGATAGTCTCGAAATAGCTCAGGTCACGGTAATCCATGGGCGGCGCACCTATTCCTCGGATTCAACGGTTGCGGAAAATTAGCCATTGGACCGGCTTGGCGAACGGGTCCAAGAATAGGCGCACAGGCAGGCGGCTGAACAGCGGATGAAGCCGACCTGGCCCTTGGCGCGGGGCATCCCGCGGCCCATTACAACCTCATCCGCCAGGTGCACACCCGATGCCAGCAACCGCCGTTGTTTCCCATGAAGACTTGTCCCGGCAAGTGACGCGCATTTTCGCCGCCCACTTGGCTGACGCCGACGCCCGCTATGTGGCCGATTGCCTGATTGACGCCGACGCCCGTGGCGTCAGCTCCCATGGCATCGGGCGCATCCCGGTGTATACCCGGCGCCTGCGCGAGGGCGTGGTCAACCCGCGCCCGGCGCTGACCGTCAGCGGCGGGCCGGGCGCCACTGCGCACCTGGACGGCGACAACGGCATGGGTTACCTGGTGGCGCGCAAGGCCATGGACGAAGCCATCCAGCGCGGCCGCGAGCACGGCATCGGCATGGTCCTGGCCTCCAACAGCAATCATTTCGGCATGGCCGCCAGCTACCTGCAGCAGGCGCTGGACGCCGGCCTGGGGGCGCTGGTGCTGACCAACGCGCCGCCACTGATGCCGGTGTGGGGCGCGCGGGCGCCGTTCCTCGGCACCAGCCCGTTCGCCTTCGCCGCCCCTGGCCGGCTGGCGCCGATCATGCTGGACATGGCCACCTCGGTGGTGGCGTTCGGCAAGATCCGTCGCGCCGCACGGCTGGGGGAATCGATTCCCGGCGACTGGGCGCTGGACGCCCACGGCGCGCCCACCACCGATCCGGCCGCGGCGCTGGACGGCGTGGTGTTGCCCATGGCCGGGCCCAAGGGCTCGGGCCTGGGGCTGATGATGGAACTGATGGCTGGCGTCATGTCCGGCGCCGCCTTCGGTGGCCAGGTGCGCAACCAGAACACTGATTTCACCCGACCACAGAACGTGGGTCATACCTTCATCACCTTCCGCCCCGACGCTGCATTGCCCATGGCCGATTACCTGCAGCGCGCCGATGAATTGGTGCAACGCGCCCGGGCGCTGCCGCTGGCCGACGGCTTTGACTGCGTGCACATGCCCGGCGAGCGCGAAAACCTCGCTGCCGCGCGGGCGCGCAGTGAAGGGTTGAGCATCAGCGCCGCGGACCTGCAGATGCTCAAGGAGGAATTGCACCTGGCCCGGGCCTGAGCCACCGCTGCCGTCTCCCGTCGCCATGACGGTCCCATAACAACAATAATCCGCGCCGGCACGGCCGGCGCGCTGCGGAGACAACCCTATGTTGACCTTCCTCGGAGGTTCCATGGTCGCGGCCTTCATGGCGCTCATCATGACGCGCCGCATGTCGGCGCTGGTGGCTTTGGTGGTGGTGCCCATTGCGTTCGGGCTGCTGGTGGCCGGCCCGCAGATTGGCCCGATGATGCTCGACGGCCTGCAGAAACTGGGCCCCACGGCGGCGCTGCTGATGTTCAGCATCGTCTACTTCAGCATCATGACCGACGCCGGCGTGTTCGACCCGGTGGTGCGCGGCGTGGTCCGTGTGGCCCGTGGCGACCCCTTGAAAATTTACCTGGGCACCGCAGTGATGAGCCTGTGCGTGGCCCTGGATGGCGACGGTTCCACCACCTACATGATCTGCGTGTCGGCGCTGCTGCCGGTGTACAAGCGCCTGGGCCTGTCTGTGCAGTACATGGCCACGCTGATGGTGATGGCCATCGGCATCATGAACATCCTGCCGTGGGGCGGGCCCACCGCGCGGGCCGCGTCGGCGTTGCACGTGGAGGTGGCCGAAGTGTTCGTGCCGCTGATCCCGGTGATGGCCTGTGGGTTCATCTACAACCTGGGCGTGGCCCTGGTGTTCGGCCTGCGCGAGCGGCGCCGGGTGGGCGTGCTCACCGACGCCGAGTTCGACGCGGTGAAACGTGACATCGCCCACACCCCCGACTATCGCCGGCCCCGCATGCTGTGGGTGAACGTGTTGCTCACCGTCGGCCTGCTGGTGGCGCTGATCATGGGCCTCATGCCGTTGCCGATTCTGTTCGTGGCGGCGACGGCGGTGGCGCTCATGATCAATTACCCCAGCCTGCAGGAACAGAAGGAGCGCCTGAGCGCCCACGCCTACAACGTGATCTCGGTGGTGGGGCTGATTCTCGCGGCCGGGGTGTTCACCGGTATTCTGTTCGGCACCGGCATGGTCGACGCCATGGCCAAGGACCTGCTGCTGGTCACCCCCGCCTGGCTGGGCCCCTACCTGGGGCCAGTGACGGCGCTGTTCAGCGGTGTGGCCACCTATTCGGTCACCAACGATGCGTTCTACTTCGGCATGCTGCCCATCCTGGCGCAGACCGCCCATGCCTACGGCATCGAGCCGGTGGCCATGGCCCGCGCCTCGGTGCTGGGCCAGCCCATGCACCTGCTCAGCCCGCTGGTGGCATCCACCTATCTGCTGGTGGCGCTGCTGGACCTCAACTATGGCGACAACCAGCGGCGCTGTTTCCCCTGGGTGATTGGCCTGATGTTGGTGCTGCTCACCAGCGCGGTGCTGCTGGGCGTGGTGCCCTGGCGCGGAATCGCTGCCGCATAAGGTATCCTCCCGCGCACACCCACAAGGATCGCCGGGAGCACCGCCTCGATGAGCATCAACCTGCAGATTCGCGACCTGGTCTACTTCATCAAGGTCGCCGAACTGGGCCACCTGGGGCGGGCGTCCGAGGCGCTGCATATCTCCCAGTCGGCGTTGTCCAAGTGCATCGACCGCCTGGAAAGCGCCTACGACGCCGAGTTGTTCGAGCGCATTGGCCGCGGCATCCGTCTCACCGATGCCGGGCAGCTGCTGCGCGACCGCTCGCTGCTGATCGAGCGCATGCTCGACGAAACCCATCGGCAGACCTCGTCGCTGGGCAAGGGCCTGGCCGGCACCATTCGCGTCGGCGCGGCAGCCACCACTGCTGAATACCTGATGCCGCGCGCGTGCCGGCTGTTACAGGAAGAAGCGCCGGCGGTGGTGCTGGATTTGCAAATTGGCATGAACGACGTGCTGCACGACTCCCTGCGCAAGGACCTGCTGGACCTGGTGGTGGGGCCCTTGGGCACCCGCAACGATGACCTGGTGGAGTTGCCCATCGCCAGTGACGAAGTGGTGGTGGCCGCCAGCGCCCACCACCCGCTGGCCGGGCGCCAGGTGCCGTTGGAAGCGTTGTGCGAGTACCGCTGGATTCTCTCAGCGCCATCGGTGGCCACGCGCCAGTGGCTGGACCAGGCGTTCCTGGCCCAGGGGCTGCCGGCGCCGCGGGTGGCCATCGCCACCAGCTCCATCGCCGCGGTGCCCAACCTCATCACCGAGACCGGGCTGCTGAGTTTCCTCTCACGGCGCAACCTGGCCGACAGCCGCCACGGCGGCGGCCTGGTGGAAATTCCCAACCCGCTGACCACCATGGCCCGGCGCTTTGGCGTGCTGCACCGCGCTGACGGCTACCTGTCGCCGGCCACGCGGCGCTTCATTGGGATCCTGCAACTAAATCATTCCTACGGAGAATGATTTCTTGAAAATACGCTAATAGAAATAAAGGATAACCGCGGGGATACTTTCGGCAGCGAACAATAACAAGCCAGAGATCCTGCCCATGCCTCATACCATTCTTGTGACCGCCCCACGCCTGGCGCCCGCTGGCCTGGAACTGCTGCGGGCCCAGGGTTGCCGGGTGCTGTACGTGACGCCCGAGCAAGGCCCCGCCGACATCGAACGCATTCTCGCTCGCGAGCCGGTGGACGCCGTTATCTCCCGCACCCTGGACCTGACCGCCGCCGCCATCGACGCCTGTCCCACCCTGAAAGTCATTTCCAAGCACGGCGTCGGCGTCAGCAATATCGCCGTGGCCGCCGCCACTGGGCGGGGCATCCCGGTGTACGTGACGCCCGGCGCCAACGCGCAGTCGGTCACCGAAATGACCCTGGGCCTGATGTTCGCCGCCGCCCGCCGGGTCAGCTGGATGGATCGGGAAATTCGCCAGGGCCGCTGGTCTCGTGCCCAGGACGGCCTGGAGCTGAGCGGCCGTAGCCTGGGCCTCATCGGCTTTGGCCAGGTGGCGCGGCGCGTGGCCCGGGCCTGCCAGGCCATCGGCATGCAGGTGCTGGTGCACGACCCGCTGCTGCCCGCCGACGCCGCGCTGGATGGCGCCGAGCGCATCGACGACTTGAGCGTGTTGCTCGGGCGCAGCCAGGTGCTCAGCCTGCACGTGCCGCTCACCGCCCAGACCCGCAACCTGATCGGCGCCGAACAGCTGGCGCTGCTGCCCGAAGGCGCGCTGCTGATCAACACCGCCCGTGGCGAAGTGGTGGACGAAGCTGCGCTGGTGCAGGCGCTGGCCAGCGGCCAACTGTACGCCGCCGGCCTCGACACCATGGCCGTCGAGCCGCTGCCGGCCGACAGCCCGCTGCTGCGCCTGGACAACGTGGTGCTGACCCCGCACGTCGGTGGTTCCACCCCGGCGGCGCTGGCGGCCATGGCCGCGGGCGCCGCGCGCAACGTGCTGGGCTTCCTTGACGGCACGCCGCCTGCGGCCAGCGCCTGCGTCAACCCACAGGTTCTTCAACACTGAACTGGAGTACTGCCATGACCGCTCAACAATGGCCTGCGGGCTACCGCATCAACCCACGCGTCGCCAGCCTGCCGGCAGACCTGGTGCACGCCTTCCGCGAGATTCCCGTAGCGGTGGCCGGCGACTGCATGGGCCGCAGCATCGGCGCCCGCGGCCTGCGCGCCTACCACGGCGACCTGTCGCTGAAGCTCTGCGGCCCGGCCTTCACCGTGCGCGTGCGCCCCGGTGACAACCTGATGGTGCACAAGGCGCTGATGATGGTGCAGGCCGGCGACGTGCTGGTCATCGACGGCGGCGGCGACGTCAGCCAGGCGGTCATCGGCGGCCTGGTGCGCACCACCGCGCTGCGGGTGAAGCTGGGCGGCATCGTCATCGACGGCGCCGTGCGCGACCTGGAAGAACTGGCCGAGGGCATCGTCCCGGTGTTCGCTGCCGGCCACACCCACCGCGGCCCGAGCAAGGACGGCCCGGGCGAGATCAACGTGCCCATCGCCTGCGCCGGCCTGTGCGTGCTGCCCGGCGACCTGGTGCTGGGCGACGCCGACGGCGTCATCGCCATCCCTGCCCAGGACGCTGCGGCGCTGCTGCCCAGGACCCTGGCGCACCTGGACCGCGAGGCGGGCATCCGCGAGACCAACCGCGCTGGCACTGCCGACCCGGAGCGCTTCGATTCATTGCTGCGCAGCAAGGGCCTGCCCGTCTGACTGGCTAGAATGTCGGCATCATCGGTTGCGGTGATGCCGCTCGCGGCACCCCCTGTACAACTATAAAAAACAGGAAAACGCCATGCTCATGATGCTCAGTTTTATCATGTTGGCCTGCTTCATCTTCTTGCTGATGAGCAAGAAACTCTCGGCGTTGACCGCGCTGATCCTGATCCCCACGGTGTTCGCGCTGATCGGCGGCTTCCACGCCGACGTCGGTAAATTTATCCTCGACGGCGTGCGCATGGTTGCGCCCAACGGCGTGATGATGGTGTTCGCCATGCTGTTCTTCCTGACCATGACCGAGGCGGGCATGTTCGACCCGCTGGTGACGCGCATCGTCAACGCGGTGCGCGGTGACCCGGTGAAAATCTTCGTCGGCACCGTAGCGCTGGCGTTCATCGTCGCCCTGGACGGTGACGGCGCCACCATCTATATGATCGTGCTGTCGGCGTTCCTGCCCATCTACAAACGCCTGGGCCTGTCGCTGCCCATGGTGTGCTGCCTGCTGCTGCAAGTGGCGGGGCTGGGCAACATGGTGCCCTGGGGCGGGCCGACCGCACGGGCGGCCACGGCGTTGCACGTGGACGTGGGCGAGATGTTCGTGCCCATGCTGCCGGGCCTGCTGGCCTGCATGCTGTGGACCTTCGCCCTGGCCTGGCTGTTCGGCCGCCGCGAGCGCGCGCGCCTGGGCGGTGCCATTGACCTCAACGGTCATTTTGCCGACCACAAGGAGCACCGTGGCGACAGCGGCTGGCGCTTTGTCTTCAACTGGTGCCTGACGGTGCTGCTGATCCTGGCGCTGTGCCTGGAACTGCTGCCGCTGAGCTACCTGTTCATGATTGCCGCGTGCCTGGCGCTGGTGGTCAACTTCCCGCGGCTCAAGGATCAGCAGGCGCAGCTGGAGCTGCATGCGCCGCCGATCCTGGCGGTGTCCAGCCTGATCTTCGCCGCCGGCGTGTTCACCGGCGTGCTGACCGGCACCGGCATGGCCGACTCGGTGGCCCAGGGCCTGCTGAAGGTGATACCGGAAGCGTTCGGGCCGTTCATGGCGGTGATCACCGCGCTGGTGAGCATTCCGGTGACCTGGCTGGTGTCCAACGACGTGTTCTATTTCGGCATCATGCCCATCCTCGCGCAGACCGCCCAGGCCCATGGCATCAGCGCCATCGAGATGGCCCGCGCCTCGCTGATCGGCCAGCCGGTGCACATCCTCAGCCCGTTGGTGGCGTCCACCTACCTTGTGGTCAGCATGCTCAAGCTCGACTACGCCGAGAGCCAGCGCTACACCCTGCGCTGGTCGCTGGTGAGCTGCCTGATCCTGCTGGCGGTGTCGCTGCTGACCGGCATCTTCCCGCTGTTCGTTCATTGAGGTGCCCCCGTGAACTGGATAACCGACCCTTTCCTGTGGACTGCCCTGGCGCAGATCATCGCCATCGACCTGCTGCTGGGCGGCGACAACGCCGTGGTCATCGCCATGGCCTGCCGGCGCCTGCCCAAGGCGCTGCAGCGCAAGGCCATCTACGGCGGCATGGCCGGGGCCATTGGCGTGCGGGTGGTGATGCTGGGCTTCGCCATGCAGCTGCTGGCGGTGCCGTGGTTGAAGCTGGTGGGGGCGCTGTTGCTGTTGTGGATCGGCATCAAGCTGGCCGCCAACCGTGAAGATGACGCCGAGGAAATCGATGGCGGCACGCGCCTGTGGGGCGCCATCAAGGCCATCATCGTCGCCGACGTAGTGATGTCCCTGGACAACGTGCTGGCGGTGGCCGGGGCAGGGCAGGGCAATGTCTACCTGGTGGCGGCGGGGGTGCTGGTCAGCATTCCCATCATCGTCCTGGGCAGCCGCTTCGTGCTGGCGGCGATGCAGCGCTGGCCGTGGCTGGTGCAGGCGGGCGCGGGGTTGATCGGCTGGATCGCGGGCGGCATGGCGGGGGACAGCGCGCAGTTGGTGCCGGGGTTGGTCGAAGTGACGTGGCTGCATTGGCCGGCGAGTGCGGCGGGGGCGATTTTGGTGGTGGCAGTGGGCGCATGGTTGGGCAGCCATCAGCCGGCTGTTCAGGCTTCGCGTCGCCTGTGACGCGGCCTTGCGGCCGCTGCTACAGGTCAACCCGTAGCAGCGGCCGCAAGGCCGCGTCAGGGGGCTATCAGCGCACCTGGGTGATGCGCGTGATGCGGTCGCCATCCTTGTCATCCGGCCCCTTGGACTTGTTCACCGCAAACACGTTGCCCTGTCCGTCAGTGGCCACGTGGTTGGGGAAGGTGCCGTCGTCCAGGTTGGCCACCAGCTTGCCGTCCGGGTCGACCACGGTGACGGTGCCGGCGCCGCGGTTGCTGACGTAGGCCAGGCGCTTGACCGGGTCGAAGGTGACGTTCAGCGGGCCGGCGCCGGTCGGCACCAGGTGCAGGGTCTTGCCGCTGGCGACGTCGACGATGGCCAGGTTGTCGCTGTTCTGCGCGGCCACGAACAGGCGGTTGGTCTTGGCGTCGTATGCTACGCCCATGGCCATTTTCACGCCTTCGATGGGGAACACTTTTTCCACGTTGCCGGTCTTGGCGTCGATCACCGCCGCTTCGTTGGTGCTCAGGCTCACGGTGTAGAGTTTGTGGTTCTGGGCGTCCAGGTGCAGGCTGGCGACGGTGAACGGCGCGGCGCGCTCGCCGCGCTGGTTGGACTTGATCTCGATGGTGCGTTCGATGGTCTGCTTGCCGGCGTCGAACATGACGATGGTCGAGGTGCCGGTGGCGCCGGCGAAGGCCTTGTCCAGGCCGGCGTCCACCACCACGTCACGGGCGTGGGCGACGGTGTCGGGGGCGAACTGCTTGACCAGGCCCAGGTCGGACTGGCGGTACACGGCCACGCTGTTCTGGCGAGTGTTGGTGACCCAGACGTTGCCGTTGCGGTCGTCGACGCCCACGCCGTATACGGCATAGACGTTCCCCGGCTCGCGGCCCGGGGCGGCGGCCGGGGTGACGCGGGCTTCGACGGCCAGGGTGTTGGGGTTGAGCTTGAGCAGCTGCGATTCCTTCACCGGCGGGCGGCCCACGGCGGCGGTCACGAACACTGCGCCGCTCTTGGCGCTGACCGCCGACTGGTACAGGCCCGGCACCAGCTTGGTGCTGGTCTGCTTGAAGCGCTCGGTGCCCGACAGCGGCACCACCGGCGAAATCTTCAGCGGCAGCACGGCGGCGGCCGCCGGGTTGCTGACGGTGACCACGATTGGCTGCTGGCCCACGGCGGCGTCGGCCGGCACTTTCAGTTCGCCCTTGAAGCCGCCCTGGGCGTCAGCCACGTAGGCTTCGGCGTTGAGCACGGTGGTGCCGCGGGTCAGGGTGATGTGCTGGCCCGGCTTGAAGCCGCGGCCCATCAGGTGCACGTCGCTGCCGGCGGTGATGGCGCCGCCTTCGGCCGGCATGGCCATGATCTGGCCCTGGTAGTCCGGGTCCGGGGTGTCGAACGCCGACTGCGCCATGGCGGCCTGCATGCCCAGGCTCATCAGGCCGATCAGCGAGGCCAGCTTGCACAGTTGGCTGGCGGGGGACAGCGCGCGATTGCGAGGTTTCATCGAAGACTCCATGTTTAAAGGGGGCATGCCCCGCGGTGGTCCGCGGGGCAGCGATCATATCAATAAGCAATGATTCGCATTCTGATTTTTACACTTTGGTACATTTGTAAAGCATCAGAACGAAGTGGCCACGCTGGCGTACACCGCCTGGCCGTGCTGGTTGTAGGTGGCCGCGCCGGCGCTGTTGGAGTTGCCTTCGCGGTACAGCTTCTTGTCGAAGAGGTTGTTCACGCCGGCGCCCAGGCGCACGTTCTTGGTCACCTGGTAGCCGACGTTGAGGTTCACCAGGCTGTAGGCGCCCACCTCTTCGGTGTTCACGCCGGCGGCGTCGACCTTGGTGGTGCCCACGGTGGGTGGCTTCTGGCGGCCGAAGCTGGTGATGCTCAGCTGGGTGGAAAGCTTGTCGTTCACCTGCCAGTCCAGCATCGAGTTGACCGTGTACTTGGGAATCATCGACAGCACGTTGCCGGTGTCCAGGTCCTTGTTTTCCTGCATGTAGGTGCCGTTGGTGGTCCAGGTCAGGTTGTCGGCCAGCGGTACCGTCAGGTTGGCTTCCAGGCCCTGGGTCACGGCCTTCCTGGCGTTTTCCCACTTGAGGATCATGTTGCCGCCCGAGGAGTAGCCCAGCACGTCGGTGCCGGCCACTACCTTGTTGTGGTAGTCGTTGCGGAAGAAGGTCAGGCCCGCCACCCAGCCGTCGCGCTTGAACTGCAGGCCGATTTCCTTGTTGACGCTGGTCTCGGCCTTGAGGTCGTCGTTGCCCTGGATATAGCAGCTGCCGGTGCTGCCGATGGGGCAGCCGTTGCCCGAACTCAGCAGCAGGTAATTAGGGTCGAGTTGGTACAGGTTGGGCGCCTTGAACGCCCGGGCGATACCGGCCTTCAGGGTGAAGTCCTGGTTGAGCTTCTGCGACATGTTCAGGCTGGGCGACCAGTTCACGCCGAAGTTGGTGTGGTCGTCCATGCGCACGCCGGGGGTCAGGGTGGCGCCTTCCCAGGGCTCGATGTTGTCCTCGGCGAACAGCGAGCCGATGTTGGCGGCCGCCTTGCTGCTGCGCGTACCGGACGCCAAGCCGGCGATGCTATCGGCGGCGGTGCTGCCGTTGTAGTAGCTGCCCGAGGACAGCGCCTGGCTGGTGGAGGCCGGGTCATCGAGTTCCTGGCGGTTGAACTCGCCGCCCAGGGTCAGCACCTGGGGCAGGCGGGTGGCCAGCGGCAGGTTGAATTCGCCGTGGGCCAGGTAGCTTTTCAGGTCGCTGGTGGAGAAGTCGGTGGAGTCGATGGTGCCTTCCACGCCACCGGTCAGGCCCTCGTCCAGGCGGCGGTTGCGGGTGTGCTCGTACTGCAGGAAGAACTTGCTGGTGCCGAAGTCCCAGTCGCCGTTGTGGGTGATGGCGAAGTTGTTCCGGTACATCACATTGGTTTCGCGGCCTACCCACGGCGCGGCGCTGGCGGCCTTCTTGCTGGTCAGGCTCTGGTTGTACTGGTTGTCACCGGCGTAAATGTTGCCCTGGCGGCTGTAGCTGGCGTCGAAGTCGAGGCTCTGGCGGTCGTCCAGTTTCCAGCTCAGGCGGCCATTGATGTCCTTGTTGCGCACGCCCTCGGCACCCGACGCGGCGGCTTCGCCGGCGGCTTCGTGGCCCACGTTGATGTCGCTGCTGTCGCGGTCGGTCTTGCTCAGGTTGCCGTACACCCGGTAGGTCAGGTTGTCGGTCAGCGGGCCGCTGAGGCCGAAGGTGGCGCGCTTGGTGGCGCCCTCGTCCTTGTCCTTGGGCATGTCGGTGTAGACGCTGAAGTTGCCGTGGGTTTCTTGGGTGGGCTGCTTGGTGATGATGTTCACCACGCCGCCCGCCGCGCCGTTGCCGTAGCGGGCGGCGGCGGGGCCGCGCAGCACTTCGATGCGCTGCACTTCATCGGCTGGCACCCAGTTGGTGTCGCCGCGGGTGTCACGGTCGCCGGTGCGGCCGTAGCGCACCGAGTTGCGCGACTCCACCGGCAGGCCGTCGATCAGGATCAGGGTGTTCTCCGGGCCCATGCCGCGAATGTCGATCTGGCGGTTGTTGCCGCGCACGCCGCTCGCGCTGTTACCGGTGAGGTTGACGCCGGGCATCTTGCGGATGATGTCGGACAGGTCGTTCACCGGCGGGGCTTTCTGGATATCGTCGGCGGTGATCACGGACACGCCCGGCGCCTGCTTGAGTTCTTTCTCGGCGGTGACCAGGGTGTTGTCCAGGGTGATGGCAGCGTCTTCGGCCAGCAGCGCGGGTGAGACGGAGGCCGCCAGGATGGCCAGCGTGAGACGACTGAGTGAGGCATGAAAAAGCACGACGATAACTCCCCTTGAGTGATTGAGGCCCCAGCCGCGGCAGTCCATGTCGCAGGGCGGGGCAGTCGTCCAGACGGGGGGCGATGATAGGGTGTCGTAATTGAGAGTAAATCGTATTTACAAAATTTACCCCCAGCGCCGGTTTGTAAATTTCGTAAAGGTGGTTTGGCTATATTTGATAACAATTATAATTTGCATCCGAGTTGCCCCGTAGTCCGCCGAGAGCTTGCCCCGTGATTGCCAGTACCTGCCCACCTGTTGCCGCGCCGCGAATCCTCGCCGTGGAAGACGACCTGTTGCTTGCCGCCCACCTGGGCCAGCACCTGCGCAAGCGCGGCTTCGAGGTGACCGTGTGCAACGACGTCGCCGGCAGCGACGACCTGCACGACTGGCGCGGCTACGACCTGATCCTCATGGACATCATGCTGCCCAGCCGCGACGGCCTGAGCCTGCTGGGCCAGCTGCGGCGGCAGAACCGCGTGCCGGTGATTCTGATGTCGGCCCTGGGCGCCGAGCAGGACCGCATCGTCGGCTTCAGCCAGGGCGCCGACGACTATCTGCCCAAGCCGTTCAGCATGGGTGAGATGGACGTGCGCATCGACGCCGTGCTGCGCCGCGTGGCCTACGAGCGCACGCCGCCGGTGTGCCACGCGAGCGGGGCACTGCGCCGCTGCGACGACGGCAGCCAGGACCTGGTGCTGGGCCACGCCCGCGCCGGGCTGACGCCGGTGGAGTTCCGGCTGATGGAAACCCTGCTGGCCAACCCCGAGGAAGTGCTGAGCAAGACCTTCCTCTACCAGCGCGTGCTGCACCGCCCCTATTCGCTGCAGGACCGGGTGCTGGACCTGCACGTCAGCCACGTGCGCCGCAAGCTGGCGGCCATCGGCTTCGAGGGCCGGGTGGAGACGGTGTGGGGCAAGGGCTACGTGCTGAGGAGCCAGCCATGAAGCTGCCGGGGCGTCACTCGTTGTTCTGGAGCCTGAGCGGGCTGCTGCTGGTGCTGATCCTTTTGATCATCTGCGTCAGCCGTTCCTGGGGCATGCATTTCGAGCGCGAGGGCTATCGCCTGTCGCCCGCCGCGCAGCACACCTTGCAGGGCTACGCCGCCGAAGCCGAGGCGGTGTGGCGCAACGGCGGCCCGGCGGAGATCGACCGCTGGCTGCTGCAGTTCAACGCCCGCGAGCCGGGCTGGGCAGTGCTGCTGGGCCCCGACCTGCAACCCCTGGGCGAGCGCCGCCTGAGCGGCGTGGAGCGCCACCGCCTGGGCTTCGCCCGCGAGCTGGACTGGGCCATGAGCGACCGCGCCCGCGAGCGGCCGATCATCAAGATCGCCTTTCCGGTAGACCCTGGCAGCGGCCAACTGGTGATGCGCCTGCCCGAGCGTTTCGTGCCCACCACCTCGGTGGGCTGGCAGGTGGTGGCCCACTGGCTGGTGCCCGGCGCCCTGGCGCTGCTGCTGGGCGCCTTGCTCTACCGGCTGCTGATCGGCCCGCTGGCGCACCTGCATGCCTACGCCAATGCCCTGCGCGAAGGCCAGCTGGGCGCGCGGCTGGACCCGGCCATCAGCCGCCGTGGCGACGAGCTGGGCGACCTGGGCCGCGCCTTTCATCACATGGCCGACCGCCTGCAACGCACCGTGGCGCTGCAACGGCGGCTGCTGCGCGACATGTCCCACGAGCTGCGCACGCCCCTGAGCCGCCTGCAGGTGGCGGTGGAAAGCGACGCCGACGCCGAGGCCCTGCGCCAGCGCCTGGCGCGTGAGGTGCAGGGCATGCGCCAGCTGGTGGACGATACCCTGGAGCTGGTGTGGCTGGACACCGAACGCCCGCAGCTGGCGCTGGACGCCGTGGACGTCGGTACCTTGTGGGAGATGCTGCGCGAGGACGCCTGCTTCGAGTCCGGCTGGCAGCCCGAGCAGCTGCCCAACACCCTGGGCGACGCCTGCTGGGTGCGTTGCCACCTCAACGGCCTGGCCCAGGCCCTGGAAAACATCCTGCGCAACGCCATCCGCCATTCCCCCAGCCACGGCCAGGTGCGCCTGGGCGGCCGGCGCGAGGCGGACCACTGGCACTTGTGGATCGATGACCAGGGCCCGGGCGTGGCGGAAGGTGCATTGGAGGGCATCTTCGAGCCTTTCACCCGCCTCAGCGCCAGCCGCCCGGGGGGCGACGGTTTTGGCCTGGGCCTGACCATCGCCCGCTGCCGGGTGCAGTTGCAGGGCGGGGAGTTGTGGGCGCAGAACCTTAACCCGGGGTTGCGGTTGAACCTGCGGTTGCCGGTGGCGTGATGGACCGTGTGGGCCCTGGACGCGATGTTGTGGGAGCTGGCTTGCCAGCGAGCTGTTGAGGCCCTGAAAACTCGCTGGCAAGCCAGCTCCCACAAAGACAGTCGCAGCCAGGGGCGGGCTACAAATACCCGCGGCGGGAGAGGTTGCGCATCAGCGCCGCCACGCCGAAGGTCCACGGCGGCGCCTGGTCGCTGCCGGTGACGTGGTTGTGCAACCCGCCCAGGGCCGGGCTGTGGATGCTGACACGGTCGCCGGCCTTGTGGGTGAAGCCCTGGCCGGGCTGGTCGCGGTCTTCGGTGGGGGCGAACAGCGTGCCCAGGAACAGCACGAAACCGTCGGGGTACTGGTGGTTGGCGTTCAGCGCCTGGCCGGCCAGGTCTTCGGGGTCGCGGCTGATCTGCGCCATGGAACTGCGGCCCTGCAGCACATAACCGTCTTCGCCCTCCACACGCAAACCCACCTCGCAGCCGCGCACCTCGTCCAGGCTGAAATGCTCGTCGAACAGCCGAATGAACGGCCCCAGCGCGCACGAGGCATTGTTGTCCTTGGCCTTGCTCAGCAGCAAGGCGCTGCGGCCCTCGAAGTCGCGCAGGTTGACGTCATTGCCCAGGGTGGCGCCATGAATGCGCCCGTGGCTGTCCACCGCCAGCACTACTTCAGGCTCGGGGTTGTTCCAGTGCGAGCCGGGGTGCACGCCAATGGCGCTGCCGCTGCCCACCGCGGCCAGCACCGGCGCCTTGGTGAAAATCTCGGCGTCGGGGCCGATGCCCACCTCTAGGTATTGCGACCACATGTGCTGTTCGATCAGCACCTGCTTGAGCTGCATGGCCTGGGGCGAGCCGGGCTGCAGGTCGCGCAGGTTGTCGCCGATCACCTCGTGCACCAGCGCGCGAATGCGCTCGGCCTGGCGCGCGTCGCCGGCGGCCTTTTCCTCGATCACCCGCTCGATCATGCTGGCCGCGAAGGTCACCCCGGCGGCCTTGATCACCTGCAGGTCGATGGGCGCCAGCAGGGAAGGGCGGCGGTCGTCGCGCTGTTCGCCGCTGTTGCCCAGCAGCGCCTCGACGCTGCCCAGGTCGGTGCCGCTGGCGCCGCGCACGGCGGCCAGCGGGTCGTGGCGGTTGAGCAGTTCGCTCACCGTGGCGAAGCTGGCGGTGCAGTCCAGCACACGGCCGTCGCGAATCACCACCACGGCGGGGCCGGCGATGGTGCCGGGGCACCAGGCGCGGCCGATCAGCGTGGCGCGTTGCCAGTCGTGGGGCAGGGAATTTTCAATGGTCAGTGACATAAGGCCGTCCTTGCACTCAGTGAGAATGGCGCGGCGCGCCGTTTTCCGGAATCACCCGCCAGTACAGCGTGGCCGGCTCCAGGCAACCGCCGGTGGACAATTGCCCCACCAGTTGCCGGTACAGCTCCTGCCACGGCGTCTGCGAGGCCGGGATGGCCGGCAGGGCCTCCTGGCGCCGCAGGTCCAGGGTAGCGTCGTCCACCAGCAGGTTGACGCTGCGGCTGTTGAGGTCGATGCGCAGCGTGTCGCCGGTGCGCAGCAGCGCCAGGCCGCCGCCCACCGCTGCTTCCGGGGACATGTTGAGAATCGACGGGCTGGCCGAGGTACCGCTCTGGCGGCCATCGCCCAGGCACGGCAGCGAGTCGATGCCGCGCTTGATCAGCTCGGCCGGCGGCGCCATGTTCACCACCTCGGCGCTGCCGGGGTAGCCCACGGTGCCGCAGCCGCGAATCACCAGGATGCAGCGCTCGTCCACTTCCAGCGCCGGGTCGTTGATGCGCGCCTGGTAGTCCTCCGGGCCGTCGAAGACGATGGCGCGGGCGTCGAAGCAGTTGGGCTGCTGCGGGTCGCTCAAATAGGTGCTGCGGAACGCCTCGCCGACCACCGACATCTTCATGATGGCGCTGTCGAAGAAGTTGCCGCTGAGCACGATGAAGCCGGCGCGGTGCTTGAGCGGTTCTTCGTAGCTGCGGATCACCTGGCGGTCGACGGTCTGCGCCGCCGCGACGATCTCGCCCATGCTGCGGCCGCTGACGCTACGACAGTCGCGGTGCAGGCGGCCGACCTTGTCCAGTTCGTGCATCACCGCCGGCACGCCACCGGCGCGGTGGAAGCCCTCGCCGAGGAATTCGCCGGCCGGCATGCAGTTCACCAGCAGCGGCACGTCTTCGCCCACCCGCTGCCAGTCGTCCAGGCTCAGGTCGATGCCACTGTGGCGGGCGATGGCGATCAGGTGCGGCGGGCAGTTGGTGGACGCGCCCAGGGCCGAGGCCACGGCGATGGCGTTCTCGAACGCGGCGTGGGTCATGATCTGCGAGGGGCGCACGTCCTCGCGCACCAGGTCGACGATGCGCAGGCCGGTGGCGTAGGCCATCTGCCCGCGCTCGCGGTACGGCGCCGGAATGCTCGCGCAGCCGGGCAGCGACATGCCCAGGGCTTCGGCCAGGGCGTTCATCGATAGCGCCGTGCCCATGGTGTTGCAGTGGCCGATGGAGGGCGAGGCGGCGGTGGTCATCTCCATGAAGCCTTCGTAGTCGATGTCGCCGGCGGCCAGCAGGTTGCGCGCATGCCACAGCACGGTGCCGGAGCCGATCAGCTTGCCCTTGTGCCAGCCGTCGAGCATCGGCCCGCCCGACAGCACAATGGACGGCAGGTCGGTGGTGGCGGCCGCCATCAGGCACGCCGGGGTGGTCTTGTCGCAGCCGGTGGTCAGCACCACGCCGTCCAGCGGGTAGCCGTGCAGCACTTCCACCAGGCCCAGGTAGGCGAGGTTGCGGTCCAGCGCAGCGGTGGGCCGGCGTGACTGCTCGGCGATGGGGTGCACGGGAAACTCCATGGGTATGCCGCCGGCGTCGCGAATGCCGTCCTTGACCCGTTTGGCCAGTTCGATGTGGTGGCGGTTGCAGGGCGTCAGGTCGCTGCCGGTCTGGGCGATGCCGATGATCGGCCGGCCCGACTGCAGCTCGGCGCGGGTCAGGCCCTGGTTCATGTAGCGTTCGGTGTACAGCGCGGTCAGGTCGGCGTGGCTGGGGTCGTCGAACCACAGTTGGCTGCGCAGGCGGCGGGGTGGGGTTTGGCTCATGGCAGGCTCCGGGGCATCAGGCAGGCAATTGGTTGTGGCGGCGCAATTGGCGGATCAGGGCGGCGTGGTCCAGGTCACCGTCGCCGGCGTCCACCAGGGCGCTAAACAGGCCGTCCACCAGGGTCGCCACCGGCAGGCTCAGGCCCAGGCCGTGGGCATGGGCCAGGGCGGTGCGGGTGTCCTTGAGCTGCCATTTGGCCGGGCCGCCGGGGGTAAATTCATCGTCGATCATGCGCTGGCCGTGCTGGCGCCAGATGGGCGAATCAACGAAGCCGCCCATCAGCGCTTCATGCACCTTGGCCGGGTCGGCGCCGCCGCGTTCGGCCAGCAACAGGCCTTCGGCGACGGTGGCGATGGTGCTGGCGACAATCAGCTGGTTCACCAGCTTGGCCAGTTCACCGCTGCCCGCCGGGCCCACCAGCACCGGCCGGCCCATGGCCGCCAGCACCGCCTGGCCCTGTTCGAACGCCTGCGGCGTGCCGCCGGCCATGATCGCCAGGCTGCCCTCGCGGGCGCCGCGCTCGCCGCCCGACACCGGTGCGTCCAGGTACTCAAGGCTCAACTCGGTGCAGCGGCGGGCGTGGTCGGTGGCGGCGTCCACCGGTATCGAACTCATCACCACCACCAGCGCGCCTGGGCGCAGGGCCAGGGCGGCGCCATTGGCGCCGAACAACACGTCGGTGCAGGTCGGCCCGTCGCTGAGCATGCAAATCAGTACATCGGCGCCCTGGGCAGCCGCCGCGGCGCTGTCCAGCACCTGGGCGCCGTCGGCGGCCAGCGCGGCGGCCTTGGCCGGCGAGCGGTTCCAGGCGCGCACGGGGAAGCCGGCGCGCAGCAGGCAGCGCACCATGGGCGCGCCCATGATGCCGGTGCCGATGAAGGCGATTACGGGGTGGCTCATGCCTTGTCTCCAATCAGGGTGGCGTCGGCCGCAGGTGCCGGGCGGCGGGGCATCAGCATCATGCCGATGCCGGCCGCGCCCACCAGGGCGGCGATCACCAGGAAGCCCGGCGTGTAGCTGCCGGTGGTGGTGTAGAGCAGGCCGGTGATGTACGGCCCGGAGAAACCGCTGAGGTTGCCGATGGAGTTGATCAGGCCGATGCCGGCAGCGGCACCCACCCCGGTCAGCACCTGGCCCGGCACGGCCCAGAACACGTTGATGGCGCTGTACACGCCGATGGCCAGCAGCACGAAGCCGATGACGATGATCCACGGTTGGTTGATCAGCAGCGCCAGGGCGATCGACACCGACGCCAGCAACGCGGCGCCGCCGGCGTGCCAGTGGCGCTCTTGCAGGCGGTCGGAACGGCGGCTCCAGAGAATCATCGCCACCGCCGCCAGGGCGTAGGGAATGGCGCTGATCAGGCCGTTCTGCATCAGCCCCAGGTCCAGGCCGAACGAGGCGCGGAACGACTGCAGCACGCTGGGCAGGAAGAAGTTCATGGCGTTGGAGCCCGAGGTGATGCCGAAATACACCAGCGCCAGCAGCCACACCTGGCGGTTGCCCAGGGCCTTGCGAATCATCTGGCCCTTGCTCAGGCCGGCGTCCACCGCCAGCGCCTTGCTGCCTTCTTCGCGCTCCAGGGTGTCCATCAGCCATTGCCGTTGCTGCGGCGTCAGCCAGTGGGCGTCGGCGGGGCGGTCGGTAAGGTAGAAGTAGCAGACCACGCCCAGCAGGATTGCCGGCACGCCTTCGGCGATGTACATCAGCCGCCAGCCGACCACGCCGATGCTGTCGCCCAGCTGCATCAGCCCCACCGACAACGGTGCACCGATCACCTGGGCAATCGGCACGCCGAGGTAGAAGGTGGCGATCATCCGCGCTCGGTAGCGGCTGGGGAACCACAGCGACAGCAGGTAGATCACCCCGGGGAAGAACCCGGCCTCGGCGATGCCCAGCAGCACGCGCAGAGTGATGAAGTGCCCGGCGGTCTGCAGCAGGCCCATGGCGCCGGCGATCAGGCCCCAGGTCACCATGATGCGGGCAATCCACACCCGCGCGCCGAAGCGGTGCAGCATGATGTTGCTGGGCACCTCGAACAGGAAATAGCCGAGGAAGAAGATCCCGGCGCCCAGGCCATAGATGGTCTGGTTGATGCCAATGTCCTGGTTCATTTTCAACGCGGCGAAACCGACATTGGTGCGGTCCAGGAAGGCCACCACGAACAGCAGGATGAGGAAGGGCACCAGGCGTTTGGTGACGCGGCTGATGGTCTGTTTTTCAAGGTCCAGGATGGCTGGATCAGGTGTGTTCATGTCGCGTGGCCTCGCCTTGTTATTGTTGTGGGGGCGTGTGCAAGCGGTGTCGGCTAGCGGGGCGCGGTGTCCTCGATGTGCGCTTGCACGATGGCGTCGAAATCGGCGTCGGCGCTGAAGCCCAGGCCGCTGGCGTAGGGCGCCTCGACCTGGCTGGGCCAGCCTTCGACGATGCGCTGGATGGTGGCGTCGGGTTCCCAGCGAATCAGTTTTACCGCCTCGGGGCCGGCCACGCGCTCCAGCGCCTTGACCATGTCGGCGACGGTGGTGGTCAGGCCGGGCAGGGGGATCACCCGCTGGCTGCCCAGGGTCTCGGGGGCCAGGGTCATGCCCAGCAGCATCGCTTCCACCGCGCGGCGCGGCGACGACAGGTACACCTGGGTGTCGGGGCGCACCGGGCACACGGCGGGCAGGCCCACCAGCGGCTCGCGGATGATGGAACTGAAGAAGGTCGAGGCAGCCTTGTTCGGCTTGCCCGGGCGCACGGCGATGGTCGGCAGGCGCAGCACGCGGCCGTCGATAAAGCCTTTGCGCGCATAGTCGGCCACCAGCAATTCACCCACGGCTTTCTGCATGCCATAGGAGGACTGCGGGGTCAACGCGGTGTCGTCGTTGACCACCGCCGGCAGCGTGCCGCCAAACACCGCGAAGCCGCTGGCGTACACCACGCGCGGCTGGCGGCCTTGCTGGCGCAGGGTCTCGAGCAGGGTCATGAGGCCGTGCAGGTTGACCTGCATGCCCAGGTCGAAATCGGCCTCGGCGGCGCTGCTGACCACGGCTGCCAGGTGCCACACCAGGTCCACGCCGTCGGTGACCCGGGCCAGGGTGGCGGCGTCGCTGACGTCGCCGGTAATCACCTCCACGCGCGGGTCCGTGGGCACGCCTTCGCCCTCGAAGGCGTCGAACAGCACGATGCGTTCGATGGGCTGGGCGGCCTGGCCCTGCAGGGTGACGCTGCCCAGGTCCAGCAGGCGCTGGGCCAGTTGCTTGCCGATGAAACCGGTGCCACCGGTGATCAGAATGCGCATGATGTTTTCCTTGTTCTTATGGTTTCAATGCCCCCGTAGCAGCTGCCGAAGGCTGCGTCCGCCCCACCGCTGTGGCGCAAGGGACGCGGCCTGTGGCCGCTGCTACGGGTTAGTCGGCTTGGGTGGTGCGTTGGCGCTGTTCGCCCAGGCCGGTGATGCCCAGGCGCATTTCCTGGCCAGGGCGCAGGAACACCGGGTTGGGCTTGATGCCCAGGCCCACCCCCGGCGGGGTGCCGGTGGAGATGATGTCCCCCGGCTGCAGCGACATGCAGCGGCTCAAGTAGGCGATCAGCGCTGGGATCTGGAACACCAGCGTGCGCGTATTGCCGTGCTGGTAACGGTGGCCGTCCACTTCCAGCCACAGGTCCAGCTGGTGCGGGTCGGCGATTTCATCGCGGGTCACCAGCCACGGGCCGATGGGGCCGAAGGTGTCGAAGCCCTTGCCCTTGTCCCAGGTGCCGCCACGCTCCAGCTGCCATTCGCGCTCGGAAACGTCGTTGATCACGCAGTAGCCGGCCACGTGGTCCATGGCACTGGCCTCGCTGATGTAGCGCCCGGCCTTGCCGATCACCACGCCCAGCTCCACTTCCCAGTCGGTCTTCGTCGAGCCGCGGGGTATTTCCACGTTGTCGTTGGGCCCGCAGATGGCGCTGGTCCACTTGTTGAAAATCACCGGTTCGCTGGGCACCGCCATGCCCGATTCGGCGGCGTGGTCGGCGTAGTTCAGGCCGATGCAGACGAACTTGCCCACCTGGCCCACGCACGGGCCGATACGCGGGCTGCCCGGCACCGCCGGCAGGCTGCGGGCGTCCAGTTGCGCTAGCTTCGCCAGGCTGGCGGCCTCCAGGGTGGCGCCGCCGATGTCGTGCACGTGGCCGCTGAGGTCGCGCAGTTGGCCCTGGTCGTCCAGCAGGCCGGGTTTTTCCTGGCCCTTGGGGCCGTAACGCAGCAGTTTCATGGTCAGTTCCTGGTCAGGGGGGATTAGTTGCTCATGCCGCCGTCGATGACGTGCACGCCACCGGTGGTGTAGGCGCTGGCGTCGGAGCCGAGGTACACCGCCAGCCGGGCGATTTCCTCGGGGGTGCCCAGGCGGCCCATGGGCTGGCGAGCGACGAAGGCCTGGTACACCTCGGCCTCGCTGCGGCCTTCGGCGCGGGCCTGCTCGGTGATGCGCTGGCGCAGCGATGGCGAGTCGACGGTGCCGGGGCAGATGGCGTTGCAGCGGATGCCCTTGGCCACGTAGTCGGCGGCCACGGACTTGGTCAGGCCGATGACCGCCGCCTTGCTGGCCGAGTAGGCGAAGCGGTTGGGCACCGCCTTCACGCTGCCCGCCACCGAGGCCATGTTGACGATGCTGCCGCTGCCCGTCGCCAGCATGGCCGGCAGCACGCCGCGGATCATGCGGTACATGGCGGTCACGTTGAGGTCGAAGGAACGCTGCCAGGCCTCGTCGTCGCAGGCCAGCAAGTTGCCGCTGTGCACGAAGCCGGCGCAGTTGAACAGCACATCGAGGGTGCCCACCTGGGCGGTCAGCTGCTGCACGGCCTGGGCGTCGGTGACGTCCAGGGCCAGGGCCTGGATGCCGGGCACATCGCGCAGGCTGTCGATGCGCAAATCGGTGGCAATCACCTCAAAGCCGGCCTGCTGAAAGGCCAGCACCGAGGCGCGGCCGATGCCCTGGGCGGCGGCGGTGATGAGAACGCGTTTTCCGGTGACGGTCATGGCGGGTCATCCTGTTGTTATTGTGGGTCAACACTAGAACGCCTTGCCGATAAGCGCCAATGAGATATCCTCAAGGTTCAATAACCGGGGGTTATCGCATGGCGGATGTTTCCTTCAATCAACTGTGCAACTGGCTGCGCTTTCGCCACCTGGTGCTGATCGACACCCTGGCGCGCACGCGCAACATGCACGCCACGGCGGAGCAGATGAGCATCAGCCAGCCGGCCGTGAGCAAGATGCTGCGCGAGGCGGAGAAAATGCTCGGCTTCGACCTGTTCCAGCGCCTGCCGCGCAGCCTGGTGCCCACCGACTTGGGCGTGCACGTGGCGCGCTACGCGCAAATCGCCCTGAACGACGCCCGCCATTTCGTCGGCCAGGTCAACGACCTGCGCGAGGGCGGCCACGGCCTGCTGAAAATCGGCACCATCTTTGCCCCCACGTCCCAGGCCTTGCCCCAGGCCATCGTCGGCATCAAGCAGCGCTGGCCGCTGCTGACCCTGGACGTGCTGGAGGGCACCAGCGCCAACCTGCTGAGCCTGCTGGAGCACAAGCAGCTGGACCTGGTGATCGCCCGTTTCACCCTCGACCGCCACCGCCAGCTCTTCGACTTCCGCGCCCTGGCCCCCGAGCCGCTGTGCCTGGTAGCCGGCAGCCAACACCCGCTGGCCGGCAACAGCGACCTGCCACTGGCCGAGCTGGGCAACTGGCCGTGGATCGTCTACCCCGCCGGCACGCCCATGCGTGCGCGCCTGGAGCGCGCCTTCGCCGAAGCCGGCATGGCCTCGCCGGGCAACACCGTGGAGACCATCTCCATGCAGACCACCCTGCAACTGCTGCAGACCGCGCCCATGCTGGCGATGCTGGCCGAGTCCATGGTCGAGCCGGACATCCGCGCAGGCAGGCTGACGCGCCTGAACCTGCCGTTTCCGCTGGTGCTGGATGATTACGGCGTGATCACCCGCCGCAACGAGGTGCCGGGGTGGGCGGCGCAGGCGTTCGCCGATCAACTGCTGGGCGCCGCAGAACCGTAGCCGCTGCCGCAGGCTGCGCTGGCCTGCGTGAACCCTGAAAATCTCCAGTGAGGCAGGGGGCCAGCGCAGCCTGGCGGCAGCGGCTACGCGAACAGTGTGGGCTGGCGCAGAAAGGCGCCACGCGCCTCAATCACCTCAAGCACCGCGCAACCCTCTTCCAGCAAGAGGTTCACGGTGTTGGCCACGGCTTTCAAATCCTGATCATCGCTGTTGCTCAGGGTCAGGCTGCTGAGGGTTTGCATAAGCTCCTGCGCGGTGCCGATGCGGTGCATGGCCAGGGCGTAGAGGGTGGCGATGGGGGCTTGGGAATCGAGGAATACGGCGGGGGAATGGAGTAGGGGGATGTAGGACATACAAGATAATTCCTTTGGGTTTATGGGGCCGCTGCACAGCTGTCATCGCGCGCCCCAGGCATGAAGTGCCATATGGTGCTTGTGATGAAACGATAACGGCAGGTCGCCAAACCCGGTTGCAAATGTGCTGCAACGGCGGGGAGGTTAGCGATGGCGGGTGTGAGGAGCAATGCGGCGGGGGGTATTTGGGAAATGTCCTACAAAATAGCCCGCCGGCAACCGCTTGTAGCCGCTGCCGCAGGCTGCGCTGGCCTGCGTGAACCCTGAAAATCTCCAGTGAGGCAGGGGGCCAGCGCAGCCTGGCGGCAGCGGCTACGCGGCAGGGTTGGGGCCCAGCTTAACCTCCGCACACAACCCCCCACCCTCACGGTTATACAACCGCAACGTCCCCCCAAGGCTCTCGGCCAACTGCACGGCAATCGCCAACCCTAACCCGGTCCCGCCGGTGTCGCGGTTGCGCGAACTTTCCAGCCGGTAGAACGGCTGCAACACCTGCGCCAACGCCTCTTCGGGAATGCCCGGGCCACGGTCCAGCACGCGCAGGGTGCAGCCGCCCTCCGTCAGCACCTGCACCTGGGCGGCGCCGGCGAATTTCAGGGCGTTGTCGATCAGGTTGGTCAGCAGCCGGCGTAGCGCCTGGGGGCGGGTGTCGAGCAGCAGGTTGCCTGCGGTCGCCAGTTGCACGTCCTTGCCGGTGTCGTGGTAGTCGCCCACCAGGCTTTCCAGGAAGGGCGTGAGTTGCAGGCGGCAGCTGGCTTCGCTGGACGGTTCGGTGCTGCGGGCGTAGGCCACGCCTTCCTTGACCAGGTGCTGGATCTCGCCCAGGTCGCTCCACAGCTTGTCCTTGTCGGGGCTGTCGTCCATGAACTCCACGCGCAGTTTCATGCGGGTGATGGGGGTTTGCAGGTCGTGGGAGATGGCCGCCAGCAGCTGCACGCGCTCTTTGACGTAGGCGGCGATGCGCCCCTGCATGCTGTTGAAGGCGATGGCGGCGTAGGCCACCTCGGTGGGGCCCTGTTCGTCCAGGTGCACGGGGTGCTGCTTGAGGTCGAGGTTGTCCACTGCCTTGGCCAGCCGCGTTAGCGGGCGGATGGCGGTGCGCACCGCCAGCCAGGTGGCAGCCAGCAGCAACGCCAGTTGCCCGGCCAGCGTGACTGGCAGCCACGGCGACACCGGGCTGACCGAGGGGCGTACGTCGATGGTCAGCGGCTGGCCGTCCTTAAGGCGCAGGTGCGCCTGGTAGTGCGGGCGGCTGTCGGGAATGTCGCGAAAGGTCAGGGCGTAGTCGGGGGCCAGCGTCATGCGCATGGACTGCACAGAGGTGGGTTCGCTGCCACTGGCCATGGCCTGGCCGGGGGCGCCTTCGTCCAGCTGGTAACGATAGTTGGGGCGCTCCAGGCGCTTGAGCCAGGCCGGCCGTTCCGCCGCTGGCAGGCGGTCGAGGATGGCCACCGAAGTAGCAACGTCGCGCTCGAAGTTGCCCAGCATCAGGGTCTTGGCGCTGCTGTAGCGCTCGTACGCCTGCAACGCCACGGCCAGGCCCTGGGCCAGCACCAGGCTGGTGAGGAAAATCAGCGACAGGCGCGAGGCGAGGGTGCGCGGCCAGCGCAGCCGGTGTCTCACGGCGCGTCCCCGAGCAGTTGCACCGGGAAGCTGAACACGTAGCCTTCGTTGCGCACGGTCTTGATATAGGCAGGGTCGCGGGCGTCGTCCAGCAGGCGCTGGCGCAGGCGGCTGACCATCAGGTCGATGGAGCGGTCGAACAGGTCGACGTCGCGGCCCTGGGTCAGGTTCAGCAGCTGGTCGCGGCTCAGCACGCGTTGCGGGTGGTCGAGGAACACCCGCAGCATGCGGTACTCGGCGCCGCTCAGGGCCACCACCGAATCATCCGCGGCCAGCAGGTGCCGCGCCGTGGTGTCCAGGCGCCACACGCCGAAGGCCAGCTGCCGCGATTGCTCGCTGACCACCAGGTTGGGCGGCAGCATGCGCGTGCGGCGCAGCACGGCGTTGATGCGTGCCAGCAGTTCCCGGGCTACGAAGGGTTTTACCAGGTAGTCGTCGGCGCCCATTTCCAGGCCGATGATGCGGTCGGTGTCGTCGTCGCGGGCGGTCAGCATCAGTACCGGAATGTAGCGGTGTTTGCCGGCGCGCAGCTCGCGGCACAGCACCAGGCCATCGTCGCCGGGCAGCATGATATCCAGCACGATCAGGTCCACCTGGCCGGCTTCCAGGAAGCTGCGCATGGCCCGCCCATCGGCGGCCAGGGTCACGCGAAAACCGTTCTTTTTCAGGTAGTTGCCCACCAGCTCGCGGATGTCACGATCGTCGTCGACGATCAATACGTGGTCGGCGCGGGAGTCCATGGCGGCGTCCTTGCATCAGGGGAGTGGTGGCCAGTCTAGCAAGCCGGGGAGGGGCTAATGTATCTGTTTGTATCTGGAACGGGACCCGATACATAACCCGGCTTTTGCCGCCCGCAGGCGAAACATGGCGAACACATGTGGCGGGCCAAATAGCGCCATCGAGAACACCACGCCAAGGAGCTCCACCATGTACAAGACTCTGTCCAAACCGTTCGCTGTCTCCGTGCTGGCTGCCGTGCTGCAACTGGGTGCCTGGGCCAACGCCAGCGCCGCCGAAACCGCCGCCAACCAGGTGGCGCCCATCACCGTGGGCAGCCACACCTCGTTTGGCGCGCTGAAGCACGTGAAGGCCGGGCTGCTGGACGTGGCCTACGCCGAAGTGGGGCCGGCCGATGGCCCGGTGGTGATTCTGCTGCACGGCTGGCCGTACGACATTCACAGCTACGCCGACGTGGCGCCGGCGCTGGCCGACAAGGGCTACCGCGTGCTGATCCCCTACGCCCGCGGCTACGGCGACACCCACTTCCTCTCGGCCAAGACCCCGCGCAACGGCGAACCCGCCGCCCTGGCCCAGGACCTGATCGACTTCATGGACGCCCTGCACATCAAGCAGGCGGTGCTGGGCGGTTACGACTGGGGCGCGCGCACCGCCGACATCGTCGCCGCGCTGTGGCCAGAGCGCGTCAAGGCCCTGGTGGCGGTGAGCGGCTACCTGATCGGTGGCCAGGAGGCCGGCAAGGCGCCGCTGCCACCGGCCGCCGAACTGCAGTGGTGGTACCAGTTCTACTTCGCCACCGAGCGCGGCCGCCTGGGCTATGAAAAGAACACCCACGACTTCGCCAAGCTGATCTGGAAGCTGGCCTCGCCGAAGTGGAACTTCGACGACGCCACCTACGACCGCAGCGCCGCCGCCCTGCAAAACCCCGACCACGTGCCGGTGTCGATCTTCAACTACCGCTGGCGCCTGGGGCTGGTGAAGGGCGAGGCACGCTACGCCGCCGTGGAGCAGAAACTCGCCGCCTCGCCGGCCATCAGCGTGCCCACCATCACCCTGGAAGGCGACGCCAACGGCGCCCCGCAGCCACCGGCCGAGGCCTACGCCAAGCGCTACACCGGCAAGTATGACTTCCGCCTGATCAGCGGCGGCATTGGCCACAACCTGCCGCAAGAGGCCCCCCAGGCGTTTGCCCAGGCCATCGTCGACGCCGACCACCTGTAAGCGCACGGAGGCGTCATGACATTCAAGTCACTCGTGATGGGTTGCGCCCTGGTCGCCAGCGGCGCGGCCCTGGCCGCAGGCCCGCTGTCGCCGATCTACGGCGTGGCGCTGCCCGACGGCTACCGCAAGTGGGCGTTGGTAGCCCCGGCCCAAGAGGCCGCGCCGTTGAACGAATTGCGTGCAGTACTGGGCAACGACACCGCCATCAAGGCTTACGAAGCTGGCAGCCAGCCGTTCCCCGACGGCACGGTGCTGGTCAAGCTGGCCTGGAAGCACGTGCAGTCGCCGGAGTTCGAACCGGCGTCCATCCCTGGCGCGGCCACCACGGTGCAGGTGATGGTCAAGGATTCGAAGCGCTACGCCGCCACCGGTGGCTGGGGTTTCGGCCGCTTCATCAACGGCCAGCCGGCGGACGCGGCGCAGCACCAGACCTGTTATGCCTGCCACCAGGCCAAGGTGCAGAACCACGACCTGGTGTTTACCCGATTCGCCCCGTGACCGCCTTGGACTACGGCCAACCCCCGTAGCAGCGGCCAAAGGCCGCGTCCAAGGCACTTATGAATCACTTCAATACGGAGTCACCCATGAAAAAAGTCATCGCAGCACTGGCCTGTTCCGTCTGCCTCTCGGCCTTCGCCGAACCGGCCAAACCCACCATCGTCTTGGTGCATGGCGCCTTCGCCGATGCCTCCAGCTGGAACGGCGTGGTGAAGATCCTCGAACACGACGGCTACCCCGTGGTGGCTGCCGCCAACCCGCTGCGCGGGGTGAAGAGCGACGCGGCCGCCGTGGCCAACCTGGTCAGCAGCATTCACACGCCAGTGGTGCTGGTCGGCCATTCCTACGGCGGCAACGTGATCACCAGCGCCGCCGACCAGCAGGCCAACGTCAAGGCGCTGGTGTACGTCAGCGCCTTCGCCCCCGACGCCGGCGAAAGCGTGGCGCAGCTGGTGGGCCAGTTCCCCGGCAGCACCCTGGGCCCAACCCTGGCGCCACCGGTCAGCCTGGCCGACGGTGGCAAGGACCTGTACATCCAGCAGGGCAAATTCCACGACCAGTTCGCCGCCGACGTGCCTGCCGCCCAGGCCGCGCTGATGGCCGCCACCCAGCGCCCGCTGGCCCAGGGAGCGCTTGACGAGAAGAGCGACGCGGCCGCCTGGAAGCACATCCCGTCGTGGTACATCTACGGCGACCACGACAAGAACATCCCGCCCCAGGCCATGGCGTTCATGGCCAAGCGCGCGGCGGCCAAGGCGGTAGAGGTGGTGAAGGGCGGCTCCCACGTGGTGATGGTCTCGCACCCTGACGCGGTGGCGAAGCTGATCGAGACGGCGGCGGCCGCGGGTTAGGCCTGTATTGGAAAACAGCGTGTATCTGTATCTCTTTCGCCCCAACCGAACCCGGCAAGATCGCTCCCTGACCAACGATCAAGGAGCGCCCCACATGGATTCACTCTTGCTGCAGATGTCGCCCATCGGCCTGGTACTCGCGTTGATTCTGCTGGTCCGCCGGCCCCCGGTGCAGGCGGCATTGGCCGGTGTGGCGGGGGTGTTGCTACTGTGGGGGCTGGGGGTGGCGGCGCCGTTCAGTGCGGCCGTCACGGCGGCCATTGCCCAGGACACCGGCATTCTGTTCCTGAGCACCGCCTGCGTCATCGCGCCAGGCCTGGCGTTTGTGCTGCTGGTGGAGCGCGGTGGTGCACCGCAAGCCATCGGCGCCTGGGTCAAGGAGCTGGGCTGGACGCCACCGGCCCAGGTCATTTTCATTGTGCTGGGGCTGGCGCCGCTTCTGGAGGCCATGACCGGTTTCGGCGTGTCGCTGATTGCCACGGTGCCGTTGTTGATGAGCCTGTTCAGCCGTCAGGCAGGGATGAAAATCGCCCTGGCGGGCATGGTGGTCATGCCGTGGGGCACCCTGGGCCTGGCCACGGTGATTGGTGCGCAACTGGCGCATGTGCCGGTGGGTGAACTGGGCAGCCACTCGGCGCTGGTCAGTGCGCCGGTGTTTCTTGGCCTGGCCGCCGTGGCGCTGTGGCAGGCAGGCATTCGCCAGCTGCTGGCGTGGCTGGGGCTGTTGCTGGTGGCGGCGCTGTTCGTGACGGTGCTGTTCAGCGTCAACCGCTGGCTGGGGCCGGAGGTGGCCGGGGTGCTTGCGGGGCTGGCGGTGGCGGCGGTTGGGCTGGGGCTGGCGGCGGTGCAGCGCAAGCGCCTGGTGCGTTGGCCGCAGGCGGCGTGGCCGTACCTGGCGTTGCTGGCGGTGATCATCGGCTTGCGCGGCCTGTTCCTGCTGTCGGGGTGGGACAACGCCTGGGTGGTCAGGGGCGCGCATGTGGCGTGGAAGCCGCTGGCCTCACCGGGCGTTGCGCTGGTGCTGGTGACGATGTTGATGGCGATGCGGCAGGGCGCTGCCGAAGGGTTCCCGTGGGTGGCGTTGATCAAGCGCGCGAAGTTTCCGCTGGTGACCATATTCTTGTTCCTGCTGCTGTCCCAGGTGATGGTCAACGCCGGCTTCCTGCTGGAAGCACAGCGCTCCCTGCAGTCGCTGTCGGGTGTGGCACTGGCACCCACCGTGGCGCTGCTGGCAGGCCTGGCCGGCTACGTCACCGGCTCCAACGTGGGCGGCAACACCCTGGTCATGCCTTCCATTGCGGCGCTGGGCGTGGCGCACGGGCCATGGCTGGCGGCCATGGTCAACAGCGCCGCCGGGCATGGTGCGTTGGGTTCGCTGTCGATTCTGTCGCTGGTCACCGGGCTTGCGGGCGCCAACCGCGAGGAAGAACATGGGCTGGTGCGGTTCGCCTTCGGCCTGGTGGTGTTCAACGTGATCATCGTTGCTGCAAGCGGCATCGCTTTGCTTTATCTTGCGCCAGGCAATGCTTAGCCACACATGAGCCCCCATGGACAGGATCGAAAAACAGCAAAAGCGCTGGTACATCGTCAAGGACTGGATCGTGCGCCAGATCGACAGCCACGAGTGGCCACCCGGTGCCCGGCTGCCCTCGGTGCGCGAACTGACGCGGCTGTTCGGCACCAGCATCACCACCGTGCAACGGGCGTTGGCCGAGCTTGAGGCCAGCGCCTATGTGCTGGCCACGCCACGGGTAGGCTATTTCGTCGCGGCGCCAGGCACGGCGGCAAGCCCTGCGCCGGACGATTTCTCCAGTGTCACGGTCAACGTCAACCAGGCGGTGGTGGCCATGCTTGCCCAGGCCGCCAACCCCGCGACGCTGTCGCTGAGCTCGGCGGTGCTGCATGACGAACTCACCCCGCAGGTGCTGCTGAACAAGTGCCTGGCGGCCCTGGCCACAAACGCACAGGTTTCCCTGGCGGGGCTGGTGCCGCCGCCGGGCCTGCCGGCGCTGCGCCGGCGCATTGCCGGGTTGATGCTGGCGCGCGGCGTGGCCTGCGGGCCCGACGATATTCTGATCACCTCCGGCGACACCATCGCCCTGGAGCTGGCGCTGGAAGCCGTGGCGCCCAAGGGCGCCACCGTGGCCATCGAGACGCCCACCTACTACGGCATCCTGCAGACCATCGAGCGCCTGGGCATGCGCGCGCTGCCCCTGCGCACGCACCTGGCAACGGGGGTCGATATCGACCACCTGCAAGAGGCGCTGGCGCAGAAGAAACTCGATGTGATTTTCCTCAACCCCACCTTGCAGAACCCCTGCGGTTTCATCATGCCCGAGGCGCACAGGGCACGGCTGTCGGCGTTGGCATACGAGGCGGGCGTGCCGATCATCGAGGACGATATCTTCTTCGACCTGGCCCCCGAACAGGCGCGCCCGCGGGCCGTGAAAAGCTACGACAGCAGCGGGCAGACGATCTACTGCGCGTCCTTTTCCAAGACCGTTGCGCCCGGCTACCGCGTGGGCTGGTGCGTGGCCGGACGCTACCGCGAGGCGATTCTGGCGCAGATGTTCGCGCGCAACCTGGCGGTTTCAAGCCTGGCGCAACACGTGCTCAGCGAGTTCATCGGCCGCGGCTACCTGGCGCCGCACTGCGCGCGGCTGCGCACGCAATTGGCCACCCTGGGCGAGTACGTGGCGGGGGTGGTGTGCACCCGCTTTCCCCCCGGCACGCTGTACCAGCCGCCAGCGGGTGGTTTCATTCACTGGGTGACACTGCCTGCGCACACTGACATGGCGTTGCTGCGCAGGCTGGCCGGGGAGGGCGGCTGCCATGTGGCGGGCAGCGGCATCTTCTTTGCCGATGGGGCCGACGGCACGGCCATTCGCCTGTGCCTGGGGCGCACGCTGTCGCCCCAGGTGGCGCGTTGTTTCGAGGTGCTCGCGCGCTGTGCGTGGCAGGCGGGGGGTGGGCTTCAGCCGCAGGCCGGTTGCGCGGTCTCCCTGCCGACTCTGCGCACACGCTGACGCCGACGATCAGCAGCACCAGCAGGCCGCCTTGTCCGACCCCCGCGTTGCGCGGGCGTTGAAAGCCATCCACGAAGCGCCCGGCCAGCGGTCGAGCATCGCTGCGCTGGCAGCGATAACCCCAGGTTATCGTTCAATGGAATGTTGTCATTGGGCAAACCCCACCACGCTGACTAGAGTGCAACGACGCCCGTGCCCCGGCATGCAGGCGTCAACCGCTCAAAGAGGCGTGTCATGAAAACAATAAAAAGCTTCAAGACGCTGACCATCGTTTTTCTGTTCATGATCGGCGTGGTCAACTACCTGGACCGCAGCGCGCTGTCCATCGCCAACACCTCCATCCAGCACGACCTGGCCATCAGCCCCACGCAGATGGGCTTCCTGCTGTCGGCGTTTTCCCTGGCCTATGCGTTTTCACAGCTGCCCATGGGCGCGCTGATCGACCGCCTGGGCAGCAAGCTGGCGCTGGGCGGTTCGCTGATTGTGTGGTCGCTGGCGCAGGCGGCGTTCGGCCTGTTCAGCGGCTTCGGCCACCTGCTGGGCATGCGCGTGCTGCTGGGCATCGGCGAGGCGCCGGTGTTCCCCTCGGCGGCCAAGGCACTGTCGGAGTGGTTCGACACCCAGGAGCGCGGCACCGCCACCGGCTGGGTGTGGTCGGCCACCTGCATCGGCCCGTGCCTGGCGCCGCCGCTGCTGACATTGTTCATGGTGCACCTGGGCTGGCGCGGCATGTTCGTGCTGACCGGTATCATCGGCCTGGTGCTGGCGGCGTGCTGGTTCACGTTCTACAAGAGCAAGGCCCAGTACATGGCCGAGACCGGCCGTGCCGAGCCACAGCCGGTGGTGGCCAAGGCCGCGCCCAAGCTGCGCTGGTCGGCGCTGCTGCGCGACCGCAACACCTGGGGCGCCTTCCTGGGCTTCATGGGCGTGATCTACATGATCTGGCTGCACCTGACCTGGATGCCCGGCTACTTCGAGAAGGCCCATGGCCTGGACCTGTACCGCACGGCGTGGGTGGTGTCGTTGGCCTACCTGTTCGGCGCCGCCGGCACGGTGGTGGCGGGCAAGGCCTGCGACGCCCTCGTGGCGCGCGGCATGAAGGTGCTGGCCAGCCGCAAGCTGGTGATCATCACCGGCCTGCTGGGCGGGGCGCTGTTCACCCTGATCGTCGCCTTCGCCAGCAACCTGGCGGCGTGCGTGGCCTTGCTGTGTGCGGCGCTGTTCTTCATCAACATCTCCAGCGCCACGGCGTGGATGATCGTCAACACCATCGTGCCGTCGGAGCGGGTGGCGTCGTTTGGTTCCATCCAGAACTTCGGTGGCTACCTGGCAGGCTCCATCGCACCGATTCTCACCGGCTTCAGCGTGCAGCAGAGCGGCTCGTTCTCGTCGGCGTTCGTGATCAGCGCGGTGGTGGCGACCTGCTCGGCGCTGGCCTACTTCATCCTCCTGAAGGAGCCCGGCACCCCCGTAGCAGCTGCCGCAGGCGGCGTCCGGGCGCAGGCGCGGTCGGCCTGATACACCGCGGCGCCTGTGACGCGGCCTGCGGCCGCTGCTACAGAGTTTCGTAGCAGCTGCCGCAGGCAGCGTTCGGGCCCAGGCGCGGTCGGCCTGATACACCGCGGCGCACGTGACGCGGCCTGCGGCCGCTGCTACAGGTTTCGTAGCAGCTGCCGCAGGCGGCGTCAGGGCCCAGGCGCGGTCGGCCTGATATGCCGCGGCGGCCGTGACGCGGCCTGCGGCCGCTGCTACAGGTTTCGTAGCAACTGCCGCAGGCGGCGTCCGGGCCCAGGCGCGGTCGGCCTGATATGCCGCGGCGCACGTGACGCGGCCTGCGGCCGCTGCTACAGGGGGGCGTAGCAGCTGCCGCAGGCGGCGTCAGGAGTGGCGATCAATACCGCCAATGCCCCGGCACCCACACCCAACGGCCTGGGCCCCAACGGTAGTGGCCCGGCACCCAGTGGTACCCCGGCGCCGGCATCACCGGCACCACTTCCACCGGCGGTGGCGGGCGGCGTGGGTGGACGGGTTCGACGATACAGCCAGACAGCGATGCCGCCACCAGGGTGGCGATGATGGCAGCCTTGAAAGTCTTGAACATGGAAGGTTCCTTGCGTAAGCCATAGCCACGCCGGTTCGGCGGGCTTGCAAGGTTTAACGCCGGTGGCGGGAAAATCCGTCGCCTTATGGCTGCGGCCTGTTGGCCTTGCCCTGGCCGCGCAGGTACATGGATTTGGCCAGCTGTTCGCGCTCGTCCGCCGGCAGGGTGGCGGCGAAGTCGGCCAGGCTGGTTTCCACTCGGGCGCGCAGTGCCAGGTCGGCGTCGCGGGCGCGGCCCAGGTCGGCCACCAGGGCGTCGCGGTCGAGGGTGGGCGCGCGCAGTTGCTGCATCACGTCCTGGCGCGCCTGGCGCCCGGCCAATATCAACGGCTGGCTCTGCTCGCGAGTTTCGCGCAGCAGGCGCCGCAGTTCATGGCGGCGCTGCACCGGCAGTTGCACCATCACCTGGCGCAGCCCGTGCTGCACCACCGGGCCGACCACGGGCGCCGGGTGCGACAGCCATTGGTAGGCGCCGCCGGCCACGCCGCCGATGAGGAACACGTTGAGCACCAGCGAGGCGGCCAGCCAGGGCTTGAGTGGGCTACGGGCTTGAGTCATTGTTCGCTGTCCTCGGTACTGATGGAGTAGACGATATCGGCATCGTTTTGGTCGAAGATGCTCGGCAAGGCTTCCGCGCCGTTGCCCATGGACAGGCTCAGCGACACCGCCAGCATGCCCGCCGCGATACCGGCCAGGCCCACGCCCAGCAGCCCCAGCCGCGACCACAGGGTCTGGTGGCCGCGCCACAGTGAACGCCGCGGCGCCAGCGCCGCGGACGCAACAATGCGGTGTGCCAGGGCAGGGGGGGGCGCGGGCAGGCGGTGGCTGTCCAGCAGGGTGTCCAGCGCCAGTGCCTGGGCCAGGCTGGCGCGGGCCTGGGCATCGCCGCTGTCCAGCAGCGCGCGCGCCGCCGGCTGTTCGGCGGCGGGCCAGCGGCGCAGGTTGGCGCCGTAGGCATCGGCCAGGTACTCAAAGCGTTCAGGCGTCATGCTGTTTTCCTCCCGGGCCAACCGGTTCGGCGAGTTGCTTGCGCAGGTTGCGCCGGGCTCGCGATAGCAGGCTTTCCAATGCCTCGACGCTGATGTCCATCAGCGCCGCTGCCTCGATGTTCGACAGTTCCTGGTAGTACTGCAGCACGATGGCCTCGCGCTGGCGGTCGGGCAGGGCGGCCAGGGCGGCGGCCATGCGCGCTTGCTGGTCGCTGGCCAGCAGCTGGTCCTCGGGGGCGCCGGCCGGGTCGGCCAGCTGCTCCAGCGTCGCGTCGTCGAGGCCGTGGGCCTTGCGGCGGCGCAGGTGGTCGTAGCACAGGTTCAGGGCCACCCGGTGCAGCCAGGTGTCGAACCGCGCCTGGCCGGGGCGCCAGCTGGCAGCCTGCTTCCAGATGCGCAGAAAGCTCTCCTGGGCCACGTCGCGGGCTTCGTCGGCATCGCCCAGCAGGCGGCTGGCCAACGCCAGCAGGCGCGGCAGCTTGCGCGACACCATCTCGTTGACGGCCGCCGGTTCGTTGTTGCCGATGCGGGCCAGCAACTCCACGTCCGGGTCAGTTTCGTTCAATCGCGCGTCTCGGTGAGTGGGTGGGGCGTCAGCTCGAACAGCGCCTGGGCGCGGGCGCTACCCGCACCCAGGCAGTGCTTCAGCGGGCCCAGTGGCCGTCCACCCAGCGCCAGCCCGGGCCGCGCTGCGCCCAGTGGCCAGGGATCCAGTGGCCGCCACGCATCATCGGTTGCCAGTGCCCCGGGACCCACTCGTAGTGGTTGCCGGCCCAGCGCCAGTGGCCCTGGTCCCAGGCGTAGCCGGGGCGCTCGCGGGGGAACATCTCGGCGCGCGGGGGCGGCGGGGCCTGGCGAATGATGATCTCGGGTTCGGCGAACGCCGGCACGCTCATCAGCGAAGCCAGCGCAAACGGGATGATCAGGACATAGCGTAGTTTGGCCAGAGGTCGGGCAAGTCTCATGACAACTCCTTCAGGCGCGTTCGACGGTGAACGCTGCTGATGGGTTTAACGGCAAGGTCGGCGCAATCCGTCGCGCGAAAATGAAATTTTTTTCGGCGACGGATTTCACCCCCGTCCGGCGTTCAAAACAGTAACCGCCCGCCATGGGCGCTTGCCCCAACCAGAGGAATACCATCATGACCCGCCGCCTTGCCGTGCTGTTGACCGTGATCATGCTGACCAGCGTGAGCGGTTGTGTGTTTGTCCCGGGCCATCGCCATTGCTGCTGGCGCTATGGCGCCATCGAACAACCTTCTGCGGTCGCCAATCTAGCGTAGCAGCGGCCTGCGGCCGCGTCCCACGGGTGATGGGCGGGGCCAGGGTGTGTTAGTTTCGTGCTGGCACGCTAATTACCCGCAGGAGCACCCGTGATGAGCAAGCTGGACTGTGCCGCCCTGGCCGCCATGATCGACCACACCCTGCTGGCGGCCGACGCCGCCAGCGCCCAGGTCACCCAGCTGTGCCAGGAGGCGCGGCTGCACGGCTTCCACGCCGTGTGCGTGAACTCGGCCCAGGTCTACCACGCGGCGCAACGGCTGCGCGGCAGCGGCGTGAAGGTGTGCGCCGTGGTGGGCTTCCCCCTGGGGGCGTGCGTGAGCCAGGCCAAGGCCTTCGAGGCCGAATGCGCCATCGCCGCCGGGGCCACGGAAATCGACATGGTGTTGAACATCGGCTGGCTCAAGGAAGGCCTGTTCGACCATGTGCGCGAGGACATCGCCCAGGTGCTGCACGCCTGTGGCGGCGTGCCGTTGAAAGTGATCCTGGAAACCTGCCTGCTCGACGACATCCAGAAAATCCGCGCCTGCGAAATCTGCCGCGACCTGGGCGTGGCGTTCGTCAAGACCTCCACCGGTTTCGGCAAGGCCGGGGCGACCGTGGCCGACGTGGCGCTGATGCGCCGTATCGTCGGCCCGGGCGTGGGTGTCAAGGCCTCCGGCGGTGTACGCGACGCAGCCACCGCGCTGGCGCTGATCGAAGCCGGCGCGACGCGCCTGGGGTGCAGCGCCAGCGTTGCCATCGTCAGCGGCAATTGACTGTAAACCCCCGTAGCAGCGGCCGCCAGGCCGCGTCCCTCTCGCCGCGCGCGGCCTGACACACCGCGTTGCAGCCTTGCCGGTCGCCAACCCACGCTGTATCCTCGCGCCGTCGCTGCACATCAGCGATCGGGTTTGGTCGCCCGTCTTACGAAAGGTGCAACAGCCTTGCTATTGCCGATGCCGGTATTTTGCCTGCACGTGGCTTTATGGCGGCTGTGTGCGGGAGGCATTCGTGCCTGCCGGGTTCCTTTCGTCCCGGTCGACCAACCTGTGCACAGCTGCCACCCAATCTTGCTTGGTCGCAAGGGTTGGCAGCTCCTCTACGAAAGGAGCTTCACCTATGCACGGATCAAATCTATTCGCGGCATCCGATACCCAGCCTTACGACAGCATTCCCTTCCTGCGCCACGGGCGCTTGCTCAAGGCGGTTACATTTGACGATCAGGCCTGGTTTTGCCTGAAGGATCTCGGCCGTGTGATGGGCACGGGCCTGGACGAGCGCCAGGCCGTCAAGCTGGATGCCGACCAACGTCGAATGATGTGGTTGCGTTATCAAGGCGAGTTGCATCACACGGCGATGGTCAGTGAGTCGGGCGCGCTTGCGTTGCTGGTGTATCACTACGTTCCGGAAAATCGTGCGCTGCGGCAGTGGCTGACCCAAGTGGTACTGCCTACGCTGCGCGCGGCTCCCGCTGGCGAGCGCGGACCGCTGGTAGGGCAGATGTCTTGGCCGCGATTGTCGTTGAGTGTGCTGTATTGGCAAGACGAGCCTTGGGTTCGGTTGCGCGACATGCCGCAACTGCTGACGGCAAGCGCGGGCACTCGCCGAACTTCCTGGTGGCGGCGGTTGCTCGAGAGGCGCGCGTAACGAGGCAGAAACTGCCAACGCCGCCCCCCGTAGCAGCGGCCGTCAGGCCGCGTCCGCAAGCGCCGCGTACTTTCAGGCCCACCGCGTCGCAGCCGGACGCCGCCTGGCGGCAGCTGCTACGGGGCGTTAAGCGTCAGAGGTCCAGGGCGTAGAACTTGCTGTCCACGGCCATCAGCGGGAACGAGGCGGGCAGGCTGTGCTTGGCCACTTCGTGGAAGCCGTGTTTCTCGTAGAAGCGGTGCGCGGCGAGGAACTGTGCGGTGGTGCCCAGCAGGATCTGCTGCACGCCGCGTGCGCGGGCGGCTTCCAGCAGGGTGGTGAGCAGGCGTGAGGCGGTGCCGTACGCGGCGCCGCGATAGGCTTGCGCGACGAACATCTTGCGCAGGGCGGCGCGGCCTTCGCCAATGTCTTTCAGGCCGATGGTGCCCACCACTTCCTCGCCGGCCTTGGCCACCCAGAAATCACCGTTGCCCTGCTGGTAGAACTCGCCGATGGCGCGCAGGTCCGGCTGGTCGGCGGCGGTGATGGGGATGCCGAATTCGGCTTGCTGGATCGGCAGGATAACGTTGATTACGCCGGGTTCGTCGGTAGGCTGGAAACGGGTTATTTGCAGGGGCTGGTTGGGGTGGGCCATGGTGGGGGTCCGAGGCAAAAAAGTGCAGTTTGCCGATGACATGCAAGCCAGTAAAGCGTGAGCACACCGCGAACCGCTGTTGATCTTGACCTTGATCCCGTGCGGCCTTTGATCTTGATTGTGTGCCCCGTAAAGCGCCAGGGCCGACTGGAGGCGGCGCTCAAGCGGTCCACGGCGTAGCCGGGGAAGACGGAACCGGAGGCGCTTCTATTCCGGGCCGTCGGCCGCTTGGGCGACGCCGGAGGGAGGGGACCCGCAGCGAAGCGTAGGGACCAAGCAGGGGCAAGCCTTTTTTGGTTACTTTTTGAGGCGTTTGTCAAAAAGTGACCCGCCGTAAGGGCGGAAAGGTGATTGTGCATCAACTCCGGTAATGGATATGTTCACGGCCTTCGAATCTCGCTTCTGACGTTTCTGGATATATCCATTTTCGCGGGGCGACCACCGACCGTTTCGGCCTTACGCCGACTCACTTTTTGGCAGTCGCCCCAAAAAGTAAGCAAAAAGGGCTTGCCCCTGCTTGGGCCCTCCGCTGCGCTACGGGTCCCCTCCTTCCGGCGTCGCCCAGGCGGCAAACGGCCCCCGCTATAAAAGCTGGCGGGTTGCCGTTTCCTTCGGCTGCGCCGAAGGGCCCTGCGGGCTGCCGCCTGGTCAACGCCTCCAGTCGGCCCGGGCGCTTTACGGGGCATACAATCAAGATCAAAAGCCAGATCAACAGCAGATCAAAAGCCAGATCAACAGCAGATCAACAGCAGATCACAAGCCAGATCAAGATCTAGATCAAGCGCCGGATCACAAGCGTGGCAGCTTGCTGCGTACTTCCCGCCCGGGCGGGTGACTGGGGATGTGTAAGCGAAACATTACCAATTACTTCTCCCTCCCGTAACCCACCTGTCATCTGCGCTACCTACCATCAGCCCCCACAAACGCAAGCCCCGGGCCAGAAACCCCGGCGGCCCCCGCAGCGCATATGGACAGCAGTCCCTGGCCCACCGCCAGGGTGGGAGAGTCACGACGATGCACACCGCTATCAGCACACCCCTGCCGTTACCCACGGTGCACACCAAGCTACCGGCCCGCGCCGTGAAGGTGGCCGCGGTGGTGGCCGTGCACGTGCTGGCGCTGAGCTGGTTTGGCCGTCAGGCGCCCGCGCCGCTGGCGGTCAGCCAGCCGCGCACGCTCTATGCGTCGGTGATCAATGAACCTGCGCCAGCCCCGGTCGCGGCGCCACAACCGCCCGCCGCGCCGGTCACGCCGCCACCACCGCCGCCTGCGCCTGTGGCCAAGCCGCTAGCCAAGCCCGTGGCCAAGGCGCCGACACCACGGCATGTGGCCGCCGCCAAGCCAACGCCAACGCCAGCGCCCACCCCAACCCCTGCGGTCGCTGCCGCCGCCGCACCTGCCGTGGCCGCGGCAGCCGTGCCGCCACCGGCGCCGCCGAAAACCATCACCCATGGCGTGGAATACCTGCGCGCCCCCGAGCCGCAATACCCCGACCGTGACCGCGAGGACGGCAACGAAGGCACCGTGGTGCTGCGCGTGCTGGTGGATGAAAGCGGCAAGCCGGGGCACATCGATGTGCTGCGCTCCTCGGGCTTCGGCAGCCTCGACGAGGCGGGCAGGGCGGCCGCCCGGGCAGCGCTGTTCAAGCCGTACCGCGAGGACGGCCGGGCCATGTCGGTGTACGTGATCGTGCCGCTGCGGTTCCAGCTCGACAGCTGACCGCGTCACCCTTTTTCAACCCTGAATCTCATCCCGTTGGCGGTCCTGCCAGGACGGCGCTCGGGCGCGTTTTATCCCTTTGATGACCTGGAGAGCAACACCATGCAAAATACTTCGTTAGGGCTGGACATGCTGTGGGGGCAGGCCGACGCCGTCACCCGTGGCGTGGCGCTGATGCTGCTGGCCATGTCGCTGGCATCCTGGTACGTGATCGCCGACAAGCTGGTGCGCCTGGTCCTGTCCCGGGTGCGCACCCCGCGTCTGTTGGCCGCCTTCTGGGCCGCGCCGACCCTCAGCGACGGCCTGCGCCAGCTGGGCGGCGAGCCTTCCTATGCAGCGCTGACCCACGCCGGTGTCAGCGCCGCCACCCAGCACCGCGAGGCGCTGGACAGCGGCATGAACCCGCCAGCCTTCAGCGACTGGCTCAACCGTGCCCTGCGCCAGGCCACGCTTGGCGTGGGTGCGCGCTTGCAGGGCGGCATGGCGATTCTCGCCACCGTGGGCTCCAGCGCACCCTTCGTGGGCCTGCTGGGCACCGTGTGGGGCATTTACCACGCGCTGATGAAGATCGGCCTGACCGGCGACGCCAGCATCGACAAGGTGGCCGGCCCCGTGGGCGAGACGCTGATCATGACCGCTTTGGGCCTGGCCGTGGCCATCCCCGCCACCCTGGCCTACAACCTGCTGGTGCGCACCAACAAGCAGACCCTGGGCGAGCTGGGCAAATTCGCCTTCGAGCTGCATGACCTGCTGGTGATCGGCGCCCGCGCCACACCCCAGGGCCAGTCGCCGCAACGGGCCATGCCCCGGGCCCGCGCGGAGTACGTGTGATGGCCGGCGGACTGCAGGACGAACTGGAAGACGACAGCTTCAACCCGGAAATCAACACCACGCCGCTGGTGGACGTGATGCTGGTGCTGCTGGTGATTTTCATCATCACCGTGCCGGCCATCCAGCACAGCGTCAAGATCGACTTGCCCCACGCCGCCGCCCAGCAGGACAACAAGCCGCCGGTGGCCGTGGACCTGGCCCTGGACAGCAGCGGCCACCTGCACTGGGACGACCGCGACATCAGTGACAGCGAGCTGCCGGCCCTGGTGGCCGAGGCCGCGGCGCGCCAGCCGGTGCCCGAGCTGCACCTGCGTGCCCAGCGTGACACGCCCTACGAGAAAGTCGTGCAAGTAATGGCCACCGCGCAGTCCGGCGGCCTGGAAAAAATCGGCTTCGTCACCCAGGCCGTCACCCCTTAACCCAACGCCTCGATCGCCCCTGCCCGTACTCGGGTGGGCGGCGTCGTGCGCTCATTTTTCGGTACCGTCATGCGTCGCAACCACCCGTTCCACCCGTTGTCCCTGCGCACCGGCGCAGGCCTTGCCGCCTTCGCCCTGGCGCCGTCGATCTGGGCGGCCGACCCGGCCCCGGTCATCGATGACAGCCTGCTGGCAACCTTGCCCCAGGTCACCGTCAAGGCCGCCAAGGCGAAAAAGCCCGACCTGCACAAGCAGATGTCCAGTGGCGCCCTGGGCAGCAAGGCGGCCATCGACACGCCGTTCTCGCTCAAGAGCGTCAGCAGCGAAGAGATCCAGCAGCGCCAGGCCGGCATCCTCTCCGAGGCGGTGAAGTACGACGCCTCGGTGACCTCCATCAGCTCCAGCTACGGCACCCACCCGGCCACCCTGGCCGTGCGCGGCCTGCCCCTGGATGACCTGAACGGCTACAAGGTGGACGGCATGGCCAACATCAACCGCGGCGTGGAAATGCCCCTGGAAATGTTCGACAGCGTCGAGGTGCTCAAGGGCCTGTCGGGCTTCATGTACGGTTTCGGCAGCCCCGGCGGCATCGTCAACTACGTGACCAAGCGGCCGACCGACAAGAGCATTTTCAGCGTGGACGCCGGCTACCAGTCCGACAACGTCTACAAGGAGCACGTGGACGTGGGCGGCCGCCTGGACGACCCGCGCTTCGGCTACCGCCTGAACCTGGTGCACGAGGAGGGCGACGCGGCCAGCGGCGGCTCCTCGGTGAACCGCACGGCAGTGGGCCTGGCGCTGGACGCGAAGTTGACCGATGACCTGACCCTCAACTTCGACACCCTGTACCAACAGCGCACCACCTCTGGTGGCACCGACATCGTGGTCAGCCCCTCGTACTCGCTGCCCAAGGCCATCGACGGCAGCAAGCGCCTGTACAGCAACGGCTCCTACACCGACGTCGACTACAGCCTGTCGACGCTGTCGGCCACCTACCAGTTCAACCCCAACTGGCAGGGCAAGCTGGCGTACCGCTACAGCGACTCGGACCGCCGTTACGTGAAGGACCAGTACCAGATCAGTAGCAACAGCGGCAATTACTCCGACAAGGTCACCTCCGAATACCACGGCTACGAATACAACGACGCCATGGGCACCCTGGAGGGCAAGTTCGACACCGGCTGGTTCAGCCACGACGTGGTGCTGGGCGGCAGCTACTCGCAGCTCGATTCGCGCAAGTCGGTGAACACGCCCAAGACCACCGTCGGCAAGGGCAACCTCTACGACCCGACGATTTTCTCGGTCTACGACATCGACTACAGCGGCGGCACCTACGGCGACGACCAGATCAAGGAGAGCGCGGTCTTCGCCAGCGACACCATCGGCCTGGGCGAGCAGTGGTCGTTACTGCTGGGCCTGCGCAACGAAACCTTCCGCGAGATGACCCACGACTCGGCCACCAGCGACGCCGTGCGCTACAAGGCGCGCCCGGCCACGCCCACCGTGGCGCTGATGTACAAGCCGATCAAGGACCTCACCGCCTATGTTAGCTACGTCGAGTCGCTGGAAGCGGGCGGCACCGCGCCCACCGGCACGGTCAACGAAGACAGCACCCTGGGCCCGCTGCGCAGCAAACAGTATGAGATCGGCATGAAGGTGCAGCGCCGCAACTGGAGCGCCACCGCCGCCGCCTTCCGCATCGACCGCGGCGCGGAATACACCAACAGCCAGAACGAATACGTGCAGAGCGGCACCATCCGCTACCAGGGCCTGGAGCTGAACGCCAGCGTCGACCCCATCGACAGCCTGACCCTTGAAGGCAGCGTCATGTCCCTGGACTCCGAGTACCTGGACGCAGGCGACGTAGACGGCAACCGCGCCGCCGGCGCCGCCCACTACCAGGCCGCCGCCCAGGCCACCTACCGCATTGGCGCGTTGCCGGGCCTGTTCGTGCGTGCCGGGGCCCAGCGCATCGGCCCCATGGCGGTGGACTCGGGCAACGTCAACACCCTGGACGCCTACAACCTGTTCGACGCCGGCGGCGGCTACCGCATGAAGCTGGCCGGCGGCCACGCGCTGACCTTCGGCGCCAACGTCACCAACCTGGCCAACAAGAAGTACTGGACCTGGTACCAGGAAAACTACCTGCAACCCGGTTCGCCACGGACCCTGAGCGTGAATGCCCGTTATGACTTCTAAACCGCTGCGCCTGTTCACCCTGGCCCTGGCCCTGGCGCTGGCAAGCAGCGCCATTGCCCATGCCGATACCCTCGACACCCATGGCCTGCGCCTGGACAAGGTGGTGCTGGTGATGCGCCACGGCATCCGCCCGGCCACCGACACCGCGGCGCTGGACGCCGGTTCTGGCAAGCCCTGGCCGAGGTTCGCGGTGGCTGACGGCCAGTTGACCGAGCATGGCCGCGCCGCGACGGTGCTGCTGGGCCAGTGGCAACGCGGCTACCTGAAGGAGCAGGGCCTGCTGGCCGCCGACGGTTGCCCCGGCGCCGGCCAGGTGTACCTGTTGGCCAGCCCGGCGGCGCGCACCCGCGCCACCGGCAAGGCGCTGCTGGACGGCATGTTCCCGGGCTGCCAGGTGCCGGTGCACCACGGCCGCGTCAGCCAGGACCGGCTGTTCCACGCCAGTGAAAACGGCCTGGGCGCGCTGGACCGCCAGCAGGCCGAGCAGGCCATGCTTGGCGCCATGGGCGGCAGCCCGCAGGCGGCGCATGACCGTTACAGCGCGGCGTTGCTGCGCATGCAGCAGGTGGTCGGCGTGCCGGCCAGCTGCGCCAAGGGCAAACCCTGCGCGCTCAGCGAGCAGGCCTGGGGCCTGAAAGAGAAGGGCAGCACCGTGAAACTCAGCGGCCCGCTGAGCCTGGGCGCGGCCATGGCCGAGACCATTCGCATGGAGTACGCCGAAGGCATGCCGTTGCCCCAGGTGGCGTTCGGTCACGCCACCAATGCCGCGCAAGTGGCGGGCCTGATGGAACTGCGCAGCGGCAAATACGCTCTGACTCAGCACCTGCCCTACATTGCCAGGCGCGGCGCCTCGCAATTGCTGCACCAGGTGCTGTTGGCGCTGGATTCGACCGAGCGGTCGCTGGCCGGTGGCCCGCCGCCTGCGTCGTGGCTGGCCTACGTGGGGCATGACAGCAATATCGCGCAGTTGCGCACGCTGCTGGGCTTTGACTGGAAGATTGCCGAGTACCCGCAAAACGATGCGGCGCCCGGCGGCACGTTGTTGTTCGAACGCTGGCTGGACCCGCGCGACGGCCAGCGCTACGTGAGCCTGGCGTACGTGGCGCAGAGCCTGGACCAGTTGCGTGACCTGAGCCACGCCGCGCCGTACCGGGTGCAGTTCAGCGGCCCGGACGGCAAGGCGCTGGTACCCCTGGCGCAGTTCGAACAGGCCATGGCTGCGCGTATCGACAGTACCGCCACCGAGCCGCAGGCCTATGCTGATGAATAAACCCTGAAACCGAGGTGAGGATTGAGCCAGCTGAAACACGTTTTACTGCTGATGGGGCTGCTGGCGCTGGCCGCCTGTAGCCATCAGGCGCAGCAGCCCAGCCTCACCCCCGAGCAGGTGCGCGCCAAGGTGGCGCGCCTGCTGCCGCCCTCGGCCAGCCAGCGCCAGGCCTGGGCGGCAGACATCCAGGCGGCGTTCCAGGCCCAGGCCCTGGAGCCCAGCACGCAGAACCTGTGTTCGGTGATCGCCGTCATCGAGCAGGAGTCCAACTTCCAGGCCGACCCGCAAGTGCCCGGCCTGGGTGGCATCGCCCGTGCCGAGATCGACCGGCGTGCGGCGCGCCTGCACGTGCCGGGCTTCCTGGTGGACGCGGCGCTGGCGATCAAGTCCCCCACCGGCAAGAGCTACGCCCAGCGCATCGCCAGCGTGCGCTCGGAGCGTGAGCTGAGTGATGTGTTTGATGATTTCATCGGCATGGTGCCTCTGGGTGGCCAGCTGTTCGGCACGCTCAACCCGGTGCACACCGCCGGGCCCATGCAGGTCAGCGTGGCTTTCGCCGAACGCAACGCCCGTGGCTACCCGTACCCGCTGCAGGGCACGGTGCGCCGCGAGGTGTTCAGCCGCCGCGGCGGGGTGTATTTCGGCACCGCCCACCTGCTGGGTTACCCGGTGCATTACCCCGAGCCGTTGTACCGTTTCGCCGATTTCAACGCCGGCCACTACGCCAGCCGCAACGCGGCTTTCCAGGCGGCGTTGAACCGCCTGGTGAAGGCGCGGTTGGCGCTGGACGGCGACCTGATCGATTACGGTTCGCTCAGCGCCGGGCAGACGGAGCTGGCGGTGCGTTCGCTGGGCAAGCGCCTGGACATGAGCGACAGCGCCATTCGCAACGCGCTGGACAAGGGCGAGCAGCTGGATTTCGAGGACACGCGGGTGTACCAGCGGGTGTTCGAGCTGGCCGACCAGGTGGCCGGCAAGCCGCTGCCGCGGGCGATTCTGCCGGGCATCACCCTGGAAAGCCCGAAGATCACCCGCCACCTGACCACCGCCTGGTTCGCCCGCCGCGTGGACGAACGCCGCGCCCGCTGCGTGGCGCGCGACTGACCAACTCCCTGTAGCAGCTGCCGCAGGCTGCGTCCAATGCCACCGCGTTGTGGCTGAAAGGACGCGGCCTGGGGCCGCTGCTACAGGGTCCCGTGTACCTCGTCGATCGCGTCGCCTGCATCGCGGCCAAGGCCGGCTCCTACCACGTACGGCGTAGGAGCCGACTTTAGTCGCGATGCAGACGACACCGTTTCAAGACAGTTGCTGCTACGCCGATGTACGGGGGAGCGTGAAGGGTGGGGTCAGCGCGGGGCGCTGCGCAGCGACGACGGGCCGCCGCTCAGTTCGATGCGCTGCTTGCTGTCCACCAGCTTGCCGTTTTCGATGCTGTACAAGCCCAGCTGATGCTCGACGTTGAACTGCACGATCACGTGCTTGCTGTCGGCGCTGAACACCACGCCCTGGGACGAGTTGCCGTCGGCCACGTCGTTGACCTTCTCGGCCTTGCCGTTGCGCAGGGCGAACAGAGTCACGCGGCCATGGGCGCGCACGCCGGGGTTGTCCGGGGTCAGGTTGGAGCCGTCGATGGACTGCGCCACGATCCACTTGCCGTCCGGCGAAATCGCCACGCCTTCCGGCAGCGACGGCACGTTGAGGTGTTGCACCGCGCGGAACGGCACCTTGGACACGTCGACCAGGGTCACGCTGTCTTCGTCACCGGCCAGGCGCCCCTTGTAATTGGGCAGGCCGGCCAGGCCAACGTTGCTGACCACCGCCCAGTGGCCGTCGCTGGACACGTCGATGGTGTAGGGCGCCACGCCGGTGCTGATGCGGTCGCCGCTGTCGGCCCACTTGCCGTCCACCAGGCTCAGCACCGCCACGCCTTGCTCATCGCGCAGCGACACCAGCACATGCTGGCCGTCGTGGGTGAACGCCGCGCCGGCCAGGCGCTTGCTGCCCAGGGCGATGCTGTCGAGCACGGTTACCTGATGGCCGTCGACGCGCAGCGGGCGCACGCCACCGTCCACGCAGGTGACCACGCCCCACTTGCCGCTGCGGTCGAAGGCCACGGCCTGCGGGTGGCTGCCCAGTTCGATCTTGCTGACAGTGGCGGGCTTGGCGGACAGGTCCACCACCTGCAGGAAGGTGTCCATCTGCAGCTGCTTGGCGGCGTGGTCGTAGCGGGTGGGGGCCGCCACCAGGGCCAGGCTGCCGTCGGGGCTGATGGCGGCGGCCTGGGGCGGGCCCTGGATGCCGTTTTCCACTTCCACGGTCTGGTTGACCTTGGGCGGAAACACGCTGGCGTCCAGCACGGTGAGGGTGTCGGGCTTGGCGGCGTCGGGGTAGGTGTCGCGGCCTTGTACACGCTGGTACTTGCCGTCGTTGGACGACACCACCCAGTCGGCAGCGCTTACCGAGTGGGCGGCGAGCAGCGACAGGGCTAGGACTGAAACCGGTTTCAACATGGCACGCAAGGTCAGCATTGAGGCCACAGGGACATCCTCGAAAAGGGCAGGCTGGGAAAGTGCGACACTATAGCGCAGCCATGCCCCCAAGGCCCCTGAAAATAACGCCTTGCGGGGTGAGGTGGATCAGGTGCCGGCAGTTTTGTGATGCAGGCGCGCCAGGGCATGGTCGTACATGCGCGTGCGGCGGTGGTCCTTGCCGTAGGTGCCACGGGCGGCCACGGTGCCGGACTGGATGTGGTCCAGGTACTTGAACAGGCGGTGGGCGGAGAGGGTAGCGATGGAGAAGCCGGAGGCCACCATGCGGTCCTGCAGGGTGTAGCCCGGCACCCGGTCATCCATGCAGAAGTGCAGGCCCCGGTGCTTCATGGCCTTGGCATTCCACAAGGTGCAGAAGCTCTTGAGGTGGGTTTCCTTCCACGGCTTCGGCTCACGGGCCGACAGGCCCAGCGCCCGGGCCATTCGCCGGTAGTGATGCTTGCAATAGCGGGAACTGAAGCGCCATGCCGTGCGCAGCAAGCCCCGGTCAAGTTGCTCGAAACAGCCGGCGGCGGCGGTAGTGGGCGTTTTGGTAATCATATCAAGCAGTAAGCTGAACACTTCGGGGTTATATATGAAAGTGTCAGTATGCATGAGCAGTATATAGTCGGTGTCGATACGCTCCAGGATCATATCCAGTGCCTTGCCGTGGGCAATATGGCCGGCTTCCCCCGCGGTTTGTACACGCTCCAGAAGATTGATCCAATCCAGGCTGCGCAAGTAATCGGTGCTGTCATCCGCGGAGTTGTTGTCCACCACCCACACCGGCACGTCCAGGCCGACCAGCTGCTCGCGCAGCAACTCCAGACAGGCACGGGTCATCTCGCAGGTCTTGTAGTTGACCATGGCGATACTGAAGCGTGGCGCGGTCGGGATGGGGTCGGTTGGAATGTTCATGTTGTCTCCTTGATACATCGCGTACATTGATGTCTGTAACTTGCCCGATAAGTCAGGCGCTGCGGGAAAACTCCGGGGGTGGGGAAGGCGATCATTGGAGTCGTTCAACAAGATGAAACTATCGCGCCAGTGGCGTGAAAATTTTGTTATAGGTGTGGCAAGGAAATGTCGACAGGGGCGAAAGTTGTGTAAGGCATATGTAAATATATGTTTCAAACTTCGCGGCAAGGGCTTTTTTGCAGACGCAGTTACCCGGCGGGGACGCTTGAAAGACGCGAGGTACAGAGGGTTGTACTGGTTTTATTCCGTGCTGACAAAACTGTACCTGTGGTGGCGGGCGACAAGTCGGCGACAGCGGGCGGCCCAGCGTGTCATGGCGCCCCGCCGCCCATGAAAAAGTACCGGTGAAAGTGACTTTTGTGTAGGGCCATTGCCTGGTGAATCGGGAAATAATGCAAGCCATCCCGCCCTTGCATAAGCCGGGTCAAGGCACCCCCGATCGGCGTGCTTCAGCGCACAGGGGGTGGACACAGTCGCTCACAGGTCAATAAAAACAATGCAAATCCTGACACCGAGAGCCCGCTGGGCCGTGCTTGCACTGCTTGCGTTGGGCGTCCTTATTTCCTACGTCGACCGCACCAGTATTTCGTCTGCGCTGGCCGATCCCTCCTTCATCCAACACTTTCAACTGTCGAGCCTGGACCGTGGCTGGCTCAACTCGGCCTTCTTCTGGTCCTACGGCCTGTTCCAGGTGCCGATGGGCTGGGTGGCCGACCGCTACGGGGTGAAATGGCCGTACGCAGTGTCCTTCGGCGCATGGTGCATTTTTACCCTGCTGCTGGGCGTCGTCCATGCACTGGAAAGCCTGATCGCGCTGCGCCTGCTGATCGGTGTGTCCGAGGCGATCGTGGTGCCCGCCAGCTACCGCTGGATACGCAACAACTTCGATGAGGGGCGCCTCGGCCTCGCGGCCGGCCTGCTCGCCATGGGCAACAAGCTGGGCCCCGCCATTGGTGCCCCGGTCGCGGCCCTGTTGATCGTGAGTTATTCCTGGAAGGTCATGTTCATTGCCACGGGCCTGGTCGGCATGTTGTGGCTGATCCCCTGGCTGTTGACCGTGCGCAACGACTTCCCGTCCAAGGCCGAGCTGTCCCGGGTGACCCATCAACCGCGGACGGTGAGCCTGCACGGCATTCTGAGCAGCCCGGTCATCTGGGGCGGGCTGATCACCAACTTCTGCTACGGCTACTTCGCCTTTTACTGCATGACCTGGATGCCGGCGTACCTGGTCGAGCAACGCGGCTTGTCGATATCCAGTTCGGGGCTATTCACGTTCGCAAGCTTCGCCGGCATCGCCGTGGTTGCGGTGCTGGCGGGCTGGGCGGCGGACCGCATCATCGCGCGGGGCTATGACGCCGTGCGGGTCCGCAAGGCCTTCGTTGTCTGTGGCTTCACGCTCGCGGGCACCGTGTTGCTCGGCGCCTATGCGCCGACGCAGAACATGGCGCTGTTCTGGAACACCTTTTCCCTCTCGTGCCTGGGCTTGACCACAGCCAACAACCTTGTGTTGTCGCGCATGACCTTGATCCCCAAGCAGATGGTGGGGCTGGTGACGGGCGTGCAGCAGCTCGCGACAAGCCTTGCCGGCGGCGTGGCGGCCGGCCTTTCGGGGTGGCTGTTGCAGTCCAGTGGCAGCTACGACCTGCCGATGAAAGTGATCCTGGCGTTTCTGCTGATCGGCGCGTTCGCCACCATCGTCCTGTACCGCCCCGAGTGGGCACCCAAAATCAGCGAGCCCTGTGGGCAACTGCGCAGCGCGTAGCACACGGCACCGTTGGCGAATCCTACGAAGGCCACGCCTGGCCAGAACAAAAAATGGGGTATTGATTGCATGGCAAAAATTGTATTCGGAATGGCCGTGCCGCACAGCGGCATGCTGGGGCAGGCGCCAGAGGACTGGTTGATCAATGGCGAGCGCGATCGCAACAACCCTGAACTGTGGTACCGCAACCGCACCTGGACCTACCCTGAACTGGAGGCCCATCGCGAGGCGGCTTTCGAGCCCTTCCTCACGCTGGAGGAACGTACTGCGCGCGCGGCTCGCTGCCGCGAGGCGCTGGATGTCATGGCGCAGGCGTACCGCGATGCGAACATCGACGTGGCCATCATCCTGGGCAAGGACCAGAAGGAAATCTTCACTGATTTTTCGCCTTCGATCGCCATCTACAGCGGCGCAGAGGTGCATAACGGGCCGCCGCAGCGTTCGGTGTATGCCCCCGATCACCCTGTCACCCACCAGTGCCATCCGGGGCTGGCGGCGTACCTGATCAAGTATTTCCAGGGCGAGCACTTTGACCTCACCGATCTGTTCGCCTGGCCCGATAACGTGTGGATGAAGCCGCTGCCCGACTACCCGGTCGTGCCGCATGCCTACAGTTTCGTCTACCACCAGATCATGGCGGACAACCCGCCGCCGCACGTGCCGATCATCATGAACTGCTTCTACCCGCCGACCCAGCCGTCCATGGCGCGCTGCATCGAGTTTGGCCGCGTGCTGCGCGACGCCATCACCGCGTGGCCAGAGGACGTTCGCGTGGGCATCTTTGCCTCTGGCGGCCTGTCGCACTTCGTCAACGACGAGGCGTTCGACCATCGCATCATGAAAATGCTGTCCGAGTACGACTATGAAGGGCTGGCCGCGGTGGACGAGCGTTCGTATCAGTCGGGCACCTCGGAGATCAAGCTGTACGTGAGTGTGATGAAGGCCGTGGAGCAGACCGGCGCGCAGATGACCCTGGTGGACTACGTGCCCTGCTGGCGCACAGCTGCAGGCACGGGCGAAGGTATGGGCTTCATGTATTGGCAGCCCGACCGCTGAGAAGGGGTACCACGGACACTTCGCAGCAAAGCACACACACAACGCGTTGTCTGGATAGCGACGCAGGAGGCAGTTGAGCGCAGGGGTTACCTGCCGCTCAGCCACGCATAATAACGGAGACATAAGCTGTGTATCTGAACTCCCCTCTCAAAAAGCTCATGGCGTATTCAGCCATCTGGGGCACCTGGATTGTTATTTCATCAAGCGCACACGCGGCGACCGCCACCCAAGGCACGGCCTTGCTGAACCGCCTCGGGCCGGTGACTTCGGACTTGTATGTGGCGAATGCCGACGGCACCGACGAGCACAAACTGCTGCCCACCCCGGGTTTCGATTACCACGCCTCATTCTCGAAAGATGGCCAGTGGGTCGTCTTTACCTCTGAGCGGGACGGCCTCGGCGAGGCCAATCTGTACCGCGTGAAAGCCGACGGCACGCAGCTGAAAAGGCTGACCGATCACGTCGCCATTGACGACGCGGCGGTCTTTTCGCCGACCGATCCCCACGTCATTGCCTTCGTCTCGTCGCGCCGCGGCAAGGATGCGTTTGGCACCACCAATATCTGGACGCTGAACATTGCGACCGGCGCGTTGAAGAACGTCACCGGTGCCATCAAGTTCGACCCGGCCAAGCCCCACAGCTTCTTCCGGCCGAGCTGGTCGCCGGATGGCAAGTGGCTCGCCCTGGCTTCGGATATCGGCTCGGACTGGCGCGGTCACAACCTGCCGGTTGGCTGGGAGCGCACCCAGGAAAGCAGCATCTACCTGATTCATCCCGATGGCTCGGGCTGGAAGCAGCTTGCCAGCAACCCTGGCTTTGACGAAGGCTCGCCGACCTGGTCGCCCGATGGCAAGCGCGTCGCGTTTTATGAGACGCCCGTCGAGTCCACCTGGGGCGCGCACCGTCCGGAGTTGATCAACAAGGTCAGCTCGCAAATCGTTGCGGTCGACCTGGCCACGCTGTCGCGGACCACGTTGACGTCGACGCCAGGCCTCAAGGTGTTTCCGCAATTTATCTCGGACAGCAATGTCGCTTATCACGTGAAAGGGGGCGACACCGAAGGTCTCTACACCACCGCGGGTGGGGCGCGCTCGACCGCCAACAGCGGCATCCGCTCGCCGCACTATTCGGCTGACGGTACCAAGGTGGTCTATGAAAAGATCACCATGCGGCCGGCCCGTGCCAATGGCACGCCGCTGTTCAGCTTCGACCCGGGGTGGAGCTACCGCTACATCGACGTGTTCCCACAACTGTCGGCTGACCGCAAGAAGTTGGTGTACACGGAAAAGGCGATGGGCTCGTCGATTGCCATCATCAATCCGGATTTCACCGGCTACCAGCGCATCTACGACCCGGCCAACAGCGGCCTGCCGGCGGACATGATCCAGAAGGGCCTGGCAGGTGCGTTCCAGCCAACCTGGTCGCCGAACCGCGAGTGGGTGGCGTTCGGCATTGGTGACTGGTTCTTCACGCGGGGCATGGGCCCGGGGCGCATTGCCCGGATCAAGGCTGATGGCAGCATGGACGGCAAGCCGGAAATCCTCACGGACGGTTCGATCAATGCCGGTTTCCCGAGCTACTCGCCGGACGGCAAGAAGATCGTCTACCGCGTGTGGAGCCCGAAAGTCCAAGGCCTGCGCATCCTGGATGTGGAGACTCGCCAGACCACGGAGTTGACGAACGAGGCGGACAACCTGCCGGGTTGGTCGCCCGATGGCAGCAAAATTGTTTTCACGCGCAAGGAAATCAACCCGACCGATCCGAACAAGTTCCATTACGACGTGTACACGATCAAACCCGATGGCACGGCCGTCACCCGCCTGACCACGCCGGGGGCGAACCAGGGGCACGCGGTGTGGCTGTATGACGGGCGGATCGCCTACAGCTCGGGGGTCTATGGCTTCCGCGATGAACTGGCGCTGTACGACAACACGTTCCAGCCTGACGGACAAAACTGGGTGATGAACGCCGACGGTTCCAATCAGCACGCGATCACCGATACGTTGTGGGAAGATTCGATGCCGCTGTACGTGCCGAATCAGTAAGCGGTTTTAGCCGGGAAGCAATGAAAACGCCGTGCGATAGCACGGCGGTTTTGTTTGCGCCCCATAGCAGCAACTGCCTTGGCGCAGATTGCTGCGGCTACACGAAATCCCGCGCCGCACCCGTAGCAGCGGCCGCAGGCCGCGTCCCAGGTACCGCGTGGGCCAGGACGCGGCCCATGGCCGCTGCTACAGGACTGCACCGCCCCCGTAGCAGCAACTGTCTTTGTGGGAGCTGGCTTGCCAGCGAGCTTTTATGGCCCCAGCAGCTCGCTGGCAAGCCAGCTCCCACAGGATGTAGCAGCGGCCGCAGGCCGCGTCCCAGGTACCGCGTGGGCCAGGACGCGGCCCATGGCCGCTGCTACGGGGCTGCGGTTTTTTCACGCGCCGCACCCGTAGCAGCGGCCGCAGGCCGCGTCCCAGGCACCGCGTGGGCCTGGACGCGGCCCATGGCCGCTGCTACGGGGCTGCGGTTTTTCCACGCGCCGCCCCCGTAGCAGCGGCCGCAGGCCGCGTCCCGGGCACCGCGTGGGCCGGGACGCGGCCCAATGGCCGCTGCTACGGGGCTTGCCAGCAATCGATTAGAAATGCACTTCAACCTGGAGCATCGGGGTCGACGTCCTGGTGTTGACCGCTTCATCACTCGGCGTGCCGAACATGTTCTTCCAGTACTCGTAACCGACACCCGCATACAGCGTGCGCGGTTGACCGGCGAATGAACCGATGTCGGCCAGCAACGCAGCGCGGGTAAGGTATTCGGTCGTCGTTTTGACGCCAAAACCATCTTTGCCCTTTGGCCCCGTTATGCTGACAAAACCACGGAAGATCAAAGGCACCGGGCCTGCGCGAAACGGGTAGAGCCAGGTACTTTCAAGGTGCGCGGCGGTGTCGTAGTCCACGTCCGTGCCGACAATGCCGTTATGGTTGCTCTCGGTGCGCGCACCGACGGTCAGGTTCCAGAAGCCGCGCGGCAGGGCGAACTCGACTGTTCCGCCCAGCACGAGCATGCGGGCTCGCTGGGCGTAGGCATCGTTCTTCGTGCCGAACTCATACCCCCCGGTCAGGCCGACGTCGCGGATCACGCCAATGCCGATTTGCCGGCCAAAAATCTTGCTGGCGCTCGCCGTGACGCGACCCACGCTGTACACCTCCTGCGCCCCCCCATTGTTCGGCCCGCCAGCCTCCGGGTTCGCCGAGTCGGACACCCGGTAATCGACGTTAAAGGCATAGCTGCCGTACTTGAAGCCGCCGGTGGATGTCAGGTAACCAATGTTCTGCTTGATCTTGTCGGCAACACCCGGGAAGTGGAAATCATTGCCGACGCGATAGCCGATAAAAGTGTCGTTCCACGACACCGGCGGCTTGCCAACCTGTTCGTCCAACTTCGCCAGGTCCGGAAACGCGTGCGGCGCGTTGGTAGTGTCTGGCGTTTGCTGGATTAGTGTGGCCTGTGGCGAAGCGGACGTCGTCGGTGCATCAATGATCTCTTCAGCGAAAACATACTCGCTTAAACAACAGAGAATCGCCGTGCCGAGCAGCAACCTGGGCAAAGGTTTGAAAGTTTTTCTCATGTTTCCATCCGTATTGATTTTGTTGTTTTTATAAAACACGTTGCAGGGGACTTATATTCATCAGCCAGGCGTGGTTGTTCGCCACACTTGATTCGGTCGCACCGAAGTCAACTGGCTGATGAAGTGGGCACTGGGTATTTTTTACGGTGCTTGAAGGGAATGTTATTGGGCGGCCAGGCCTGTGCCTTTACACAAAAGTGAGATTCGCTGGCATTTTTTGCGGGACGGTGGGAAAGGCGGGCGCAAGCAGCCCTTGCATAAGGCTGGCGCCACGATTCATGGGAAAAAAAAGAAAGGTGCGACGCGACTTATTTCGCTCGTTGCGACTGTTCCCGCGCCGTCAGCCGGAATTGGCTGGGGGCCTCACCCACCTCCCGGCGGAAAAAGCGCGTGAAGTACGCGGCGTCGGAAAAGCCCAGGCCGAAGGCAATCTGTTCGATGGCCATCTCGCCAAAAATCAGGTTCCGTTTCGCTTCGGTGATGATGCGCGCGTGGATCATCTTCGTCGGGCTGTGCCCGGTGGCTGCCGCGCACGCGGCGCGCAACTGCACCACCGACACGCCCATCATCGACGCGTAGTCCTGCAATGGCAGGTTTTGCCGGTAATGCTGATCGATGAGTTCGCGGTAGCGTTCTGCCAGGCGGGTCTCATTGCCAGAGGCGCCGCCATCGTCCGGCTGATCGAGGCGGGCCTGGCGAACCAGCAGCAGGAACATCTGGGTCAGCAGGGCTTCGGCGCCCACCACGTGACCGAACAGTTTGGCGTCCAGTTCCTGCGCCAGCCGCGTGATAAGGTCGAAGAGTTCGCTGGCCATGCCGGTCGTTGAGGGCACCGCAATCATCCGCGGCAGGGACCACAGTTGGATGAACGCGTGGAGGCGGGCGTAGAGCTGGGCCAGGTAGGACACCTCGATGGTCACCACCCAGCGGTCCACGTCGTTTTCATAATCGAGCCCATGCACGCATTCGGTCGGCAGCAACAACACACACGGCCCTTCGAACGGGATGCTCGACCCCTCGAGATTCATCACACCGTTGCCGCTGCGCACGAAGATAATCTGGCCGTACCCGGGATGCGCATGAGGTTCGGTGCGCCACCGGCCGCGTTCGGTGACGTGGCCGATGTTGACGAACCAGTGCTCTTCTTCCTCGCGCCGCTCCACGTACAAGCGGACCTTGGGTACCGTCTTGAGCGTGACCTTGGTGTCTGACTCGTGTCGAGATGTTGTTTTCGAACTGTGCGTCATAACGGCTCCTTGGCAACGGTCAACGTGCCGACCCGGTGCATGCCATTTAGCAAATCACAGCCTTGCGCAGAATGTAAACCCTGTCTCGTTGGCCGCTGCGAGGGGCAGCTGGCGAGCTGCGAAGGGGTATACCGTTTGGTTAACAGGCACTCCACAAAACTCACTGGACCCGCCCGCTGGCCCCGGTTGATGATCGTCACCGAGCGTCCAGGCAACCACCCGGTGGGGTTCACGGAAGCGACGGACGTCTTGACTGACAACAATTAAAAAAACAGGTCCGAGAGGAAGCAGTGGAGAGTATCCAGAAAGCCGTACGCCTCGAAAACCGTTGGGGCGTCATCGTCCTGCTCGCATTCGGCTTGATGATTGCGTGGACAGACCGCTCCAGCATGTCGGCCGCCATGGCCGATCCTCAATTCATCCGGGAATTTGCCCTGACGCACGTCGAAAGAGGCTGGCTAGGTTCATCGGTCTTCTGGGCGTACGGCGTTTTACAACTGCCCATGGGCTGGCTGGTGGACCGCTACGGCGTCAAATGGCCGTACGCAATCTGCTTCTTCCTCTGGTGCGTAGCGGCGGCGGCCACCGGCCTGGTGAATTCCCTCGGCGCGCTGCTGGTGGTGCGCGTCATCATTGGTGCGGCCGAAGCCGTCGTGGTGCCGGCGACCTATCGGTACATCGCCAACCGCTTCGAAGAAACGCAGAAGGGCTCCGCGCTGGCCATCTACGCGATTGGCGGCAAGATGGGGCCGGCCCTGGGCGCGCCCCTGGCGGCCTGGCTGATTGCAGGCACCTCCTGGAAAGTCATGTTCATGGTGACCGGCCTGGCCGGCCTGGTGTGGCTGCTGCCCTGGTTGCTGATGGTGCGCATCGACTTTCCGGACCGCGCCGAGTTAGCCGAACGACAGCAGCACGCGGCGACCGTGCCGCTGCGCAATCTGCTGGCGAGCCCGGTGGTGTGGGGCGGGTTGATCACCAACTTCTGTTACGCCTACTTTGTGTTCTTCTGCATGACCTGGATGCCGGCCTACCTCGTCGAGCAACGGGGGCTGTCGTTGACGCAGGCGGGCTTTTACACGGCACTGAGCTTTTGTGGCGTCGCGCTCGGGGCCGCGGTCAGCGGCTGGGCGGCAGACCGATTGATCCTGCGCGGGCACGACGCGGTGGCGGTGCGCAAGGCCTTCATGGTGGCCGGTTTTACTGGCGGCATGACCGTGTTGTTCGGCGCTTATGCGTCGAGCGTGTCGGTGGCCCTGTGCTGGAACGTGCTGTCCTTGACGCTGCTGGGCCTGGTCACCACCAACAACCTCGCGCTGGTGAAGCTGACGCTGATCCCCAGGCAGGCGACCGGCTTGAACACCGGGCTTCAACAAGTGGCGACGAGTCTTGCGGGTGGTGTGTCGGCCAGCCTGTCGGGCTGGCTGTTGCATGTCGGCCACAGTTATACGCTGCCGATGATCGCGATCTTCGTTTTCCTGTTTTTGGGCGTCACCAGCACCGTGGTGCTGATGAGACGTGCCTGGGCGCCGAAGATCAATGGGCCCCAGGTGGCAAGCGCACCCATTGCCAGCACCGCCTTGAACAGTAGCCAGGCGTAGAGACCGCTGGATAACGTCGAATTATAAATACACTGCCTGGCAGGAGACTAAGGTCATGGGTATGGACGTTCTAAAAGGCATGAAGCTCGGCGCGTTATTCGTTGCGCTCTATAGTTCCCTGGCGTCTGCAGCGTCTGAAAACAACAGCGCAACCAGAGTCTACTTTGGCACCCATGGGGATTATATTTATAACGCTGTTTTCAATCTCGATAATGGCAGTTTCTCGAACGTCCAGAAAATTGCAAAAGTGCTTCGCCCCACCTGGTTTGTACAAGACCCTGGCGGCCACTTTCTCTATAGCGTCAGTGAAGTTGGCAACAACGGCGAGGCCAATGGCGAAGTTGTAGCCTTCAGCATGGACCGAGCGTCCGGTGCATTGACGGAACTCAACCGCGTCGGGTCGGGTGGCAGTGGCCCTACCCATATGCTTTACGACGGGTTGCATCACAGTCTCGTGGTGGCCAATTACGGCGGCGGCCAGGTGGCGGTGTTACCCCTGGCCGCCGACGGCAAGGTTCAGCCAGTGAGCTCGGTGCTCGCGGACTTCGGCACGGGACCGACTGCCAGGCAGACCCAGGCGCATGCCCACAGCATTACCTTGGTAAAAGGCACACACGAGCTGCTGGTGCCCGACCTCGGCGCAGACAGGGTGTTCATGTACCAGCTGAAGGGCAAGGGTCACCAGTTGGCCCAAGGCCCCACGCCATTCGTGCAAATGGCACCGGGCACCGGGCCGCGAGGCATCGAATTCCAGCAGGATGGCCAGCACGGGTTCCTGCTGTCCGAGCTCTCGGCACAGGTGCGTTGCGTGACCTGGGAGCCCGCAACGCAAACCCTCCGCTACGGCGCCTCGGTGGATACCTTCCCGGCAGGGTTTACCGGGCCAAAAAGCGCCTCGTCGATGAAGATTGGCCCCGGGGAGAAATTCCTCTACGTCGCCGATCGAAGCACCGATACCCTGGTGGTCTACCGCATCGCCCAGGGGGCGTGCCTGGAGCCGATCCAGCGGATCAGCTCGGGCGGTAGCTACCCGTGGGAATTGGCTATCGGGCCTGCCGGTCATTGGCTGGTGGTCGCCAACCTGAAATCCGACAATGTGACCTCCTTCAAGATCGACCCCCAATCCGGGATGCTCACCCCGAGCGGTTTCGAGGCGAGCATCCCGCAGCCGGTGTTTGCCCACTTTACCGGCGTGGCCCTGCCGCAATGATCCGTTGATCAACCCCGCTGAGCTGGGCGAAGTTAGCGATGAACTGCCCGGCCAGCTGCCGGGCGGTGGCGTCATACGCCTGCTGGTCCGCCCAGGTGTTGCGCGGGTTCAGCAGCCGGGTCTCGACACCCGGCACCGCGGTGGGCACCCACAGGTTAAGGACGGCCAGGTGCTCGGTGTCAACGCCTGTGAGGGCGCCACTCTGGATCGCGGCGATGATTCGGCGCGTCGTCGGGATGCTGAAGCGCTCGCCCGTGCCGTAGGGGCCGCCGGTCCAGCCAGTGTTGACCAGGTAGACCTGCGAGCCAAACGCTTCAATGCGCTTGACCAGCAGGTCGGCGTATTCACGCGCTGGGCGCGGCAGGAAGGCGGCGCCGAAGCAGGTGGAAAACGTCGCCTTGATGCCCGCGCCTGAACCCATCTCGGTGGAACCCACCAGCGCCGTGTAACCCGACAGGTAGTGGTAGGCCGCCGCGTCCTTGCTCAGGATCGACACCGGGGGCAGCACGCCGGACAGGTCGCAGGTCAGGAAGATGATCGCCTGCGGCTCGCCAGCCAGGTTGGCCCTGGTTCGTTTTTCCACGTGCTCCAGCGGGTACGCGCACCGGCCGTTCTCGGTCAGGCGGGTGTCGGCATAATCGGCGGTTCGCGCCTCATTCAGGACAACGTTCTCGACCAGGGCGCCGAAGCGTATCGCGTCCCAGATGATCGGCTCGTTCTTCTGGCTCAGGTCAATGGTCTTGGCGTAGCAGCCACCTTCCAGGTTGAACACCACGCCTTCGCCCCAGCCGTGCTCGTCGTCACCGATCAGGTAGCGCTCGGGGTCTGCGGACAGCGTGGTCTTGCCAGTGCCGGACAAGCCGAAGAACAGCGTGGTGCTGCCATCGTCACCAACGTTGGCGGAGCAATGCATCGGCAGCACTTCATAGTGCGGCAGCAGGAAGTTCTGCACCGAGAACATGGCCTTCTTCATTTCGCCGGCGTATTGCATGCCGGCAATCAGCACCTTGCGCTGGGCAAAGTTCAAGATGACACACCCTTCGCTGCGGGTGCCGTCGCGCTCGGGAACGCAGTGGAAACCGGCGGCGTTGAGGATCTGCCACTGGTCTTTGCCCCTGGGGTTGTAAACCTCCGGGCGAATGAACAGGTTCTGGCCAAACAGCTGCTGCCAGGCCGTCTGCGTGGTCATGACCACCGGCAGGTAGTGGTGCTGATCGGCGCCCACGTGAACCCGCGAGACGAACTGCTCGCAGCCGGCCAGGTAGCCCTCGACTCGCTCCCACAGGGCGTCGAACTTGCCTGCATCAAAAGGGCGGTTGACCTTGCCCCAGTCGATGGCATGGCGGGTGCCCGGTTCGTCGACGATGAAACGGTCCTGGGGCGAGCGCCCGGTGCGCTCGCCGGTGGTCACGACCAGGGCGCCGGAGTCGGCGAGCTGGCCTTCGCCACGCTCAATCGCGCGTTCAATCAGCCGGGCGCGGCTCGGGTTGATGTGTACGGCACCTTCGGTTACTACGGTCATTGCGGCTTCCCTTGGCATGGCGCCAGGCTGGGGGGCTGAACAAAAGGCATGCCGATGACTGCGCCCCCGTGCGCCCTTGGCCAAGGCGTGTGGGGGCGCAGCCGTCCGGCACTGCGCTGGGGTCTAACGATGGAGGGTTGGTTCGGCTGCGGTTAGCCGAGGTTGCCGGTCACGTCGTCGAACAGTTCGTCGACCGACATGGCGCGCGGGATGATCTTCTGGTCGAACGCCCAGTCGATCGCGGTCTTGAGCCCCTTGCGGTTGGCCTCGAGCCCCAGGGGCGGGAAGACGGCCGGCACACCGCCTTCGGTGAGCGCGCGGCTTTCGGCGATCATCCGGTAGATCTCCTTCACCACGTCGGGGTGTTGCCGGGAGATATCCTGGTGAATGGCGAACATGTGGTTGATGGGCACGAAACCTTCACGCGCATACCAGGCCTTGGCGGCGTTGTGCGCATCGGGCACCACGGTGCGCACGCGTGGGTCCTTGGGCATGTCTTCGCCGAGCAGCGCCGCGTCGAGTTCACCGTCGAGCATCATTTGCGGAATATTGGACCCTGCCGGCAGGCGCACGCAGTTGGCCGGGTCACGGTACTCGGCCAGGTGGCCGTCGCCGAGGGTCATCCAGGTGACCTTGTCGAGGTTGACCCCGTACTCATGGCGTAATACGCCGCGAATCCACAGCGCGGTGGTCTGCGAATAGGTGCGCACGCCCACGCGCTTGCCTTCCAGGTCCTTGGGGTCAAGGTGCCCCAGGTCAAGGTTGAAGCCGGCGCAGTGGTGCTGGAAGCGCCCCGAAATCGGCGCAGGCAGCAGGACGTAGGGTTTGCCGTAGGCCTTGGCCTGCAGGAAGGTGACGATGGCCAGTTCGCCGGCATCGAACTGGTTCTCGCGCACCATGGCCTTGAAGCCGTTGTGCGCAGGCGTGGGGCCGCAGTAGTCGAGCGTGACGAGGTCGGACGTCACGCGTCCGTCCTTCATCGCCTTGGTGACCGGATAATCAGCCAGGTTGGTGCGCAAGGTCAGCGCCATGGGAAGCTCCTTCGAATGTGCGACGGGTTCAGAGTTTGACTTCGATCAGGCAAGGGCCCGGCTCGCGGGCCGAATTGGCCATGGCCCGGAAGAAACCCTCGGCGGTATCCACGGCGACGCTGGGCACCCCCATGCTTTTCGCCATGGCCTGCCAGTCGATGCTCGGGCGGTCGATGTCGATCATCGATAGCGCGCGCTCCCCGGGCGTGCCGGCCCCCATGTTGGCGTACTCGGCCTTGAGGATGGCGTAGGTGTTGTTGGCGAAGATGATCGTCGTGACGTTGAGGTTTTCGCGCGCCTGGGTCCACAGCGACTGGATGGTGTACATGGCGCTGCCATCACCGACCATGCAGAACACCCGGCGTTCCGGGCAGGCCAGCGCCGCCCCGGTGGCCACGGGCGTGGCGTAGCCGATGGAACCGCCCATGTTGTTGATGAGGTCGTGGGGCTGCGCGCCGATGGTCAGCCCGATGGACTCGCGGCCGGTGGTCAGCGACTCGTCCACCAGGATGCAATGCTCGGGCATGGCGGCTGCCAGGGCGTGGGCAATGCTGGTGGGGTTGAGCGCGCCGGTGGGCACGGCAGTCTGGATGCGCGGCTGCACAATCGCGGGCACACCGCTGGCCCCCAGCGCCTGCAGCAACATGTCGAAGGCCAGTTCGCTGTCCTCGTCCGCCTCGACGAGGCCATGCACCAGGGTGCCCTCGGCCTTGAGCAGGCTCGGCTTGTCCGGGTAGGCGAAGAACGCCACGGGCTCGCGCGTCTCCACGGTGATGATGTGCTTGAAGTCCTTGAGGAAGGCCATGGCCTGTGGCACGGCGTAGGGGATGCGCGAGAGGGGCACGAAACCTGCGCCGCGCTCGATGCGGGCGGTGAAGAACTGCGAGCCCAATTGCGCGCCGGTGGCCGCGGCGACGCGGCCGGCCTTCTCCAGCGCCGCGCCGCGCGTGGCCTTGTTGGCGAGGATGATCAGCGTTGGCTCACCCGAGCGCAGCACCCGCGCCACATGCTCGATGCGCTCTGCGCTGGGAGCCTTGCGCCGGGCGGCCACCGGCGGCGGTAGCACCGGGGCGGCGCCGGCCTGCTGCCAGGACGCGTCGCCCGGCAGGATCAAGGTGGCGATCTGGCCGGGGTGCTCGCTGGCCTTGGCCACCGCCTGGGCGGTGTCCCAGGCGATGGAGTCGGCCGATTCCGCGCGGCGTACCCAGTGGCTCAGCGGGCGCGCCAGCCCTTCGATGTCGGAGGTCAGCGGCGGGTCATACTTGAGGTGTGACGCCGAATGTTCGCCGATGATGTTGACCATGCCCGACGAGGCGCGCTTGGCGTTGTGGATGTTCGCCAGGCCGTTGGCCAGGCCCGGCCCCAGGTGCAGGAGCGTGGAGGCGGGCGTGTCCTTCATGCGGTACCAGCCGTCGGCCGCGCCGGTGGCGACACCTTCGAACAGGCACAGCACGCTGCGCATCCGCGGGTTGCCGCCCAGCGCTGCGAGGAAATGCATCTCCGAGGTGCCCGGGTTGGCAAAGCAAATGTCCACGTCCTGGTCGACCAGGGTCGAGACGAGACTTTCTGCGCCGTTCATCGGTCAGTACCCCGCCAGTTCGCGCGCCTGGCCAACCACGCCGTAGGAGCGCTTGGGCGCCGACAGCAGCACGCGGTAGCCCTCGTCCAGCAGGCGGCGATGGTTGTTGGCGGTCACATGGGGGTTGCCGACGATGACGTCGTGCTTGCGGCAAGTCTCGACGATACGGCGCATGGCGTCCTGGACTTCCGGGTGCTCGTACTGGCGGGGCAGGCCCAGTTCCTGGCTGAGGTCGCCTTCGCCGATCAGGATGAAACCGATGCCGGGGACGTTGGCGAGCATGTCGTCCAGGTTGTCGATGGCCTGGGTGCTCTCGCACATCAGGCCCACCAGGATTTCACCCTGTGGCGCCAGCGGCCAGACGTCGGCCTTCTGGTAATACTCGCCCATGGTCAGGCCCCAGTAGCGCGCGGCATTGGCCGGGCCGTCGCCGCGCACGCCCTTGGGCTCGTACAGCGCCGCGCCTTTGGGGCGGGCATAGCGGCAGGAGGCGACGGCGTTGTAGGCCTGCTCGACGGTGGCCACGTGCGGCCAGATCACGCCGTAGCAGCCGCGGTCCAGCACCTGCTTGGCGAAGCTCTGGTTCATCTCGATGCCGTTGGCCGGGATGCGCGCGATTGGCGTCACCCGTGGCGCCACCGAGCCCGATTCGGCGATCTGCTTGCGGCTGAGCATGTACTGCAAGGAGTCGCCCAGGGCGCTGACATCGTACGGGTTGTGCTCCATCTCGTAGACGATGCCGTCGTACGGGGAGTCGCTCATTTCGATGGCGGTCTGCTTGTCCAGCTTGGCGAAGGCCAGGTAGGCAGGGTTGCCGGACTCGAAGGCGCGGATGATGCTGTTGAGACGGGTGTTGCTCATGTTCATTTCCTCATCAAAGGGGGGGCAGCCTCAGCGCAGTGCCGGGTACAGCGCTTGCGCGGTCTTGCCGAAGATCCACTGGCGGTCTTCATCGGTGAGGCAGGCCAGGCCCTGCTCGGCGGTCGCCAGGATTTCCTTGAGGGTGCCGGGCGAGGTGGGGAAATTGGAGCCCCAGGCCATGCGCCGGGCGCCGAACGCCTTGACGACCAGGGGGAAGAAGGTCTCGGCGCTGGCCTTGTCCTTTGCCACGTCGCCGAAGATGCGCGGCGTCAGCTTCAGGTAGAGGTTGGGCAGGTCGGCGAGCGCGAACAGGCTGGCGGCGTTGGCGTAGGGCGGGCCGTCGAGCACGTCCGGGCGGCCCAAGTGGTCGAGGATGATGTTCACCCCGGGGAATTTCTCGGCCAGCATGCGCACGTAGGGCAAGCCGGTCGGGCCGGTCTGGATGCACATCGGCAGGTTCAGCTCGGCGAGCATTTCCCAGGCCTTGAACGACTTGGGGTTATCCAGCTCGCTGGGGTCGAAGTCCTTGGTCGAACCGCCGGTGAAAATGCGCAGGCCGGCGAGGCCCTGGTCGACCCAGGCCTTGATCACCGCGGGCACGTCGTCAGCCAGCATGTCCACCGAGCCAACGGCGACGAGCCGATCCTTATACTGGTTGCAGCCATCGACGACGTAGCGGTTGTCGAAGCCGTAGGTGGTCGAGGAGTGGACGATGGCGGCCTTGGCGACGCCGGCTTCGTCCATGGCCTGCACCAGCGCCTCGACGGTGTTGGGGCGCTCCTGCGACCAGTCTGAACGCTTGCCGAACAGCGGGGCGGGCGGGTAGCGCTTGTCGTCGTCGGAGATGATGTGCGGGTGGATATCGATAATGTTCATGGTCTGTCCCTGGCTTACTTGCCTTTGGCCTTCAGATGCTTGTTGAGACGCGGGTAGACGCGGCGCACGTTGCCTTCGAAGATGGCGTGGCGGTCGGCATCGGTCAGCGCGGTGCAGGCGTCCAGGTAGCGCTTGGTGTCGTCGAAGTAATGGTCGGTGTCCGGGTCCCGGCCGCGTACGGCGCCGACCATTTCCGAGCCGAACAGCACGTTGCTGGTGGGCACCACTTTGGTCAGCAGCTCGACGCCCGGGTGGTGGTAGACGCAGGTGTCGAAGAAGATGTTGTCCAGCAGCCCTTCGAGCGGGCGCTTGGCCATCTCCAGCGACATGCCGCGGTAGCGACCCCAGTGGTAGGGCACGGCGCCGCCACCGTGGGGAATGACCAGGCGCAGGGTAGGGAAGTCCTTGAACAGGTCGCTTTGCAGCAGTTGCATGAACACCGAGGTGTCGGCGTTCAGGTAGTGCGCCCCGGTGCCGTGGTGGCAGGGGTTGCACGACGCGGCGACGTGGACCATGGCCGGCACGTCCAGGTCGCACATGGCCTCGTACAGCGGGTACCACTCGCGGTCGGTAATCGGCGTGCCGGTCCAGTAGCCGCCGCTGGGGTCGGGGTTGAGGTTGCAGCCCACGAAGCCCATCTGCTCCACGCAGCGGCGCAGCTCGGCGACGGAGTTCTTCGGCGGCGCCAGAGGCGACTGGGGCAGCTGGCACACCGGCACGAAGTTGTCGGGGTAGATGTCGCAGACCCGGCGCACGAGGTCGTTGGAGATTTCCGCCCATTCCTGGCTGGTGCGTTCGTTGCCCAGGTGGTGGCTCATCAGGCCGGCGATCGGCGAGAACAGGGTGAGGTCGCCGCCGCGTTCCTTTTGCAGGCGCAACTGGCCGTTGCCGACGCCCTCGCGAATCTGTTCGTCGGTCACATGGGCGCCAGACCGCGCCGGCGCGTTGAGCGGGTCGTCGGCGAATTCGATCTGCTTGGCGCGCCACTCTCGGAACGACGCGGGTACGGTGGTGAAATGACCGTGGCAATCAATAATCATCATGTGCTCCGGAAAATTCAGGCCTGGGGATCCACGAACAGCTCGTCCATGGCCATGCGCCGCGGCGTCAGGCCCTGCTTGAACGCTGTCGACTCCAGGGCCTCGATGGTCTTGCGGTTGGCTTCGATGCCGTAGGGCAGGGGGTCGTGGCCGACGACGTCGCGCAGCTCGAGGTACTTTTTATCGGTCTCGCTGGTGGCATCGCCGCTATCAAGCCGGGTCAGGTAGTCCTGCTTGGCCTGCTCGAAGGCGTCGTAGATGGCCTTGGCCACCCATGGGTGCTCGGCCAGGATCGAGTCCTTGACGACGATGGTGCCGTGCATGGGGTAGACGCCGGTGCGTGCGTAGTACTCGGCTTCGATTTCAGCGGCATTGGGGAAGAGATCGGGGTAGTCGGCCGCCACTTCCTTCCAGCCGTCGGTAGGGTTGCCTGTACGGCCGATGCCGGCGGCGCCGCCAAAGCCTGCGGCCAGTTCGCCGTCAGCCATCATCTCGGCCAGTGGGCGGGTGGCGTGGATCACGTTGGCGGGCAGCTTGAGCTGCGTCACGTGTTCTTCGTCGTCGACCACCCAGGTGACCTTGCTCGAATCGAGGCCGAACTCGTCCATCAGCACCTGGCGGGTCCACACGCCCGTGGTCACCGAGTAGGCGCGCACGCCGACCTTCTTGCCTTCAAGATCCTTCGGGGTCTTGATGCCGGCATCCGGGCGCACCAGCAGGCCTGAGTGGTGGAAGCGCCGCACGACGAAAATCGGCAGGGCCACGAACGGGGCGCCATAGGCACGGGCGATGATGTAGGTGGTCGGGGCAATTTCGCAGACATCGAATTCGACATCGCGGACCATGCGGCGGAACGCGGCGATCTGCGGCTTCACCGTGACGAATTCGGCTTCCACGCCTTCGATCTTGATGGCGCCGCTGCGGATCGCAGCAGTATGGGGATGATCGGCGATGGCAATCTTGAGATGAACTGACATTGATCTTTCCTGGGGGGTGATTTTTGTCAAACGGCTACGTGTGGACCTATGGTGCTCGCGAGTGGCGTGCCGGTCGATTGAGTAAAAATGGGTTAGGCTTAACGAAATGGTAAAGACGCTGAGGAACACCGCATGGCAGAGTTCGACTGGTACCTGCAGGTCAACCTGAAGGCGCGCCACCTGCGCCTGCTGGTGGCCATCGACACGTACCGCAACCTGACCCAGGTGGCCGAGGTCACGCACGTGACCGTGCCGGCGGTGTCGAAGTCATTGAGCGAACTGGAGCGCGGCCTGGGGCTGGCGTTGTTCTCGCGCACCACCCAGGGCCTGATGCCCACACCCTATGGCGAGTGCCTGATTCGGCATGCGCGCTCCATGTTGACGGTGCTGCATGACGCCCGCGACCAGCTCAAGGCCTTGAGTTCGGGGGCGGAGGGCAAGATCCGCATCGGCATGCTGCCGGCCTCGGCCTCGGTGCTGCTGCCCCAGGCGCTTGGCCTGCTCAAGCAACGCTCGGCCAGCACCAATGTGACGATCATCGAGGGCACCATGGAGTCGCTGTTGCCCGAGCTCTGGCAGGGCCGCCTCGACCTGGTGGTCGGCCGCATGCCACCGCCGGGCACCCTCGGCAGCTTCGAAGAGAAGGAATTGCTGGAAGAACCGGTGGTACTGATGACCGGCCTGCATCACCCGCTGGCCCGCAGGAAGACCGTGGAGTGGTCGGACCTCAGCCCCTACGCCTGGATACTGCCGCCCCCCGGCTCGCTGCTGCGCGACCCGCTGGAGCGGGTGCTGGAAGCCAATGACGTACCGCTGAGCAGCGATTACATCGAGACGCTTTCGATTCACGTCGTCCGCGCGCACCTGCGCGTGTCCGATGCCATTGCGATCATGGCGGTGTCGATCGCCAGCGACCCCGTGCAGCCCCTGCATGTGCTGCCCTTGAAAATGCCCAGGCTGGTGCGGCCGGTGGGCGTGTTGTGGAACCGCGACCGTGGTCTGACACCCAGTGCCGAGCTGATGGTCGAGTGCCTGGAAGAGGCTGCCCGGCACCAGTCGGCGCGCCTGGGCGAGCTGTCACCCGCGTAGTCGCGCGCAGGCAATCGGGCCTGGGGTTAACCATACGCTTAAACCGTGGGTGGGTTTTCTCAATGGACCCTGAAGGGGGGCATCGACACTATCGCGGTGCCTGTCTGGGTGCGCCTGTCCGGCGCGCTCCAGCCCCCTACTGACCTACCTGAAGGATGCCCCATGAGCGTCGTGTCTACTTTCGTCCCCCACGGGCAACACTTTATCGCGGGGGTGCAGGTTGCAACGCCAGCCCGGTTCAGCTCTGCCCCGGCCCACGGGCCCGCGCACTCGTTCTCGGTGGGTACGCCCGCGCTGGTCGATGAGGCCTGCCGGGCCGCCGAAGCGGCGTTCTGCTCCTTTGGCTATAGCTCCCGGGAGGCGCGCGCGGTGTTCCTGGAGGCCATTGCCGATGAAATCGAGGCACGCGCCGACCTGATCACCGAGATCGGCAGCCAGGAAACCGGCTTGCCCGCGGCCCGGCTGATCGGCGAGCGCGGGCGCACCGTGATGCAGCTGCGTCTGTTCGCCGCCCATATCCGCCAGGGTGACTACCTGGACCGCCGCACCGATACCGACCTGACCCACCCTCACTCCGCGTCGAGCCCCAGGCTGCGCCTGATGCAACGGCCGATTGGCCCGGTCGCGGTCTTCGGCGCCTCGAACTTCCCGCTGGCGTTCTCGGTGGCAGGCGGTGACACCGCGTCGGCGCTGGCGGCGGGCTGCCCGGTGGTGGTCAAGGGGCATTCCGCGCACCCTGGCACCAGCGAAATCGTTGCGCAGGCGGTGGTTGCCGCCATCACGCGCTGTGGCATCCACCCCGGCGTGTTCTCGCTGATTCAAGGTGGCCGGCGCGACGTGGGCGAAGCGCTGGTGCAGCACCCGTTGATCCGCGCCGTGGGCTTCACCGGCTCGCTCGGCGGTGGCCGGGCGCTGTTCGACCTGTGCGTGGCGCGGCCCGAGCCCATCCCGTTTTTTGGTGAGCTGGGGTCGGTCAACCCGATGTTCTTGCTGCCGGCCGCGTTGGCGGCGCGCAGTGCGGAAATCGGTGCCGGCTGGGCTGCTTCGCTGGCCCTGGGGGCGGGGCAGTTCTGCACCAACCCGGGCATCGCCGTGGTGATGCAAGGCACCGACGGCGTCGATTTTGCCGAGGCCGCGCGTGCCGCCCTGGCCCAGACCCCGCCGCAGGCCATGCTCACCGCCGGCATCGCGGCGGCCTACCGCGGCGGGCGCGACCGCATTGCCGCACACGCCAGCGTACGCTCGCTGCTGGCTTCGTCCTGCGACGTGCGTGACGCCTCGCCTGACCTCTTCTGCGTGAGCGGCCGGGACTGGCTGGCCAATCACCTGCTCGGCGAAGAGGTCTTCGGCCCACTCGGCATGATCGTCACTGTGGACGACCTGGCGCAAATGCGCGAAGTCGCCCAGTCCCTCGGCGGTCAATTGACCGCCACCCTGCACATGGATGAGGCGGATTGCGCCATCGCCAAGGACCTGCTGCCGATCCTTGAACGCAAGGCCGGGCGCGTGCTGGTCAATGGCTTCCCCACTGGCGTGGAGGTCTGCGATGCGATGGTCCATGGCGGGCCTTACCCGGCGTCCACCAACTTTGGCGCCACCTCGGTGGGCACGCTGTCCATTCGCCGCTGGTTGCGTCCGGTCTGCTACCAGAACCTGCCGGACAGCGTCCTGCCGAACGATCTGCAGTAACCGTATCAGCGCGCATCCGTTGCTGGGCGGGTGCGCCTGGCCTTGGCCGGGGAGGACGTGGGGGTAAAGCCTGTGAGGAGCTGCTCGGCGGCCCCTTGCAGGCAGGCCACCATGAGCTCGGCGCTGGGTGTGAGGCCACGGTTGCGGTTCCACAGCACCCCGGTCGGGCGCAGTAGCCGGGGCAGGTTCAGTGGCAGCTTATGGAACGGTTGTACCGCGTCATTGGCCAGCGACTCGGCCATGACCGCAATGAAGTCCGAGACTTGCAGGTGGGCGCGGACAACGTGAATCGACAGGGTCTCGATGTAGTTGTTGCTCAGGGGCACATCATTCGCTTCGAGCGCCCGTTCCAGCGGGTCGCGCAGGATCGAGCCCGGTGGCGGCAGGATCCAGGGGTAGGCGCACAGGTCCGACCATTCCAGGGTTTTCCTGCGGGCAAGCGGGTGGTGGCGGCCGGTCATCAGCACCACGGGTTCTTCGAGCAGTTCCTGTTCCTCGAAGCTGCCGAGGGTGTCGGGCGGCGGCAGGCGGCCCACCACCAGGTCAAGGCGGCCCTGCCACAGTTCGGGCAACAGCGATTCGGTGGTGCCTTCGATCACCGTCACGTTGGTACCCGGCGATTGCTCCTTGAGCAGGCTCAACGCCTGCGGCACCAGCACCGACGCCGAAGCCGGCAACATGCCGATGCGCACCTTGCCTTCGGCGCCCGAGCTCAGCGCTTTCAGTTCGTCGCGGGCCTGGTGCAGGATTCCCAGCATGGTGCGCGCGTGGCGAATGAGGCAGTCGCCGTACGGCGTGGGCATCAAGCCCCGTGCCGTGCGTGAAAACAACGCCAGGCCGAGCCCGCGCTCCAGTTCCGCCAGTGACTTCGACACGGCAGGCACGGTGACATGGGTGACCTCGGCCACTTGCGTGAGATTGCGGTAGGTGTCGATCGCCACGAGCAAGCGCAAGTGCCGCGCCTTCAGGTTGATCTGCAGATACCAGTCGAGATGCTTCACAGTGTGTACCTCGGCCATTTTAGCGTGACTCAAGGTGGGGGTAGGGGAGGGGCTGCGTCTATTGAGAAAAACATCATCGGGTTTGAGCGAATGGTTAAGGAGCGGCATCGCACGGCAATCTGTAATGGTGTTGTTTTGGTGTTTTCAAAATTGTACTGGTCCAATTTTGCCTAGCTGTATCTGCTGCCCCGCAGGGTGATGCCGTAGTGTTCTCAGCCTGCCCCCCGGAGTCCTTCCCATGCTGTCCTCCCTCGACCTGCTGTACGCCTTCGCCCTGTTCGCCCTGGTGTCGTCCATCACTCCGGGCCCCAACAACACCATGCTGCTGGCCTCGGGGGTGAACTTCGGTTTCCGCCGCTCCATGCCCCACGCGCTGGGGGTGAGCCTGGGCTTCATGGTGATGGTGATTGCCGTGGGGCTGGGCCTGGGCGAGGTGTTCAAGGTGCTGCCCTGGGCCTACACGGTGCTGCGCTGGGCCGGTGCCAGTTACTTGCTGTACCTGGCGTGGAAAATTGCCCGCTCCGGGCCGCCGTCCGCCGCCGTGGAAGATACCCGCAGGCCCATGAGCTTCCTGGGCGCGGCAGCGTTCCAGTGGGTCAACCCCAAGGCGTGGATCATGGCCATCGGCGCCATCACCACCTACGCGCCCGCCCAGGGCTACCTGGTGAACGTGTTCGTGATTGCCTCGCTGTTCGCGCTCATCAACCTGCCCAGCGTGGCGCTGTGGGTCAGCTGTGGCAGCGCGCTGCGCACGGTGCTCAGCCAGCCGCGCTGGTTGCGCCTGTTCAACTGGGGCATGGCGCTGATGCTGGTGCTGTCGTTGTACCCGCTGCTCAAGGGCTGAGATTTGCCGTGGCCGGGCGGATCGCGCTAGGGTGGGGCCTGGATAATAAAAGACGCTGTTCATGACTGCTGATTCCCAACCTGCCAAACCCGCGCCGCGCCAGCGCCGCGCGCCCAAGGGCGAGAAACGCCGCGAAGAGCTGCTGGACGCGGCTTTGCAGATGTTTTCCCTGGAAGGCTACGGCGGCGCCTCCATTGCGCGCATCGCCGAAATCGTCGGCATTTCCGTCGCCGGGGTGCTGCACCATTTCCCCAACAAGACCGCGCTGCTGATGGGCGTGCTGGACCGCCGCGACGCGGTCAGCCAGAAAATCGCCGACGAGGTGCGCGGCGAACCCACCCTCAGCGGGCTGCTGGGCAGCCTCAGCGCCATCAACCGCTCCAACGCCACGGCGCCCGGGGTGATCCGCGCCTTCAGCATGCTCAACGCCGAAAGCCTGCTGGAAGGCCACCCGGCCTGGGCCTGGTTCCAGGGGCGCTACAGCACCATTCATGCGCGCATGGTGGGGCAGTTGCAGGAGCTGGTGGCGCTGGGCGAGGTGCGCGCCGACGTCGACCTGGGCGGGGTGGTGCAGGAGTGCCTGGCGATGATGGACGGGTTGCAGCTGCAATGGCTGCGGTTCCCGGAGCAGTTGGACCTGGTGGCGCGGTTCGATGGCTACCTGGCGCACCTGGAAGCCTCCATCCGCGCGTGATCGCAAAACCCGTAGCAGCGGCCGCAGGCCGCGTCCAGGGCGCCGCGCTTTTTCCGGCATATTGCGGTGAACGCGGAGGCCGCCTTCGGCAGGAACGCGGTTGCTGTAGCAGCGGCCGCAGGCCGCGTCCGGGGCGCTGCGGTTTTCCCGGAATACCGCGGTAGGACCGGACGCCGCCTGCGGCAGCTGCTACGGGGGCGTGCGGCAGCAACGCGGATGCTGTAGCAGCAACTGTCTTGAAACGGTGTCGTCTGCATCGCGACTAAAGTCGGCTCCTACGCCGTACGTGGTAGGAGCCGGCCTTGGCCGCGATGGAGGCGACGCGATCGACGAGGTACACGGGACCCTGTAGCAGCGGCCGCAGGCCGCGTCCGGGGCGCCGCGGTTTTCCCGGGATACCGCGGCGAGAGCGGACGCCGCCTGCGGCAGCTGCTACGGGGGTGTGGGCTTTTCGTCAACATTTTGTAAATAAATGGCAAAGCCCGTTCGTCAGGGTTGGCATGGGGGGCAGGGCAGGGTCAAATGCCCCAATGAACTTACCGGCCCCTCACTGCTCTTACCCTGCGGCTCGCCTCGCAGGCGATGTCTGCACATTCCCTGCACATTTACTGGCTATGCTGCCAAGTGATGTGCCCAAAGCAGACCTGACGCCCGTTACCTCCCTTGTCCATTGCCCACGCAGAAGCTTTCAATGACCCAGATCCCGGCAGCCCGCTCTCGCAAGCGCCTCGTGCTTGTGCTCCTGATAGCCGCAGCCATTGGTGCGGCCTTTATCTACGTTCGGCACACCCCGTCGTCCAGCGAAACCCCTGAAGCCGGTGCCGCGCGTGCCGCAGGCCCGGGTGGCCGGCACGGTGGGCCGGGCATGGACGCCAACGCCACGGTCAGCGTCGCGGTCGGCACCGCCGGCACCGCCGACGTGCCGGTGATCCAGCAGGCGCTGGGCACGGTGATCCCCAACTATTCGGTGACGGTCACCAGCCGCGTCGACGGCGAGCTGATGGCGGTGTACTTCACCGAAGGCCAGTTCGTGAAGAAGGGCCAACTGCTGGCGCAGATCGACCCGCGGGCCTACCAGGCCACCCTGGACCAGTACCAGGGCGACCTGGCGCAGAACCAGGCGCTGCTCAAAAGCGCCCAGCTGACCGCCGCGCGCTACCAGCGCCTGTTCGCCAAGGACTCCATCGCCAAGCAGGACCTGGACACGCAAATGGCCACCGTCGGCCAGTACCAGGGCGCGGTGAAGGCCGACCTGGCGCAGATCGACGCCGCCAAGCTGAACCTGATCTACGCGAAGATCGTCTCGCCCATCGATGGCTTCGTCGGCCTGCGCCTGGTGGACCCGGGCAACATCGTCGCGTCCAGCAGCACCACTGGCATCGTCACCGTGACCCAGACCAACCCCATCGCCGTGACCTTCAGCATTCCTCAGGCGCAGCTGGCAACCCTGCTGCCCAAGGTGCGCAAGGGTGAAGTGCTGGGCGTGCAGGCGCTGGACCAGCTGGGCACCACGCCACTGGCCAACGGCACGCTGAAGTTCATCAGCAACGAGATCGACACCAGCACCGGCAGCATCAAGCTCAAGGCGCTGTTCGACAACCCGGACGAAAAGCTCTACCCCAACCAGTTCGTCAACGTGAAGCTGACCACCGACACCCTGCACAACGCGGTAGTGGTGCCCTCGGCGGCCGTGCAGTTGAGCAGCGACGGCGAGTTTCTCTACGCGGTGAAGGACGGCAAGGTGCAGCGCCGCACCATCAAGGTCGGCCCGGTGTTCGGCGAACAGACCGTGATCACCCAGGGCGTGGCCGCCGGCGAGCAGGTGGTGACCCGCGGCATCGATCACCTGCGCGATGGCAGCAAGGTCGAGGTGGAGAAACCCGACAGCGGCGCCAGCGCCAAGCCGGCTAAAACCGCCAAGCCCGCAGCCGGCGCGCAAACCGAATGAACCCGTCCAGACTCTTTATCCAGCGCCCGGTCGCCACCGTGCTGCTGATGCTGGCGGTGATGCTGGCGGGCATCTTCGCCTACCGGTTGCTGTCCACCTCGGCCCTGCCCGAAGTGGATTACCCCACCATCCAGGTCAGCACCCTGTACCCCGGCGCCAGCTCCAACGTGCTGGCCTCGGCGGTTACCGCGCCGCTGGAGCGCCAGCTGGGGCAGATGTCGGGCCTGTCGCAGATGTACTCGACCAGTTCGGCCGGTGCCTCGGTGATTACCCTGAAGTTCTCCCTGGACCTGTCCCTGGACGTGGCCGAGCAGGAAGTGCAGGCGGCCATCAACGCCGCCGACAGCCTGCTGCCCAGCGACCTGCCGAACCCGCCCACCTACAAGAAGGTGAACCCGGCCGACACGGCGGTGCTGACCCTGTCCGCCACTTCCGACAGCCTGCCGCTGACCCGCGTGCAAGACCTGATCAACACCCGCGTGGCGCTCAAGCTCTCGCAGATTTCCGGCGTGGGCATGGTCAGCCTGGCCGGCGGCCAGCAGCCGGCGGTGAAGATCGAGGTCAACCCCACCAGCCTGGCGGCCCACGGCCTGACGCTTGAAGACGTGTACGACAAGGTCAACGCCGCCAACGTCAACGGCTCCAAGGGCGGCTTCGACGGCCCCTCGCATTCCATCACCATCGACGCCAACGACCAGCTGCGCGACGCCGTGGAATACGGCGAGCTGGTGCTGGCCTATGAAAACGGCGCGGCCCTGCGCTTGAAAGACGTCGCCACCACGGCCGAGGCGCCCCAGGACCAGTACCTGTCGGCCAGCGCCAACGGCAAGCCGGCCATCGTCATCAACGTGCAGCGCCAGCCCGGCGCCAACGTCATCGAGGTGGTGGACAGCATCAAGCAGAAGCTGCCCACCCTGCAGTCGGCGTTGCCCGACTCGGTCAAGCTCACCGTCATCAGTGACCGCACCCAGACCATCCGCGCCTCCATCAAGGACGTGCAGATCGAGCTGCTGCTGTCCATCGGGCTGGTGGTGCTGGTGACCTTCGCCTTCCTCGGCAACTTCACCGCCACCCTGATCCCCAGCCTGGCGGTGCCGCTGTCGCTGATCGGCACCTTCGGCGTGATGTACCTGGCCGGCTTCAGCGTGAACAACCTGACGCTGATGGCCCTGACCATCGCCACCGGCTTCGTCATCGACGACGCCATCGTGGTGGTGGAGAACATCTCCCGGCACCTGGAGGAGGGCGAGGAACCCATGGCCGCGGCGCTGAAAGGCTCGCAGGAAATCGGCTTCACGATTATCTCGCTGACCTTCTCGCTGATCGCCGTGCTGATCCCGCTGCTGTTCATGGGCGACGTGGTCGGCCGCCTGTTCCGCGAGTTCGCCATCACCTTGGCGGTGGCGATCCTGGTGTCCATGGTCATTTCCCTGACCCTGACGCCCATGCTCTGCGCGCACCTGCTGCGCCACGTGCCCGAAGGCGGCCAGAGCCGCTTCGCGCAATGGGGCGACCGCCAGTACCACAAGGTGCTGAACGCCTACGACCGCGGCCTGGTGTGGGTGCTGGACCACCAGCGCCTGACCCTGCTGGTGGCGGTGGGCACCGTGGCCCTTACCGGCTTCCTCTACCTGGTGGTGCCCAAGGGCTTCTTCCCCACCCAGGACACGGGCCTGATCCAGGGCTTCACCCGCGCCTCCCAGGACGTCTCCTTCGGTGAAATGGAGCGGCGCCAGCAGGCCATGGTCGAGGTGGTGCGCCAGGACCCGGCGGTGGAATCGGTGTCGTCCACCATTGGCGTGGACGGCAATAACGGCTCGCTGAACAACGGCCGCCTGCAGATCGAACTCAAGCCGTTCGAGGACCGCGACGACACCGCCACCCAGGTCATCACCCGCCTGGAAAAGGCCGCCAAGGACGTGCCCGGCCTGCAGTTGAACCTGGTCAGCTCCCAGGACCTCACCGTCGACGACCAGCTGACGCCCAGCCAGTACCAGTTCACCCTGGACGACTCGGAAAGCGCCAACCTGTCGGCGCTGATCCCCAAACTGATGGAGAAGCTGCAGCACCGCAAGGAAATGCGCGACGTCATCGACAACCTGCAGGACCAGGGCCTGGTGGCCTACGTGGAACTGGACCGCGCCGCGGCCATGCGCTACGGCATCACCGCCTCCGACGTCGACACCGCCCTGTACAACGCCTTCGGCCAGCGCCTGATTTCCACCATCTTCACCCAGTCCAACCAGTACCGCGTGGTGCTGCAGGTGCCGGGCAAGTTTCAGCAGAACCTGGCGGCGTTCGACAACATCTACCTGGCGGCGGCCACCACCAGCACCACCGGCAGCAACAGCAGCACGGTGACCACCACCACGGGCACGACCACCGGCAGCAGTGCCTCGACCACCAGCTCGTCGACCACCACCACCGCCGCGCAGATGGTACGTTTGACCGACATCGCCAAGGTCGGCCAGCGCACCGGCTCGCTGTCGCTGAGCCGCCTGGACCAGTTCCCGGCCGTGACCCTGTCGTTCAACCTGGCCGACGGCTATTCCCTGGAGCAGGCGCAGCAGGCCATCAGCGACGTGATGACCGAGTTGCAGGCGCCCAGCAGCATCACCCTGCGCTACCAGGGCGCCGCCGATGCGTTCCAGACCGCCACCGGCAACACCCTGTGGCTGATCCTGGCGGCGTTGATCACCATGTACATCGTGCTGGGCATGCTCTACGAGAGCTTCATCCACCCGGTGACCATCCTCTCGACGCTGCCCTCGGCGGCCATCGGCGCCTTGCTGGCGCTGCTGCTGACCGGCACCGAGTTCAGCCTGATCGCCCTGATCGGGGTGATTCTGCTGATCGGTATCGTCAAGAAGAACGCCATCATGATGATCGACTTCGCCCTGGAGGGCCGCCAGCATCAGCGCCTGAACGCGCGCGACGCCATCCACCGGGCGGCGCTGCTGCGCTTGCGGCCGATCCTGATGACCACCCTGGCGGCGCTGTTCGGCGCCTTGCCGCTGATGCTCGCCACCGGTGCCGGCGCCGAGCTGCGCCGGCCGCTGGGCCTGGTGATCGTCGGCGGCCTGCTGCTGAGCCAGGTGCTGACGCTGTTCACCACGCCGGTGATCTACCTGATGTTTGACCGCATCAGCGAGCGCGCCAAGGCCCGCCTCAACCGTGGCAGGGCGCAGGCATGAACCTGTCGCGGCTGTTCATCCGCAAGCCGGTAGCCACGCTGCTGCTGAGCCTGAGCATCACCCTGGCCGGCATCCTGGGCTACAAGCTGCTGCCGGTGGCGCCGTTGCCCCAGGTGGATTTCCCCACCATCATGGTCAGCGCCTCGCTGGCCGGCGCCAGCCCCGAGACCATGGCCGCCACGGTGGCCACGCCGCTGGAGCGCAGCCTGGGGCAGATTGCCGGCATCACCGAGATGACGTCCACCAGCAGCCAGGGCTCGACCACGCTGATTTTGCAGTTCGAACTGGACCGCGACATCAACGGCGCCGCCCGCGACGTGCAGGCCGCCATCAACGCCTCGCGCAGCCTGCTGCCCAGCTCCATGCCTTCGCTGCCCACCTACCGCAAGGCCAACCCCTCGGAGGCGCCGGTGCTGATGCTGGCGCTGACCTCGTCCACGCGCAGCCCGGGCGAGCTCTACGACCTGGCCTACAGCAAGCTGCAGCAGAAGATCTCCCAGGTCAACGGCGTGGGCGAGGTGTCGGTGCGCGGCGGCGCGTTGCCGGCGGTGCGTATCGATATCCAGCCCAACCTGCTGGCCAACGCCGGCATTTCGCTCGAGACCGTGCGCGAAGCCATCGACAACGCCACCAAGGCCAAGCCCAAGGGCATCCTCCAGGGCGACGGCCAGAGCTGGGTGATCGACGGCAACGACCAGATCGACAAGGCAGTGGATTACCAGCAGCTGGTGATCACCTACCAGAACGGCACGGCCGTGCGCCTGAGTGACGTGGCCAATGTCTACGACTCGGTGGAAGACGCCTTCGTCGGTGGCTACTACAACGGCCAGCCGTCGGTAACCCTGGGCGTCACCCGCCAGGCCGGCGCCAACATGCTGCAGACCATCGACAGCATCAAGGCGCTGATCCCCGAGCTGCAACGCGAGATTCCCGGCGACGTGCAGCTGATCCCGGTGATCGACCGTGGCCCCACGGTCAGTGCCTCGCTGCACGACACCGAGGAAACCCTGCTGATCGCCACCCTGCTGGTGATCGCCGTGGTCTTCGTGTTCCTGCGCAACCTGCGCGCCACGCTGATTCCGGCGGTGGTGCTGCCGGTGTCGCTGATCGGCACCTGCTCGATCATGTACCTGCTGGGCTACAGCCTCGACAACCTGTCACTAATGGCGCTGATCATCTGCACCGGCTTCGTGGTGGATGACGCCATCGTGGTGCTGGAGAACATCGCCCGCTACCAGGAGATGGGCATGCGCCCGCTGCGGGCGGCGCTGATGGGCACCCGCGAGGTGGGCTTCACGGTGCTGTCCATGACCCTGTCGCTGATCGCCGTGTTCATCCCCATCCTGCTGATGGGCAGCATCGTCGGCCGGCTGTTCCGCGAATTCGCCGTGACCCTGAGCATCGCCCTGGCGCTGTCCATGGTGGTGTCCCTGAGCCTGACCCCGGTGCTGTGCGTGATGCTGCTGCGCCAGCCGGCGCACGACGCCCGGGAGCCGCGCATCTACCAGTGGATCGAGGCCGCGCTGGCACGCCTGCAGGGCGCCTACATCGCCGCGCTGGGCTGGGTGATGCGCCACCGCCTGCTGACCATGTTCAGCCTGCTGCTGACCGTGGTGCTCAACGTCTACCTGTACGCCACGGTGCAGAAAGGCTTCTTCCCGGCCCAGGACACCGGGGTGCTGATGGGCGCCGTGCGCGCCGACCAGAACATCTCGTTCCAGGCGCTCAAACCGCACCTGATGCAGATCGCCCACGACCTGGCCGCCGACCCTGACGTGGAGGCAGTGATGTCGTCCACCGGCAGCGGCCGCGCCGGCTCGCGCAACACCGGCGACTTCTTCATCCGCCTCAAGGACTACAAGCAGCGCACCAGCAGCGCCGCGGCCATCGCCAACCGGTTGACCAAGGCCAACAACAAGGTCGCCGGCATCCAGCTGTTCCTGATGCCCGCCGAGGACATCCGCGTGGGCGGCCGCAGCGCCAACGCCACCTACCAGTTCAGCCTGCAGGCCGACGACCTCGACCTGCTGCGGGTGTGGGAGCCCAAGGTGGAGGCGGCGCTGCGCGCCTTGCCCGAGCTGACCGGCATCGACTCCGACAGCCAGACCGGCGGCCAGGAGCTCAAGCTGCACATCGACCGCGCGGCGGCCAGCCGCCTGGGTGTGAGTGTCAGTGACGTCGACAACCTGCTGAACAACTCGTACAGCCAGCGCCAGGTGGCCACCCTGTACAAGACCCTCAACCAGTACCACGTGGTGATGGGCCTGGACCCGGTGTACACCAGCGACTCGACCATGCTTGAACGCATGTACGTGATCAACAGTGACAACCAGCAGGTGCCGCTGACCGCGTTCGCCACCTTCAGCCCCGACAACGCGCCGCTGGCAGTGGCGCACCAGGGCCAGTCGGCCACCAGCACCATCGCCTTCAACCTGCAGGACGGCGTGTCGCTGGAACAGGCCACCGCAGCCATCAACGCCGCCGTCGACAAGGTCGGCCTGCCACGGGACATCCAGGCCGGCTTTGCCGGCACCGCCCAGGCCTACGCGGCGCTGGCGGCGAGCATGCCGTGGCTGATCGCTGCGGCCTTGCTGGCGGTGTATATCGTGCTGGGCGTGCTGTACGAGAGCTACATCCACCCGCTGACCATCCTGTCGACGCTGCCGTCGGCGGGGGTAGGGGCGTTGTTGCTGCTCAAGGCGGTGAACATGCAGCTGACGGTGATCGCGTTGATCGGCATCCTGCTGCTGATCGGCATCGTCAAGAAGAACGCCATCATGATGATCGACTTCGCCCTGGTGGCCGAGCGCGAGCGCAAGTTGCCGCCTGAACAGGCGATCATCGAAGCCTGCCGCATGCGTTTCCGGCCGATCATGATGACCACCCTGGCGGCGTTCTTCGGCGCCTTGCCACTGGCCTTGGGCAGCGGCGGCGACGCCGACCTGCGCAAGCCGCTGGGCGTGGCCATCGCTGGCGGCCTGGCGTTGAGCCAATTGTTGACGCTGTTCACCACCCCGGTGGTGTACCTCTATCTCGACCGTGCCAGCCGCGCCACCCGGCACTTCTGGCACACGCGTATCCGCCGCACCCACGTGCCCGGCTGACTGACAAGGGTTAATGAATGAACGCTCCACTGCCTTCCCGTCTCTGCGTTGCCGTGCTGCTGGCCAGCACCCTGCTGGGCGGCTGCATGGTCGGCCCGGACTACAAGAAGCCCACCGCGCCTATCTCCACCACCTTCAAGGAGGCCGAGGGCTGGAAAGCGGCGAGCCCCCAGGACGAGCTGCCCAAGGGCCCCTGGTGGGAGCTGTATCAGGACCCGCAGCTGAACGCGCTGGTGGCCCAGGTGCAGGTCAATAACCAGAACGTGGCGCTGTACGCTGCCCAGTACCGCCAGGCCCTGGCGCTGGTGCGCGAGTCGCGCGCCGACCTGTTCCCCACCCTGACCGGCACGGCGTCCAGCACCCGCAGCGAAACCGGCACCGGCTCGTCGAGCAGCAGCACCAGCACCTCCAGCGCCGCCTCGCCGAAGAACGAACACTCGGCCAGCCTCAGCCTGAGCTGGGAAGCCGACATCTGGGGCAAGCTGCGCCGCACCGTCGAAGAAGACCGCGCCAGCGCCCAGGCCAGCGCCGCGGACCTGGCCAACGCCACCCTCAGCGCCCAGTCGACCCTGGCCCAGGACTACTTCCAGCTGCGCATCCTCGACCAGCGCATTGCCCTGTACGGCGAGACCATCAAGGGCTACCAGCGCTACCTGCAGGTGATCCAGAACAAGTACGACGAGCAGATCTCCTCGCGTGCCGACCTGGCCACCGGCAAGACCCAGCTGCAGAGTGCCCAGGCGTCGATGCTCGACCTGCAATGGCAGCGCGCCCAGTACGAGCACGCCATTGCGCTGCTGATCGGCAAGGCGCCGGCCGACTTCGCCCTGGCGGTGGACGCGGGCTGGCAGTACCACGTGCCCACCGTGCCCCTGGGCGTGCCAAGCCGCCTGCTGGAACGCCGCCCGGACATCGCCGCCGCCGAACGCCAGATGGCTGCCGCCAATGCCGCCGTGGGCGTGGCGACCGCCGCGTATTACCCCGACCTGACCCTGAGCGCCAGCGGCGGCTACCAGGGTTCGACCATCAGCAACCTGTTCTCGGTGCCCAACCGCTTCTGGTCCATCGGCCCGAGCCTGACCGGCACTATCCTCGACTTCGGCGCTACCAAGGCCGCGGTGGAGCAGGCGAAATTTGCCTACGACGCCAAGGTGGCGACTTACCGGCAGACGGTGCTGACCGGTCTGGGCGAGGTCGAGGACTACCTGGTGGAGCTGCGTACCCTGGAGCCGGAGCTGGTGGCGCGCCGCGCCTCGGCGCAGTCGGCGGAAGAGTCGGCCTCGGTGAGCCGCGACCAGTATGAGGCGGGGGTGATCGACTACCTGGACGTGGCGACCACCCAGGCCACCAGCCTCAGCGAGCGGCAGACGCTGCTGAGCCTGGTGGCGACGCAGCTGGTCACCAGCGTGCAGCTGCAGGCGGCGCTGGGTGGGTCGTGGACCGGGGAATAAGCGGCCGGCCCCCCTACCTGTAGCCGCTGCCGCCAGGCTGCGCTGGTCCTGGCGTCCGCTGGAGATGTTCAGCGAGGCATAGGGCCAGCGCAGCCTGCGGCAGCGGCTACGGGCGGTGTGGCTGTAATCGCGCTTCCAGCTGCGCCCGCACCTGCGCCCACTCCTCATCAATCACACTGAACCGCACCGAATTGCGCTTGCGCCCGTCAGGCATGATCCGTTCGTTGCGCACGATCCCTTCCTGTTTTGCCCCCAGGCGCAGGATCGCCGCCCGTGACCTGGCGTTGATCTCGTCGGTGGTGAACTGCACCCGCACGCAATTCAGCGTCTCGAAGGCAAAGCGCAGCATCAGGTACTTGGCCTCGGTGTTGACGAAGCTGCGCTGCCAGCGCGCGGCGATCCAGGTGCTACCGATCTCCAGCTTGCGGTTCACCCGGTCGACCTTCCAGAAACGCGTGCTGCCAATGACCTCGGCGGTGTCCTTGAGCACCGTCACATAGGGCAGCACCGTGCCGGCGTCGCGGCCCTTGAGCGCCGCCTCGATATAGCCCTGCACCGTGGCGGCCGAGGGCACCACGGTGAAGGGCAGGGTCCACAGTTCGCCATCGCTGGCGGCGGCCACCAGAGCGGTGGCGTCGTCGGGTTGCAGCGGCCGCAACAGAATGCGCGGGCCTTCGAGTGCTTGCATGCAGGTCCTGCCAATACGCGAGTGAATGACCTGCGAAGTCTACGGCTTTTTATCCTGCAAAATCGCGAAGCCCTGCTTGTTTTCGCTGACGATGCGCACGTTTTCCGCCTGCCCGGCGCTGGCCTGCACGAGGATCTCGCGGTTCAGGCTGCCCTTGCCGCACAGGGTGTCGTCGGCGGTGTCGGTGGCGATGCCGACGATGCGGTCGCCGGCGGGCACGTTGAAGGTGGCGATCTCGCCGATGCCGATGCGTGCCACCACGGTGCGGTCGACTTTCACCGCCACGTAGCAGCCGCCACCGAGCATGCCGATGTCACGGCGCACCACCAGGGTGCTGGCGTTGTCCAGCGGCGCCTGCAGGCCCAGCAGGCGTTCCTTGGGCACGGGGTCGGGATGGTCGCTGCGGTAGGACGAACAACCACTGACCAGCAGTACACACATTGCCGTACAGATCAGGCGCATGGCGTTCCCTCACTTGTCCCAGGGCATGGGCAGGCCGGCGCGCACCTTGGCGCTCAGCGCCTTCAGGTACTCCAGCGGTTCCCCTTCGGAATGGGCGTGGCTCTGCTCGTCCACCCAGGTCATCACCTTCTGCCGGTCGAGGCTGGGGCGGGCATGCAACATCTCCTTGATCACCCGTTCGCAGTGCTGCGAGTAGGCAATGACACTGGAAAACATCTGATGGGCCATGATCGCTCCTTGAGGCGGTTTTGCGAGGATCACATCAAGGTAGCACTCAATGGTGACAGGGGCGGGACAATCGTTGCTTAAGCTGATGGGTAGCGCGTGTAGCAGCTGCCGCAGGCTGCGTCCGGGGTTCGCGGTGGCTGGGGACGCCGCCTGCGGCAGCTGCTACGGGGGCTGGGGTTACTTTTTGTAGGTCTTGGACAGGCGCTGGGCCATCTTGCCGTGGCGTTGCACGTCTTTGAGCTGTGCCAGGGCGAAGGCCTTGAGCTCGGGGGCGTCGTTGCTGTTGACCTCGGCTTCATAGAGGCTGGCCAGGTCCTGGGTGACCTTGACCTGGTACAGGGCGAAGCTGGCTTCGGCGGTCTTGCCGGCCACGGCAGGGGCGGGGGCGGCCTTGGTGGGGGCTGGCGGCAGGTCGATGTCGAGCTTCTTCGCCACGTCGGTCAGCTGCTCGCTGATGATGGTGTTGTCCTTCACCATCACGCCGGTGTAGGTCTGCATGTCGGGCTGCTGGAACTTGCCGGCGCCTTGCTGGGCCAGCAGCACCTGGGTGGCGGCGCCGGTCATGGCCTTGGTGACGAAGGCGTTGGGCGCGGCAAAGGCGGTGCCGGTGCTGGCGATCAGCAGGGCCAGGCCCAGTTGCAGGGTTGTGCGGTGGTTCATGGGTAAGGTCTCGGGCGGAGCAAATGGGCTATGAGAATCGCTTTACCGGCTTTGGACAAATGAAGCTTTGCTCAGTTGCACTGTAGCAGCTGCCGCCAGGCGGCGTCCGGGGCGCCAGGGTGGACAAAGTGTCGCCCACGGGGCAGGCTTTGCCTGATCCCACGCCACCACAGGAGCCACTCATTGACCATCAAAGGCGTTATTTTCGACAGCGACGGCACTCTGGTCGACAGTGAACGCATGGCGGCCGGGCTGTTGCGCCAGCTGCTGGCCGAACGCGACATTCACCTGCCCCACGAGGAAGTGCTGCGGCGCTTTCGCGGTGTGCAGTTCGCCATCTTCGTCGGCGAGTTGTGCGAAGAGCACGCGCACCTGGACGCCGAGCCCTTCATGCGCGACTTCCGCAGCCGCAGCCTGGACCTGTTCGCCGCCGGCCTTGAAGCCATGCCCGGCGCCCTGGATTTCGTCCGCGAACTGAAACTGCCCAAGTGCGTGGCCTCCAACGGCCCGCGCACCAAGATCGAGACCTGCCTGAAGACCGCGGGCCTGTGGGACGCCTTCGACGGCAACATCGTCAGCGCCTACGAGGTCAATGCCTGGAAACCGTCGCCGGAGCTGATCGTGGCCGCCGCCCAGCTGTTGAAGCTGGCGCCCGATGAGTGCCTGCTGGTGGATGACAGCATCCCCGGCGTGCAGGCAGGCCTGGCCGCCGGCGCACGGGTCGCCGGCTATGGTGACACTGACTTCGCCCAGTTCGACGGCCAGCCCGGCTTCCATCACGTGCCGGACTACCAGGCGCTCAAGGCCTTGCTCGCCAGCCTCTAGCCGGCCTTGCGGTGGCGGCGTTCATAGTGCGCCAGCAACGGCTGGGTGCTGACGCCGTGCAGCAGAATGCTCAGCGCCACCACCGACAGCGTCAGGCTGATGGCGCTGTGCTGGATGGACGCCGGCAGGCCGTGGGCGATGGCGAAGCACAGGTAGTACAGCGAGCCGATGCCACGAATGCCGAACCAACCCAGCAGCGCCCGCTGGTGGCCGTCCAGGTACTTGCCGCGCACCAGCAGCCACACGCTCAGCGGGCGGATCACGCAGAACAGCCCCAGCCCCAGGCCGATGGCGCGCCAGTCCCAGTACAGCGACAGGGCCGCGCCCAGCAGGGTGATCAGCAGCACCTCCATGGAGCGTTCCACCAGGTCGCCGAAGGTGAGGATGTCGGCCATCATCGTGCCGGCGGCCAGCTGGCTGTCGTCCTGCTCTTCCTGGGGCGTGGGGCGGGTGTGCGGGTCCAGCGGCCGGGCCAGGTGCTCGGCGGGAATGTCGGTGTGCGAGGCGCGCGCCTCGGCCTGGCGCAGGCCGACGCCGGCGGCGAACACCGCGAGGAAGCCGAACGCGTCCACGCCATAGGCCACCACGTAGCTGATGGCGATCAGCGCCAGGGCGACGAAGTCGTTGGGTGATTCGGCGCTGTCGGCGTGGCGCACCCGCAGGGCGATCATCATCTGCCCCAGCAGGCGGCCCAGGCCGTAGCCGATGGCCAGCCCCGCCGGCACGCCCCACACCAGGTTCTTCAGGGCCCAGGCGCCGATGTCGGGCAGGCCCAGTTCCACGTGGTCGATCAGCATCAGGGCGAAGATCACGAACGGGAAGGCTACGCCGTCGTTGAGCCCAGCCTCGCCGGACAGCCCGTAGCGCACCTTGTCGAAGTCGTGGGCGCTGCTGACCTGGACCATGGCGGCCAGCACCGGGTCGGTGGGCGCGAGCATTGCCCCCAGCAACGCCGACAGGCCCCAGGACAGGTGCAGGCCGTAGTGGGCCAGCAGCGCCACGCCGGCGATCGACAGCAGCATCACCGGCCCGGCCAGCAGGTAGGCGGCGCGCCAGGCGGTGCGGCGCAGGCCCAGGCGCAGCTTGATGCCGGTGCCGAACAGCGAGAACAGCACGGCCATTTCGGTGAGGCGTTGCAGCCAGCTGGCGGCGCGGGCGAAGTCCATGTTCACCAGGCCCAGCCCCACCGGCCCCAGCGCCATGCCGAAGGCCAGGCACACCGCCGAGGTGGTCATCGGCAGCCAGCGCAGGTAGGACGAGGTCAGCGCCAGCAACAGCAGCAGGGCGCCGAGCACTGACATCCACAGAATGAAACTCATTGATTCCTCAACGTCTTGGTGCGTGGCAGGTACTAACTGTGACTTTGCCGCGACCGGTTAGTTGAATTGGCGTTACTATCGAGCGGTCAATTCATTCCCCCAGGAGACCGTGATGATCAAAGTCAGCGTGATGTACCCCTACCAGCCGGACGCGCGGTTCGACTTCGACTACTACCGCGACAAGCACATGCCGCTGCTCAAGGAGCTGATGGGCGCGGCCTGCCTGAAGTATTCGGTGGAGAAGGGCCTGGCCGGCGGCCTGCCGGGTTCCACGCCGCCGTACCTGGGCCTGTGCCATTTCTACTGCGAGTCGCTGGAGACCTTCCAGCAGGCCTTCGTGCCCCACGCCGCGGTGCTCAACGGCGACATCCCCAACTACACCGACCTGGTGCCAGTGGTGCAGATCAGCGAAGTGCTGGTCGAGGTGTGAGGGGAACAATCCCGGGGTCCGGGGTTTCCAACCCACATGCACAGCCATCGGGAGCCCCCCCATGACCCCAGCAGAGCAGCTGTACTTTCGTGACGATGGGCGCGTGCCCAACAACCCGTTGCCGGCCCTGGTTTACCACCAGGTGGCCGGCGATGCGGCGGCGTTCGAGCAGTTGTTCGCGCGGCACCAGTGGGTGCCGCTGTGGCGTGACGGGATTTTCGACTACCACCATTACCACTCCAACGCCCACGAAGTGCTGGGCGTGGCCGGCGGCAGCGCACGGGTGATGCTGGGCGGCGAGCAGGGGCAGATCATCAGCCTGGTGCAGGGTGACGTGCTGGTGCTGCCGGCGGGCACCGGCCATTGCGCGCTGTCCCACAGCGACGATTTCCTGGTGGTGGGCGCCTACCCCCAGGGCCAGGAAGACTACGACATCCAGCGCCCCAAGGCCGCCACCCACCATGCCTCGCGCACGCGCATCGCCAAGCTGGCGCTGCCGGCGCAGGACCCGGTGGTGGGTGGGGCGATCTGGGCTTGAGCGCACCCCGCGGTGCTCCCGGACGCGGCCTGGGGCCGCTGCTACAGAGCATTCGTAGCAGCGGCCGAAAGCCGCGTCCCAGGCGCCGCGTAACGGTGGGCACGTCAGGCTGCCGGGTCGTCCTTGAGGGTGGTCTTGGACTCCGTCACCTCGATGGTCTCATTGGTGCCCATTGACCGGTATTGCTTGCGAATGGTGGTCAGCTCCTTGGCGTCCAGGTCGTCCAGGTCCAGCGCCGCGTTTTGCGCGTCCTTGGTGGCGCGCAGCAGTTCGTCGATCTTGATGTGCAGGATGTCGTTATCGCGGTTCTGGGTGTTCTGGATCACGAACACCATCAGGAAGGTGATGATGGTGGTCGAGGTGTTGATGATCAGCTGCCAGGTGTCGTTGTAGTGAAAGAACGGCCCGGTCACGGCCCAGACCACGATCAGCAACACCGCGACGATAAACGTCCGCGGGCTGCCGCAGGCCTTGGACAAGGCGTTGGAAAACAATGCGAATTTCATGGCAGTTAGGTCCTGAAGGGGGTTAAGGGATAGACCCCGGCGCTGCGTCGAAATTCTTTGTTACAGATGCGATTTCATCTAGCCCAACTGGATCGCCAGGGCGAACGCCCCCAGGCCTATCCAGAACACCGCGAACAGCCACGGCGCGCGCATCGAGAACATCAGCGACTTGCGGTAGCCCTTGTGGCTGGACTCCATTTCGCTGAACAGCGGCTCGTCGTCATAGGCCAGGCCCATGGCCGGGGTGTCGCGCAGCAGGCCGCTCTGCTTGAAGTGCCAGTGGTCGATGATGTCGTAGGCCGCGCGAATGCCCGGCCAGGCGTTGAGCGAGCACAGCACCCCCAGTAGCGCCAGCACCGGCGGCACCACCAGGGTGAACAGCTTGCCCCATTCGGGGTTGAGGTTGGCCATGGACGAGGCGTAGGCGATCACCAGGAACGCCTGCGCCGAGAGGTAGGCGTTGGTGCGGTTGGAGAGGATCGCCGTCTCGTACTGGATCTCGCGGCGGTAGAAATCCAGGCGGTCCTTGGGGCTGCCGAACATTTGCGCTTCGCGGGCTTCGTCGGTGTCGTGCGGCAAGCGTGAAGTGATGATTCGGCTCAAGCGTTCGGCCCCCTGGCTCAGTCGTTCGGTTCGGCGGTGTTGATGTACGGCGGCACCTTGGCCAACGGCAGCTGCCGGGCCTGGCCGGGTTGGATGCCGCGGCGCGGCGCCAGTGGCTCCAGGCGTTGCGGCGTGCCGCTGGCCAGGGCTTTTTCGATGGCCGCCAGCACGCGCACGTCGCGCCAGGCTTCGTCGCCGTCGGGCTCGGGTTGCTCACCCTTGAGAATGCAGTCGGAGAAGTACTGGGTCTCGCCGCCGAACTGGTCCACCACCGGGTGTTCATGTTCGTGAGGCTCGCCGTCCTTGATCAGCCGGTAGCCGATGGCCACGCCTTCGCCGAAGCCGAAGCACGGCGAAGCCTCGATCTCGCCTTCGCTGCCCAGCAACTGGAAGCGCTGGCTGCCGGGCAGGCTGTAGCTGACGATGAACTGCGCCAGGCGTTCCTGGCTGAAGCGCAGGGTGACGGTGACGGTGTCATGGCTGTCGAAATGTCGCCCCGGGGTGTGGATGCCCACCGCCGAGACTTCAAGCGGCTCCTCGCCGAACAGGTTGCGCACCGCGTTGAGCGGGTAGGGGCCCATGTCGGCCACGGGGCCGGCCCAGTAGCCGCTGTGAGCGCGGTGGTTGGATTCCTTGGTGTGCTGGGTGAAGGTCGAGGTGAACAGCCGCGGCTCGCCGATGGCGCCGGCGCGCACCTTGCCGATCATCTCCACCGTGGCCGGCTCGCAGTGCAGGCGGTAGGCGACCATCAGCAGCGCGTTGCTGCGCTCGGCCGCGGCGTTGATCGCCAGGCAGTCGGCCTCGCTGGTGGCCATGGGTTTTTCCAGCAGCACGTGGATGCCGGCTTCCAGGGCCGGCACGGCGAATTCGCGGTGGCGGAAGTTGGGCGTGGCGATGTACACCGCGTCGATCTCGCCGCTGGCCAGCAGCGTGGCGAACTCGTCGTAGTGGTAGCTCTTGAGCTGGTACTCGGCCGCCAGGTCGCGGGCCTTGATGGGGTCGCCGGTGACCAGCGCGGTCATCACCGAATTGTCGGTCTGGCCGATGCCGGGCATGAACGCCCCCTGGGAAATCCAGCCGCCGGCGACGACTGCGTAGCGAACCTTGCCGTGTGCATCAGGCATGTCATGACTCCTGCAAGACCGGCCGGTGAAATACCGGCGCCATGCAGGAATGGGCAAGCCTGGGCCCTACAAGTTCCGCCCGATTGCCTTACAGCCGGTCGAGCGGGATCTTGATGTAGCGCACGCCGTTGTCCTCGGCGGGCGGCAACTGCCCGGCGCGGATGTTCACCTGCACCGCCGGCATCAGCAGCACGGGCATGGGCAGGGTGGCGTCGCGGGCGGTGCGCATGGCCACGAACTGCGCCTGGTCGATGCCGTCGCGCACGTGGATGTTGCCCTGGCGCTGGGCGGCGACGGTGGTCTGCGATTGCGCCTCGCGGCCCTCGGGCGGGTAGTCGTGGCACAGGTGCAGGCGGGTGTCGGCGGGGAAGGCCAGCAGGGTCTGGATGGACTGGTACAGCTGCTCGGCGTCGCCACCGGGGAAGTCGCAGCGGGCAGTGCCAACGTCGGGCATGAACAGCGTGTCGCCGACGAACAGGTCGTGCGCACCGATCAGGAACGCCATGTCCGCCGGGGTGTGGCCGGGCACGTGCAGGGCGCGCACTGGCAGGTTGCCGATGCTGAAAGTCTGGTCGGGCGTGAGCAACTGGTCGAACTGCGAGCCGTCGAGGCGGAAGCCGGGCTCCAGGTTGAACACCGTCTTGAACACCTTCTGCACCTGGCGAATGCCTTCGCCGATGGCGATGCGCCCACCCAGTTGCGCGCGCAGGTAGGGTGCGGCAGACAGGTGGTCGGCGTGGGCGTGGGTCTCCAGCAGCCACTGCACCTGCAGGCCCTGGGCGCGGACGAAGGCGATGATGGCGTCGGCCTGTTCGGTGCCGGTGCGGCCGGCCTTGTGGTCGTAGTCCAGCACCGAGTCGATGACCGCGCAGGCGCTGCCCGGCGCTTCATACACCACATAGCTGAAGGTCGACGAGCCGCTGTCGAAGAAGGGCTGGATACGTGGGGTCATCAATTGCTCCACAGTCTATTGTTCAATAATCTATATTTAAACATAATGTAATCACAGAATGTGATCGAGAGCGACCCCGCCATGGAAACCTGCCTGACCACCGACGACGTCGTGCGCCTGCGCGCTAGTGCCTCCAAGGCCTGTGCGCTGTTGAAAGCGCTGGCCAACGAAGACCGCTTGCTGATTCTGTGCCAACTCACCCAGGGCGAGCGCAACGTCGGCGAGCTGGAGGCTGGCACCGGCGTGCGCCAGCCCACCCTGTCCCAGCAGTTGGGCGTGCTGCGCGACGAAGGCCTGGTGGCCACCCGCCGCGAGGGCAAGTACATCTACTACGGGCTAGCCAGCCATGAAGTCATCCAGGTCATGAAGACCTTGTCGGGCCTGTATTGCGGCACGGTGCTGGCCAGCCTCGGTTCGTCCCTTCTTCCTCAATAAGTGTGGACCCCATGCACGATAATGCGCAGCAACAGGGTGCGACCGCCAGCAACGCGGACATCCTGATCATCGGCGGCGGTGCTGCCGGCATCGGCCTTGCCGCCAGCCTGCTCAAGCGCCAGCCGGGCCTGGCCATTACCCTCATCGAACCCAGCGACACCCACTACTACCAGCCGGCGTGGACCCTGGTGGGCGGCGGCGCCTACGACGTCGGCAGCACCGCCCGGCCCATGGCCCAGGTGATGCCCAAGGGCGTGCAGTGGCTGCAGGCGGCGGTGCAGGGCATCGATGCCGATGGCCAGCGGGTAACCCTCGCCGACGGCCGCCACGTGGGCTACCGGCAGTTGATCGTGTGCCCCGGCCTGCGCCTGGCCTGGGAGCAGATCGAGGGCCTGGAGCAGACGTTGGGCCAGCACGGGGTGACGTCCAACTACCGCTACGACCTGGCGCCCTACACCTGGCAACTGGTGCAGCAGCTACGCCAGGGCAAGGCGCTGTTCACCCAGCCGGGCATGCCGATCAAGTGCGCCGGGGCGCCGCAGAAGGCCCTGTACCTGTCATGCGACCATTGGCGGCGCAGCGGCGTGCTCAAGCACATTGACGTGGAGTTCAACCTTGCCGGCCCGGCGCTGTTCGGCGTGGCCACGTATGTGCCGGCGCTGATGAAGTACATCGAGAAGTACCGGGCGCAGCTGGCGTTCGGCTCGCAATTGGTCAAGGTCGATGGCCCGGGCAAGACCGCCTGGTTCGAAAGCCAGGACGCCAACGGCACGCTGGTTCGCCAGGCCAAGCCTTTTGACATGCTGCACGTGGTGCCGCCACAGGTGGCGCCCGACTGCGTGCGCACAAGCCAGTTGGCCAACGCGGGCGGCTGGTGCGAGGTAGACCCCGGCACCCTGCAGCACGTGCGGTACGCCAACGTGTTCGGCCTGGGCGACGTGTGTTCCACCAGCAACGCCAAGACCGCCGCCGCGGCGCGCAAGCAGATCGTGGTGGTGGCCGAGAACCTGCTGGCCCTGCGTGCCGGCCGCGCCTTGCCGCTGCGCTATGACGGCTACGGCTCCTGCCCATTGACGGTGGAGAAGGGCCGGGTGGTGCTGGCCGAGTTCGGCTATGGCGGCAAGCTGCTGCCCAGCTTCCCCTGGGACTCCACCGTGGCGCGGCGCTCGGCCTGGTGGTTGAAGGCCAGCTTCCTGCCGTGGTTCTACTGGAACGGCATGCTCAAGGGCCGCGAATGGCTGACCCGCTGCAGCACGGCTGAATAGGAGGGCGGGGCATGCTCGCACTGGTATTGGGTGGCTTGATCGGCATCGTGCTGGGCCTCACCGGCGCCGGCGGTGGCATTCTCGCGGTGCCGGCGTTGGTGCTTGGCCTGGGCTGGCCCATGACCCAGGCGGCGCCGGTGGCGCTGCTGGCCGTGGGCGCTGCAGCAGCGGTGGGCGCCATCGACGGCCTGCGCAAGGGCATCGTGCGCTGGCGTGCGGCGTTGTTGATGGCGGCGCTGGGCACGCTGTTCACGCCGTTGGGGCTGCTGGTGGCGCACCGCTTGCCGGATCATTTGCTGGTGGGCCTGTTCTGCGGCGTGCTGCTGATCGTCGCCTGGCGCATGTTCAGCCAAGCGCGCGAGGCCAAGTGCGCGGGGTCGGGCATCGACCACGGCTGGGAGCAGAAGAACTGCATGCTCAACGACCAGACCGGGCGCCTGAAATGGACCCTGCGCTGCAGCATCACCCTGTCGCTGGTGGGGTCGTGCTGCGGCTTCCTCACCGGCCTGCTCGGCGTGGGCGGCGGCTTCCTGCTGGTGCCGGCGTTCCGGCAACTGACCGACATCCGCGTGCACGGCATCATCGCCACCTCGCTGATGGTGATTGCCCTGGTATCGGGCATGGCAGTGGTCGGTGCGCTGCACGCCGGGGTGCGCATCCCGCTGCAGGGCGGGGTGTTCATTGCTGCCAGCGTGGCGGGCATGGTGGCAGGGCGGCTGCTGTCGCCGCGCATCCCCGCGCGGGTGTTGCAGGTAGGGTTCGCGGGCTTGTGCGTGGTTGTCGCCATCTACCTGGGCTCAACCTTGTAGCCGCTGCCGCCAGGCTGCGCTGGCCGGGGTGAACCCTGGAGATCTCCAGTGGGGCACAGGGCCAGCGCAGCCTTCGGCAGCGGCTACGGTGTGACAGGACGCGGCCTGGTGGCCGCTGCTACGGTGCAATGGGGTATTCTGTTGGCAAATTGCAACCAAATGTTGCAGCTGTATCTGCCAACAATAAGGAGTACCCGGTGGACCCGAACAACCTCGCCTGGCTTGCCCACGACACCCGCCTCATCGTCTGCTGTGCGGTGGCCATCGCCACCATCATCGTGTTGATCAGCGCCACCAAGTTACCGCCTTTCCTGTCCATTCTGGTCGGCACCTTCATTGCCGGCGTCGGCGCCGGGTTGGGGCCGGAGGAGGTGGCGAAGGCGTTCAGCAAGGGCGCTGGCGGCATCCTCGGCGAGGCCGGCATCATCATTGCGCTAGGCTCGATGCTTGGCGCGTTGATGGCCGAGTCCGGCGCGGCCGACCGCATCGCCAGCACCCTGCTGGGGCTGGGCAAGGGCCGCAGCCTGCCGTGGGTGATGGCCCTGGTGGCGCTGGTGATCGGCCTGCCGCTGTTCTTCGAAGTGGGCCTGGTGATGATGGTGCCGATCATCTTCGTCATGGCTCGCCAGTCCAACCAGCCGCTGCTGAAAATCGCCATCCCGGCGCTGGCCGGCATGACCACCCTGCATGCGCTGATGCCCCCGCACCCGGGGCCGCTGATCGCGGTCAGCGCGTTGCACGCTGACCTGGGCCTGACCATGCTGCTGGGCTTCAGCATTGCCTTGCCGGCGGTGATCCTCGCCGGCCCGCTGTATGGCAACTGGCTGTCGCGGCGCATGGACGTGCAGGAGCCCGCCGAGCTGGGCGCGCTGTTCAGCGCCAAGCCCCAGGCCCAGCGCCAGCCCGGCTTCGGCATTTCGCTGTTGATCATCCTGCTGCCGGTGCTGTTGATGCTCGGCAGCACCCTGGCCAAGGTGGCCCTGGCCCCCGAGACCACCCTGGCGCTGACCCTGAAGTTCCTCGGCGAGCCGCTAATTGCCCTGGGCATAGCCGTGCTGGCCGCCGTGGTCTGCCTGGGCTGGGCCAACGGCCTGCCGCGCGAACAGGTCGGCAACACCCTGCGCAAGGCGCTGGCGCCCATTGCCGTGCTGCTGTTGACCATCGGTGCTGGCGGCGGCCTGAAGCAGACCCTGCTGGACGCCGGCGTCAGCCAGACCATCAGCAAGGCCGCCGAGGGCGCGCACCTGCCGTACCTGCTGCTGGCGTGGCTGATCGCCGTGGCCCTGCGCCAGGCCACTGGCTCGGCCACCGTCGCCACCACCACCGCGGGTATCCTGGCGCCGATGATGGCCGGGCTGGCCGCGACCCAGAGTTCGCTGGTGGCCCTGGCCATCGGGGCTGGCTCGGTGTTCTTCTGCCATGTGAACGATGCGGGCTTCTGGATGGTGCGCGAGTACTTCGGGCTGCAGTTGAAGCAGACCATCTGGGTGTGGTCGGTGTTGCAGACGATTGTCTCGGTGGTGGGGTTGGTGGGGACGTTGCTGTTGTGGCATTTCCTGGCTTGAGAATGTAGGACGCAGCCTGCGGCAGCTGCTACGTGGCTGTCTGCGGGACTGTAACGTTTCAGTTTTTATCCCATATATGGGGACGATAATTCATATATTGAATCTGCATCTGTGCTGGTTTATGGTCTGCCTCATTGCACCTCCATAACGACAACAATAGAGAGCCCCGTCATGACCCAGCCCACGCTGAACGACGGCTTGCACGCCAGCACCCTGGCCAAGCTCAATCTCAAGCTGATCCCCTTCCTGATGCTGCTGTACATGGTGGCCTACATCGACAAGTCGAACATCTCGGTGGCGGCGCTGCAGATGAACGCCGACCTGGGCCTGTCGGCGGCGATGTACGGGCTGGGCGTGGGGCTGTTCTTTCTCACCTACATCCTGCTGGAAGTGCCCAGCAGCCTGATCCTCACCAAGGTCGGCGCGCGGCGCTGGATCGCCCGCATCATGATCACCTGGGGCATCGTCGCCGCCGGCATGAGCCTGGTGCAGACCGCCAACCAGCTGTATGTGATGCGCCTGTTGCTGGGCGCCGCCGAGGCTGGCTTCACGCCGGGCATCATTTATTACCTGTCGCAGTGGTACCCGCGCAGCGACCGGGCCAAGGCCATGTCGTTCTTCTACATCGGCGCGGCGCTGGCCTCGGTGATCGGCCTGCCGCTGTCCGGCGCGTTCCTGCACCTGGACGGCATGGCCTCGGTGAGCGGCTGGCGCTGGCTGTTCCTGCTCGAAGGCATTCCCGCCGCCGTGCTGGGCGTGGTGGTGCTGCGCTACCTGCCGGACTCGCCGCAGACCACGCATTGGCTGGACGCACGGCAGAAGACCTGGCTGGCCAGCACCATCGCCGCCGAGCAGAGCACCACGCTGATCTCCCATAACGATGCCTGGCACAAGGCGTTCCGCAGCCCGGTGGTGTGGCTGCTAAGCCTGTTCTGGCTGTTGCAGGCGTTCGGCACCATCGGCATCACCCTGTTCCTGCCGCTGATCGTGCAGTCGGTGTCGGGGCAGGGCTCGTTCGTGGTCAGCCTGATGTCGGCGCTGCCGTTCCTGCTGGCCTGCGTGTTCATGTACGCCAACGGCCGGCATTCCGACAAGAACGGCGAACGCGCCCTGCACCTGGGCGGCCCGCTGCTGGCGGCCGGCATTGTGCTGGGCGTGGCGGTGTTCTGCGGCAACCATGGCCTGGCCTACGGCCTGCTGGTGGTGGCCGTGGCGCTGAACTGGGCGGCCACCCCGGTGTTCTGGGCCACCACCACCGAATACCTGTCGGGCCCGGCCGCCGCCGTGTCCATTGCCCTGATCAACTCCATCGCCAACCTGGCCGGCCTGGGCCTGCCGCCGGTGATGGGCTGGATCAAGGACGTCACCCACACCTACGACTACGCCCTGTTGCTGGTCGCCTGCGCCTTGCTGGCCGGCGGCGTGCTGGGGCTTTACCTGGGCGCCGAGCGCGCCCGTGGCCAGGCTCACCTGCAAGGAACCGTCAATGAACGCAAACGTGCTTAAGATCGCCCGCCTGCCGGAAAAGCTCACCGAACGCCTGCTGGCCGATTTCGCCGTGCTCGAGGGCGACGAGCAGGGCAGCCAATTGGGGCAGGGCGCCGCGCATATTCGCGCGCTGGTGGCCAACGGCGAGTCGCGGGTCAGCCGCGCGCTCATCGAGCGCCTGCCGGCGCTGGAGGTCATCGTGGTGTTTGGCGTGGGCTACGACGGCGTCGACGTGGCGGCGGCGCGCGAGCGCTGCATCGCCGTCACCCACACGCCCGACGTGCTCACCGACGACGTCGCCGACTTCGCCATGGCGCTGCTGCTGGGCATCGCCCGTGGCACCGGCCCGGCCGACCGTTTCGTGCGCCAGGGCCGCTGGGCCGACGGCCCTATTGCCTGGACCCGCAAGGTCAGCGGCGCGCGCCTGGGCATCATCGGCCTGGGCCGCATTGGCCAGGCCATTGCCCGCCGTGCCGAAGGCTTTGGCATGCACATCGCCTACTGCGGGCGTAATCGCCAGCCGGTGGATTACCGCTTCTATCCCGATGCGCAGAGCCTGGCCGCGGTGGTGGACTTCCTGGTGGTGGCGGTGGGCGGTGGCGCCCAGACCTTCCACCTGGTGGATGCCCAGGTGTTGCAAGCGCTGGGGCCCGAGGGTTACCTGATCAACGTCGGCCGCGGCAGCGTGGTGGACGAGGCGGCGCTGTTCCAGGCCCTGGCCACCCGCCAATTGGCGGGCGCGGCGCTGGACGTGTTCGAGGACGAGCCGCGCCCGCACCCAGGCTTGCTGGGCCTGGACAACGTGCTGCTGACCCCGCACATGGCCAGCGCCACCGGGGCCACGCGCCAGGCCATGGCTGACCTGACCTTGGCCAACCTGGCGGCGCATTTCGCCGGCCGGCCGCTGCCCACGCCGATCCCGGCCTGACGCGGGCGGGCGGCAACTTGGTACACTGCGTGCTTTTGCCGGAGCCCATGCCATGACCGCCCACCACCGCCTGCCCGTGCCGCTGGACAAGGCCTACCGCCTGCTCAACCACGGCCCCACCGTACTGGTCAGCGCCGCCCACCAGGGCCAGCGCAACATCATGGCCGCCGCCTGGGCCATGCCCCTGGACTTCGAGCCGCCAAAAGTGGCGGTGGTGCTGGACAAGTCCACCTGGACCCGGCAACTGCTGGAGGCCAGCGGCACCTTCGTCCTGCAAGTGCCCTGCGTGGCCCAGGCCGACATTGTCCAGACCGTGGGCAACACCGCCGGGCAGACCCTGGACAAGTTTGCCACCTACGGCCTGCAGACCTTCGCCGGCGAACAGCTGGACGCGCCGTTGCTGGAAGGCTGCGTGGCCTGGCTGGAGTGCCGCCTGCTGCCCGAACCGCACAACCAGGGCGCCTACGATCTGTTCCTGGGCGAAGTGATCAGCGCCCAGGCGGATGCGCGGGTGTTCAGCGAAGGGCATTGGCATTTCGAAGGGCATGATCAATTGCGCACGTTGCACCACGTGGCGGGCGGGCATTTCATGGCAATCGGCACGCCAGTAAAAGGCAACATGCTCTAAACCGTAGCAGCGGCCACAGGCCGCGTCCGAACGCACCGCGTATTCCCGGAAATACCGTGGTGCGGCCGGACGCGGCCTGTGGCCGCTGCTACGGGGTTACGCGGCGTTTTCCTGTTTGAGGGTGGCCATGTCGATCACGAAGCGGTATTTCACGTCGCCCTTGAGCATGCGCTCGTACGCCTGGTTGATGTCCTTCATGGCGATCATCTCAATGTCCGAGACGATGTTGTGCTTGGCGCAGAAATCGAGCATTTCCTGGGTTTCCTGGATGCCGCCAATCAACGAGCCGGCCAGACTGCGGCGCTTAAAGATCAGGTTGAACACGGTAGGCGAGGGGTGCGGCGAGTCCGGCGCGCCCACCAGGGTCATGGTGCCGTCGCGCTTGAGCAACGCCAGGAACGGGTCGAGGTTGTGCGGCGCGGCCACGGTGTTGAGGATGAAGTCCAGCTGGTTGGCCTGGGTGGCCATCTCGGTTTCATTCTTCGACACGATGACCTCGTCCGCGCCCAGGCGCAGCCCGTCTTCGCGCTTGCTGGGCGAGGTGGTGAACAGCACCACGTGGGCGCCCATGGCGTGGGCGATTTTCACCGCCATGTGGCCCAGGCCGCCCAGGCCCACCACGCCCACCTTCTTGCCCGGGCCGACCTTCCAGTGGCTCAGCGGCGAGTAGGTGGTGATGCCTGCGCACAGCAGCGGCGCCACGGCCGCAAGGTTGTCCTTGTGGGGGATGCGCAGGACGAATTTCTCCTTCACCACGATGGTGTCGGAGTAGCCGCCGAAGGTGTTCTCGCCGCCGAACACCGGGCCGTTGTAGGTGCCGGTGAAGCCGTTCTCGCAGTACTGTTCCTCGCCTTCGGCGCAGGACGCGCAGTGCTGGCAGCTGTCGACCATGCAACCGACGCCGGCCAGGTCGCCGACCTTGAAGTGCTTCACGTTGGCGCCCACCGCCGTCACCTTGCCGACGATCTCGTGGCCCGGCACCGACGGGTACAGGGTGTTGTGCCATTCGTTGCGCACGGTGTGCAGGTCGGAGTGGCACACGCCACAGTAGAGAATGTCGATCTGCACATCGTCGGCGCCGGGGGAGCGGCGTTCGAACCGGTAGGGCTTGAGGGCGTCGCTGGCGCTCTGGGCGGCGTAGCTGTATGTCTTGATCATGACACTCACCTTGGTGGGGGAAAAAAGCTTGGAACAGCATAGTCCCGCTTAAGTGCCATGAAACGTTTCACCGATGAATGAAGATTGGCAGGTCGAGGCGATCTGCCGCGAACACCTCTTGAAATGACGAAACCAAAGCCCAAGGTAATGATCAGATTGAGTTGCTGGAAAGCGACCTGTTAGGCTGGGGGATCAGCGCGTCGTCGAGACATTCGGCCGCTGCATGAATCTTCCGCTCCAAGACCGAAGGAGAACTACCGCAATGGCTACCCCGACCAAGAAGCCCGCCGCCGCGAAGAAACCTGCAGTGGCGAAAAAGCCCGCCGCCAAGCCTGCCTCGGCAAAAGCGCCTGCCGCTGCCAAGGCCCCACTCGACAAGCCTGCCGCCCTGAAGACCCGCGCCCGCGCGCTGGCCACTCCCACCGACCTGGGCAGCGACGCCACCCGTGACCTCAGCGGCGCGCTGAACCGCCTGTTGGCCGACGTGTTCGCGCTGTACCTGAAGACCAAGAACTTCCACTGGCACGTCAGCGGCCCGCACTTCCGCGACTACCACCTGCTGTTGGACGACCACGCCACCGAGATCTTCGCCATGGTCGACGCCATCGCCGAGCGCACCCGTAAAATCGGTGGCAACTCGCTGCGCTCCATCGGCCACATCGCGCGCCTGAAGTCGGTGCTCGACAACGACGCCGAATTCGTCCAGCCGCTGGACATGCTGGCCGAGCTGCAGGGTGACAACAAGGGCCTGGCCGCCTACATGCGCGAAGTCCACGAACTGTGCGACAAGTACAACGACATCGCCACCGCCAGCCTGATCGAGAACTGGATCGACGAAACCGAACAGCGCACCTGGTTCCTGTTCGAGACCAGCCGCAACGGCGACGTCACCGGCCACTGATGCCAGCCACGCCGCGCAACTCGTAGCCGCTGCCGCCAGGCTGCGCTGGCCCTCCCATGCACCGAAGATCTCCAGGGTGCACGCGGGCCAGCGCAGCCTTCGGCAGCGGCTACGGACCGTCGCGCCGCCTATGTGCTTTCCCTCTCCCCAGCGTTAGACTCGAAGGGCGCAGCCCCGCCCACGGAGTCCGAGCCCCGCGATGCAATTCCTTTCCAAAGACCACGGCTGTGAAGGCTGGCGTGGTGAAATGGCCACGCGTATTCGCGGCTTTGACTGGTCGCTGACCGAACTCGGCCCATTCGACCTCTGGTCGCCCGCCCTGCGCATGGCGACCCAGTTTCTGCTGGCTTCGCCAGTGCCGCTGGTGATGCTCTGGGGCCGCCCCGGCTACATGATCTACAACGACGCCTATTCGCTGTTCGCCGGTGGCCGCCACCCGTACCTGCTGGGCTCGCCCGTGGAAATGGGCTGGCCGGAAGTCGCCGACTTCAACCGCAACGTGGTCGACACCTGCCTGGCCGGCGGCACCCTGAGCTACCACAGCAAGGAGTTGGTGCTGCTGCGCAACGGCGTGCCCGAAGACGTGTGGATGGACCTCTACTACAGCCCGGTGCCGGGCGACGACGGCAGCCCCGCCGGGGTCATGGCCATCGTCGTGGAAACCACCGCCCACGTGCTCTCCGAGCGTGCCCGTGAAGCCGCCGAGCGTGCGCACCGGGCCACCAGTGAGCGCCTGCAGATGGCCCTCAACACCGGCGCGGTGCTGGGTTCGTTCGTGTGGGACATCAAGGGCGGCCAGCTCTCGGGTGACGAGCGTTTTGCGCGTACTTTCCTCTACCCACCCGGCACGCCGCTGGAGCACCTGCCCGCCGAGCAGGCACTGGCGGCCATCCACGATGATGATCGCCAACGCGTGCAGGCGGCCATCGACGCCGCCATCCAGCAGCACTCGGGCTACAACGCCGAGTACCGCTTGCAGCGTGCCGATGGCAGTTACCGCTGGGTGCAGGCCAGCGGCCGCTGTGACTACGACGCCCAGGGGGCGCCATCGCGGTTCCCGGGGGTGCTGATCGACATTCACGAGCGCAAGATCGCCGAAGACTCCCTGCTGCAGCTCACGCGCAACCTCGAACAGCGGGTGGAGCAGGAGGTGCGCGCCCGCTCCGAGGCCGAGGAAAAGCTGCGCCAGTCACAAAAGCTCGAAGCCTTGGGCGGCCTCACCGGTGGGGTGGCCCATGACTTCAACAACGTGCTGCAGGTGATCGCCGGCAACCTGCACCTGCTGGGTCGACAGCAGCAGGACAACGCACCCATCCAGCGCCGGGTGGCCGCTGCCCTGGCCGCCGTGGAGCGCGGTGCCAAGCTGTCGGCGCAGCTGCTGGCCTTCGCCCGTCGCCAGCCGCTATCCCCCGGGGTCTATAACCTGCGCCGGCTGTACGACGGCCTGGGCGAACTGCTGCTGCGCGCCATGGGTGAAACCGTCCAGGTGCGCATGCACACGCCCGAGCAACCGTGGAGCATTCACGTCGACCGCAACCAGCTGGAAAACGCCGTGCTCAACCTGGCCCTCAACGCCCGCGACGCCATGGGTGGCGAGGGCGAGCTGGTGATCAGCGCCGACAACGTGGTGCTGGGCCATGAGTTCTGCACCGGCAAGGAGCTGAGCCCCGGCGACTATGTGCGGCTGTCGGTCAGTGATGACGGCGTGGGCATGGCGCCGGCCACCCTGGCCCAGGCCTTCGAGCCGTTCTTCACCACCAAGCCCGATGGCCACGGCACCGGCCTGGGCCTTAGCATGGTGTTCGGCTTTGTCCGCCAGAGCGCCGGGCACGTGGAAATCTGCAGCGTTGAGGGCCAGGGCACCACGGTGCAGATGTATTTCCCGCGCAGCCACGCGGCCGAGAGCATCGAGGAGGTGCCGGGGGCAGCGGTCATGATCGATGGCGAGGAGACCATCCTCGTGGTCGAGGACGACGAGCAGGTGCGCGCCACCGCCGCCGAGCTGCTGGAGCAGTCAGGCTACCGGGTGATCACCGCGGAAAACGGCGACGTGGCCATGCGCTTCCTGCTCGACGGCCTGCGGGTGGACCTGATCTTCACCGACGTGGTCATGCCCGGCCAGGTCAAGAGCGCTGACCTGGCCACCTGGGCCCAGGCACGCACGCCGCCGTTGCCGGTGCTGTTCGCCTCGGGCCACACCCGCGACATCATCTCGCGCAACTATGAGCTGGCGCCGCACCAGCACCTGTTGCGCAAACCCTATGGCCCCGACGCGCTGACCGCGATGGTGCGCCGCGTGCTGCAGGCCGACCAGGGCTGATCAGCGCGCCTCGCGCGCCAGCAGCTGGCGCTTGCGCTCCACGCCCCAGCGGTAGCCCGATAGCGCACCGTCGCTGCGCACCACCCGGTGGCAGGGGATGGCCACGGCCAGGCGGTTGGCGCCGCAGGCCTGGGCCACCGCGCGGGTGGCCGTGGGCGCGCCGATCAACCGTGCCACCTCGGCGTAGCTGGCGGTGCTGCCCACCGGTATCGCGCGCAGCGCTTGCCACACCCGCTCCTGGAACGCCGTGCCACGCACGTCCAGCGGCAGGTCCAGGCCAATGCCGGGCGCCTCGACGAAGCCCACCACCTGGGCCACCCATTGCTCGAACTCGGCATCGGCGCCAATCAACTCGGCGTTGCGAAAGCTGTCCTGCAGCTCTTGCAGCAGTTGCTCGGGGTCGTCGCCCAGCAGGATCGCGCAGACGCCGCGCTCGCTGGCTGCCACCAGAATATCGCCCAGCGAACAGCGGCCCAGGGCGAAGCGCAGGGTGGCGCGGGCACCGCCGTTGCGGAACTGCACCGGTTTCATGCCCAGGCGCTGGTTGCTGGACTCGTAGAAGCGGCTGTTGGAATTGAAGCCGGCCTCGTACACCGCCTCGGTCACCGTGCCGCCGGGCTTGAGCTGCTCGCGCACGCGCTGGGCGCGGCGCGCGTCGGCGTAGGCCTTGGGCGTCAGGCCGGTGAAACGCTTGAACAGCCGATGGAGGTGGTAGGGGCTCAGCCCCACCTCGGCCGCCAGCTGCGCCAGCGACGGCGGGCTGGCGGCGGCGTCCAGCACCGCGCAGGCACGGGTGACCAGGGCGGCGTGGGCATCGTGGGTGGTGGGTCTCATGGGCGTGGCCTGGCAGTTGAACGTGGCCCCAGCTTAGCCCTGCGGGGGCCGGCAAAACACTCCGAGTCTTGCTCGTTTAGAAGTTGGCCGGGGTGTTGGCGCTTATTATCTCTGCCTCGTCCTGGCCGATGTTGCGGAACCGGTGGGGCAGGGTGGTGGGAATGTAGTAGCCGTCGCCGGCATTGAGGATGCTGGTCTGGCCGTCGATGGTCAGCTCGATGGTGCCGCGGGTGACCACGCCACATTCCTCGCCTTCGTTGTGCACGATGAACTCGTCGCCCGAGTGCGCGCCGGGGGCGTACAGCTCGCGCAGCATGCGCATGTCGCGGCCGGGCAGGGTGGCGCCCACCAGCAGCAGGCGCAGGCCTTCGCGGCCCAGGTCGGGCTGCTCGTCGGAGCGGAACACATAGCGCTCCTGCTTGGGCGGCTCGTCGAAGGTGAAGAAGTCGGCCAGGCTCATGGGAATGCTTTGCAGCAGTTTCTTCAGCGAGCTGACCGAGGGGCTGACGCGGTTCTGCTCGATGTTGGAAATGGTCGAGTTGGTCACGCCGCTGCGGCGCGCCAGTTCGCGTTGGGACAGTTGAAACCGTTCGCGCACCAACTTCAGTCGTGTTCCGGTATCCATAGGTGCCTTATTGTTCAGAGGGCTTCATGTCGAAAATGACCTGACCTTTATAACCATCGCCGCTGGCAGGTCAAGGCGTTTTAGCGGTTGCAGGCTCAATCGTCGCGAGTCAGCACTTCCAGCAGCTCGATCTCGAAATACAGGTCGCTGCCCGGCTTGATATGCGCGCCCATGCTGCGCTCGCCGTAGGCCAGGTGCGCGGGCACGAACAGCTTGCGCTTGCCGCCTACCTGCATGCCCATCAGGCCCTGGTCCCAGCCCTTGATCACGCGGCCAGTGCCGATCACGCACTGGAAGGGCTTGCCGCGCGACCACGACGAGTCGAACTCGGTGCCGTCCGCCAGCGTGCCGCGGTAATGGGTGGTGATCAGCGCACCCTTGACCACGGCCTTGCCGGTGCCAGGTTGCAGGTCTTCGACCAGTAGTTCGTTGCTCATCGAGGGTGCCTGTGAAATCGGGGCACCTAGTTTACGCAAATTGCGTCCCATATCCCACCGTAGCCGCTGCCGCAGGCTGCGCTGGCACTGTGCCTCGCTGGAGATCTTCGGTGGCTACCCGGGCCAGCGCAGCCTGCGGCAGCGGCTACGGGATTTTGGACGCATCAACGCGGTCGTGCACGCCATGCCAGGGCCTTGCGTGAAATGTCAATGCGGCAATTGTTCGCTTTTTTGTAACGATCATTTGCGCAAATGCGGATGGTTAGTGGACTAACCAGTTGGTTAAAATTGGTTACTGCTCATAGGAATGGCAACTTCATGAAAACCCTGTCTTTTTTCTTCGGTGCCAGCATTCTGGCTTTGGCATCCTCCAGCGCCTTCGCCGCGACCCACCAGCAGCTGGACAACGCCCAGGCCCTGCAGGTCATCAGCAGCGTCAAGGCCAGCCTCGCCGCGCAGAAAAGCTTTGGTTGCGTAGCGGTGGTGGACGTCTCCGGCACCCTGCTGGCCTTTGAACGCCTGGACGGCGCGCCGCTGGGCTGCGTCGATGCCTCCATCGGCAAGGCCCGCACCTCGGCGCTGTACCGCGCGCCTTCGGTGAAATTCATGGAACGCCTGCAGAAAGGCGAGTCCACCGTGCTCGAAATCCCTCACGCCGTGGCCCTGGGTGGCGGCTACCCGCTGACCCTCAACGGTGAAGTGGTCGGCGCCGTCGGCGTCAGCACCCCGGTGCAGGCCCTGGACAACCAGGCCAGCGAGACCGCGGCGCAAGCCCTCAAGTAACACCCCTTGCTGTAACCGTTGCAACCGGTCCCGCGACAGGCTCATGCCCGTCGCGGCGCCCCACTGTGCACACCATTAAAAGCCCCGGAGCCTGGCTATCGGGGATGTGATCACATCGGACGATCAACCATGATAAATCTAAGCCGACGCCATCTGGTCTTCGGCGCCACCAGCCTCCTGGCTGCGGGTGCCCTGGGCAAGACCTTGCTGGTTTCCAACGCGTTCGCCAGCGCCCCGCTGGTCAACAACCTGACCTTGCCCGCAGACTTCCTGGCCTTGTCCATGCGCCTGACCGGCATAGACAAGCCCGACCTGCAACTGGGCCAGCGCCTGCATGACTGGCTCAAGCACGCCGACCCGCAGCTGGCCGCCAACATGGCCAGCCTCAACGGCCTGCTGGACGCGCACCAGGGCCTGGCCCCGGATGCCTTCCAGGCGCAGATCGCCGCGCAGCCCGCCGGTGTGGCCGCGCTGTACCAGGCCCTGCTGGGCGGTTGGTACCTGGGCGTGGTGGGCAGCAAGATGAACCCCGTGTGCGTCGGCTTCGAAACCATCGTCAGCTACCAGCTGCTGAGCACCTCCTTCACCCCGCCGAGCTACTGCGCCGGCGAACCGAATTTCTGGATTCAACCCCCCCAGTCCGAGAGCGTGGCCCATGTCTGATTCCCTCAGTGCAGATGTAGTCGTCATTGGTGCCGGCATCGCCGGTTCCCTGTCGGCGCTGAAAATGGCCAAGGCCGGTGCTTCGGTGCTGATGCTGGAGTCGGGTCCCGAGATCAAGCGTGACGAGGCCGTGGAGCTGTTCCGCAACAGCCCGCTCAAGGGCGATTTCACCGAACCCTACCCACCGAAGCCCTGGGCGCCGCAGCCCAAGTTCCAGCCGGTGGACAACGGCTACCTGATCCAGAAAGGCCCGGACCCGTACCTGGCCTCGTACCTGCGCGGCGTGGGTGGCACCACCTGGCACTGGGCGGGGCAGGCGTTCCGCATCCTGCCTAACGACATGAAGCTGCAATCGCTGTACGGCGTGGGCGTGGACTGGCCGCTGAGCTATGCAGAGCTGGAACCCTACTACTGCGACGCCGAGTTCCAGATGGGTGTGTCCGGTGACAGCGACCTGGGCTCGCCACGTTCGCAACCGTACCCGCTGCCGGGCATTCCGCTGCCGTACGGCTTCGAGCGCATGAAGCAGCGCCTCAAGGGCCTGGGCTACGAAGTGGGCATCGGCCCGCAGGCGCGCAACAGCGTGCCGTTCGACGGCCGCCCGGCCTGCTGTGGCAACAACAACTGCATGCCGGTGTGCCCGATCGACGCCCAGTACCACGGCGGCATCGCCGCGCGCAAAGCCCTGGACGCCGGCGTGCGCCTGGTCGCCAACGCGGTGGTCTACCGCATCGAGGCCGATGACAAGGGCCGCATCGTCGCCGTCCACTACCTGGACGCCAACAAGGCCAGCCACCGCGTCACCGGCAAGCGCTTCGTGCTGACCGCCAACGCCATCGAAAGCAGCAAGCTGCTGCTGATGTCCACCAGCGACCGCCTGCCCAACGGCGTGGCCAACAGCAACGACATGGTCGGCCGCCACCTGATGGACCATCCTGGCTCCTCCGTGGAGTTCCTGGCCGACGAGCCGATCTACTTCGGCCGTGGCCCGATGCGCCCCAGCAGCATCAACAACATCCGCGACGGCGCCTTCCGGGCCGACCGTTCGGGCCTGCGCATCGACCTTGCCAACACCAACCCGACGCGCATGCTCACCGAGCGCCTGATCAAACAGGGCTACTACGGCAAGGCGCTGAACGAGAAGCTCAAGTACCAGGCCGACCACTACGTGCTGCTGAAAGGCATGATGGAAATCCTGCCCGACCGCGACAACCGCGTCATGCTCAGCAAGACCGAGAAGGACGCCTGGGGCCTGCCGCGCATCGAGGTGCACTACAAGTTCCCGGAATACGTGCACAAGGGCTACGACCACTCCATCGACGTCTACAAGGAAATCGCCAGTGCCATGGGCGGTACCGAAGTGGTGTTCAGCAAGCGTGGCGTGTACGACAACAACCAGCACATCACTGGCACCCTGAGCATGGGCGCAGACCCGGCTACGTCGGTGGTGGACCGCGACCTGCGCAGCCACGAGCACGAGAACCTGTTCATGGCCGGCACCGGCGTGATGCCGACCGCCGCCATCGTCAACTCGACCCTGACCGGCACCGCGCTGGCGCTGCGCATGGCCGACACCGTGCTCAAGAGCTTGGCATGAACCGGGAGCTATCGATGAAAAAATTCCTCATGGCGGTACTACCGCTGGTGGCCAGCCTGGGTGCCCAGGCCGCCGAACAATCCCCCGACGCGGCGCTGATCAGCCGTGGCGAATACCTGGCCCACGCCGCCGACTGCACTGCCTGCCACACCGCGCCCAAGGGCAAGGCGTTCGGCGGCGGCTACCCGGTGGGCACGCCGTTCGGCGTGATCTACGGCACCAACATCTCCTCGGACAAGGAGCACGGCATCGGCAACTGGACTGATGACCAGTTCGTCGCCGCGGTGCGTGACGGCGTGGGCAAGGACGGCGAACAGCTGTACCCGGCCATGCCCTACGACTCCTTCACCAAGATGTCGCGCGACGACGTGCTGGCCATCAAGGCCTACCTGATGTCGCTGCCACCGGTGGCCGAGGCGTCGCCCAAGACCGACCTGCCGTTCCCGTTCAACCAGCGCTGGGGCATGACGTTCTGGAAGTTCTTCAACTTCAAGGCCGGCGAGCTCAAGCCTGACCCGAGCCAGACTGCCCAGTGGAACCAGGGCCGTTACCTGGTGGAAGCCCTGGCGCACTGCGGCACCTGCCATACGCCGCGCAACCTGACCATGGGCATGGACACCAAGAAGCCGTTCGCCGGTGGCGACCTGGGCAGCTTCGTGGCCTACAACATCACCCCGGACAAGGTCGCCGGCATCGGCAACTGGACTCAGGCCGAACTGGTCACCTACCTCAAGACAGGTCACGTCGACGGTCGTGCCACGGCGTCCGGGCCCATGGCCGAGGCCATCGAGCACAGCCTGCAGTACCTGCCCGACACTGACCTGACGGCCATCGCCACCTACCTGCAGTCGGTGCCGGCCATTGCCGATGACAAGCAGCCAGGCTCGCGGTCGAGCTTCGGCAAGCCGAGCGAGGGCTACGTCGACATGCGCGGCCAGAGCCCGGCGATCCTCGCCCAGGACCCGGCCCGTGCGTTGTTCATGGGCAACTGCGCCACCTGCCACGGCGCCAAGGGCCAGGGCGCGGGCAGCGGCTTCGGCGCCTACCCGGCGCTGTTCAACCACACCACCACCGGTGCGGCGGACGCCAAGAACGTGGTCTCGGTGATCCTGGGTTCGGTGAACCGCAAGATGGAGAAGGGCGAAATCCTGATGCCATCCTTCGCCGAAGACCTGACGGACGAGCAGGTGGCCCAGGTCACCAACTACGTCTTCACCCAGTTCGGCAACCCGGCGGCGGCGACCGTCGACGCCAAGCAGGTGGCCAAGCTGCGCAAGGACCAGGGGCTGCCTAACCCGCCGCTGGTGCTGCAGGGCGACAAGCTGTAAGTCACAAGCCTGCAAAAACCGAAGGCCGCCCCCGAAAAGGGGCGGCCTTTTTCATTCCCGCGCCTAGCCCCCGTAGCAGCTGCCGCCAGGCGGCGTCTGGGACGCGGCCTGCGGCCGCTGCTACGGTCGATCGCGTCGTCTGCATCGCGACTAAAGTCGGCTCCTACAGCGTTCGTGGTAGGAGCCGGCCTTGGCCGCGATGCAGGCGACGCGATTTATGCGGTATACGCATTCGCGGTACACGCGGTTTGCCTGGTGCAGCGCGGCCGCTGCTACGCGATTTGCGGTGTGCGTTTGTGAAGGCTGGAGGCCTTGAGCAGCTCCTGGGTGTAGGCGTGCCGGGGGTCGGCGAAGACGCGCCGGGCCGGGCCTTGCTCTACCACGCGGCCGTGGCGGATCACCATCAGGTCATGGGCCAGGGCCTGCACCACCGCCAGGTCGTGGCTGATGAACAGGTAGGTCAGGCCATGGCGCAGCTGCAGGCTGCGCAGCAGCTCGATGATCTGCTTCTGCACGGTGCGGTCGAGCGCCGAGGTGGGTTCGTCCAGCAGGATCAGCGCCGGTTCCAGCACCAGGGCGCGGGCGATGGCGATGCGCTGGCGCTGGCCGCCGGAGAATTCGTGCGGGTAGCGGTGGCGGGTGGCCGGGTCCAGGCCCACTTCCTCCAGCACGCGGATCACCGCCGCCTCCTGCTCGGCCGGGGTGCCGATGCCATGGGTCTCCAGGCCCTCGGCGATGATCTGCTGCACTGACATGCGCGGGCTGAGGCTGGCGAACGGGTCCTGGAAGACGATCTGCATCTGCCGCCGCAACGGCCGCATCAGGCGCTGGCTGTGCAGGGTCAGTTCCTTGTTGCCCAGGCGGATGCTGCCCTGGCATTCCACCAGCCGCAATATCGCCTGGCCCAGGGTGGACTTGCCCGAGCCCGACTCGCCGACGATGCCCAGGGTCTTGCCCTTGAGCAGCTTGAAACTCACCCCGTCCACCGCCTTGATGTAGTCGCGCTGGCGGCTGAACAGCGGCTTGGGCAGCGGGAACCACACCCGCACATCGTCCACTTCCAGCAGGTACTGGTCGAACATCACCGGCACTGGCCGGCCGTCGGGCTCGGCGTCGATCAACTGGCGGCTGTAGGGATGGGCAGGGCGCTCGAACAGGGTCTTGCAGTCAGCTTCCTCGACGATCTCGCCACCGCGCATCACGCACACCCGCTGGGCCACGCGCCGCACCAGGTTGAGGTCGTGGCTGATCAGCAGCAGCGACATGCCCAGGCGCGCCTGCAGCGAGCGCAAAAGCTCCATGATCTTCTGCTGCACGGTCACGTCCAGCGCCGTGGTCGGCTCGTCGGCAATCAGCAGGTCCGGCTCGTTGGCCAGGGCCATGGCGATCATGATGCGCTGGCGCTGGCCGCCGGACAGCTGGTGCGGGTAGGCCTTGAGGCGCTTGGCAGGTTCAGTGATGCCCACCAGTTCCAAAAGCTCCAGCACCCGCGCCCGCGCTGCGCGGCCGGCCAGGCCCTTGTGCACCGCCAGTACCTCGCCGATCTGCTTCTCCACGGTGTGCAGCGGGTTCAGCGAGGTCATGGGTTCCTGGAAGATCATGGCGATGCGGTTGCCGCGCAGGCTGCGCAGCTGCTTGTCGCTGGCGCCCACCAGTTCCTCGCCGTTGAAGCGGATGCTGCCGCCGGTGTTGACGCTCTTGCCCGGCAGCAGGCGCAGGATCGAGTGCGCCGTCACCGACTTGCCCGAGCCGGACTCGCCCACCAGCGCCAGGCACTCGCCGCGGCGGATGTCCAGGTCGATGCCGTGCACCACTTCGCGCTCGCCGAAAGCCACGCTCAGGTGGCGGATTTCAATCAGGTTGTCGGTCATGCTCAGGTCCTTGGGTCGAACGCGTCACGGCAGGCCTCGCCGATGAACACCAGCAGCGAAAGAATCAGCGCCAGGGCGCAGAAGGCGGTGATGCCCAGCCAGGGCGCCTCGAGGTTCTGCTTGGCCTCGCCCACCAGCTCGCCCAGCGAGGCGCTGCCGGCGGGCATGCCGAAGCCCAGGAAGTCCAGGGCGGTGAGGGTGGAGATGGCGCCGGTGACGATGAAGGGCAGGTAGGTGAGGGTGCTGGTCATGGCGTTGGGCAGGATGTGCCGGCGCATCAGCGCGCCGTCGGTCACGCCCAGGGCGCGGGCGGCTTTCACGTACTCCAGGCTGCGGCCGCGCAGGAATTCGGCGCGCACCACGTCCACCAGCGCCAACCAGGAGAACAGCGCCATGATCCCCAGCAGCCACCAGAAGCCGGGGGCGACGAAGCCGGAGAGGATGATCAGCAGGTACAACACCGGCAGCCCCGACCAGATCTCCTGCAGGCGCTGGCCGATCAGGTCCACCCAGCCGCCATAGAAGCCCTGCACGGCGCCGGCGCAGACGCCGATCAGGGTGCTGACCACGGTCAGTATCAGCGCAAACAGAATCGACACCCGCGCCCCATACAGCGCTCGCGCCAGCACGTCGCGGGCCTGCTGGTCGGTGCCCAGCCAGTTGTCGCGCGTGGGCGGGCTGGGCGAGGGCTGGCTGAGGTCGTAGTTCACCGACTGGTCGCTGAACGGAATTGGCGGGAACAGCATCCAGCCGCCCTTGGCGCTGATCAGGTCGCGCACGTACTGGCTGCTGTAGTCGGGCTCGAACGGCAGTTGGCCGCCGAAATCGGTCTCCTGGTATTCATGCAGGATGGGGTAGTACATCTTGCCCTGGTAGTGGATCAGCAGCGGCTTGTCGTTGGCCAGCAACTCGCTGCACAGGCACGTCAGCAGCAGCGCGATGAATAGCCACAGCGACCACCAGCCACGGCGGTTGGCCTTGAACGCGGCCAGGCGGCGCTGGCCCAAAGGGGAGATCCGGAACATCAGGCAGTCCTCGCGGAGAAGTCGATGCGCGGGTCGACCAGGGTGTAGCACAGGTCGCCCAGCAGCTTGATCAACAGGCCGAACAGGGTGAACAGGAACAGCGTGCCGAACACCACCGGGTAGTCGCGCGACACGGCGGCGTCGTAGCTCATGCGGCCGATGCCGTCGAGGTTGAAGATGGTCTCGATCAGCAGCGAGCCGGCGAAGAACACGTCGATCAGCGCCTGGGGAATGCCCGCCAGCACCAGCAGCATGGCGTTGCGGAACACGTGGCCGTAGAGCATGCGCTGCTCGGTAAGGCCCTTGGCCCGCGCCGTGGTTACGTACTGGCGGCTGATCTCGTTGAGGAAACTGTTCTTGGTGAGAATGGTGAGCGTGGCGAAGCCGCCGATCACCAGGGCGCTGACCGGCAGCACCAGGTGCCACAGGTAGTCGCCGACCTTGCCCAGGGTGGACAGCTGGTCGAAGTTGCTCGACACCAGGCCCTGCACCGGGAACCAGTTGACGTAGCTGCCGCCGGCAAAGACCACGATCAGCAGGATGGCGAACAGAAACGCCGGCATGGCGTAGCCGATGATGATCGCGGTGCTGGTCCACACGTCGAAGCGCGTGCCGTGGTGCACCGCCTTGCGGATGCCCAGGGGAATGGAGATCAGGTAGGTGATCAGCGTCGCCCACAGCCCCAGGGACAGGGTGGTGGGCAGCTTCTGGGCGATCAGCTCGGTCACCGGCGCGCCACGGAAGAAGCTCGTGCCGAAGTCCAGGTGGGCGTAGTTCTTCAGCATCAACCACAGGCGCGCGTGCATGGGCTGGTCGAAGCCGTAGTGGTGCTTGATCTCCTCGATCAGCGCCGGGTCCAGGCCGCGGCTGGAGCGGCTGCCGCCACCCCCGGCGCTTTCCCCGCCACCGCCGCCCACGCCGTGGCCGCCGGCGCCCTGCAGGCGGGCGATGGCCTGTTCCACCGGGCCGCCGGGCGCGGCCTGGACGATGACGAAATTGACCACCAGGATGCACAGCAGGGTGGGAATGATCAGCAGCAGCCGCCGACAGATATAGCGCAGCATCTCAGTGCTCCTCGGAATTGCGCGCCAGTGCGCTCATTTGCAGGGTGGTGAGGGGCGTGGGGCTGACCTGCCACCAGGTGTCCAGGCCGACGTCGTAGGTGGGCGCGACCTTGGGCCTGCCGAAGCGGTTGAGGAACACCGTGGGCGTGCCTTCGCTGTAGTAGTTCTGGATCGAGTAGTAACCCCACTGCAGCACTCGGTCCAGGGCGCGGGCGTAGTGCACCATGTCGTCGCGGGTGGTGGCCTTGACCAGGCCGTCGATCAGGCTGTCCACCGCCGGGTCGCGCAGCACCATGAAGTTCGAGCTGCCCGGCTGGGTGGCGCTGGCGCTGCCGTACAAGCTGTACAGCTCGCGCCCGGGGGAAATGATCGGGTCGCCGCTGCGAGGGAACTGCACCACGGTGAAGTCGTAGTCGCGGGCGTTCATCAGGTTGTTGTACTGGCCAGGGTCGATGCGCCGCAGTTCCAGGTCGATGCCGATCTGCGCCAGGCTGCGCTTCATCGGCAGCAGCAGGCGGTCGAAGCCGCCCTGGCCATCGAGGAAGGTGAATTTCAGCTGCTCGCCCTGGGCGTTGACCAGGCGGTTATGCACGGGGTGCCAGCCGGCCTCGGCCAGCAGTTTCAGTGCCTGCAACTGCTGCGGGCGGATGTTGCCGCTGCCGTCGGTGCGCGGCGAGTGGTAGACCTGGGTGAACACCTCGTCCGGCACCTTGCCGCGCAGCGGTTCCAGGATCGCCAGCTCCTGGGCGTCGGGCAGCTGGGTGGCGGCCAGGTCGCTGTTCGGGAAGTAGCTGTCCTGGCGGGTGTAGAAACTGCGCATGATCTGCCGGTTGGCCCAGTCGAAATCCCACAGCAGGGTCAGCGCCTGGCGCACCCGGCGGTCCTTGAACACCGGCCGCTCCAGGTTGAAGACGAAGCCCTGGGCGCCCTTGGGCTGCGCGGGGGCGAGGATCTGCCGTTGCAGGCGGCCGTCGTCGAGCACCGGGCTCTGGTAGCCCACCACGTAGCCGCCCGAGGAGAACTCGCGGTTGTAGTCGTAGGCCTGGGCCTGCAGCAGTTGCCGGGCGATCTCGGTGTCGGCGTAGAAATTCACCGTCAGGCTGTCGAAGTTGTACATGCCGCGGCTCACCGGCAGGTCGCGGGCCCACCAGTCCTTGTTGCGTTCGAAGGTGATGCTGCGGCCCGGGTCGACCTTGGTCACCCGGTAGGGGCCGCTGCCCAGGGGCGGGGTGAAGCCGCCGCCGCTGGCGAAGTCGTGGTCCTTCCAGTAGTGCTCGGGCAGCACGCGCATGGACGCCAGGTCCAGGGGCAGGGTGCGGTTGAGGTTGTTCTTGAAGTTGAAGCGCACCTGGCGCGGGCCTTCCACCACCACGTCCTGCACGTCGCCGTACAGCAGCCGGAAGCTCAGGCTGGCCTTGGTCATCAGCAGGTTGAAGGTGAAGGCCACGTCTTGGGCGGTGATGGCCGTGCCGTCGGCGAAAGTGGCCTTGGGGTTGAGGTAGAAGCGCATCCACAGGCCGTCGGGGTCGTGCTCCATTTTCTCGGCCACCAGGCCGTAGACGGTGTAGGGCTCGTCCAGCGAACGGTAGGCCAGCGGCGAGTACAGCCAGGTGTCGACCTGGACCACGCCGGTGCCCTGGTCCACGTAGGGCAGGATGTAGTTGAACTGGCCGATCTCCATGGACGAGCGGCTCAGGGACCCGCCCTTGGGCGCGTCGGCGTTCACGTAGTCGAAGTGCTGGAAGTTGGCCGGGTACCTGGGCGCGTCGCCGTACACGGTCATGGCGCTGACGGGCGCCGGGTGCGCCGGCAGGCTGGCCAGGCAGAACAGGCTGGCCAGCAGAAACTTGAGGGGCTGTGACATGCTTGGAATTCCTCGAACCGCGTTAACACAGGCCTGGAAAAAGCCCCCGGCGCGGAGGGACGCCGGGGGTGCGATATCGCAGGCGGATCGTGCCGGGGGCCGGAGCTCAGCCCCCGTCGATCCCGATCAGAAGTGGTAGGTCATGCGCGCGAACAGGGTGCGCCCCAACGGATCGGTGTAGCGCGGGTCATAGCCGCTCTGGAAGGTGTAGGCCTGGTTGGAGAACGGCGGGTCGCGGTCGAATACGTTCTTCACGCCCAGGTCCACGTCCAGCACCTTGCTGAAGGTGTAGCCGGCCGACAGGTCCCACAGCGAGTACGAGCTGACGCGGCTGTTGGTGGTGGGGTCGTAGTCGTTGTAGCCGGTGGTGAAGCGGTTGGTGACCGAGGCGCGGTAGGCGCCGAAGTTCCAGCTGCCGGTGATGTTGTGTTTCCAGCGTTGCGCCACCTGGTCGCCCTGGAAGTCGCCGACGCGGTCGGTGTAGGACCCGCCGATGGTCTGCTGGTAGTCGTAGCGGGTGACGTAGGTGCCGGTCAGGTCCAGGCCGAACTGGCCGATGGTGGTTTGCGGGAAGCGGTAGTTGAGGTTGACGTCGATGCCGCTGGTCTTCACGTTGCCCAGGTTGGCAAGGCCGGTGATGATGTGGTCGATGGAGCCGTCGGCGGCGCGCACGATGCGGTCGGCGTACTCGTCGGGGTGGGCGAACACTTCCGACTCGGGAAACTCCTCGATCTGCCCGGCGATCTTGATCCACCAGAAGTCCAGACCCATGGACAGGTTGCGCACTGGCTGGTAGACGAAGCCCAGGGTGACGTTGCGCGCGGTCTCGGGCTTGAGGTCCTGGTTGCCGCCGGTGCTGTTGAGGAATTGCTGGTTGCAGTCGCGGCCACCGTTGCCGCCCGGGCGCACCACGCCGCCGGCGCACAGGGTCGGGTCGTTGTAGTTGCCCTGGGTGAAGGTGGTGTAGGTGGGGTTGTTCAGCTCATACAGCGATGGGGCACGGAAGCCTTCGCTGTAGGCGCCGCGCATCACCAGTTCCTTGAACGGCTGGAAGCGGAAGGTGTACTTGGGGTTGGTGGTGCTGCCGAAGTCGCTGTACTTGTCGTGGCGGATCGCGGCACCCAGTTCCAGGCTGTCGATCACCGGCACGTTGATCTCGGCGTATTCGGCGCTGATGCTGCGCTCGCCCGACACCGAGCTGTTGGGGTCCACGCCCAGGCTGGACAGGTCACCGGCCCAGTCGGCCACCGACTCGTGGTATTTCTCCTTGCGGTACTCGCCGCCCAGGGCCAGGCCCACGGGGCCGGCGCCGAACCAGTCGCCGATCTCGCGGGTGACCTTGCCGTCCAGCGAGGCCACACGGCCGGTGGAGACGGCGTAGGCGCCGTGGTAGGCGTTGTCGTCGATGTACTGCTGGCCGGCCGCGCTCTGGGCGCCGAACGGGTTGAGCAGGCCGCTGTCCAGGCCGGCGGTCAGCGCCGAGTCGCTGACGTAGCCGCCGGTGACGCTGTTGACCACCCGGTTCTGGTTGTAGCCGGCGCCGACGTTGTAGTCCCAGCCGCCGACGCTGCCGTCGAAACTCAGCAGCAGGCGCTGGCTGGTGTTCTGGTCTTTCGATTCGCGGTCGCCGGCGGCGGTTTCACGCCAGTTCACGCCCACCGGTTGCGTGGGGTCGAGGGCGAAGCCGGTGGGCAGCGGGGTGATGCCGTTGCCGGGGTAGTAGGGCGAGCTGGGCGACAGGCTCAGGCCGGTGAGCGGCGCCGGAGCCACGGTGGTGCTGTTGTCGTTGCGGCTCCAGAAGTATTCGAGGTTGACGTTGTGGTCGTCGGCCAGCTTGCCGGTGGCCTTGCCGAAGAACGAGGTGGATTCGGTCTGCGGCAGCAGGTCGATGGAGTTGCGCGTGCTGTAGCGGCACACGCCGTTGCTGGCGATCAGGTTGGCGCCGCTGCAGGCGCTGCCCAGCGGGTTGGCGGCGTTGCCGTTCTGGCTGTAGTTGGCCGGGAAGGCGGTGCCGGAGGTGTTGTCCAGGCCGCGGCCGGGCACGTAGTCCTGGTCGAAGCTGCGGTCCTTGGCTTCCAGGTTCTGCTGGGTGCGGTAGTTGAACACGCCCATCACGTTGAAGCGGTCCTTGTCCAGGTCGCCGTAGCCCCAGCTGCCGCTCATGTCCTTGCTGCCGCCGCCACCGCTGTTGGTGGGGTCTTCGCCGCCCAGGGTGAGGGTGCCGTCGGTGAGCGATTTCTTGGTGATGAAGTTGATCACCCCGCCAATGGCGTCGGTGCCGTACAGCGCCGAGGCGCCGTCGCGCAGCACTTCCACGCGGTCGATGGCGGCGAACGGAATCATGTTCAGGTCCACCGCGCCGCCTTGGCTGTTGGTGCCGGACATGGCGTTGTTGGCCAGTCGGCGGCCGTTGAGCAGCACCAGGGTCTTGTTGGCGCCGATGCCACGCATGTCGGCGAAGCTGGCACCGCCGGTGGCGGCGCCCACGGAGCCGGCGGAGTTGCCGATGGAGTTGTTGCCCGTCACCCGCTGCATCAGCTCGGCGGTGGTGGTCACGCCCTGCTTCTCGAGGTCGGCGGCGCGCAGGATGGTCACCGGCACGGCCGTCTCGGCGTCGACCCGGCGGATGGCCGAGCCGGTCACTTCGACCTTCTGCAACTGGGTGGTGGCCGGCGCGACCACGGCGGCGGTACCGGCGTCATCGGTGGTTTCGGCTGCCTGCACGGTGCTCATGCCCATGGCCATCACGCACAGCGGCACCATGCTGCGCCGTTGCAGGGTGGCCGCCAGTGGTTTGAGGGTAAAACGTTGCAAACTCATCAACATGGTAATTTCCGACTTTTTCAGACGTTTAGTGAAATGGCCTTGTGAGCCCTCTTGTTCCGGATGGGTTATGCCGGCCCCGGACGAAACTCCTCTGCTTCAAGCCAGCCGCTCCCCTGCAGCGCCCAAAGGGGCACCGCACAGGTGTGGAACGACCGTTTACCGCAACGCCTGGCCGGGCTGTCTCATCCCCCGCCCGGCCGGCGTGTCACCGCGAGGTCATCACCGAGATTTTGGTGATGCCCGAGCGCTCGATGGAGGCCATGGCCTTGGCCACTTGCCCGTAGTTGACGCTGGTGTCGGCCTGCAACTGCACCCGGACTTCCGGGTCCTTGGCCTTCACGTCCGAGAGGCTTTTTTCCAGCAGCTCGGGGGCGATTTCGCTCTTGGCCAGGAAGAACTTGCCGTCCTGGTCGACGCTGACCACTACCGGGTCCTTTTTCTCGGCGGGGGCCACGGCGTCGGTCTTCGGCAGGTTGACCTTGATGGCGTTGGTCATCAGCGGCGCGGTGACGATGAACACCACCAGCAGCACCAGCATCACGTCCACCAGCGGCGTGACGTTCATTTCGCTGAGCACTTCGTCGCTGTCTTGGGTAGAGAAGGCCATGTCAGCTCGCCTCCTGCACGCGGGCGGCGTGCTTGTGGGCGATGGGCTCGCGGCTGACGGCGAAGGCGCTGCGCTGGGCCAGGCTGTCGAAGTCATGGGCGAAGTCGTCCATGTCGGCCATGGCCAGCTTCAGGCGGCGCAGGAAAAAGTTGTAGATCAGCACCGCCGGCACGGCGACGGCGATGCCCACGCCGGTGGCGATCAGCGCGTGGCCGATAGGCCCGGCCACGGTTTCCAGGCTGGCGGAACCGCTGGCACCGATGCTCTGCAGCGCCTCCATGATGCCCCACACGGTGCCGAACAGGCCGATGAAGGGCGCGGTGCTGCCGATACTGGCCAGAATCGCCTGGCCGGCTTCCAGGGCGCGGCGTTCCTTCTGGATCTGCTGGCGCAGGTTGCGCTCCAGGCGGTCCTGGCGGTTGATGGTGTGCGCCAGTTGCTGGGCGTTGCGCGGGTTGTCATCGCTGGCCATGGCTTCGAAGCCGCTGTTGGCGATGCGCGCCAGGGCGCCGGGGTACTGGGTGGAGTGCTCGGCGGCGGTGAGCAGGTCGGGGGCGGCCCAGAAGGCGCGGGTGAACTGCTTGTTCTGCGATTTCAGGCGCAGGTACTGGGCCGACTTGATCAGCAGCAGGCCCCAGCTGAGCACGGAGAACAACACCAGGGCCCAGAGCACGCCCGGGACGATCATTGCGGACATTGAAGCATTCATGATTTCTACCTCGCACAACGTGAATAGGGTTGAGTTCGTTTACTGCGGCAACTTGAAGTCGATGGTCTGGGTGGCGAAGCCTTCGATTGGCGTGTCGCCGCGCTTGGCCGGAATGAACTTCCAGTTGCGCACCGCTCCCACCGCCGCTTCATCGAGCTGCGGCTTGCCGCTGGATCTGGTGACCTCGACGCTGCCGGCGCGGCCGTTGGCCAGCACCTTGATGCGCAGCACCACCGTGCCTTCCCAGTTGCGGCGCAGGGCCAGCGACGGGTACTCGGGCGGCGGGTTGCCCAGGCTGGCCAGGCCGGAAATGGCCGCCGACTCTTTCACCGGGCCGGGCGCTGCCGCAGGCGCCGCCGGTGCCGGGGTGGGGCTGGGCGGCGCGCTCTGCGCAGGCGTCGGCGCCGGGGCCGGCGGGGTCGGTGGCGCAGGCTTTTTCAGCGGCTGCGGCTTGGGCACCGGCTTGGGCTTCTCGACCTTCTTCTCCACCGGCTTGGGCGGCGGTTTCACCGCGTCCGGGTCTTCCTCGGGCGCCGGTGGCGGCGGAGGGGGCGGCGGCGGTGGTGGTTCCGGCGGTGGCGGCTCGGGCGTGGGGGGCGTCGGGCTGGTGAGCTCCACGGTCATTTCCGGTACTTGCGGGGCAACTTCCGGCACGGGCGCCTTGGCCTGTTGCATCAGCCACCAGGCGCCACCGTGCAACAGCACGGACACCGCCACCAGTATCAGCACCTGTTGTTTCTTCAATATGCCCGGGCGCGACGTATTGGGCCGGAATGGAATACCGGGCCACGGCGTGGCGGGAACTATTGAAGTGGGCACCTGGGGTGGCTTCTTTTTTACCGCGTCATTCATCAAGTCTCCCTCGAATAAAAAGAAGGGCAAAGCGGTACCGCTCAAACATTTAATTAATGTTCGACTGTGGGCGGCGCAAGTAGGCGGTCATACTGAAGTCTGCCAGTACGTGTCAGAATTCAGTCTTCTGCAACTAAGTAGAGGTGGCTGTGTACGGTTTCATGACGCCTTCCTTTTTATCGTATGTACAAGGTTGTACGGGAATGTGGCTGAGCTAATACAGAGCAACCGCTGTGCCAGAACCTGCGCTGTAGAGCGTTTGGCGCCAATTTACACACACCATGTCGCATTCTTGTACGTTTGTTCCAGCACCAGGTCGCACGGGGTCCTGACGGGCAATCGAGCGGCCATCACTGGGCAAGTTTCGGGCTGCACGAGGCCGTGATCACGATGTGGGTTAAACATCGAATCGGCACGGTGCAGGGTATTAGTTGGGTGTGCACCAAACCGGCAAGTGCGGTTTTATTTGGTGCGTGCTTGAGGTGTTTATTTATTCAATAGTTAGGTCCCGGGTGGTGCTGAAGTGAAGTTGTAAAAAATAAAAGCCTGCGACCGTTAGTGAAAACAGTCTTTCAAGTTGGCGTCAGGCACACAGGCGAATAACAGTAATAAAAAGCCCCTGGGGCCAGGCATGGCCCCGGGGTCTACCGCACGGTCTACAGCGTGAGGGTGAAGCGCTCGATCAACGCGCCCGGCAGCAGCAGGGTCTGGGCGTCGCGTTGCGAGTAGGTGCTGGTGCTGATGCGCAGGCTCTGCTCGCGGGTCAGGGCCAGCAGGTTGGCGCCGAACAGGTCGTAGACGCTGTCATCGAAACGCATGGTGTCGATGGGCGCGACGATCTTGCCGTCTTCCACCCAGAAACTGGCGAAGCGGGTCATGCCGGTCATGCGCGCCAGGCCAATGTCGGAGTAGTTCAGGTACCACAGGTTGCCGATGTACAGGCCGGTGCCCAGCGCTTGTAGCACCTCGGCGCTGGGCAGGTCGCCGCCGGCCATCACCAGCGAGGAAGGCTTTTCATAGGTGTCGGCGCCGTTGGCTTCCAGGTGGTATTCCTGGGCCGAGCGCGAGCTGACCATTTGGCCCACCAGGTGGCCGTGCTCGATCAGCGCCTGGTCCTGGCGCAGGCTGCCTTCGCTGTTGAACAGCGGCTCAAGGCCGGTGGAGGCCATCTCACTGATGCTGACCTGGGGCGACAGGCTGGCGGTTTTCAGCTGCAGGGCCTGCAGCGGGCTGTGGCGGGTGGCCAGGGCGCGGGCGGAGAAGCCGTCCCATTGCAGCATGCCGATGATTTCTTCCACGGCGGCCGGCGCCAGGTAGGCGCGGTACTGGCCGGGCGCCAGGGTCTTGCGTGGCTTGCCCAGGTGCGCCAGTTGCTCGCGGCCCTGGGCGAATTGCGCGGCCAGTTCGTCGGCGTCCCATTCGCTGGCGGCGTAGGTGATCTTCACCGCCTCGCCGTTCTCATGGAACAGGCTGAAGTCCAGGCTGGCGCTGATCGCCACGTGCCAGCCGCGGCCACCCCAGGAACTGGCGAAGCCCCGGTACATCGGGCCGCCGGCGTAGATGCCGACCATGTCCAGGCCCTGGCTGAGCGCACCCACTTGCTCGATCAGCGCGTCGGCGCTGGGCAGGCTGCCCTCGGGCACGCGGTCGCTGGCGAACACCTGGTTGTCCAGTTGCAGGTACGGGTCGGGCGGCAGCACTTGCAGCAGCGCGCGCAGGCCAGCCAGGGCTTCGCCCAGGCGCTCGCGGTCGGTGGCCACGTCGCCGGTCAGGTTGAGGGTGTCGCTGGCATGGCGCTCGTTGTGGATCAGGCGCAGGGTGGCGTCGATCTGCAGCACCTGGCTGGCCTGGCGCACCTGGCCGTGGTTGAAGCGGATGAACTGCGAGTCCTCGGCGCTGAACCACAGCGAGAAATGCTCGCCGGCGGCCAGTTGGGTGTGCAGCCACTGTTCCAGCATGTCGAAGGAGCGACGGTAGAGAGTGTGGTTCATCACGCTTGCCCCCCGAACACGTCGATCTGCTTGAACACGCAGGGCGGCGACGCGTGCCCCACGGTGACCGCCTGGTTGGGTTCGCCCTTGCCGCAGTTGGGGGTGCCCATCACCTCGAAGGTGGAACGGTCGCCAACGGCGCTGAGGTTGCGCCAGAACTGCGAGGAAATGCCGCGGTAGTTGGGGTTCTTGACCACGCCGGCCAGCTCGCCGTTTTCGATCAGCTGGGCCCATTCACAGCCGAACTGGAACTTGTTGCGGGCCTGGTCGATGGACCAGGAGCGGTTGGTGGCCATGAGGATTCCGTGCTCGATGTTGCCGATCATCTGCGCCAGGCTCTGGTCGCCGGGCTCGACGTTGAGGTTGGCCATGCGGTCGATGGGCGGGCGGTTCCAGTCGCAGGCGCGGCTGTTGGCCACCCCGGCCAGGCCGCTGCGGGCCTGGGACAGGGCGCCGCCCAGGGGGCGCTTGAGCACCCCGGCTTCGATCAGCAGGTGCTTGTGCGCCGGCGTGCCTTCGTCGTCGTGGCTGTAGCTGGCCAGCTCGTCCGGCACTTGCGGGTCGAAGCTGACGTTGAGCAGCGGCGAGCCGTACTGGTAGCTGCCGAACATGTCCTGGGTGACGAAGCTGGTGCCGGCGTAGTTGCGCTCATCGCCCAGGATGCGGTCCAGCTCCAGCGGGTGGCCGATGGACTCGTGGATCTGCAGGATCATCTGGTCAGGCATCAGCAGCAGGTCGCGCGGGCCTTCCGGGGTGTTGGGCGCGGCCAGCAGTTGCAGGGCCTGGTCGGCCACCTGTTCGATCTGGCCAATGAAGCCCGACTCATGCACCAGCTCGCTGCCACCCTGGCGGGCGATGGCCCAGGTGCGGCGCTGGCTCTGCTGGCCGTCGAAGGCGGTCACGTCCAGTTCGGGGAAGAACAGCCGCTTGTGGCTGGCGATCTCGCTGCCGGTGCTGTCCACGTACAGCTGCTGGCTGTCGGTGATGCCCAGGCTGGCCGACCAGTTCACCAGGCGTTCGTGCTGCGGCACGCGCGCCGATTCGGCGCGCAGCACCTCCAGCCAGTGCCCGGCATCGGGCAGCGGCTGGTCGGCGGCCGGCGAGCTGTAGCGGGTGTGCACGGCGTTGCCCTGCAACGGCGGCAGGCTCAGCAGGGCGCGCTGGCCCATGGCGTGGGCCAGCAGCAGCGCCTGGTCGTAGGCGTGCTCCAGGCCTTTTTCGGTGAGGTCGCTGGTGGCGGCGAACGCTTCGTTGCCGTTGACCCGCACGCACAGCATCACGCCGCTGCTGCGGTGGCGGCGCGGTGGGTCGACGACGTTACGGGTGACCGACAGGCCCAGGCTGTCCTGGCGGACGTAGCGCAGGGAGTGGAAATGGCCCGCGTGGGCCTGGCTGAAGCGGGACAGCAACAACCTGATTGAGGACGGCACTTCGAACATAGATCCGACTTCCTGTTCTACCGCTTTTGGCGGAATTTCTGCACTGGTAATGGACAGGGTAGCTGCCCGTTGTTAGCAAATGGTGCATTGTGTGCACCTGCGGATCCAATGAAAAGGGGATCCTGACACCGCGGTCGAAAACCATTAGAAAGAAGTGTGCCAATTGTTGCACCTTCGTACCAGAATTGAATAAGAAGGCCATGAACCGGTGCTGTGGGAGCTGGCTTGCCAGCGAGCTTTTTTTGGGGGGGCCAACAGCTCGCTGGCAAGCCAGCTCCCACAAGAGCCTACGGCGTTGTGTGGATCATGAGGGTTTGCGGGCCCTGGGTGAGGGCTTCCTTGAGAAATTCGATACACACGCGAATCTTCTCCGACTCGCCGCCGCGCGCGGTGGTTACCGCCCACACGTCCGCCGGCTGGCGGTAGCCGGGCAGCACCTGCACCAGCTCGCCGGCCTTGAGGCTGGCGGCCACGTCCCACACCGAGGCCATGATGATGCCGTAGCCCTCGTGGGCCCACTGGCGCACCACGTCGCTGTGGTTGGAGGCCATGGGCCCGGTGACCTTCACGCTTTCCTCGCCGGCGCTGCCGTGCAGGCGCCATAGGCCGAAGCGCTGGTCGCGCTCGCGGAACAGCAGGCAGTCGTGCTGGGCCAGTTCGGCCAGGCTGCGCGGGCTGCCCATGCGTTCGATGTAGGCGGGGGCGGCGCAGAGGATGCGGTAGCTGCTGGTGATGCGGTGGGCGATCAGGTGCTGTTCCAGCACCTCGCCCACGCGGATGTCGATGTCGAAGTTCTCGGCGATCAGGTCGGCGCGCCGGTCCAGCAGTTCCAGCCACACCTCCAGCGCCGGGTAGCGCTGGCGCAGGCGCGCCATCACCGGCGCGATGTACTCGCGGCCCAGGCGCAGGCTGGTGCTGATGCGCAGGGCACCGCGCGGCTCGTTGCGCACCCCGGACAGCGCCTGCAGCATGTCGTCGACGTTGCCCAGCAGGGTCTGCGCCCAGGTGAAGGCGGTCTCGCCGTCGGCGGTGATGTTGACCCGGCGCGTGGTGCGCTGGAACAGCTTGACCCCCAGCGATGCCTCCAGCAGCGCGATGCGCTTGCTCAGGTGGGCCGGGGAGATGCCGCTCTCCTGGGCCGCCGTGACAAAACTGGCATGCCGGGCCACGCTGCAAAACAACTGCAGGTCGCGCAGGAAAGGTGCATTGTTCGCTAATTGCGCATTCTGAATCTTCATAATGGCCGATTATGTCCTGATCGCGATTGATTAAGCTATGGCCATTGCTCAGCCAGAATAATCCCCAAGAATAATCAGAGCCCCTTATGTCCCTTCTTCGCATTGCCGTAGCCGGCGCCGGTGCCATCGGCCACTTCCATATCGAACAGATCCAGGCCAGCCACGAATGCCAGCTGGCGGCCATTGTCGACCCGTCACCGGCCGCGGTGGAATTGGCGGCGCGCCTGCAGGTGCCGTTGTTCACCTCGCTGGAGGCGCTGTTCGCCGAGTTTCGTCCCGATGGCGTCATCCTCGCCACGCCCAACGCCTTGCACGTGCCCCAGGCCTTCGAGTGCCTGGCCGCGCGGGTGCCGGCGCTGATCGAGAAGCCGCTGGCGCACACCCTGGAGGAAGGCGAGCGGCTGTACGCGGCCAGTCGCGCCGCGGACACGCCGTTGCTGGTGGGCCATCACCGCGCCCACAGCCCGATCCTGGCCCAGGCCCGGCAAGTGATCGCCGATGGCCTGCTGGGCAACCTGGTGGCGGTGATGGGCACGGCGCTGTTCTACAAGCCCGATGAATACTTCGCCGCAGGCCCGTGGCGCACCCAGGTCGGCGGCGGGCCGATTTTGCTCAACCTGATCCACGAGATCGGCAACCTGCGCTCGCTGTGCGGCGAGATCGTCGCGGTGCAGGCCATGGCCTCCCACGCCACCCGCGGCTTCGAGGTGGAAGACACGGTGGCCATCAGCCTGCGCTTCGCCAGCGGCGCGCTGGGCAGTTTCCTGCTCTCGGACACCGCCGCCAGCCCGCGCAGCTGGGAGCAGACCAGCCAGGAGAACAAGACCTACAGCCACTACGGTGACGAGGACTGCTACGTGATCACCGGCACCTTCGGCCAGCTGTCGGTGCCCACCATGCGCCTCAAGCGCTACGGCAGCCCCGAGGACCGTTCGTGGTGGAAGCCATTCATCAGCGAACAACTGCGCCAGGACCGCGCCGACCCGCTGGCGCGCCAGCTGGCGCATTTCTGCCAGGTGATCCGCGGCCAGGCGCAGCCGCTGGTGAGCGTGCGCGACGGGTTGCAGAACCTGCGGGTGGTGGAAGCCATCGCCCAGGCGTGCCACAGTCATGAACAGGTCGACGTGCGCCAGGATTGATCGCGAGGCTCCCGTAGCAGCGGCCGCAGGCCGCGTCCAAAAGGAAACCAGTCGTTGCTAGACGTGCTCGCCATCACCGCACCGATCTTCATCATCGTCGCCCTGGGCTACCTGGCCACGGCGCTCAAGCTGCTGAGCCGCGAACAGGTGCGCGGCGTCGGCACCTTCGTCATTGTCTTCTGCCTGCCGGCGCTGGTGATCCGCGCGCTGGCCCAGCGGCCCATCAGCGAGGTCTTCAACTACCACTACCTGCTGGCCTACGGCCTGGCGTCGCTGGGCAGCTTCGCCGCCGGCTTTTTGGTCTTCCGCCGCTTGCGCCAGGCCAGCGTGGCCAACGCTGCCATCGCCGGCATGGGCATGTCGGTGTCCAACAGCGGCTTCATCGGCTACCCCATCGCCGCCATGGTCGCCGGGCCACCGGCGGTGGTGGCGCTGGCGCTGGGCATGGTCATCGAGAACCTGGTGATGATCCCGCTGGCGCTGGCCATGGCCGAGGCCGGGGAGCAGCAGGGCGGCTCGGCGCGGCGGGTGATGGTCGAAACCCTCAAGCGCCTGGGCCGCAACCCGCTGATCGTGTCGATCATCGTCGGCGGCGCGCTGTCGCTGGCACGTGTGCAGATCCCGGTGGCGCCGCTGAAGGTCATCGACATGCTGGCCCAGGCCTCGGCGCCGGCGGCGCTGTTCGTGATCGGCGGCGTGCTGTACGGCACCAAGGTGCGCGGGCAGCTCAACGAATTGGGGCTGATCGGCGCCGGCAAGCTGCTGGTGCACCCGCTGCTGCTGGGGTTGATGTTCTGGCTGCTGGCCGACGTGCCGGCGCCGATGATGCTGGCCGGCGTGGTGATCGCCAGCGCGCCGATGATGAGCGTCTACCCCATCCTGGGGCAGCGCTTCGGTTTGGAAGGGCGCTGCGCGGCGGCGCTGGTGCTGACCACGCTGGCGTCATTTCTGAGCATCAGCGCGGTGTTGCTGCTGGTGCACCCTTGAATTACATGCTGCGCCGCCGCGAACGCACCAGGTGCTTGAAGCCTTCGATGATCAGCACCACCACCGCCAGCCAGATCGGGATATAGGTCCACCACTGGTCACGTGCGATGCTTTCGCCCAGCAGCAGCGCCACGCCCACTAGCAGCACCGGTTCCACGTAGCTGAGCAGGCCGAACAGGCTGAACGGCAGGAGGCGGCTGGCCATGACGTAGGACACCAGCGCCAGGGCGCTGATCATGCCCAGCACCGGAATCAGGCCGTACAGGGCCGGGTGTTGGAGCATGTCGGCAGCCGACAGCGGGCCGGTGGTGACGAACCAGGTGGCCGGGATCATCATCAGGCACATGTCGGTCCACAGGCCGCCCAGGTGGTCGGTCTGGCATTTGCGCCGCAGCACGAAGTAGGCCGGGTAGCCGGACGCTACCAGCAGGGTCTCCCAGGCGAAGCTGCCGTGCACCCACAGTTCATGCCCTACGCCGCACAGGGCGAAGCCCACCGCCACCTTCTGCAGGTACGACAGCCGTTCGCCGTAGACCAGCCGCCCGGTCAGCACCATGGTCAGCGGCAGCAGGAAATAGCCCAGTGACACCGGCAGGCTGCGGCCATGCAGCGGCGCCCAGAGAAACAGCCACAGCTGCACGCCCAGCAGCGACGCGGTGCCGATGCTGCCCAGCAGCAGGATCGGCCGCTCGCGCATGCGCTTGAGCAGGCCCACGGCCAGCTTGAAGTCGCGGGTGATCAGCAGGAACATCGTCACGCAGGGCACGGTCAGCAGGATGCGCCAGCCGAAGATTTCTTCGCCGGTGAGCGGGGTGAGCAGCGAGGTATAGAAGTACATCACGGCGAACAGGCTGGACGCTGTGACGGACGAGATGATGCCTTTGGACAAGAGAGCCTCTGGAGCGCGGGGTGGAACGGGCAGGTAAGGCCGGCAATGATCTCATTGTGGGGCAGGGCGTGTCACCAAAATGGGGCGCGATGCCTCATTTTGTGGCGGGGCGCCGCCTGCGGCAGCTGCTACGGGGTTCGCAGGGTTTGCAGGAAGGCGTCGATGGGCATTGGTCTGCCGAACAGGTAGCCCTGCAGGAACTCCACCTGCCGCTGCACCAGGTACTCGCGCTGCACCTCGTCCTCCACGCCCTCGGCGACGATGCCCAGGTCGAGCTTGCCGGACAGTTCGATGATGCTGTCGACGATGTGCCCCGACAGCGCATCCTTGCCGATGGTGGCGACGAAGCTCTGGTCGATCTTCAGGTAGTCCACCTTGAACTCGCGCAGGTAGGCCAGGCTGGAGTGGCCGGTGCCGAAATCGTCGATGGCGATCATCACGCCCAGGTTGTGCAGGGCCTCGAACAGCTGGTGGGTGACGGCGCTGGGGCGGATCAATTCGCGTTCGGTCAGTTCCAGCACCAGGGTGATGCGCCCCGGTGGGAAGCCTTGCAGGAAGTCGCGGCAGTCGTCCAGCAGGGCCAGGTCCTGGCAGTGCTCGGCGCTGATGTTGATGCCCAGGTGGAAGTCGTCTTCCAGCAGCTCGGCGTGGGGGCGCAGGTCCTCGGCCACCTGGCGCATCAGGCGGCGGGTCATGGGCACGATCTGCCCCGAGTGCTCGGCGAAGGGAATGAACAGGTCCGGCGGCACCAGGCCTTCGCGCGGGTGCTGCCAGCGCATCAGCACCTCGGCGCCGGACCAGCGCCCGGTGAGGCTGCGCACCACCGGTTGGTAATAGGGCAGGAACTCGTCGGCCTCCAGCGCCCGGGCGATTTCCGCGCGGTGCGACTGCGGGCGGTTCAGCAGCCAGCGGCACAGGCCGCCGGCCAACACCCCGAGCAGCACCAGCAGGGCCAGCAGCAAGGGGTATTGCGCGCTGACCCAGCGCCAGGGCTCGCCGGCTGGGTAGCCGGTGCTCACGCTTAGCGGGTAGCGGCTGGAGTCCAGGTGCGTGGGTGCTACCGGGAACGCCGGCACGGGGGCGTCGTGCACCTGGCCGTCGGGGGCCAGCCAGCTGTTGCCCACCTGCAGCAGCACCGGCTGGTCGCGGCCGATCATGCGCAGGGCGTTGGCCAGGTGGTAGCCGTCCAGGGTCGCCAGGGCGGTCTGGTCGTCGTCGAAGGCGCGGTACACCAGCAGCGCGTGGCCGGGGGTGACCGGGTTGCCGTCCATCAGCCACAGGTGGCCGTCGACGTAGTCGCCGGGGTTGATGGGCTCGCTGAACTCGCCGAACAGCGAGCTGCAATACAGGTGGTCGTCGAGCGCCAGGTTGGTGGAGCGCACGAAAGGCCGGCGGGTGACCTGCTCGCGCAGGGCCAGGGTGGCGTCGGCGCAGGGCTGGCCAGCCAGGGGCAGCAGCGCGTTGGCGGATTCGGCAACGTTGTCCAGCATCAGGTCGAACTGCGCCAGGGCCTGCTCGGCGGTGTCCTGGGCGTTGGCCGCAAGGTCGCGCTCGGCTTGCCAATACAGGATGCCCAGGCCCAGTACCAGCGGCAGCGCCCCGGCAAGCCAAGGGGCCAGCAGGCGCAGGGGGCGGGGCGGGCGTGGCGTTTTGGCGAAGAACGGCATTGGGCGGCTGGAATCCTTTTAGGGCCGGGTGCCAAGCATGATAGCTGCTTTCCCTTGTGGGAGCTGGCTTGCCAGCGAGCTTTTATGGCCCCAACAACTCGCTGGCAAGCCAGCTCCCACAGGTTGTAGCAGCTGCCGCCAGGCTGCGTCGGTAACACCGCGGTGCCCGGAAGTGAATGCATAACAGTTGCTGTTACGGGGCGGGGCGCGCGGCGGTTGCCTTGGCTGTGAGCTGTTCGCGGCAGTAGTCGGCGAACAGCTGCGCGGGCTTGGTCAGTTGCCCGCGCTTGAGCCAGGCAGCCACCAGGCCGGAGCCGGTGACGTCCTCGACGATGTCCACGCACACCACCTTCTTGCCGTCGTAGGTGCATTCCGAGTGCGGGCGAGTGACCAGGATCGAGAAGCCGAAGCCCTGGCCGACCATGCCGCGGACCATCTCGATGGACGGCGAGCTGAAGGCGATGCGCGGGGTCAGGCCCAGCTCTTCGAACAGGCTGACGAAATAGGTACGGCTGGGCTGCACGTCGAGCAAAATCATCGGTTCGGTGGCCAGGTCGCGCAGTGACACTTGGGCCTGCTGGGCGAACCGGTGGTCGGCGGGCAGCAGGGCGTAGGGGCGCTGGGCCGGCATCAGCGGCTCGGTTTCGATGGTGCTGTCCAGGTCGTGCTTGTAGAGGATGGCCAGGTCGAAGCTGCCCGAGGTCAGGCCTTGCACCAGCTCCTGTTGTTCGCCGTCGCGGATACGGATCTCGACGCCTGGGTAGAGCGCGCTGAAGCCGGCGATCAGCTGCGGCAGGTACAGCGGCGCCACGGTCTCGAAGCAGCCGATGTCGATCTGCCCGGCCACCACGTCATTATCGGCCAGGGCGTTCTGCTCGAACTCGCGGGCCATGCGCAGCAGTTCCTGGGCCTTGCGGTAGAAGCGCGCGCCGCTGGGGGTGAGGGACACGCCCTGGGCGTGATGGCGGATCAGCAGTTGCACGCCGAAGCTGTCTTCCAGCGCCTTGATGGCGGTGGAGATCGACGGCTGGGCGATGTACAGCTTGCGCGACGCCTCGGCGACGCTGCCGTATTCGACGGTGGTGATGAAGTACTTCAGTTGACGCAGGTTGTAGGCAGCCACGGCGGACCTCGATGTTGGCAAGTGGCAGGCAACCAGCAAGTCGCGTACCACTGCTCCAGACCAGCTGGAACAATACCAACCCCAGGGGCTGCCGTGGGGGGCTTGCAGGCCAGTTTTTTCATGGCCTGCAAGCAGGTTTTTTATCGCCAGTGGCTCAGAACTGCAGCTCGGCCGCCGCCGCCACCCGGGCGATCGGGCCGTGCAGGGTCTGGTTGTGGTGGGCGATGATCACCTCGGCGGCCAGCAGGTCGGTGTCCATGCAGCTGTGGCCGTCGGCCACCAGCACCGGCTTGAAACCCAGCTGCGCGGCGGCGCGGCAGGCGCTGTCGACGCAGTACTGGGTCTTGAGGCCGACGATCACCAGGTCCTCCACCTGTTCGGCCTTGAGCCACTGCTCAAGGTCGGTGCCCTGGAAGGCGCTGGAGGCCTGCTTGTCGAACAGCCGTACGTTGCCGTGGGCCAGGTTCAACTCGGGCGCCACCTGCCAGAACGGGCTGCCCTGGGCGATGGGTGAACCGGCGGGGCCGGTGTGGCGCACCGCCAGGATCGGCGCGCCGGCGGCCTGGGCCTGGGCGATGACCTGGTTGATGGTGGCCAGCAGGCGTTCGCCTTGCCAGGGCTTTTGCGGGCCGTGGATCAGGCCGACCTGGACGTCGACGATCAGCAGGGCGGGGCGGTTGAGCTTCAATGCAGCCATGGTGTTGCTCCTTGAAATGACCAGCGCCGGTGCGGCACAAAAAAGGCCCCGACCATTGCTGGCGGGGCCTTGGGTGTTGCGTGTCAGGTGTTGCTCACGCCTCGCCGCACGGCCCGCCGGTGGCGGTCGTGGTGGTGCGGGTCGAGGTGGTGCGCAGGGCGTTGTTCATGGCGTTACGGTGCCCCATGCCGAGCGGCGGCGTCAACCCATGGAAAATGAAACTCGACTGCTCGGGTGAAATTGCCCCTCACTGTTATGGGACGTCATGCCCCGTCACGCGTACGCTGGCAGTTCAATTTCCAGGGCAAGGACGCGACATCATGATCTCCCTCGATACGCTGCCAGTGTTTTTCCTGGCCGTAATTCTGTTGCTGCTCTCGCCGGGGCCGAACATGGCCTTCGTGCTCAGCCAGGCCATCGCCCGCGGTTGGCGCGGCGGCTTGATGGCGGCGCTGGGCATCACCATCGCCGACCTCAGCCTGGCAGTGCTGACTGCCACGGGCGTGACCGCGCTGGTGGCCAGCTGGCCGCCGGCGTTCGACCTGATTCGCTACGCCGGGGCGCTCTACCTGCTGTGGCTGGCGTTCAAGACCCTGCGCGGTGGAGGCCTGGGCGCGTTGAATCGCGGCGAGCAACTGCCGCTGGCGCGCATCCTGTTCTCCGCCACGCTGAACAGCCTGCTCAACCCCAAGGCGCTGCTGTTCTTCATGGTGTTCCTGCCGCAATTCGTCGAGCCTGCGCGCGGCCAGGTGGGCTGGCAGCTGATTCAGCTGGGGGTGATGCTGGCGCTGACCGCCACGGTGTTTCATTCGTTGCTGGCGGTATTCGGCGCGGCTATTTACCGGCGGCTGGCGGCCAACGGGCGTTGGGCCAAGGTGCAGTCGCTGGGGCTGGCGACGGTGCTGACCATGCTGGCGGTGCGCCTGGCGTTGTTGAGCCGCCCTTGATTGTGTGGGAGCTGGCTTGCCAGCGAGCTTTTGGGCCTCAACAGCTCGCTGGCAAGCCAGCTCCCACAGGTCACGCTTGCGCTGATCAAGGCGCGCGCGGATAATCCGCAGCGTGTATATCCAGCCGAGTCCGCCCTCCATGTCCCAGCAAGTCTTCCTGCGCGATGCCATGCGCCGCCTCAACTTCACCCGCGACGCCCTGGCGCAGCGCATTGGCGTGTCTCGCCGGGCGTTGGACAGCTGGTTGCTGCCGGACGAGTCGCCGGAAATGCGCAAGATGCCCGACATCGCCCAGCGCTTCATGCTGGAGATTCTGAAAGGTGTGGCGCTGGATACACAGGGTGTACACGTTCACGCCGCCAACAGCGAAATGGGCCATCACCTGCTTTCCGTGGACGGCTACACCCGCGACTCGGTGGAAGACCTGCTGCGCGTGGCCGATATCATGCAACCCATCGCCCGCCGCCAGAAGACCACCCGCGTGCTGGAAGGCGCGGTGTTGGCCAACCTGTTCTTCGAGGCCAGCACCCGCACGCGCCTGAGCTTCAGCTCGGCGTTCGCGCGCCTGGGCGGCTCGGTGTGCGACACCACCGGCTTCACCTTCTCGTCCATGGCCAAGGGCGAGTCGATCCACGACACCAGCCGCGTCATCGCCGGCTACGCCGATGCCATTGTGGTGCGCCACCCCGACCTGGGCGCGGTTGCCGAATTTGCCCAGGCCACCCACGTGCCGGTGATCAACGCCGGTGACGGCCCTGGCGAGCACCCCAGCCAGGCGCTGCTGGACCTGTACACCATCCAGCGCGAGTTCTCGCGCCTGGACAAGCTGATCGACGGCGCGCACATCGTCTTCGCCGGCGACCTCAAGTACGGCCGCACCGTGCACTCGCTGAGCAAGCTGCTGGCGCTGTACCGCAACCTGCGCATCACCCTGGTGTCGCCGCAGTCGCTGATGCTGCCGACCCACCTGGTGGAATACCTGGCCAGCCACGGCCACCACGTGGAGCAGTCCCACGACCTGCACACCGCGCTGAAGGGCGCCGACGTGGTGTACGCCACGCGCATCCAGAAAGAGCGCTTCGCCCAGGACGAGACCCTGGAAGGCTACAGCGCCGATTTCCAGATCAACCAGGCCCTGGTCAACGCCACCTGCGGCCCGCACACGCTGATCATGCACCCGCTGCCGCGCGACTCGCGCCCGGGCGCCAACGACCTGAGCGTGGACCTGAACCACGACTCGCGCCTGGCCATCTTCAAGCAGACCGACAACGGCATCGCCGTGCGCATGGCCATCTTCGCCACCCTGCTGGGCGTGGAGAACCAGGTGCAGCATTCCCTGCGTGAAGTGGGCTGGCGCGTGCCGGTGTACCTGGGGCCGGAAGAAGATATGCCGTACCGCGATCAATAACCGCGGTTATTGATTGGTAGGAGCCGACCTTGGTCGCGATGCAGGCACCGCAATTTCTGCGGCGTCTGCATCGCGACCAAGGTCGGCTCCTACGGGTTTCTGCGCCACTCCTCGCGGCGCAATTCCCACAACTGGCGCTGCAGCCTCCCGCACACGAACTCGCCCTGCGCCTCACCCACCAGCCGCATCCCCTCGCGCTGCGACACCCGTCGCGAGCCGGCGTTGGCCAGCGCCTTGGGCACCCGTAGCACGGGCCGGTCCAGCACCTCGAACCAGTAGTGGGTCACCACGCTGCAGGCCTCGCTCATGTAACCCTGGCCCTGCCACGCGGGCGCCAGCCAGAAGCCCCGGTGGTTGTCGGTTTGATCCATCAGGCCGATGCAGCCGATCAACGACTGCGGCGCGCTGCGCAGGCGAATCGCCCACTCCCACTGCTTGCCCGCGGCCACGGCCGGCAGCACGCAATCACGCACCCAGCTCAGGGCGCCATCGGCGGGGTAGGGCCACGGCACGTGGCTGTCGAGGTAGCGCACCACTTCCCACTGGGGAAACAGGCGCTGGATGTCGGCGGCGTCGCTTAGTTGCAGCGGCGTCAGCAGCAGGCGTTCGGTGTGCAGCTCAGGGGGCATGGCGGGGACTCCGTGTCAGTCCCCGCAGTGTAATCAAGGGGTGGCGGCAGGCCAACGGCTGTTCTTGTACGGGTTCTGCGACGGCTGCGGCGCGCTGTCGCCCGCCAGCGGCGCCAGCGACAGGGTGCCGTGGTCGCTGAAGCGCACGGTGCCGAACACGCCGTTGGCCAGCTTGCCGTGCAGCTCGTAAGGCAGGTTGTCCAGCGACTGGGTCTGGCTCAGGCCCAGGGTCTGGCGCAGCACGCTGAAGGCGGTGACGCTGACCGGCACGGTGACGATGGTCTCGGAGAACCGCGCCAGGGTGCCGCTTTCATTGCTGACCCCCGACGCCAGCGGGCGGCCGTTGACGTCCAGGTTCAGGGCCACGCCGTTGTAGGTGTAGCTGTCTTCATTGGGGTTCTGCAGGCGGATCTTTACCGCGAAGCGCACTTCCAGGTCCTGGCCCTGCAACGGCTCGATGCCCACCACGTTGATGTTGATCGGGTCCTGGGGCGGCAGCAGGGCGCAGGCGCTCAGGCCTACCACCAGCATCAGCAGCAGGTAGTGGCGCAGGGCGGGCAGTACGAATCGACGCATGTTCACATTCTCGAGACAGGTGTTGTTGTCTGCGTCAGACCACCACCAAGCCCCCGCGTTCGCTGCAGTAGCCCGATGCTGGCCACAAAATGTTACGACTCTGACGCAGGTTTCATCGAACGCTCACCCAGGCAGCGGTTCCAATGGGCCTATAGTCAGGATTCGTCAACGGGAGAAGGCACCATGCGAGCATTACCGCCCATCCTCGCCCTGCTGCTGGCCGCCACGGCCGCCAGCGCCTGGGCCGACACCAGCAACCCCTACAACAGCGCCGTGCGCCGCGCCAACCCCAACAGCATGCAGGGCACCCGCCCGGTCACGCCCACCTCGCCAGCCCTGCGCCAGCAGGTCAACCCCAACCCGCCGACGCTGCAGAACGGCGGCATCGGCAATGGCAACAACCTGCGCAGCACCCCCGCCAAGCCCGACTTCGACAGCCAGCGCCCCGCGCGCGATGACAACCGCTGAAAGGAATAGCCCATGCTTCGTCAGATTCTGTTGAGTGCCTTGCTAAGCCTGCCCTTCGCCGTACACGCCGCCACGGCACCTGCCACCTACCCCAGCGAGCAGGGGCCCTTGAGCGTTACCCCGGTGGCCGAGGGCCTGCACCACCCCTGGGCCCTGGCCTTCCTGCCCGACCACAAGGGCTTCCTGGTAACCGAGCGCCCGGGCACCCTGCGGGTGGTCAGCCCCGAGGGCAAGCTGTCGGCGCCCATCAGCGGCGGCCCCAGCGTGTGGGCGCACGGGCAGGGCGGCCTGCTGGACGTGGCACTGTCGCCACAGTTCAAGGAAGACCGCCTGGTCTATTTGTCCTTCGCCGAGGCCGGGCCGGACGGCAAGGCCGGCACCGCCGTGGGCCGCGGCAGGCTCTCCGATGACCTGACCCGCCTGGACAACTTCCAGGTGATCTTCCGCCAGCAGCCCAAGCTGTCCACCGGCGAGCACTTCGGCTCGCGGCTGGTGTTCGACCGCGACGGCTACCTGTTCATCGCCCTGGGCGAGAACAACCAGCGGCCCACCGCCCAGGACCTGGGCAAGCTGCAGGGCAAGGTGGTGCGCATCTTCCCCGACGGCCGCGTGCCCGACGACAACCCCTTCGTGGGGCAGAAGGGCGCGCGCCCGGAGATCTGGTCCTACGGCCACCGCAACCAGCAGGGCGCGGCGCTGAACCCCTGGACCGGCACCCTGTGGACCCACGAGCACGGGCCACGCGGTGGTGACGAGATCAACGTCATCGAGCGCGGGCAGAACTACGGCTGGCCGCTGGCCACCCATGGTATCAACTACAACCTGGCGCCGATTCCCGAGGCCCAGGGCAAGACGCTCAAGGGCGCCAAGGACCCGCTGCACGTCTGGGCAAAATCCCCGGCCATCAGCGGCATGGCGTTCTACGACGCCGAGCGCTTCAAGGCCTGGCAGCATGACCTGTTCATCGGCGCGCTGGCCGACCAGGAACTGATCCGCCTGACCTTCGACGGCGACAAGGTCAGCCACGAGGAGCGCCTGCTGGGCGGCCTGAAGGCGCGCATCCGCGACGTGCGCCAGGGCCCGGACGGCTTCCTCTACGTGCTCACCGATGCGGACGACGGCCAGCTGCTTAAAGTAGGATTGCAGCAATAACCGCCAACCCGTAGCAGCTGCCGAAGGCTGCGTCATGGCCAGCACAGTGCATCAGGTAGTGCGTGGGGCCAGGACGCAGCCTTTGGCAGCTGCTACGGAAGTATCTACAGGACGTTTTATGCTTGAGCCACTCACCGCCTACCAGCAAGCCCTCAGCGCCCGCGGCTACGCCGACGACCCCGCCCAGGCCCGTGCCGCCCAGGCGTTGCAGGCGTGTTTCACCGCCGTGGAAGCCGGCCAGCCGTGCCCCGGCGTGTACCTGTGGGGCCCGGTGGGCCGCGGCAAGACCTGGCTCATGGACCTGTTCCACGGCTGCCTGACCGTGCCCGCCCGGCGCCAGCACTTTCACCATTTCATGGCCTGGGTGCACCAGCACCTGTTCCAGCTGGACAGCGTGCGCGACCCGTTGAAGGTACTGGCCGGCAGCCTGGCCAAGGACATTCGCGTGCTGTGCTTCGACGAGTTTTTCGTCACTGACATTGCCGATGCCATCATCCTCGGCGGGCTGATGACCGCGCTGTTCGACGCCGGGGTGACGGTGGTCGCCACCTCCAACCAACCGCCGGAGCAGCTCTACGCCGACGGCTTCAACCGCGAGCGCTTCCTGCCGGCCATCCGCGCCATCCAGGCGCACATGCAGGTGGTGGCGGTGGACGGCGACCAGGACCACCGCCTGCACCCCGGCACCGCGTTGCAGCGCTATTGGGTCAACGACCCCGGCGCCCTGGCCACTACGTTCGAGGCGCTGAGGGGCGACGAAGCGGCCTCGCCGCAGCCGCTGGCGGTGGGCTATCGCCAGCTGCCGGTGGTGCGCGCGAGTGAACACGTGCTGTGGTGCACCTACGCCCAGCTGTGCGAGCAGTCGTGGGCGGCCATGGATTTCATGCAGCTGTGCGACCGTTTCAGCGCCATTCTGCTGGGCGAAGTCCCGGCCCTGGGCGCCGAGCAGCGCGCGGCAAAAATCGCCCGCGGCACCGAGGACGGCGCGGAGCGGGTGGTGGCCGGCGACCGCGAGCTGCCGCAGCTGTCGCCCAACGACGACGGCGTGCGCCGTTTCATCGCGCTGGTCGACGAGTGCTACGACCGCAAGGTGCCGCTGTATATCGAGGCGCGGGTGGCGCTGGATGCGCTCTACACTCAAGGGTACCTGGCATTCCCGTTCCGGCGCACCCTGAGCCGGCTGCGCGAGATGCAGTTGCAACGCTTCAGCTGAGGAGGAGCACGCGATGGCCGATCCCTTGTCCCATTACCTGCTGGCCCAGGCCTACAACAACGGCTGGGCCAACCACCGCCTGTACAAGGCCTGCCTGCAACTGAGCCAGGATGAATTCCTGGCGCCGCGCAGCAGCTTCTTTCCGTCGATCAAGGCCACCCTCAACCACATCCTCACGGTGGACTGGTTCTACCTGCAGGCGCTGGAATGCGAACAGGGCGGCGATGCCCCGGAGCTGGACAGCGAGCGCTTCTTCGAGCCCGAGGAGCCGTTCAACACCTGCCTGGCCCTGCACCGCGAGCAGGCCCAGGCCGACCACCGGCTGATCGCCTATTGCCGGCTGCTCAAGGACGACAGCCTGGGCCGCCACGTAACCATCCTGCGCCCCGACCGCACCCAGCGCGACACCCGCGTGCGCCTGCTGGCGCACCTGTTCGAGCACCAGGTGCACCATCGCGGCCAGGTCCACGCCATGCTGGCCGACACCGACATCAAGCCGCCGCAGCTCGACGAGTTCTTCTGCGAGGGCGAGGCGCACCTGCGCGCCCGCGACTTCGCCGAGCTGGGCTGGACCGAGGCCCAGGTGTGGTCAGGCGAGTAGGCGGATGGGCGCGCCGGCGTGCCAGGCGAGGATGTCCTCGATCATCTGGCTGTAGAACAGCCGGTAGTTGTTGGCGCTGACGTAGCCCACGTGGGGGGTGGCCAACACGTTGGGCAGGGTGCGGAACGGGTGGCCGGCCGGCAGCGGTTCGACGCTGAACACGTCCAGCGCGGCGCCGCCCAGGCGGTTGGCCTTGAGGGCCTCCACCAGCGCGTCTTCGTCGACGATGGGCCCGCGCGCGGTGTTCACCAGCAGCGCCCGTGGCTTCATCCAGCCCAGCGCCTCGCGGTCCACCAGGCCGCGGGTGCGGTCGCTGAGCACCAGGTGCACGCTGAGGATGTCGGCCTGGACGAACAGTTCCTGCTTGCTCACCCACTGCACGCCGACGCTGGCAGCGTGCTCGGCGGTGAGGTTCTGGCTCCAGGCGATGACGTTCATGCCGAACGCCTTGCCGAAGTTCGCCACCTTCTGGCCGATGCTGCCCAGGCCGAGGATGCCCAGGGTCTTGCCGTGCAGGTCGCCGCCCAGGCCGATCTGCCAGCCGCCGGCCTGCAGCGAGGTGGCTTCGGCCAGCAGGTTGCGGGTCGAGGCCATGATCAGCGCCCAAGTCAGCTCGGGCGCGGCGTGCTTGTAGCTGTCGGTGCCCACCACCTGCACGCCCAGCGCCTTGGCGGCGGCCAGGTCAATGGCGGCGTTGCGCATGCCGCCGGTCACCAGCAGCTTGAGGTTGCCCAGGCCACGCAGCAGCGCCGCATCGAACAGCGTGCGCTCGCGCATCACGCAGATCACCTCATAGGGCGCCAGGCGCGCCACCATGGTGTCGGTGTCCGCCGGGTAGTCCGGCAGGAAATCCACCTGGCCCAGCGCCTGCAACGGCGCCCAATCCACCACGTCACTGGCCACGTCCTGCCAGTCATCAATCACGGCTATGCGCACGGCGTTTGCTCCTTGAAGGTCAGTTTTTCGACAGCCAGGCCAACAGGGCCTTGTGGAACTGCTCGGGTTCTTCCATCTGCGGGGCGTGGCCCAGGCCATGGAACTCCACCAGGGTGGCGTGGGGGATGACCTGGCTCACCTGCTTGCCCAGCACCGCGTAGTGGCCGATGCGCGCCTTCACCTCGGGCGGCGCGATGTCGCTGCCGATGGCGGTGGTGTCGGCGTCGCCGATCAGCAGCAGGGTCGGCATCTTCAGGTCCTTGAACTCGTAGACCACCGGCTGGGTGAAGATCATGTCGTAGATCAGCGCCGAGTTCCACGCCACCAGGTTGTGCCCCGGGCCCTCGTTCAGGCCGGCGAGCATGGTCACCCATTGCTCGAACTCGGGCTTCCAGCGCCCGGCGTAGTAGGTGCTGCGCTCGTAGTTGCGGATGCCGTCGGCGTTGAGTTTGGCCTCGCGTGCGAACCACTGGTCGACGGTGCGGTAGGGCACGCCCAGGGCTTTCCAGTCTTCCAGGCCGATGGGGTTGACCATGGCCAGGCGCTGCACCTGGTCGGGGTAGAGCAGGGCGTAGCGGGTGGCCAGCATGCCGCCGGTTGAGTGGCCCAGCACCGTGACCTTGTCCACGCCCAGGGACGCCAGCAGCGCGTGGGTGTTGTTGGCCAGTTGCTGGAAGCTGTACTGGTAGTAGTCGGGCTTGCTGGAGGTGCAGAAGCCGATCTGGTCGGCGGCCACCACCCGGTAGCCGGCCTCGGTCAGCGCCTTGATCGAGGTGCCCCAGGTGGCGGCGCAGAAGTTCTTGCCGTGCATCAGCAGCACGGTCTGCCCGTTGGCATGGCCCTTGGCGGGCACGTCCATGTAGCCCATCTGCAGGGACTTGCCCTGGGAGTCGAATTCGAAATGCTTGAGCGGGTAGGGGTAGTCGAAGCCTTGCAGCTCCGGGCCGTAGACCGGCGCCTGGGTGGCGGCGTGGGTGGCGCCGGCGAGCAGGCAGGTGAGGAGGAAGGCGGGCAGGCGCAGCATGGGTGGTCCTCATGACAAAAATAAGCAGACTCTACCCCGCCAGGCTGCGGCCGGGAATATGCGGCGCATTCCGACGCGGCCTTGCGGCCGCTGCTACAGGGCTTCGTAGCAGCTGCCGCCAGGCTGCGTCGGGGCGTTGCGCGGCGTATGCGCAGGAAAAGCTCTGTTAGGATGGGATCGTTCAAACCGTCGAGCAGTTCCATGGCGCAAAAAGACACCATCTCCATGCAAATGGTCCGTGAAGCCTTGCAGCAAAGCGGCGTCGACCCCGTGGCCTTCCTGGCGGAAGTCGGCATCGACCCGGCGCTGCTGCAGCAGGCCGACGCCCGCGTGCCGGTGCTGCTCTACGCGCGGCTGTGGCGCCACCTGGCGTTGCGCCGGGACGACGAGTTTTTCGGCATGGACCCACGCCCGCTGCGCTCCGGCAGCCTGGCGTTCCTGTGCCGCGGCGCCATGGCCCAGCCGGCCCTGGCGGCGGCACTGGACAGCGCCCTGGGCTTCCTGTCGCTGATGCTCCAGGACCTGCCCGCGCAGCTGGTGCGCGAGCACGGCCTGGCGGCTATCGTCATCGACGACGCCGCGCTGCCACCGCGCCGCGCGTTCACCTATTTCACCTACTGGATGATCGTCCACGGCGTGGCCTGCTGGTTGGCCGGGCGGCGCATTCCCATCCTGGCGGTGGAGCTGCGCGGCCCGGCGCCGGCCTATTGCGACGACTACCGGGTGATGTTCTCGCACAACCTGCGTTTCGAGCGGCCGCGCACGCGCATCATCTTCGCCGCCGACTGCCTGGACCTGCCGGTGCGGCGCACGCCGCAAGAGCTGCAGCGCTTCCTCAACCGCGCCCCGGCCAACATCCTGGTCAAGTACCGCGACCCCGACAGCCTGGCCCGGCGCCTGCGCCAGCAGCTGCGCGAGCAGCCGCCGCACAGCTGGCCGGAGGCCGAGGAACTGGCGCGCCAGCTGCACCTGTCGGCGGCCACCCTGCGCCGCCGCCTGGCCGAGGAAGGGCAGACCTGGCAGGGCCTGAAGGACAGCGTGCGCCGCGAGCTGGCCATGGCCTGGCTGGCCGAGGCGCCGCTGTCGTTCGAGAGCATCGCCGAGCGCCTGGGCTTCGCCGATGCCAGCTCGTTCTACAAGGCCTTCCGCAAATGGTCGGGGGCAAGCCCCGGCCAATACCGCAGCCTGATCCTGGCCGGTACTGGCCAAACCGCTCACCCCGGCTGAGCGCTTTGGCCATTGCCGCGCGGGCAGGGCGGGGCCATATTTCAGGGAGACGCCAACAACAATAAGGACGCGCTCCATGCAACTTGCCCAACGGACTTTCCTGGTCAGCGGCGCCGCCTCGGGGCTCGGCGCCGCCACCGCGCGCATGCTCGTCGAGGCCGGCGCCAACGTCGTGCTGGTCGACCTCAACGCCGACGCCGTGGCCGCCCAGGCCCAGGCACTGGGCGACCGTAGCCGCTGCGCGGTGGCCGACATCCGCCGCGAAGACCAGGCCGAGGCCGCCGTGCAACTGGCACTCAGCCATTACGGCGGCCTGCACGGCCTGGTCAACTGCGCCGGCGTGGTCACCGGCGAAAAAATCCTCGGCAAGCAGGGCCCCCACGCCCTCGACAGCTTCAGCCGCCTGCTGGACATCAACGTGGTCGGCAGCTTCAACCTGATGCGCCTGGCCGCCGCGGCCATGGCCGAGGCCGAGGCGGGCGAGGACGGCGAGCGCGGGGTGATCATCAACACCGCCTCCATCGCCGCCTACGACGGCCAGGTCGGCCAGGCCGCCTATGCCGCCTCCAAGGGCGCCATCGTCAGCATGACCCTGCCGGCCGCCCGCGAGCTGGCGCGCTTCGGCATCCGCGTGATGACCATCGCCCCAGGCATCTTCGAGACGCCGATGATGGCCGGCATGAGCGACGAGGTGCGCGCCTCCCTGGCCGTCGGCGTGCCGTTCCCGCCACGGCTGGGCCAGCCGAGCGAATACGCGGCGCTGGTGCGCCACATCCTCGAAAACCGCCTGCTCAACGGCGAGGTGATCCGCCTCGACGGCGCCCTGCGCATGGCCGCGAAATGAAGGAGAGCACCATGAACCACGACCCCATCGTCATCGTCAGCGCCGTGCGCACGCCCATGGGCGGCCTGCAAGGCGACCTGCACAGCCTGACCGCGCCGCAGCTGGGCGCCGAGGCCATCCGCGCCGCTGTCAGCCGCGCGAGCCTGGCGCCCGACGCCGTCGACCAGGTGCTGATGGGCTGCGTGCTGCCCGCAGGCCTTGGCCAGGCCCCGGCACGCCAGGCCGCGCTGGGCGCCGGGCTGCCCCAGGCGACGCCCTGCACCACGCTGAACAAGATGTGCGGGTCGGGCATGCAGGCGGTCATCCTCGGCCACGACCAGCTGCTGGCCGGCAGCGCCAGCGTGGTGGTGGCCGGTGGCATGGAAAGCATGAGCAACGCTCCCTACCTGCTGGACAAGGCCCGCAGCGGCTATCGCATGGGCCACGGCCGGGTGCTGGACCACATGTTCCTCGACGGCCTGGAGGACGCCTACGAGCCGGGCCGGCTGATGGGCACCTTCGCCGAAGACTGCGCCCAGGCCAACGGCTTCAGCCGCCAGCAGCAGGACGACTTCGCCATCGCCTCGCTGACCCGCGCGCAGCAGGCCATCGCCAACGGCCAGTTCAAGGACGAGATCGTGCCGCTGAGTGTGCAGGTGGGCAAGGACACCCGGCTGGTCAGCGACGACGAGCAGCCGCCCAAGGCGCGCCTGGACAAGATTCCCAGCCTCAAGCCGGCGTTCCGCGAGGGCGGCACGGTGACTGCCGCCAACGCCAGCTCCATCTCCGACGGCGCCGCCGCGCTGGTGTTGATGCGCGAGAGCGAAGCGCGCCACCGTGGCTTGCAGCCACTGGCGATTATCCATGGCCACGCCGCCTTCGCTGACGCGCCGGGGTTGTTCCCGACCGCGCCCATCGGCGCTATTCAACAGCTGGTCAAACGCACCGGCTGGGACCTGGCCGAGGTCGACCTGTTCGAGATCAACGAGGCCTTCGCCGTGGTCACCCTGGTGACCATGCAGGCCCTGGACTTACCCCACGCCAAGGTCAACGTGCACGGCGGCGCCTGCGCCCTGGGCCATCCCATCGGCGCCTCGGGCGCGCGCATCCTGGTGACGCTGCTCAACGCCTTGCGCCAACGCCAGCTGCACCGCGGCATTGCCGCCATCTGCATCGGCGGCGGCGAAGCCACCGCCGTGGCCATCGAATGCGTCTATTAAGGAATTGCCATGCTAGCCAATGACGAACAACGCCAGATCAGCGACGCCGCCCGCCAGTTCGCCCAGGAGCGCCTGCGGCCGTTCGCCGCCCAGTGGGACCGCGACCACAGCTTCCCCCGTGAAGCCCTGGCCGAGATGGCCGAGCTGGGCTTCTTCGGCATGCTGGTGCCCGAGCAGTGGGGCGGCTGTGACACCGGCTACCTGGCCTACGCCATGGCCCTGGAGGAAATCGCCGCCGGCGACGGCGCCTGCTCCACCATCATGAGCGTGCACAACTCGGTGGGCTGCGTGCCCATTCTCAACTTTGGCACCGAAGCGCAGAAGGCCCAGTACCTGCAACCCCTGGCCAGCGGCGCCATGCTCGGCGCGTTCGCCCTCACTGAGGCCCAGGCCGGTTCCGATGCCAGCAACCTGCGCACCCGCGCGCGGCGCGACGGCGACCATTACGTGATCAACGGCAGCAAGCAGTTCATCACCTCGGGCAGCAACGCCGGCATGACCATCGTCTTCGCGGTCACCGACCCGCAGGCGGGTAAGCGCGGCATCAGCGCCTTCCTCGTGCCCACCGACAGCCCCGGCTACCAAGTGGTGCGGGTGGAGGAAAAGCTTGGCCTGCATGCGTCCGACACCTGCCAGCTGGTGTTCGAGGATTTGCGCGTGCCGGCGGCGAACCTGCTGGGCAGCGAAGGGCAGGGCTACAAGATCGCCCTGGCCAACCTCGAGGGTGGGCGCATCGGCATCGCCGCCCAGGCGGTGGGCATGGCCCGCGCCGCGTTCGAGGTGGCGCGCGACTACGCCCGCGAACGCGAAAGCTTCGGCAAGCCGCTGCTCGAACACCAGGCCGTGGCTTTCCGCCTGGCCGACATGCACACGCAGATCAGCGTTGCCCGGCAGATGGTCTACCACGCCGCGGCGTTGCGCGATGCCGGCCAGCCGGCGCTGGTGGAGGCATCGATGGCGAAGCTTTTCGCCTCGGAAATGGCCGAAAAGGTCTGCTCGGATGCGTTGCAGACCCTGGGTGGGTATGGTTATCTCAATGACTTTCCGCTGGAACGCATCTACCGCGACGTGCGCATCTGCCAGATTTACGAAGGCACCAGCGACATCCAGCGGATGGTCATTGCGCGCAACTTATAACAAGGAGATAGCTTGATGGCGTACCACACCCTGCTGCTGGAAACCCGTGGCCGTGTCGGCCTGGTCACCCTCAACCGGCCCGAGGCGCTGAACGCCCTCAACGCCCAGTTGATCAGTGAGCTGAACCAGGCCCTGGACCTGCTGGACGCGGACCGTGACATCGGCTGCATCGTCATCACCGGCTCGGCCAAGGCCTTCGCCGCCGGCGCCGACATCAAGGAAATGGCCGAGCGCACTTACCCGCAGATCTACCTCGACGACCTGTTCAGCGAGACCGACCGCATCGCCAACCGGCGCAAGCCGATGATCGCCGCGGTAGCCGGCTTCGCCCTGGGCGGCGGCTGCGAGCTGGCGCTGATGTGCGACTTCATCCTGGCCGCCGACACCGCGCGCTTCGGCCAGCCGGAAATCAAGCTCGGGGTGCTGCCGGGCATGGGCGGCACCCAACGGCTGACCCACGCCGTGGGCAAGGCCAAGGCCATGGAACTGTGCCTCACCGGGCGCCTGATGGACGCGGTCGAGGCCGAGCGCGCCGGCATTGTTGCGCGCATCGTGCCGGCCGAGCAGTTGCTGGAGGAGGCCATGGCCTGCGCCGCGCAGATCGCCGCCAAGTCGCTGCCGGTGGCCATGATGGTCAAGGAAAGCGTCAACCGCGCCTTCGAGGTCAGCCTCAGCGAAGGCGTGCGCTTCGAGCGCCGGGTGTTCCATGCCGCCTTTGCCACCGAAGACCAGAAAGAGGGCATGGCGGCGTTCATCGCCAAGCGCGAGGCGCGGTTCAAGGGGCGTTGAGCCCCGACTGGCCGAATTCCTTCGTAGCCGCGGCCGCCAGGCTGCGCTGGCCAGCGTGAAAAAGGGCCGGCGCAGCCCTGTAGCAGCGGCCATGGGCCGCGTCCGACCCGCGCGGTGCCTGGGACGCGGCCTGCGGCCGCTGCTACGGTCGCATCTACCCTATTTAGTTATGCCATTGCCACCCGGGAGAACTGCTTCACTGCTGCCCCGCCTGCCGTACTTCCACGGCAGGCCCGGCAGATGGAGCTACCGGCATGTCCCTTGATCTACTCCCCGACGAACGCACCCCCCACCGCGCACTGATTGAAGCTGCGCTTCCAGGGTGGCTGGTGCACGCTCCAGCGGCGTTGCGCCAGCGCTTTTTCGACAGCAGTGGCGTGAGCTTTCGCTCGACCGCCGCCGCGCGGCCGCTGATGGCGCGGTTGCAGGCCCCAGCGGCTTTTTGCGCGCCCTTGTTGCAGGCCGAGCTGGACCGCCAATACCCGGCGCTGAAGCTACACGCCATCGAGCATGAGCTAGTGCGCATGACGCGCGACGTGGACGCGCTGTACAGCCGCCTGCGGCCCCAACACCAGACGCTGTTGGAGGCGGCGATGCAGAATTTCGCCCCTGGCGACGCGCAGTCTGGCGGTTTCGAGCGTGGCTCGGTGATCCTGCCCGTGGGCGTGTTCACCTTCGAGATCACCGACAAAGGCACCTTGCGTTACACCTACCCGCAATCGAAGGTGGTCGACCTTACGCCCGATGCCTTTGCCCGCCTGTGTCGCAGCCTGGACCTGGGCAAGCTTTACCAGGCCCACATCGAGGCCGTTTGCGGCGTTGGCCGCTACAAGGCGCCCAGCCAGGACCTGGCGCCGCAGAAGCATCGCACCCTGCTTAAGTTGCACCTGCGTGACCGCCTGGAGGTGGAAGGGCTGACGGCGTACCTGAAGGGGCATATCTCCGAGGCCGCCGAGAGTATGCTGCGGCAGTTTACCCAGCCGCAGTCTGCCAACCAAATGCCGATGTGGGATGGGCAAAAAGCCTACGTGGAAAAGATCGCCCTGCTGCGCACCCGCTTCCACCCGCCGGTGGAGTTGCGGGGCGCCCTGAGTATCAGCCGGCGTTATGTCGACAAGGTGCCGGGGCCGTGCGTAGTGTATTTGCCAGGCGACCCTGACGAGCCGCTCAAGGAATACCCCAATCGCAGCGCCTTTGAGCAGGCCCTGCGCGAGAAGCTGCGTGATCGCAGCTACCAGCGCTATTTCGAGCGTTTCCTCGACCACCGGCAGGCGGCTGGCTTTTTCGAGCGCCTGAACAACACGCTGACACCTGCGCCGGTGCTCCTGCCGGGGCAGTTCCCGCGCCCGGGCACGCCGGACCCGCAAGCGGATATCGGCCTGGTGCGTGTTGGCCAGAAGCTCAGCCTGGCCCGATTAATGTTCAAGATGTACGTCGACCTGGTGCAGCGCAATGCCCAGGAGCTGATTGTGCCTACCGCCCAGCATGATGCGCAGGCGCGCCGGGCGCGCGTGGCCTGGTGGGAAAGCCTGGGCACCAATCTGCTGAACCTGGCGGCCTTCGTGGTGCCCGGCGTGGGTGGACTGATGGCGGTGGTGGGCGCCGAACAGTTGGTCAGGGATGTCTGCGTGGGCGTGGATGACTGGCAGCATGGTCAGACCGAGGAGGCCATGGCCCATTTCGCCAGCGTGGCGCAGAACCTGGCCATGGTCGCCGCCGGGGTGGCAGGCGGCGCGGCCATCGCGCGCTCGCCGTTCCTGGAAACCCTGGTGCCGGTGGCTGACGTCAGCGGTGGCACCAGCCTGATACACCCTGACCTTGCGCCCTACGCCAGCGACGTGGCACTGCCGGCGGGCTTGCAGCCCAACGCCCAGGGCCAGTACGAGATCAACGGTGGCCACTACATTACCCTGGATGACCAGCTGTACCAGCAGGCCTGGGACCCGCGCAGTCAGCAGTGGCTGCTGGAACACCCCAGGCTGGCCGGGCGCTACCGCCCGGTGCTGCGGCACAACGGCGGCGGTGGTTGGCAGCATGTGCTGGAGGATCCGTTGCAGTGGGAAGGGGCGACGCTGATGCGCCGTTTCGGGCCGCTGACCGACGGGTTCACCGACAAAGAGTTGTTCCGCATGCGCCGTGCCTGCGGTGTGGCCGACCGCGAGCTGCGCGCGCTGCACGTCAACCGTGCGCCCATGCCAGCGCTGCTGGAAGACACCTTGACGCGGCTGCGCGGCGAGCGCCAGGTGGACGTGCTGGTGGAGCAACTGGCCGGCCAGCGGCCGCTGGGCGAGGGCAGTGACTATGTGATGCCGCTGCTTGCCCGGCTGCAGCCGTGGCCTCGCAGCCTGGGCTTGAGCATTGCCCTGGAGGATGGGCGCGTGCTGGATTACCGGCTGCCGGGTGAGGGCGGTGGGCGGGTGGTCCTGCGCCGTGAAGACTGGTTGGCCGGTGAGGTGGCCCCGCAGGTACTGCGCCAGTTGACGCCGGGGCAACGCGCCGAGCTATTGCCCCAGGTCCTCGGCACCACAATCCACGCCCAGGCTGCCGCCCTCGCCGATGCACTGGCGTTGCAGGCCGAGCGTGCCCGTGTGGAGATCGTGGCGGGCATTGTCGCGCGCCAGCAACCACGGTTGCTGCCCGCTGCCGAACCGTTGCGGCGGGATTTTCCCGGCCTGCCGGTGCGCGTTGCCAACGAGATTGCCGTTCAAGCCACTGAAGTCGAGTTCCAGCAGCTGAGTTCTGCCGGCAAGGTGCCCACCCGCCTGGGTGAGCAGGCACGCCTGGAGCTGCGCGAGCTGCGCTTGAATCGCGCCATGGAAGGCCTGGTGGATGGCCGTCGGCCGTCGCCGGACCGCGATGTGCTGGTGTTCGGCTTCCTCGACACCCTGGCTGGCTGGCCAGCCGATATCCGCTTCGAACTGGTGAGTGAAACGTTGTCACCCTTGGCCGCGGCGGGGCCGGAAGCCGCCAGCCAGGTCATCCGCGTGGTAAGGCGCGAAGGCGTGTACCAGGCGTTCGATACGCAGGCGCAGCCGCTGTCGCCGGCCCAGGACCTCTTCGAGGTCATCGCCCAGGCCTTGCCGCCGGCGGTGCGCCAGGCCATGGATATCTCGTCCGCCAAGCGTCTGCGCCTGCAGCTGTTGCGCCAGGCGGCCACCCGTCGCGAGCGCGCCGCCTTGCTGTTGGGCCAGCGGCGGGTGCGGCCATGGTTCCAGGCGCCGACGCGCCAAGGCCAGCACATCGGCTATGTGCTTAGCGGCCGTGGCCAGGCGGGTTGGTGGCAGCGTATGCGCGTGCGGCGCCTGTTTCCCTGGGTCGGCGAAAATAATCAGGAAGAGTTGTTCGCCTGGATCCGCTCACGCCATGTCGATTTCGAGGTGGCCCTCACCGGCCTGGAGCAGGAGCTGCGGGTGCTTGAACGCAGCCTGGACGAATGGGTGCTGGCCAATACCAGCCCGGACCAGGGCGCCGTGCGCATCCACTTTCGCCAGGAGTTGCTGGGCGTCTGGCGCTGGGAAAATCGTCATCTCAGGCTCAGTGGCTGGCGGGGCGGGGGTGAGCTGCCAGTGCTCACTGCCCAGTTCCCGTACGCCCGTAGCCTGGGTATGGCTCGCCTGGCCTTGGAGGAGGACCCTTCGGCCTTCCTGCGCCAGTTTCCCAACGTCACCGATGTGGCCCTCAGCGACAACCGCCTGACGCAAATCCCCGCGGCCTTGGGCAGCCTGCAGCGGCTGCGGGTGGTGCGGCTGGACGGCAATGTGCTGGAAATGCCTGACGATGTGTTCGAAGGCCTGTTCCCTGAAGGGCGCGAGAGTGCCATCGCCCGCCTGGAGCTGGACTTTGCCTTTCGCACCACGGTTGAAGAGGGCGTGCCGCAGCCCCGTGCCTTGAGCGCCACGGCGCTGGCCCCGTTGCGGCGTGCCAGGGAACTGCGCTGGCTCGACCTGTCGAGCAACGCCATTACGCTGGATGACGCGGCATTCGAGGTGCTCGGCGAGCTCGATACCCTTGTCGACCTGCGCCTGCGCCGCACCTGGGTTGACCTCAACGCCACACGGCAGGCAGCGCTGGCCAGGCTGGTAAACCTGCGCTGGCTGGACCTGAGCGACAACTACCTGATCGTCCCGCCGGACGTTGGCAGCTTCCACCAGCTTCGTACCCTTGGCTTGTGGAACAGCGGCCTGCTGGACATGCCGCCCGGTTTGGACACGTTGCTTGAACGCAACCCCATGGAGCTGCGGGACATTAACCTGGGCGACAACCAGATGGTCGACGTGGGGCCGCTGCCAGTCGATGTGCTGGCAGGCCTGGGCGACAATATCATGGTCAATTTCAACGGCAACCCATGGTCGACCGAAAGCCTGGCTACCCTGCGCGCTGCGCGCATCGGGATTGTCGGCCCCGAGCTGGCCCCTGCGCCACGGCCGGCCCTGAGCCGCGGCTGGCTGGAAGGGGCAGCCGCAGACCTGGTCGCCCGCAGCGAGGCCGACCGCCTGCTGCCCGAAGCGCAGAATTTCTATCGGGTGCTGGACCAGGTGCCCAATACCCATGGCTACACCCTGGACCCGAACGGCGTGCGCCGGCGCATGTGGGCCCTGGTGGACGCGGTGGTGCCTGCCGCCGATGCCCTGCCCGGCGATGGCCTGGGCCTGGAGGATTTGCGCACGCAATTGCTCGCCCAGGCCGACCTGGTGATCGACACCTGCGGCGACGGCATCAGCACCCTGGTGGACGAACTGGAAACCACGTTGCAGGCCTGGCAGGCGGCGTCGTCGGCCATCGAAGGGGGCGAGGCGATGATCGATCCGCTGGCGCACCTGGGCTGGCGGCTGTTCCGCCAGCGCCTGGTGGACGACCTGGCCCGGCTGATCGAGGCGGCGCGCGAGCGGCGGCGCACCTGGTTATGGGGCATAGGCCCGGAAGCGCCGCTCGAGCCGCTGGACGACATCAGCGATGAGGACCTGCTGGACTACACCCCTGACGAGGTCGAGATGCGCCTCTACCTGCGCCATGCCCTGGTCACCGAACTGCGGTTGCTACCCCAGCCCCCGCGCCTGTACGCCGCCCACGCCACCGAGGCCATGATTGCACGCGTGGCAACTGCGGTGCGGGTGCAGGACACCCCGGCCGCCTTCGGCGACTGGTTGGTGCAGCAACCGTTCTGGAACCGCTACTGGCGGCATGTGCGGCCCGCGCCGTTCACGGCAGTGCAGCAGCGCTGGGACAACGTGTTGACGGCCTTTCTCGATGCGACCAGCGAGGCGGCCAACCTGCAGGACCCAGCCTTCGATGCTGCTACCATCGTCGACAGTTTCGACCTGTCGGGCGCCGACCTGGAGGAAGCCGTGGCGGTGCTGGGCGAATTTACCTCGCCGTTGCTGCAGGCGCCCATCCCCTGGCGCAACGCCGAGGGGGTGCCGCAGCATTTGCGCATCACCCTGAGCGACGGCGTGGAACTGCAGATCTATGACTGGTTCAGGGAGCAACAGCGGTTGCAGGATGAAGCCGAGCTGCTGCGCGTGACCCAGGAATGGCTTGAGGGCAACCGGGTCGATGGTTGAAGCGGGCCTCACACCCCTTCGAAAAACTGCTGCACCTGCTTGCGGTCCAGCAACTCCAGGGTGGCTGGCCGCCAGCGCGGTTGCTTGTCCTTGTCTACCAGCAGCGCCCGCACCCCCTCCAGCAGGTCGCCATGGGCGAACCACTGGCGGTCCAGGTGCATTTCCATGGCGAAGCAGGCTTCCAGGCTCAGGTGGCGGCCCCGGCGCAGCATTTCCAGGGTGACCGACATGGCCAGTGGCGAGCGCTGCTTCATCAGCTGCGCGGTGGCGTCAGCCCACTGATGGCTGTCGGCGACGGTAACCTGATGCAGCTGCTCGATCATGCTGGCGATGTCGGGCAGCGCGAAAAAGTGGTCGATGGCCGGGCGCAGGCGGTCCAGCGGCGCGTTGGGCAAGGTCTGCACGCCCAGCTTGGCCAAGGCGCTTTGCAGGTCTTTCAGCGGGTAGTCGGACCAGCTGATCTTATCCAGGCGCTCATCCAGGGTGGCCAGCTTGCCGCTGTCCACGTACCAGTCGGCCAGGCCGCAGTACAAGGCGTCGGCGGCCTGGATCTGCGCGCCGGTGACCCCCAGGTAGATACCCAGCTCGCCAGGAATGCGCGGCAGGAAGTAGCTGCCGCCCACGTCGGGGAAATAACCGATGGCCACCTCGGGCATGCCGATGCGGCTGCGCTCGGTGACGATGCGCAGGTCAGCGCCCTGGGCCAGGCCCATGCCACCGCCCAGGGTATAGCCGTCCATCAGTGCCAGCACCGGCTTGCGGTAGTTATGCAGGCACTGGTCGAGGGCGTACTCCTCGGTGAAGAACGTCTCGTGGCGCTGGGTGCCGTCCAGGTAGGTGTCGTACAGCCAGCGCACATCGCCGCCGGCGCAGAAGCCACGGCCGGTGCCGCGCAGCATGACTGCGTGGATATGCGGGTCGCTGGCGTAGGCGTCGAGGTAGCCCTGCACGGTGCGCACCATGTCCAGGTTCAGCGCGTTCAGCTCGGTGGGGCGGTTGAGGGTGATGTGGCCGATGCGGTTGCGCACCTCGCCGATCACTTGGTCATCCAGCGCACCGAGGCTCAAATTGAGGGTGCCAAACGCCGCTGCGGTCATCGCGTACTCCCTGTTTTGGTAAATATTCCAATGGCTTGCCGACCCTGACGGCATTCGGGAAGCGGCGTCCAGCAAGCATAGACCGGATTTTGGCGGCTCGCGCCCCCGTAGCAACTGCCGAAGGCAGCGTCCGGCCCCGCCAACGGTGTGCCTGAAAGCACGCGGCGCCGGGGACGCGGCCTGGGGCCGCTGCTACAGGCACGATATGTGGCGGCTTATTTGAGAAGGGTGGCGAAGCGGTCGATGGCCAGGGTGTAGCCCTGGGTGCCGAAGCCGGCGATCACGCCCAGGGCTACCAGCGAGACATAGGAGTGGTGGCGGAAGGCTTCGCGCTTGTGCACGTTGGAGATGTGCACTTCCAGCACCGGCACTTCGCTGGCGATCAGTGCGTCGTGGATGGCCACCGAGGTGTGGGTCCAGGCGCCGGGGTTGATGACGATACCGGCCACGCGACCGCGGGCCTGGTGAATCCAGTCGATCAACACGCCTTCGTGGTTGGTCTGTTTGCACTCCACGGTAAAACCGTGCTCCTCGCCGCGGCGGGTGGCCATGGCTTCGACGTCGGCCAGGGTCTCGTGGCCGTACACGGTCGGCTCGCGCAGGCCGAGCATGTTCAGGTTGGGGCCGTTGAGTACCAGGATGATCTTGGACATTATGGGTTCCTTGTAATGGGCAGGCGAAAAGCAAAAGCGTGGCGCAGCGCGCGAACGACGCTCAGGATAACGGGAAAAGCAGGGCAATACGAACCGTCGGGGGGATGACAGATTTTTCATCTGTGGTGGCAAAAGATGTTATATCATAACCAACATTGCCCGCTGACACTGCCCAGACCCATGCCATTGCCCTTCTTCTATTGCCCGCTTCGTTCCGGGGGCCGCCCTTGATCACCTGCCAACACCTGCAATGGGGCCCGGCCGCGCGCCCGCTGACCCCGCCCCTGGACCTGCACCTGCCGGCCGGCAGCCTGACCGCGGTCATCGGCGGCAACGGCTGCGGCAAGAGCAGCCTGCTCAAGTGCATCGCCGGGCTGCAGCGGCCGCTGGCGGGCAGCCTCAAGGTTGACGCGCGCACCGGCGGCATCGGCTACTTGGTGCAGCAGCAGGCCATCGACCGGCAGTTCCCCATCAGCCTGGGCGAGCTGGTCAGCGCCGGCTTCTGGGGCAGCCGCCTGAGCCGTGCCGAGCGCCGCGTGCGCCTGGGCCGGGCCATGGACGACTGGCGCCTGGGTGGCCTGGAAAACCGCCACCTGCAGGCGCTGTCGGGCGGCGAACTGCAGCGCGCGCTGCTGGCGCGCCTGAGCCTCACCGAGGCGCCGTTGCTGCTGCTGGACGAACCCGACGCCAGCCTGGACGAGGCCAGCCAGACCCTGCTGTGGCAGCAGATGCTGCAATGGCACCACCAGGGCCGCACCCTGGTGCTGGTGTGCCACGACCTGGCGGCGGTGCGCGAGCGCATCGACCAATGCCTGCTGATCTCGCCCCAGGGCTGCCGGCTGGACCAGAGTGAACAGCTGATCGCCGGCGCCAGCCTGCGCAAGGTGGCCTGATGCTGGCGCACCTGTGGCAACCCTTCGTTGAATTCGCCTTCATGCGCCGTGCCTTGTTCGGCGGCCTGCTACTGGCCGCCAGCGCCGCGCCCCTGGGGGTGTTCCTGGTGCTGCGGCGCATGAGCCTGATCGGCGATGCCATCGCCCACGGTATCCTGCCCGGCGCCGCCACCGGCTTCTGGATCGCCGGCCTGTCGCTGCCGGCCCTGACCCTGGGCGGGCTGACTGCCGGCCTGGCCGTGGCGGGGCTGGCGGCGTGGATCAGCCGCAACACCGGCCTGCGCGAGGACGCCAGCCTGGCGGCTATCTACCCCATTTCCCTGGCCTCCGGGGTGCTGATCCTGGGCCTGGCGGGCAAGCGCCTGGACCTGCTGGGCCTGCTGTTCGGCTCGGCGCTGGCGGTGGACAAGACCACCCTCGACGCCATGGTCTGGGTGGCCATCGGCAGCCTGGCGGTGCTGGCGCTGATCTACAAGGCGCTGGTGCTCGATAGCCTCGACCCGCTGTTCCTGCGCAGCGTCAGCCGCTTCGGCCCGCTGGCCCATGGCCTGTTCCTGGGGCTGGTGGTGCTCAACCTGGTGGTCGGCTTCCAGGCCATCGGCGCGTTGATGATGGTCGGCCTGATGATGCTGCCAGCCACCGCCGCGCGCTTCTGGAGCCGGCGCCTGCCGGTGCTGCTGTTGTGCGCGGCGCTGATCGGCTCGGTGTCGGTGTGGCTGGGCCTTTTGCTGTCCTATTACCTGTCGCTGCCCAGTGGCCCGGCGATTGTCGTGGTGGCCGGTGCCGGCTACCTGTTGTCCGTGCTGTTTGGCCCGGTGCATGGCGTGCTGCGCCGTGACGGGTCGCCCATCCCCCAGTGAGTCGAATCATGCGCGCGTTGATCCTGCTGTTGTCCGTGTTGTTGCCCGTTTTCGCCCAGGCCGCCGACAAGGTGAAGGTGGTGACCAGCTTCAGCATTCTTGCCGACATGACTCGGCAGATTGGTGGCGACTACATCCAGCTGGACAACGTCGTGGGCGCTGACCAGGACGCCCACGTCTACGAGACTTCCCCCGACGACGCCAAGCACGTGCAGCAGGCTGACCTGATCATCGAGAACGGCCTGTCGTTCGAACCCTGGCTGGACCGCCTGGTGACCAGTAGCGAGACCCGCGCCAAGGTGATCAAGGCCAGCCAGGGTGTGCTGCCGCGCACCCTCGATGAAGAGGGCCAGACGGTGCCCGACCCGCACGCCTGGAACAGCCTGGCCAACGCCGAGATCTATGCCGGCAACATCCTGCGTGGCCTGGTCCAGGTGGACCCGGCCCACGCCAGCCAGTACCAGCATAACCACGACCTTTACGTGGCACAGATCCAGGCGCTGCTGGCCGTGGCCAAGCAGACCTTCGACAGCCTGCCCGAGGGCAACCGCCGCATCGTCACCTCCCACGACGCCTTCGGCTACCTGGGCCAGGCCTACGGCATCCAGTTCCTGGCGCCCCAGGGCCTGAACACCGAGCGCGAGCCGTCGGCTGGCGAGGTGGCGGCGCTGATCCGCCAGATCCGCGCCGACCATATCAAGGCGGTGTTCATCGAGAACATCGAGGACGCGCGCCTGCTCAAGCAGATCGCCGAGGAAAGCGGTGCGCGCATCGGCGGCACGCTGTACTCCGACGCCCTCACCGCCAGCGGCCCGGCCAGCACCTACCTGGGCTTCTACCGCGCCAACATCGAGACCCTGGGCAAGGCCCTGAAGGATTAAGCCGACAGGCCGCGCCACGGTATTGCGACGGGACGCCCAGCCCCCGTAGCAGCGGCCGCCAGGCCGCGTCCCCGCCGCGCCACCGTATCGGCGGCGAAGACGGCCGCGGCTCACACCAGCTTTTCGTGAATCTGTTTGGTCAACGTCTCCACCCGCTCGGCCAACTGGCGGGTGGTCTCGGTCAGTTGGGTGTTCTGGTCCATCAGCTGCAACAGCAGCGCGGTATTCTTTTCCGCCCGCTCCTGGCGCTCGACGTTGGCCTTGGCCAGGTCCTCGCGGTGCAACGCGTCCGCCTCCGATTGCGCCTTGTCCCGCGCTGCCTGGCGGGTCTGCGCCAGCAAAATCAGCGGCGCGGCATAGGCCGACTGCAGGCTGAACGCCAGGTTCAGCAGAATGAACGGGTAGACGTCGAAGGTCGTCAGCCCGGTGACGTTGGCCAGCACCCACAGGGCCACCACCAGGGTCTGCGCGCCCAGGAAGGTCGGCGTGCCGAAGAAGCGCGCGAACGCCTCGGCCTTGAGGGCGAAGGTGTCGTTGCCGAACGTGGTGTTCAGGTGATCGTGTTCGCGATGAAAGCGCAGGTGGTCTTTGAGGGACGAGGACATGGCAGCTCCGGCAAGGCTAATGGGCACAGCCCTCATCTAAGCACAGCGCCGGCACGGCCATCATGAAGCCATGGGGATGCATTACGCCTGCCGCCGCGGGTGCCAATCATGCACTTTGCATGACGCTTTTCCTGGCGGGATTAGTAAGTGCTTGAATTAAAAGACAACAAGTTTCCGGCGCTGCTGGCATGAGGGCTGCACCACTCCCTGTGCATGTCTCACTGACTGTTTGCCGGGAGCACCACAATAATGATCACGAACGCTGAACTTGCTACCACTGCCGCCGAGGGGTCCAACCACTCGGGCGTTTCATGGGCAGCGATATTCGCCGGGGCCGCCGCGGCCGCCGCGTTGTCGCTGATACTCGTGCTGCTGGGCTTCGGCCTTGGTTTCTCGGCGGTGTCGCCGTGGGCCGGGGAGGGCGCCAGCGCCAAGACCCTGGGGGTGTCGGCCATTGTCTGGCTGGCCCTGACCCAGATAATCGCCTCGGGCATGGGCGGCTATATCGCCGGCCGCCTGCGGGTGAAGTGGGCCACCGTGCACGGTGACGAGGTGTATTTCCGCGACACCGCCCATGGCTTCCTGGCCTGGGCCGTGGCCACCCTGGTGACCGCCACCCTGGTGGTGGGTTCGGTCAGCGGCGTGGTCGGTGGCGGCGTGAAAGCCGGCGCCACCATGGCCTCCGGCGCCGTGACTGCCGCCAGCGCCTCTGCCGGCGCCCAGGCCTCGGGCAACAGCGACCCGTTCGGCTACTTCGTCGACACCCTGTTCCGTGACGACCGCCCGGCCGCCGTCAGCGATGACGCCGCCCACGCCCAGGTCACCCGTGTGTTCGCCCGCACTGTCAACAACGGCGGGCAACTGAGCACCGAGGACCGTGCCTACCTGGCACAGCTGGTGGCCCAACGCACCAACCTGACGCCCGAGCAGGCCCAGCAGCGCGTGGACCAGGTCTACGGCCAGGCCCGCCAGGCCGTGGAAGACGCCAAGGTCGCCGCGCAGAAAGCCGCTGATGCCGCCGCCAAGGTCGCCGCCTACACCTCGCTGTGGATGTTCGTCGCCCTGCTGTGCGGTGCCTTCTTCGCCAGCCTGGCGGCTACCTACGGCGGTCGCCGCCGTGACGCCGTGGTGATCATCCCTGCCACCGCGTACACCACCACCGCCCCGATCCGCTAACAGGAGAACCACCATGCGCTCACTACTGCTGTTTTTCCTCGGCGTGCCGATCCCGGTCATCATCCTGATCGCGCTGTTCATGCACTGAGTCGAATGCCGTAACCCGCGACCGCCTCCTGTTTCAGGGGGCGGTTTTTTTGCGTGCGGCGCGGCACGTCCGTACCATTTTTTATTGACGGGGCGTTGAGCTTTGTACAAGTCTTGTATAGGATCTGGCGGGTATTGGCACATTGCTATCAACTCCCCGACACGACGCTGCAGTGGCCCCCGGGCGAGCGATCGACATGTACGGCTGTCTGCTCAAGGTCGAGCATCAACCTCACCTTGCGTATACGAGATGCGACCATGTTCTTCAGCTCCCGCCTGCGGCAGGCCAATGCCGACCTGGAACAACGCCTGGCCCAGCAGACCAGCCTGCTGGCCGCCATCGAACGCAGCATGGCGGTGGTCGAGTTCGACCTCGACGGCGTGGTGCTGCGCGCCAACGACAACTTTCTCCGCACCCTGGGCTACCGCGCCGAGCAGGTCATCGGCCAGCACCACCGCCTGTTCTGCAGCCCCGACTACGCCCGCAGCGCCGGGTACAGCCAGTTGTGGGCGCGCCTGAGGGCCGGTGAATTCATTGCCGACACCTTCCAGCGCGTGGACGCCAGCGGCGCGCCGATCTGGCTGGAAGCCACCTACAACGCCGTGCGCGACGTCCAGGGGCGGGTGGTGAAAGTGGTGAAATACGCCACCGACGTGACGGGCCGCGTGCAGCGCGACAACGACGCCCAGGGGCGCCTGCACGCCATCGACCGGGCCATGGCGGTGATCGAGTTCGAGCCCGACGGCCGGGTGATCAGCGCCAATGACAACTTTCTCGCCGTGACCGGCTACAGCCTGGGGGAAATCCGTGGCAAGCACCATGGCCTGTTCTGCCCGCCCGCGGTACTCAAGGGCAAGGACTACCAGAGCTTCTGGCAGCGCCTGAACAAGGGCGAGTTCTTCAGCGGCCAATTCGAGCGCGTGGGCAAGCGCGGCCAGGTGTTGTGGCTGGAGGCCAACTACAACCCGGTATTCGACGCCAGCGGGCGGCTGGTGAAGGTGGTCAAGTTCGCCTCCGACATCACCGCGCGCATCCTCAAGCAGGCCGAAGACGGCCAGAGCGCCGCCCGTGCCTATCACATTTCCCGTGACACCCGCCGGGCGGCGGAGCAGGGCACCGAGGTGATCCACCAGGCCGCCGGGCAGATGCGCGAGATCGCCACTAACATCGACCATTCCTCGCAGATGCTCGGCCACCTGGGCCAGCGTTCCGAGCAGATCACCACCATCGTCAACACCATCCGCGGCATCGCCGACCAGACCAACCTGCTGGCCCTGAACGCTGCCATCGAGGCCGCGCGCGCCGGCGACATGGGCCGTGGCTTTGCCGTGGTGGCGGACGAAGTGCGGCAGTTGGCTGGGCGTACCAGCGGCTCCACCGCGGAGATCTCGGCGATGATCGAGCGCATCCAGCAGGAAACCCGCTCGGCCATCGCCAGCATGGACGCCACCCGCGAGCAGGCTGGTCGCAGCGTGGCCCTGGCCGACCAGGCAGGCGAGGTGATCGTGCAGATCTGCGAGGGGGCGGGCAGGGCGGTGGAGGCGGTGAGCGTGTTCGCCGGCGAACAGCCCTGATCACGACACCGCCAGCACCGGCTGCGAGTACTGCGCAAACCGTACGTTGTCGCTCTGGTCCACCAGCTTTTTCAAGCGCTCGTTGAATGCCCGGTTCACCCCATACTGCCCCCCGGATATGGTGCGGAACTGGGCGGTCAGGGAGATGCCGTTGAGGTCCATCTTGTCGACCCCGAACACCTGCAGCGGGCCCTGCAGGTTGTGCTTGAGCACGATGTCCTCGCTGATGGAGCGCCCGGCCTCGCGGATCAGCTCCAGCGCGGTGTCGATGTCGCTGTCGTAGCTGACCTGCACCGAGAAGAACGCGTAGGCGAACTGCCGCGACTGGTTGGTGACCGCTTTGATCTGCCCGAACGGCACCGAGTGCACGAAGCCCTTGCCGTCGCGCAGGCGCAGGGTGCGGATGGTCAGGCTTTCCACGGTGCCGGCGTGGCCGGAGTCGAGCACCACCCAGTCGCCGATGGCGATGGTGTCCTCGATCAGGATGAACAACCCGGTGATCACGTCCTGTACCAGTTGCTGGGAGCCGAAGCCGATGGCCAGGCCCACCACCCCGGCGCCCGCCAGCAGCGGCGCGACGTTGATGCCCAGGTTGGCCATGGTGGTGATGGCGCAGATCACCACCAGCACGATCTTGGTGGCGTTGCGCAGCATGGGCAGGATGGTCTTGACCCGGGTGCTGGGCTCGCGGCCGGCGCGCTTGCCCACTGCCGGGGTCAGCGCCTCCTGGATCGCGGTGTCGATCACCACCCACAGCAGCCAGGTCACCAGCAGGATCAGGCCGATGCTGCTCAACGAGTCGCTGATGGCCCGGCCCAGGGAGTTCTGCGCGGCAAAGGTGAGGATCGACACCCCCCAGATGCGCCCCAGCAGTTCGATGAAGGCGATGGCCATGGCGATGCGCGACAGCGCGTGGGCCAGGTTGCGCAACAGTTCCAGGTAGGGCCGGCGGCTTTGCCGCGGAGCGTTTTCGCCGGGCTTGAACAGGTGCTGCAGCAAGGTGCTGAGGAACACCGTGCCCACCAGCAGCAAGGTGGTCAGCAGGGCGCTTTGCAGCGCCTGCTGGCTCTCGGCCCCGGCGCCGATCAGGTGCACCATGGACACCAGGATCATCAACAGGATGGGCAGGTACCACACCCCGGAGAAGATGCGCAGCGACTCCTGAACGGCGCGGTGTTCCAGGCGTTGCTTGAGCGAGCGGTCGCGGATCAGGTGAGCCACCGGGCGGCGCATGCGAATCACCAGCACGGCAAAGGCCAGGGTCGCCAGCAGGCCGCACAGCACCGCCAGGCTGGCGGTGATGTTGCCGCCCAGCTGGCGGGCGATCTGCGGGCTGTTGAGGGCATCGCCCAGGGCCGCCAGGAAGCCGATCACGAACAGCCGCCGCGGCGCGCGCTGGCGCAGGATGCGCACGGCGGTGCGGCGGTGGCCGCTGTCGAACAACACGATCAGGCACAGAATGATCGAGCTTGAGACCAGGCCGCTGCTGGTGGCGTAGGCGAGGCACAGGGCCAGGGCGCGGGCCACGGAGCCGTCGAGGTTGTGGCTGATGGTCAGGGTCAGGGGCAGGCTGATCAGCGCCGGCACGGTGAACGGCAGCAGGTAGTCCAGCAGGCCCTGCACCCGCGGGCGCTGGTGGATGAAGCGCTGGCGCGCCGCGCGCCGGGTGATCCAGCGGCCCAGCAGGCTGAGCACGGCGAAGATCCCCACCCAGCACAGGGTCAGCAGGGCGAAGTCGCCGGCCAGGCTCAGGGCCGAGCGCGCCGAGTGCTGGTTGACCAGGTCGCCGACTTCATCGGCGGCGCGGTCGGCGCGCAGGCGCCAGCTGTCGGCCAGGTGGCCGTCCAGGTCGAGGCTGTCCTGCACCTCGTCGATCCCCGACGACAGGGTACTAAGCAGGCCGCCCTGCACCAGCACCTCAGGTTTCGCCGGCGCTGGGGCTGCTGGGGTGGCCGCGGTAGCGAGGTTGACACTGAGCAGCAGGCCCAGCACCCAGGGCAGAAATGTTTTGGCCTTCATGGATAGCACCCGATTTCTCCTTGCTTGCCGACAGGGGTCTTAGGAACTGATCGACAAAAGCCCTGCAAGTTCGCAAGACATTTGTGTAACCGCGGGACGCGCACGTTGCCCGTAGCAGCTGCCGCCAGGCTGCGTCCCAGGCACCGCGTAACCCCAGGACGCGGCCTGCGGCCGCTGCTACGGGGGGTAGGGGTTGCAATTTTTTTGGGGCGCCACCAAGGTAGTTCGCACATTTCCGTTCAGCGAGATAAGGCTGTCTCCCCATGTCTTCCACTTCTTCGGCAATCCAGGCGGAGCCTGGCAAGCAGGAATTCTTTTCCACCCGCGTGGCCTTTTTCATCGCCGGTTTCGCCATGTCGTCGTGGGCGCCGCTGGTGCCCCTGGCCAAGCTGCGCGCCGGCCTCGACGACGGCATGCTCGGCCTGTTGCTGCTGTGCCTGGGCGCCGGCTCGATCCTGACCATGCCGGTGGCCGGCTACCTCACCGCCCGGGTCGGCTGCCGCCGGGTGATCCTGGTGGGCAGCGCGGTGATGTGCCTGGTGATGCCGCTGCTGGCCACCGTGGCCAACCCGTGGCTGCTGATGGCGGCGATCTTCTGCTTCGGCGCCGGCATCGGCGCCCTGGACTGCGCCATGAACATCCAGGCGGTGCTGGTGGAACGCGCCAGCGGCCGGGCGATGATGTCGGGTTTCCACGGCCTGTTCAGCGTTGGCGGCATTGCCGGGGCGGCGGGCATGACCGGCCTGCTCAGCCTGGGCCTTGAGGCGCTGCCCGCGGTGCTGTGCGTGGTGGCCTTGACCGTGCTGGCGCTGTGGGCCGCTGCCCCGCACCTGCTGACCAGCGGCAACGGCGAGCCCGGCCCGCTGCTGGCGCGTCCCCGGGGTATCGTGCTGTTCCTGGGCGTGCTGTGCTTTATCGTGTTCCAGGCCGAAGGCGCGGTGCTGGACTGGAGCGCGGTGTTCCTGGTGGGCGACCATGGCATGGACCCACGCTACGCCGGCCTCGGCTACGCGGCGTTCGCCACCACCATGACCATCGGCCGCCTGACCGGCGATGTGATCGTCACCCGCCTGGGCGGCGCGCGCGTGGTGATCGTCGGCGGCGCACTGGCGGCGGCCGGCCTGGCGTTGTCGATCCTGGCGCCGAACTGGGCGTTGGCCCTGGTCGGCTACGCGCTGGTGGGCGCCGGCTGCTCGAACATCGTGCCGGTGCTGTTCACCGCCGTCGGCCGGCAGAAGACCATGCCCCAAAGCGTCGCCATTCCGGCCATGACCTCGTTGGGCTACGCCGGCATCCTCATCGGCCCGGCGGCCATCGGCTTCATCGCCCACGCCAGCAGCCTGGCGGTGGCGCTGGGGGTGATGGTGCTGTTGCTGGCGTTCGTCGCCGCCAGTGGCCGGGCCTTGCGCACGGTGTGAACGGCGCGGGTTGCCCGGTGGTCTAGAGTAGCAACGCTCAACCACCGGGGAGTCCCGCCATGTTGCTCGAAGGTTCCTGCCACTGCGGCGCCGTCACGTTCAGCCTCGAAAGCCAGCACCCCTATCCGTACCAGCGCTGCTACTGCTCCATCTGCCGCAAGACCCAGGGCGGTGGCGGCTACGCCATCAACCTGGGCGGCGACGCCGCTTCCTTGCAGGTCAAGGGGCGCAAGCACATCAGCATCTACCATGCGCGCCTGAACCAGACCGACGTCAGCAGCGCCGAGCGGCACTTCTGCAGCCGGTGCGGCAGCGGGCTGTGGCTGTTCAGCCCGGAGTGGCCGGAGCTGATCCACCCCTTTGCCAGTGCCATCGACACACCGCTGCCGGTGCCACCGGAGCACACCCATCTGCTGCTCGATTCCAAGGCGCCGTGGGTGGAGGTGCAGGTGAAGAAGGGCGACCAGCAATTCCAGGGTTACCCGCAGGAGTCGATCGCCCAGTGGCATGAGCGGTTGGGGTTGGTTGCCGACGAGTGATGGCTATTTGGTTCCTGTCAGTTCTGTCAGTTGTGGCTTTCAGGCCAGTGCCGCTTAATGGAACTTCTGTCCATTGACCTCTGGAATGTAGCGACCATGACTGATTATCGCAGTGGTGAAGAAGACCCGCTTTTTTACGGGGGCACTAACGGTGTGCTCCCCCATCTCACCTACGGCGCAACGTTCGATAACAATGCGAGTTTTAAATCAATCTACCTGACTGGTCAGTGGAGTAATCCCAACTATTTCTACATCGCACAGCATTACGACTACGGTTTGCCGACAGGTAAGGAGTATTTCAGTCTCCCCCATGGAGCGGTCACTGCATGTGGCCTGGATTTATTCCTGCAGGCGGATGGCATAGTTGCGCTGGGGGCGTTTACCCTGCCGGATCGTGAAGGATATTTCCCGTTCCTGGGCAAAGTGACTCGTGAACTCGGCCTCGTGACGTCATTTGGCGATTCAGCCACCCCAGGGTATGCCATGCTCGGCCCCGCTTCTGGCGTCCGCAGCGTTGAGGCCTTGGACCGGTTGGTGGCTCGGGTAACGCCGGACAGGATCTACATCCTTGCCGCCGGCGGAGCTTCTCAACCCAATCAGGTGATCTGCCTCGATCTGCAGGGGCGGCTCGATCCTGCATTCAATGGGACTGGGATGTTGGATATCATTGGCCAGCCACCTAAGGATCTGCACTTGCAATCGCTGGAAATTCCAGAGCCCTACAACCGTATCATCCTGGCAGGCCATGAAGCCGCAGTAGCCGGTGCACCACCAGCGGGCGTCTTTGTCGGCGTCACGCCTGGCGGCACGCTGGACGAGGGCTTTGGACCAGGGGGCTTTGTTTACCCAGCTACTCCTGTGACAGGTGTCGAGGTATTCGGGACCTTCCTCAAACATGCCTTGACCTGGGCCGTGGTCGCCGTCGGTAAAGGGCTGGCTGATAGCAAGGATTCCGGATTGCTGATGAGCGTCAATCAGGATGGCAGTCAGGATATCGATTTCAACGGCGGGGAGCCGTTGCTGTTGGGGGATGAGCTGGGCGAGCTCACCTGGCTGCGTGGCGCTCAGGATCCGCGAAATGGCGTCATTGTCGGGGGATACCGGCTCAACCCGTTGAATCCGAATGCGAGCCTGCCCGCATTTGGCCGCATTGGTGTGAATGGTAAATTCGATGCAACGTTTGGCGAGGGGGGCGTAGTGACGATCAGGAATCAGCGTTATTACCCCGGCACCAACAGGGTGTTGGCCATGTTTGTGCAGACTGACAACCGCGTTGTGGTGGTAGGTCTTGTCTCCCAGTCGGGCGACAGGTCCTTCATGCTCGGGTATTTCCTGAAAGACACCGTCATCTTGCAGCCGCCTGCCGCCACTGGCGGGGACTCACCCCTGACCAGCGCTTGAAGGCGCGGGAGAAGGCACTGGTTTCCGAGTAGCCAAGCAGCGGCGCCAACTCGGAAATGGACAGGTTCTGCTGGCGCAGGTACTGCCGGGCCAGGTCCTGACGGGTCTGGTCCACCAGTTGGCTGAAGCTCAAGCCGCAGTCGCGCAGCCGGCGTTGCAGGCCCGAATCAGTGAGCTCCAGCTGTTCGGCAATCAGTTCCAGCACCGGTTCGCCCTGGTGCAACACCGCGCGAATGGCCTGGCGGGCCTGGTCCAGCAGGTCCGGGCCGGCATCGGCGTCGCCCAGCTGGCGGATGGCATCCATCACCAGCATCAGCAGCACCGGGTCATGGCCGGGCATGGGCTTGCCCTGCAGGTCCTGCTTGGGAATCAGGATGGCGTTGCACGGTTGGTCAAAGCGTACCGGCGCGTCGAACACCGCGCGGTGCTCCTGCCAGTCCATGGGCCGTGCGTGCTCGAACTGCACCTCGCGCGGTGCCCAGTGCTGCCCCAGCACATGGCGCACCAGGTTCATGGCCATGCCCATGGTCAGCTCGGCGTCCTGGCGCTTCTCGAGGATGGCGCCGTGGCGCACCTGATAGTCGAAACGGTAACACTCGCCCTGGTCCACCAGCTGGATCAGGGTGCTGTGCTGGTGGAAGGGGAAGGCCTGGGCGAAGTTGACCAGCGCCTCTTCCAGGGTGGCCGAACACAGGCCCACGTAGCCCAGCAGCCCCAGGGCCTGGGGCTTGAACTGCTCGCCGTAGCGCAGGCCGAAATTATCGCAGCCGGTCTGGCGTGCGGCTTCTTCCAGCACCTGGCAATAATTGGGCAGCGCCAGGCTCAGCGTGGGGTGGCGTAGCTGTTCAGCGTCGATGCCGGCATGGCCGAACACCCGGTCCAGGTCGCCGCCGTGGTGGGTGATGAATTGGTCCAGGCCGTTGGCCGCCGCCGACAACACCCCACGGTTGTTCGCCCGGGAGCCTGGGTGCGCGGCGGGGGAAAACAGCGAAGGGGTCATGGCGGTTACCTTGTCAGCGGGGGCATCATGAAAAAACTTCAAGCAAGAGTTGTTCCGGGTTCATGTTTCCGGCGGTGTAGAGGCCTGAACGGCCGATAAGCTGCAATCACCGGCCCCTGACTGGGAATTCCGGTAACCACCCTGTAGCAGCTGCCGAAGGCTGCGTCCTGCCCCCCCACGCGGCGTACCTGCACTACCGCAGCGCGCGTGACGCGGCCTGGAGGCCGCTGCTACATGGTGCACTTGGCGCGCGTCATGCCCCGCCATTGCGCACCCTTCGCCAAACTTGACCGCAGGGCACAAAAGCCGGTTTTACCGGTCAAGTCTTGTAAGCAAATGCTTCGATATGCTGGGCCCCAGGCATCCTCTCGAAGGTACGACACAATGAGCAGCACGCAACTCAAACCGACATTGGGCACCCTCCATCTGTGGGGCATCGCCGTGGGCCTGGTGATTTCCGGCGAGTACTTCGGCTGGAGCTACGGCTGGGGCACCGCCGGCACCCTGGGCTTCCTGGTGACCACGCTGATGGTGGCGGTGATGTACACCTGCTTCATCTTCAGCTTCACCGAACTGACCACCGCCATCCCCAACGCCGGCGGCCCGTTCGCCTACAGCCTGCGCGCCTTTGGCGTGGGCGGCGGGATGATCGCCGGCCTGGCCACCCTGATCGAGTTCGTGTTCGCGCCACCGGCCATCGCCATGGCCATCGGCGCCTACCTGAACGTGCAGTTCCCGGGGCTGGACCCCAAGTGGGCCGCCGCCGGCGCCTACCTGGTGTTCATGGGCCTGAACATTATCGGCGTCAACATCGCCGCCACCTTCGAACTGGTGGTCACGGTGCTGGCGGTGCTGGAACTGCTGGTGTTCATGGGCGTGGTAGCGCCGGGCTTCAGCTTCAGCAACTTCGTGCTGGGCGGCTGGGCCGGCAGTGACACCTTCAGCCTGGGCGCGCTGTCCGGCGTGTTCGCGGCCATTCCGTTCGCCATCTGGTTCTTCCTCGCCATCGAAGGCGCGGCCATGGCCGCCGAAGAAGCCAAGGACCCGAAGAAGACCATCCCGCGTGCCTACATCACCGGCATCCTCACCCTGGTGGTGCTGGCCATCGGCACCATGGTCTTTGCCGGCGGCGTGGGCGACTGGAAGGCCCTGTCCAACCTCAACGACCCGTTGCCACAGGCCATGAAGACCGTGGTGGGCAACAACTCCAACTGGATGCACATGCTGGTGTGGATCGGCCTGTTCGGCCTGGTAGCCAGCTTCCACGGCATCATCATGGGCTATTCGCGGCAGTTCTTCGCCCTGGCCCGTGCCGGCTTCCTGCCGGCTGGCCTGGCCAAGCTGTCGCGCTTCCAGACCCCGCACCGCGCCATCCTCGCCGGCGGCGTGATCGGCATCGCCGCGATCTTCAGCGACGGCCTGGTGAACCTGCAGGGCATGAGCCTGACCGCGGCGATGATCACCATGTCGGTGTTCGGCGCTATCGTGATGTACATCATCAGCCTGCTGAGCCTGTTCCGCCTGCGCAAGATCGAACCGAACCTGGAACGCAGCTTCCGCGCCCCGGGCTATCCTGTGGTGCCGGGCATCGCCCTGGTGCTGGCCGTGGTCTGCCTGATCGCCATGGTCTGGTTCAACGGCCAGATCGCCTGCGTGTTCGCCGGCCTGATGATTGCAGGTGCGGTATTCTGCAAGGTCGTGCTGGGCCGCGGCGCCGCCCGTGTCGCCCTGGCCGGCAACGCTTGAGAAAGGAGTCCTGAAATGAGTGGTTTCGTGCATACCGTGGGTGGCCTGGCCTGGCGTTTCGACAGCCTCAAGGAGCTGATGGCCAAGGCCAGCCCGGCCCGGTCTGGTGACTACCTGGCCGAAGTCGCCGCCGGCAGCGATGCCGAGCGCGCGGCGGCGCAGATGGCCCTGGCGGACGTGCCGCTCAAGCACTTCCTCAACGAAGCGCTGATCCCTTACGAAAGCGATGAAGTGACCCGGCTGATCCTCGACAGCCACGACGCTGCAGCCTTCGCCCCGGTCAGCCACCTGACCGTGGGCGGATTTCGCGACTGGCTGCTGGGCGATGCGGCTGACGAGGCCGCCTTGCGCGCCCTGGCCCCGGGGCTGACCCCGGAGATGGCCGCGGCGGTGTCGAAGATCATGCGCGTGCAGGACCTGGTGCTGGTGGCGCAGAAGATCCGCGTGGTCACAAAATTCCGCAACACCGTGGGCATGCGCGGGCGGCTGTCCACGCGGCTACAGCCTAATCACCCCACGGACGACCCCGCTGGCATCGCTGCCAGCGTGCTCGATGGCCTGTTGTACGGCAACGGCGACGCCATGATCGGCATCAACCCGGCCACCGACAGCCTCAGCGCCATCAGCGACCTGCTGCGCATGCTCGACGGCGTCATCCAGCGCTACGAGATTCCCACCCAGTCCTGCGTGCTCACCCACGTCACCTCGTCCATCGCCGCCATCGAACGCGGCGTGCCGCTGGACCTGGTGTTCCAGTCCATCGCCGGCACCGAGGCGGCCAACGCCAGCTTCGGCATCAGCCTGGAACTGCTGCGCGAAGGCTACGAGGCCGGCCTGAGCCTGAAGCGTGGTACCGTCGGCCAGAACCTCATGTATTTCGAGACCGGGCAGGGCAGCGCGCTGTCGGCCAACGCCCACCACGGCGTCGACCAGCAGACCTGCGAGACCCGCGCCTATGCCGTGGCCCGGCATTTCAAGCCGTTCCTGGTCAACACCGTGGTCGGCTTCATCGGCCCCGAGTACCTGTACAACGGCAAGCAGATCATCCGCGCCGGCCTGGAAGACCACTTCTGCGGCAAGCTGCTGGGCGTGCCCATGGGCTGCGATATCTGCTACACCAACCACGCCGAAGCCGACCAGGATGACATGGACATGCTGCTGACCCTGCTGGGCGTGGCCGGCATCAACTTCATCATGGGCATCCCCGGCTCCGACGACATCATGCTCAACTACCAGACCACTTCGTTCCACGACGCCCTGTACGCGCGCAAGACCCTGGGCCTGCGCCCGGCGCCGGAGTACGAGGAATGGCTGGCGCGCATGCAGATCATGACCCAGGGCGACGGCACGCTGCAGCTAGGCAAGGGCCTGCCGCCGGCGTTCCGCCAGGCGCTGGCACAGTTGAAGTGAGGGCAAGCCATGAGCGATGACCGCAAGCAACCGGCCCAGGCCGACCCCTGGCAGCAACTGCGCAGCCTGACCTCGGCACGCATCGCCCTGGGCCGCGCCGGCACCAGCCTGCCCACCGCTGCGCAGCTGGATTTCCAGTACGCCCACGCCCAGGCCCGGGACGCAGTGCACACGCCGTTCGACCGTGAGCTGCTGGCCGCCAGCCTGAATGGCCAGGCGCTACTGCTGCACAGCGCCGCCAGCGACCGCCACGTCTACCTGCAACGCCCGGACCTGGGGCGGCGGCTGGACAGTGCCTCGGCCAGGCTGCTGGACGAACACCGCCAGCTCAACCCCGACGGCTATGACCTGGCCGTGGTGATCGCCGACGGCCTGTCGTCACTGGCGGTACGCCGGCATAGCGTGCTGATGCTGCAGTTCATCGACGAAATGGCCGCTGCCGAAGGCTGGCGCCAGGCGCCGGTGAGCCTGGTGGAGCAGGGGCGGGTGGCGGTGGCCGACGAGATTGGCGAACGCCTGGGCGCGCGCATGGTGGTGATCCTGATCGGCGAACGGCCGGGCCTCAGTTCGCCCGACAGCCTGGGGCTGTACTTCACCTACGCGCCGCGGGTCGGGCTTAACGACGCGGCGCGCAACTGCATCTCCAACGTGCGGCTGGAGGGCATGAGCTACGCCATGGCGGCGCACAAGCTGTTGTACCTGATGCGCGAGGCGTGGCGGCGGCAGCTGTCGGGGGTGAACCTCAAGGATGAGGCGGTGGTGCCGGTGGTGGAGGGCGGAACCGGCCCAGGCAACTTCCTGCTCGGCCCCCATCACGCCTCGTAGCCGCTGCCGCCAGGCTGCGCTGGCCCTACGCCTCGCTGGAAATCTCCTGGGTTCACACCGGCCAGCGCAGCCTGCGGCAGCGGCTACAGCGCGTGCGGTGCTGCGCTAGCGACCGTAGCGCCGCACCACGCTGGTGTTGGCCAGGATATGCCCCTTGATTCGCGCCAGGAGGTCATCACGGGTCAGCCCGGCCGGCAGCGCATCCGCCGCCAGGTCCAGCGCATAGAGCTGAATCACGTAGTGGTGCGGGTTTTCCCCCACCGGCGGGCACGGCCCGCTGTAGGTGGCCAGGCCCTTGCTGTTGCTGCCGCCCACACCTTCGATCTTGCCCTTGAGGCTGGCGTCGGCGCCCACCTCATGGGTGCTGGCCTTGATGCCATAGTGCACCCAGTGGTCCACCCCCAGGCCTTTCTGGCCGTCAGGGTCGTGAATGGTCACGGCGAAGCTTTGCGTGCCCTGGGGCACGTTGCTCCAGCTCAGCGCCGGCGATACGTTCTCACCGCCGCAGTCCCCGGTGTTGCCGGCATTGGCCTGGCGCAGCAGGGCGTTGTCGTCGCCATCCGGGGTCCTGAGCGTGAACGGCGCTGCCTGGGCCAGCAATGGCAAGCACAGGCAGGCAGCAAGGGCAATCGAGCGTGGCAACATGGAACCTCTCCTTTTATCCCGTTGCCAGCCAGTCTAGTCGGCCTGGGCGAAAGCCTTGAGCGAATCGCCGGCCAGGCGGTAGCGAATCCACTCGGGCTGGGCGGCGGCGCCGATGGATTCGTAGAATTTGATCGCCGGCTCGTTCCAGTCCAGCACGCTCCATTCCAGGCGGCCACAGCCGCTGTCGTGGGCAATCTGCGCCAGGTGCTTGAGCAGCGCCTTGCCGGCACCCACGCCGCGGTGTTTCGACGACACGTACAGGTCTTCCAGGTAAATGCCCTTGCGGCCCAGCCAGGTGGAGTAGCTGAGGAAGTACAGGGCAAAGCCGACTGGCTCGTCGTCCAGCGAGCACACCAGGGCGCGGGCGTAGCCTTCGGGGTCTTCGAGGCTGCGGCGGATATCGTCGACGTTGGCGACGACCTCATGCTCGGCTTTTTCGTAGATGGCCAGCTCAGTGATGAAGCCCAGGATCAGTTCGGCGTCGGCGGGGGTGGCGGGGCGGATGTGCAGGGGCAAGGGCTTATTCCTCAGGCCAGGGAAAACTGCCATTGTGCCTGACTGTGTCAGGGCTGCGCATCACGCTATCGCGTAGCCGCTGCCGCGAGGCTGCGCTGGCCAGAAATGCCAGAAAAATCTCAAGCGAGGCAGCTGTTGCTTTTGCTTCCGTGAGGCCTTTGATCTTGATTGTGTGCCCCATAAAGCGCCAGGGCCGACTGGAGGCGTTGGCCAAGCGGTCCCCGGCGTAGCCGGG